>JALEPJ010000014.1 GCA_022766385.1 Rikenellaceae bacterium
CTTTCCGGATTTCAATTTCAAGGTTCTTGAAGTTCATAAGGACGGAGTTGTACTGGAAACATCATTTCAGTATTCCTCTTATAGTTCTCAATTCAAGATCTCATATGCCGAACCGAAACATAGCGAAAGTTTCTGGTTCGGACGATATTGCTATTCCTACGATCTTTTATTCTTAAAGAGATAAATGCCATGTGAAGAAGTCACGTATCATCTGGATTATCATATATCTTTTATACGGATTATCGCTGCTCCTAGCCATCGATTGCGGCAACATTCTGACAGCCTTGAAATCGAGCAGATCATTCAGAATCTTTTCATCTTCAAGAGGATCAAGCTGCCAGTTTGCGTATTTCTGGTATTTCAGACTGTGGACAGCATCGTCGTTCTTCCACCATCCTCTGAACTTCTCATCCCGACAGTTGACGACCTCCTTATGAGGGCTTGGTTTCGTGTTCGGATGAATCAATCTGCCGTCCCTTCAGAATCTTCTTCATAACACTGCAAAGATAGCATAATCTGCGAAATTGGTATATATTCAGCGAATATCAGTACAACTATTCCGATATCTCTGGATACATTTGCAGCATGAAAATTACAATAATATTGGCCTTGTCGGCAATGTTGCTGGCCGGCTGCAAGCAAAACACGAATATGAGTACACTGAACCTCACACAGGAATGGGACAAGACCTTTCCGAAATCCGACCTTGTAGAGCATTCCAAGGTCACATTCCACAACCGCTATGGCATTGAACTGGCCGCTGACTTGTATATTCCCAAAAATGCGGAAGGCAGATTGCCGGCAATTGCAGTTTCAGGTCCCTTCGGTGCCGTCAAGGAGCAGACCAGCGGCATCTATGCCCAGCATATGGCTGAGCGCGGCTTCCTCACTCTTGCCTTTGACCCGTCCTACACGGGTGAGAGCGGTGGCGAGCCTCGCCGTATGGCTTCCCCGGACATAAATACTGAGGATTTTCTGGCAGCTGTGGATTTTCTGTCAGTACAGGAAAATGTTGACCCTGAGTGTATTGGCGTTATCGGTATTTGCGGCTGGGGCGGAATGGCCATCAATGCTGCAGCTCTCGATCCACGGATAAAGGCTACAGTCACTTCCACAATGTACGATATGTCGCGTGTAACCCGTGAAGGCTATTTCGGATGCACTGACAACGAGCAGGCCCGTGATGCCCAGCGCATGGCCTGGGCCGCTCAGAGAACTGAAGACTACAAGACAGGAAGCTATAAACGTGCAGGCGGAGTTGTGGATCCGCTTCCGGACGATGCACCTTGGTTTGTCAAGGATTACCACGACTATTACAAGACCGAGAGGGGCTACCACCCGCGCAGCGGCAACTCCAACGACGGATGGAATATCATCGGAACCATGTCATTTATGAACCAGCCAATCCTGGATATGGCGCGTGAGATCAAGACTCCGGTTCTCCTCATTCACGGTGAAAAGGCCCACAGCCGCTATTTCAGTGAAGGTGCCTTCGAAGCTATGACAGGAGTGAAGCCGGAACCGGGCAATACCACCGTGATGGGAAACAAGGAACTGCTCATCATCCCTGGTGCAGTCCACACCGACCTCTATGACGACAAAGCCGGCGTGATACCATACGACAGAATAGAAAGCTTCTTCAAAGAAAACCTAAAGTAGGGTTACGACAAAGGAGTGACATTTTTCGATACAGCGTAGGTGTACGGTCCTTATATCAGCGAGGAATGGGTCGGTGAGGCACTCTCTCCGTTTCGCGACAAGCGGAAGCAGCGGCATTTCCACGTCGATTAGTGAAGCACGCACTCAGTGCCCAGATGCAACGATTATAGAACAGTCATTGTTGTTGACTTCTTCGACCCTCTCCCAAATGACAACCCGCGTTCCGACATGGCTCGATGAGGTCGTATCAATGGGAATGGTATCGAAGCTCTGGCTGTCGATAGCGATATACGGGCGAAAATAGAAAGCAATAAAACTCCAAACTGTTTAAAAATGACCTGTAATGAAGATACGTTTTATAAATATAGTCTGTATCCTCGCGGTAATGCTCGCTTCTGCGTGTAAGAGCGATAATGCCTCAGAACAAAAAGGAAAGGAACCAATGGCTGCCGACGGCATCGTGCGGTTGTCGAAAATCGAAGTTCATCCGCAGTATCTTGATGAATATATGAAATTTGCGATCGAAGTGGGGGAGGTCTCTCTGCGCACCGAACCTGGAGTGCTGACGATGTGTGCAGTTGCGGAGAAGGACAATCCGTGCCTTGTCACTATCCTGGAGACATATGCCTCAAAGGAAGCTTACGAAAAGCATATTGCCTCCGAACATTTCCAAAAATACAAGCAGGGAACGCTGCACATGGTCAAATCGCTGGTTTTGTCCGACCAGACACCGCTCAATCCGGCGAACAGAATCAATAATTTCATTCAATAAGTTATGAGGCGAATCATTTTAATCTCACTATTCGGCATATTGACATTCCAAGTTATGGCACAGGAAAAGATAGTACAGACGGCAGGACGCGACCAATTGGGCGA
>JALEPJ010000044.1 GCA_022766385.1 Rikenellaceae bacterium
CACCGCGGCTGAAGTTTGCGAGTTCCTGAGCATTGGCCATACCCACGAAAAGGATAAGTCCAGCCAAAATACTAGTTAGTTTTTTCATAAACAATTGATTGTGTGTTATTAATATTAAAAACTGGCAGCTATTTCACTGCACCTTTCCAACAAATATAATCAAATTAGGCTTGATTTGGAAATAATAATGCGCTAATTGTACACAATAGTGCTAAAGAAGAGTAAAAGCATAGGTTATTTTTGTACTGCTGTGAACCACATCAAGGCGGATATCCACAAATAGCTGTCAGAAGAAATGGTGGCAGAAGGTACTCCTCCACTAAGCAAATTGAAAAATAGTTGAAAGAATATTTGGAGATTAAAAAACAAGTACTATCTTTGTGATATCATTTTGATATCATATTAAAATAGACAAACAATTAATCACATTTATTATGGAAAAGAATAGGGAATTCAGTTACAAAGGTTTGGTAATGAACGGTTTCGTTACATTGCTCATTTCCTTGGTATGGTTGGCTTGCATAATTGTTTCCGTTCCTAAAGTACAAACTGACTTGGGTGGATTCATCACTATCCTGGTCGTAGTCGCTTTCATCTTCTTCAATACCGGCTTTGTCAAGCTCGAACCGAACGAGGCCAAAGTGCTTGTCTTCTTCGGTAAGTACAGCGGCACCTTCAGCCGGACAGGCTTCTACTGGCTCAATCCTTTCCTCGTCAAGAAGAGCGTGAGCCTCCGTGCCAGAAATCTCAATCCGGAGCCTATCAAGGTCAATGATAAGGCGGGTAATCCTATCCTCATCGGAATGGTGCTCGTTTGGAAGCTCGAGGATAGCTACAAGGCCCTCTTCGAAATTGACAGTCAGTCACTTGCATCTGGGCAGACTGCCGGCAAGGGCATGGCTTCGCGCCAGCTCTCCCTCGCTTTCGAGAACTTCGTGCGTGTTCAGAGCGATGCTGCTCTCCGCCAGGTTGCTGGTTTCTATGCTTATGACAATGCCGATTCGAAGGATGAGCTCACCCTCCGCAGCAATGCCGACGAGATTAATGTAGAACTTGTAAAGACCCTCAATGAGAGACTTGCAATGGCAGGACTTCACGTCATCGAGGCCAGAATCAACTATCTGGCATATGCTCCGGAAATTGCCGCAGTGATGCTTCGCCGCCAGCAGGCAGACGCTATTATCGGTGCTCGCGAGAAGATAGTCGAAGGAGCTGTGAGCATGGTCAAGATTGCCCTTGACAAACTTACCGATGACCATATCGTGACTCTCGACGAAGAGAGAAAGGCTGCAATGGTAAGCAATCTCCTGGTCGTTCTCTGTAGCGATGAGCAGGTTCAGCCTGTTGTCAACTCCGGTTCAATCTATTAATATGGCTAAGGAAGCAAGCAAAAGCTTTGTCCTCCGCATTGACAGTGAAACAATGGAAGCAATAGAACGTTGGGCTGCGGACGAGTTCCGCAGCACCAACGGTCAGCTTCAATGGATTATCAATGAGGCACTTAAAAAGAGCGGAAGGCTCAAAAAGAAAGCCCCTGCAAGCAATGCGGGCGATGACGGTCTGGACTGATTCCGTCCAAAAGCGAGACAAGCATAAATCAATTCATACAGTCAACATTTATGAAAACATTCAGATCAGCCATACTTGCAGGAATCTGCATTGGCATTGCCGGCTTCGGCTATCTGGCCATAGGCGGGATAGCGGGAGCTTTTCTTTTCAGCTGCGGACTCATTGCCGTAGTGTCTTACAAATACAATCTCTTCACAGGCTCTGCAGGATTCTTCGTCAAAGGAGAACTCGGCAAGCTCGGAATTATACTCCTTGGCAATATCGTCGGCTGCCTGCTGATAGCGCTGATGACAAGAGTATCCCCTATGCCACTCCAGGAAGCTGCCGAAAAGATTCTAAGCTCCAGATTGTCAATAGGCCCTCTGAAGGCCGGCATCCTGGCAATAGGCTGCGGCATCCTTGTGACCACCGCCGTCACCTTCGCACGGCGTGACAAATGGCTGCCTATGCTCTTCTGCGTACCTATGTTCATCGTTTGCGGTTTCCCACACTGCATTGCAGATGTCTTCTACTATCTCAGCTGCAGTCTCAGCTTCTGGGAAGCGCATATTTGGAACATATTGCCCCTCTACCTCTGTATAGTCCTTGGCAATTTCATTGGTTGCAATATCTATCGAATCCTGCTTCCTGAATAGGGAATGCCCAGGAGCTTATTTCAAAAGCTCCTGGCTGCGGGCGATGAAGTCTGCCAGCGCCTTGCCCTTAAGCATTCCGTTGGAGAGCAGGGCAAGGTCTGTGAGCTGGCGGAGGAGCGGGCTTTCCTTGTCATTGGCCTCAACAACCTTCTGAATCAGAGGGTTTTCCATATTGACTATGATATTGTAGGCCTGAGGAAGCTCACCATAGAAATTGAGACCTCCGTTGAGAGCGCTCATCTCACGGTAGCGACGCATGAACTCGCTCTGGGTGATGAGTATAGGCTCAGCATTCTCACCCAGATTCTGAGCCTCGACCTGATAGTCATTGCCCTCAGGCAGAACTGACTTGAAAAGTTCAGAGAGTTCTTTCTTCTTTTCTTCGCTGAGCTCCGGCTCCAGCTTATCCTCCTTAGGGATGAGCTTGTCAATGCTGTCGGAATCAACGCGAGCGAAGCGGCTGTCCGAAAGCTTCTGTTCAAGCAGGTTGACGAAGTGGGAATCGAGCTCGCAATCGAGAAGGAGAACATCGTAGCCCTTATTCTTTGCACGTTCAATGTAAGGGTACTGGGCCTCCACGTTGGTCGCATAGAGATAAACCACCTTCTTATCCTTGTCAGTCTGTTCTGTCTCGATGGCCTTGCGGTAATCCTCAAGGCTGAAATACTTGCCGTCTGTATTCTTCAGAAGGGTAAAGCCGAGTCCCCTCTCTCCGAACTTTTCGTCGGTGAGCATACCGTACTCGATGAAGAGCTTGAGATTATCCCACTTGCTCTCATACTTTTCGCGCTCATTCTTGAATATATCTTCCAGTCTATCAGCGACTTTCTTGGTAATATAGGTAGAAATCTTCTTCACATTGGCATCGCTCTGCAGGTAGCTGCGGGAAACGTTCAGAGGAATGTCAGGTGAGTCGATCACTCCGTGAAGCAGGGTAAGGAAATCAGGCACGATATTGTCAACGTGGTCTGTTACGAACATCTGGTTGCAATAAAGCTGTATCTTATGCTTATCCACTGCCATCCTTTCCTTGAGCTTAGGAAAATACAGGACACCGGTGAGGTTGAACGGATAATCCACGTTCAGGTGGATGTGGAACATAGGCTCGTCCTCCATAGGATAGAGGCTCTTGTAGAACTTCATATAGTCCTCATCGGTGAGCGATGACGGTGCCTTGGTCCAGATAGGTTCTATCTTGTTGATGACATTGTCCTTGTCAGTATCCTCATACTTGCCATCCTTCCACTCCTGTTCCTTTCCGAAGACTACAGGCACAGGCATAAACTTGCAATATTTGTCCAAAAGCTGCTGAATGCGGCCCTTGGATGCGAATTCTGTAGAATCTGCGTCGAGATAGAGGGTAATGACTGTTCCCCTGTCTGCCTTGTCGCATTCCTCCAGGCTATACTCAGGACTGCCGTCACAGCTCCACTTAACAGCTTTGGCACCCTCCTTCCATGAAAGTGTCTCTATGGTGACTTTCTCGGAAACCATAAAGGCAGAGTAGAAACCGAGACCGAAGTGACCGATAATGCTGCCTATCTGATCCTTGTACTTCTCGAGAAATTCTCCGGCTGATGAGAAGGCAATCTGGTTGATGTACTTGTCCACCTCCTCTTCGGTCATTCCAATACCGTTATCTTTGATTTTCAGCGTTTTATCCGCTTCATTAAGTTCAATTACAACCTTTATTTCACCCAAATCGCCGGTAAACTCACCGCTCAGGGCAAGAGCCTTCATCTTCTGTGAAGCATCGACTGCATTGGCTACAAGTTCACGAAGGAAGATCTCGTGGTCGCTATAAAGAAACTGTTTGATGACCGGGAAAATATTCTCGGTTGTTACTCCGATTTTGCCTTTGTTTTCCATTTTATTATTCTGTTTTCAGTTTATTTCTCTTTGTTTTCCCTGGCTGAAGGCAGAATTTCCTGCTGTGGCCGGGCGAAGTGATAAGACCAAATAGCGTTCCATCTTGAAAAGACTGACTTTTTGGCAGACCCTGTAAACGAAAAGCAAACGGAAAAAGCAGGGGAAGAGTGTTGAAAAACGCACAGAATGAGTATCTTTGTGTATTATGAGAAGAAAGCCAATCATCGCACTTATCTATGACTTCGACGGGACACTCTCGCCGGGCAATATGCAGGAATTCGGCTTTATCCAGGCTGTAGGGCAGACTCCCGAGGAATTCTGGACAAAAAGCGACAGTATAGCCATAGGCCAGGATGCCAGCAACATCCTCGCATATATGAAACTGATGTTCGACGAAGCGAAGCGAAACGACATAAGTCTTACCCGCGAGGGCTTCAGGGAATTCGGAAAGGATATCGAGCTCTATGAAGGTGTCAAGGGCTGGTTCAAGCTTATCAATGAATACGCTGACTCACGCGGAGTCAAGGTCGAGCATTACATCAACTCTTCCGGTCTTAAGGAAATCATCGAAGGCTCCGTCATTGCCAAGGAGTTCAAACATATTTTCGCAGGAACCTTCATCTACGACGAAAAAGGAGTGGCTGAGTGGCCGGGAATCGCAGTGGATTACACCGCCAAAACGCAGTTCCTCTTCAAGATCAGCAAGGGCATCTTCAGCTCGAGAGATTCGAAGATGGTGAACGAGAGCTCCACCGACGACGAGAAGCGCATTACCTTCAGCAATATGATATACTTCGGCGACGGAGAGACCGACATTCCTTGTATGAAGATAGTCAATATGTTCGGAGGACACTCTATTGCGGTTTTCGACCCCCACAACGAAAAGAAGAGAGCCGCAGCCCAGAAACTGCTGAGACAGGGACGCGTGCGTTTCATCTCTCCTGCCAATTATACCAAGGACAGTCGCACCTATCGCCTTGTTTGCTCGATTATCGACAAGATCAAGGCCGATCACGAGCTTCTAAGGCTCTCAAAATACGAATAAACGGAAGGGCAGTCATCAGAAGATGAAATTCAAACTGGAATCACAATACAAGCCTGCGGGCGACCAGCCTGAGGCCATACAGCAGTTGTGCACAGCCTTGAGCGAGGGCATTTCTGACGTAACCCTGCTCGGAGTAACAGGTTCGGGCAAGACCTTCACGATGGCCAATGTCATCGAGAAGATGCAGCGTCCGGCTCTGATACTCAGCCATAACAAGACCCTTGCCGCCCAACTCTACGGAGAATTCAAGGCCTTCTTTCCGAACAATGCGGTGGAGTACTTTGTCTCCTATTACGACTATTATCAGCCGGAGGCCTATATCCCTTCGAGCGACACCTATATAGAAAAGGACCTCAGCATCAATGACCAGATTGAGAAGCTGAGGCTTTCCGCTGCCAGTGCCCTTCTCAGCGGCCGCAGGGACGTCATCGTAATATCCAGCGTCTCCTGCCTCTACGGCATAGGCAATCCCGACGACTTCCACGAGCAGACCGTCAAAGTCAAGAAAGGCGAGCAAAGGAGCCTCGTGCGATTCCTGTACGAGCTTGTGGATGCTCTCTATTCCCGCACCGAAACTGAATTCAAGCGCGGTACCTTCCGCGTCAGGGGAGATACGGTCGATATCTGCCTCGCAGGTTCGGACGATGCTGTGAGGGTGGAATTCTTTGGCAATGAGGTCGACGACATAGCCATAATCGAGCCTTCGAGCGGAGCCTTCATCGAGTCGCTGGACGAGATTTCCATCTATCCGGCCAATAACTTCGTCACCACCAAGGAGAGGAGCAATGCCGCCATCAGCCTCATCCAGGACGATTTGAAACTCCAATTGGATTATTTCGAGGAAATAGGCAAGCATCTGGAAGCCAAGCGCTTGAAGCAGAGGGTAGAGTACGACCTCGAAATGATAAAGGAAATGGGATATTGCCCCGGAATAGAGAACTATTCGAGATACTTCGACGGGAGGAAAGCCGGGCAGAGACCCTTCTGTCTGCTGGACTATTTCCCTGACGACTTCATTACCTTCATCGACGAGAGTCACGTGACACTTCCGCAGATTCATGCCATGTTCGGCGGCGACCACTCCCGAAAGTCAGTCCTCATTGAATACGGGTTCCGACTGCCTGCAGCATCTGACAACAGGCCCCTGACCTTCGCGGAGTTCGAACAGATTACCGGCCAGAAGGTATACGTCAGTGCTACTCCGGCCGATTACGAATTGGAAAAGAGCCAAGGGCTGGTCGTTGAGCAGGTGGTCAGGCCGACAGGACTGCTGGACCCTCCGATAGAAGTGAGACCTGTGGAGAATCAGGTTGATGATCTCGTTGAAGAGATAAGGCAGCGTGCCGAGAGAGATGAGAGAGTGCTCGTCACCACGCTGACCAAGCGTATGGCGGAGGAGCTTGATGAATATATGATGAAAATCGGCATCAGATGCCGTTATATCCATTCCGATGTGGATACCACTGAAAGAGTGGAGATTATTGAAGATTTCAAGAACGGACTCTTCGACGTGCTGATAGGCGTCAATCTCCTCAGGGAGGGGCTTGACATACCTTCAGTGTCGCTTGTAGCCATACTTGACGCGGACAAGGAGGGTTTCCTGCGCACGGGCAGGGCCTTGACCCAGACGGCAGGACGCGCCGCACGCAATGTAAACGGCCTCGTCATAATGTACGCTGACGTCATTACCAAGTCTATGGAAGCAACTATACGCGAGACCAACAGGCGCAGGGCCAAGCAGATGGAGTACAATGAAGTCAACCACATCACACCTAAACAGGTGGAGGTAAAGCACAATATACTCGCATCCGAGCTTGGTTCAGGCAGCAAATCCAGACCTGTCAACGGTGTCAACCGCCTCAGTGCAGCCACTTCCTATGAGGAGCCTGTTTATATTCCGGACCCATCGGAGCTGGGTGCAGGTCTTGTATCAGTCGATCTCGGGCTCGATTCCAGAAGGGATAGCAAGACCGCATATGTCGACGGCTATGTCAAGGCCGATCTTGCTGCCGTACTTCAGGATCCGGTAATCAGGTCAATGACGCGCGAGATGGTAGAAAAGATGATAGAGGAGGACCGCAGAAGAATGCAGAAATCGGCTGCAGATCTGGATTTCACCGCTGCGGCCAAGTACAGGGATGAAATGTGGGCCCTTCAGGAGTATCTGAAGGTTTGGAAAGACAAGTAGAAATATGAAAGCTTACAAGATACTATTGTTCATTGTTGCAGTAATAGCGATGCTGGCCATGCTCAGCGCATTCTATCCGAGTGAGGGTGTGCAGGTCACGGACGGATTGACCCTGCGCTTCCCCAGCCTCGGCGAGGTGCTTGAAGGCGATGTCCAGGAGGAGAGCGAAGCTCCCGAAGACTTTCTGGCACGCAGGGAGGCTGAGATTCTTCAACTCAGGAGGGACGGCTATATGCGCTTTTTCAGCAGCGACTCAGCCCGTTTCTATCTGCCGGGCAATGATTTGAGCTGGTTTGATTCCTTTTTCAAAGCACTTGACAGTGCATCGGCTCAGCGCGTGAGGATAGTGCATTATGGAGACTCCCAGATTGAGGAGGACCGCGTTTCCAAGATGATACGCGCCAAGCTGCAGAAGAGATTCGGAGGCGGAGGCCCCGGCCTCATCCCACTAAAAGGGCCGTATTACAGCTACAGCGTAAGCGAAACAGTTAATAAATCGCTACTCCAGTACAGCGTCTTCAACCCTGAAGGCGAGAAGCTCGGCAACAAGAATTACGGGCCTGTTGGCAATGCCACCAGAGTCGACAGCACCATCATTGCGAGCTTCACCACTCCGAAAAAGGGAGAACTGCCGCCGTCCACTTGGTTCAACCGTCTGACCGTTCTATCCGGAAACGGCAGCTTAAGGCTCGGGGTCGCGAAGGAAAGGCAGGAAGTGGAGGCTGGCAAAGTACTGAATTTCAACACTTTCAATCTTCCCGACAGCAGTTCCAAAGTCAGCCTGACGCTCTCCGGCTACAATGATATATATGGAGTTATGCTCGATATGGACAAGGGAGTCAGCCTCGACAATGTGCCTATGCGCGGGTCCGGAGGCACCATCTTCACCAGCATCAACAAACAACAGCTGAAGGAATTCTACGAGCACGAAAATGTAAAGCTCATCATACTCCAGTACGGTGGCAATGTTGTTCCTTATACAAAAACGGGCAAGGCCATCTCCAACTACAAACAGAGCATAGAAAAGCAAATCAAATACTTGAAGGATGCCGCTCCGGACGCATCCATACTTTTCATCGGACCTTCGGATATGTCCACATCGAAAAACGGTAAAATGCTAAGCTACGAGCATCTGCCTATGTTGATAGACTCGCTCAAGGCTGCTGCCAATGACAATGGCGCTGCATACTGGGACCTCTACTCCGCAATGGGAGGAGAAAATTCGATGAGCCGCTGGGTGAAGGCCAAGCCGGCACTTGCAGGTTCCGATTACATACACTTTACCCCCCGCGGTGCAGACAGGATGGGTGAGATGTTCACCAATGCCCTGATGGTTTATTACGAATACTACAAATGGAGAAAGAAAAATGAGGAATAGTCTGATTTTCATCATATTGGCGCTGACAATACAGTTCGGGGCACAGGCTCAGGCACCTGAAGAGGCACATAAACGCATACCTTATGTGGAAATAGTCAGGGATTCCATTCCTGACTGCGTCCGGCTCGGAAAGACAGAGCTCCACTTCCCCGGCAGCCACGAGCGCTTCGACAGCCTCTATGTCAAAATCGAAAAGATGCTCAGTTCGGGTGAGGGCAATGTAAACATCTGGCACATAGGCGGTTCCCACGTTCAGGGAAGTTATTTCCCCGACAGGCTACGACAGAATTTCGCAGCCGCGGCAGAAGGCGAATACGGCTATGCCGTCCCATACAGGATGATCAGCCCTGCCTATGACAAGGAGCAGTTCTTCAGTGTCGAAGGGCAATGGGATCCTTCGGTCATCAGCCGCAGCTATAAGGGCACCCGTCCCCGTTACGGCATCACAGGTTTCGGAGCAAGGACCTCCGATTCAAAGGCTGCCGTGGCCTTCAGTTTCAAGGCTAAAGGAGACTCTCTGCGCAGCGCGAACAGCTGTCGCATTCTCGGTTATTCACCTGACGGTCAATCCTTTCCCATCATCATCAAAGGCTGCGACACCCTTTTCTGCCAGAATGAGGGCAATGACAGGTTTCTCTTTGAACTGGGAGAGGAACTGGATTCTATCAAGGTCAATTTCCATATTCCTGAGGGCAGCAGCTTTGTTCTCGGAGGCATTGAACCTCTCAACGGACATAGCGGTTTCAGCTACTACGCATCGGGAACTAACGGTGCCAGCCTTAGCTCCTGGCTCAACAAGTGCGATGAACTTGAAAGAGACCTTGCTTATGCTAAACCAGACATTGCAATACTGGGACTTGGAATTAATGACTCTGCCTGCAAGCAGGTGGATTTCAAGGTAGAAGTATTCAAGGAGAGGTACCGCCAGCTCATAGGGATGGTGCGCCGCCAAGCTCCCGGCTGCAGCTTCATTTTCATTACCAACAATGACAGCTACCGCTACATAAGTCGCGGAATGACATATAATTACAATGCTCCTGCCGTGAAAAAGGCTATGTTCGAGCTCGCTGAGGAAGTTGGAGCTGCGGTATGGGACCTTTACGATATTATGGGCGGCAAGAACAGCGTAAACCTTTGGCGTGATGCCGGTCTGGTACAGAGCGACAGGCTGCATTTCACCAAGAGCGGATACAATCTGCTCGGAGACCTGCTTTACAATGCATTTGCCGACGATTACAACAAGATACAGTAAGAAATGGACCTGAATTCATTGACAGCATTCTTCCACAGGCTGTTCGCATTCGATGCGAACTCTCCCTTGCTGTTCACCCAATTCTATTTCTGGGCCTTCTTCGCCTTCGTCTTCGCTGCATTTTCCCTGTTGCACAGGCGCAGGCTCCTTCGCAATGCCTTTCTGTTCTTCGTCAGCCTTTTCTTCTACTACAAGACCAGCGGCTTGTCCGTACTCATACTCATCTTCGTCACCTGCTCGGACTTTCTCATTGCCCAATGCATAGACAGAGCCGGGAAAAAGGGATGGAAGAGCTTCTGGCTGTGCCTCAGCATCTTCATTGATCTGGGCCTGCTCTGCTATTTCAAGTACGCATATTTCTTCACGGACTTTGTAAATACCGTTTTCGGCAGCCATATCGAAGTCCACGACTGGTTTGCGGCCGCCGGCAATGCCATAGCAGGACAGCCACGCTTCAATGTGGACAGGATAGTGCTCCCTGTGGGCATTTCCTTCTTTACCTTCCAAGTAATCAGTTATACAGTAGATGTTTACAGAGGGAAGGTCAAGCCTGTCAAGAATATTCTCGACTTCGGTTTCTACGTCAGCTTCTTCCCACAGCTGGTCGCAGGACCTATAGTTCGGGCCAGCGAATTCATTCCGCAGCTCTACAAGCCATTCTTCCTGGGTCGCAAGCAGTTCGGAATTGCCGTGTTCTGGATAATCAACGGATTGCTCAAGAAAATCATACTCAGCGACTACATTGCCGTAAACTTCATTGACAGGGTATTCGACAATCCTCTGCT
The DNA here is from genome assembly GCA_022766385.1 of Rikenellaceae bacterium. Classification (GTDB taxonomy): domain Bacteria; phylum Bacteroidota; class Bacteroidia; order Bacteroidales; family UBA932; genus Cryptobacteroides. Next base: position 10,722 of record JALEPJ010000044.1, read on the forward strand.
GTACACAGGCTTTGAGAATCTGGCAGCCCTCTTCGCATACTCACTGCAGGTCTATGCTGACTTCTCGGGATATACCGACATTGCCATAGGCGTGGCTATGCTTATGGGCTTCTATCTTCCGCAGAACTTCAACAGCCCGTACAAAGCTTCAAACCCTCAGGATTTCTGGCGCAGATGGCATATGTCGCTCAGCTATTGGCTCCGCTCCTACCTTTACATCCCTCTCGGAGGAAACAGGAACGCGACTTTCGGTACCTGGTTCTTCATTGTCCTCTTTGCAGTCATTGCCGTGCTGCTCTCAGGCAGTTGGGCAGTCTCTGTGGCATTCATCGGCATTGCCGCTGTCCTGGGCATCGTTGCAGCACTGAAACCCGAACATAGGAAAAAGATTATTGCCAATATCAACAGATTCATCACGATGCTTCTGGGCGGTCTCTGGCACGGTGCTTCATGGAACTTCATCATCTGGGGCGGCCTCAACGGCATAGGTCTGGTGGTTTACCAGTTCTGGAAGGACAGCTCCTGGTGGATTAAGGCACTGAGCGTCAGTATATTGACCCTTGCCCTAGGGCTCCTTTGCAAATTCTCGCCCGCACCGCTATGGAGGCTGCTCTTCATCTGGGCCAGCGTCATTGCCGCAGGCACCCTTGTCAGATACGTATATCATCTCTTCAAGGGGAAAGGCTGCAAAACCTTGGCTTATGTTTGGGGTGTGGTCCAGACCTTCACTTTCATTACTTTTACACGTCTTTTCTTCCGCAGCGGCTCGAACCTTGACCCTGCCGTGGCGAACGAGGAGGCTTGGAAGACGGCAAAGAATATGGTCAATCAGATTGGCTCGGCCTGGGACCTGTCCCTGATTCCGGAGATTTGCGCCTCATACTGGAACGTATTCCTGCTTGTAGTGCTCGGAATGTTCATTCATTGGCTCCCGGAGCGCTTCAAGCGATGGTATCGTATGAATTTTGCATTGCTTCCGCTGCCGCTTATGGCACTTGTCGTCGTGGCAGCAGCCTTCATTGCCTACCAGTTCATTACAGCTGACCTGCAGGCATTCATTTACTTTCAGTTTTAGAAACAGTTTGTCAAACAATAAAAAGGACAGATTATGGAAAAAATCGACTCACTTTTCCCGAACTTTTCCGATGAGGAGAAGAGCCTGGTATCTGAAGCCTATTCCATAGCGGAAAAGGCTCTGGAAGGAGAATTAAGGGGCAACGGAGTCCCTTTCATCGACCATCCGATAAAGGTGGCGAAAATAGCCTGTGACGAGATAGGACTTGGAGCGGACTGTGTTTGCGCTGTTTTCCTGCACGAGGCGAGCCGTTTTAATCCTGAGGTGGACATTACAGGAAGCGGCCGTTTCGGGAAGGATATACTCAAGATGGTCGAAGGTTTGAAAAAAATAGCCACAATCAAACCGAAGGACACAAGGCTTGAGGCGGACAATTATAAAAAACTCATAGTCTCTTATTCTACCGACCCTCGGGTTACGGTATTGAAACTCGCTGACAGATTGGAGGTTATGCGTTCTCTCGACCTTTTCTCGAAGGCTTCGCGCGAGCGCAAGCAACTGGAAACCCTGATGCTGTACATCCCTCTTGCACACCAGTTGGGACTCTACAATATGAAGAGTGAAATGGAGGATATCTATTTCCGTTTCTCGGAGCCGGAGCAGTACAGGGCCATTACCAACAGACTCAAGGCCACAGAGAGGGACAGGCAGATGATTACAACACAATTCATTGAGCCTCTGAAGACCACACTTTCTGACGCCGGGATCAAGTACAAGCTCAAGGCACGCACAAAGTCGGCTTTCTCCATCTGGAAGAAGATGCAGAAACAGAAGGTGGATTTCGACGGTGTCTATGATGTCTTCGCCATACGCTTCATTATCGACTGCGAAGACGACAGGGAGCTGGAACACGCCCTCTGTTGGAAGGTGTTCGGCTTTGTGACAGAGACTTATGAGTCAGACACAAATCGTCTTCGCGACTGGATTTCCAACCCTAAACCTAACGGTTACGAATCCCTTCATATCACAGTCAAGAATGCGGTGGGGGCTTATCTGGAAGTGCAGATCAGAACTAAGAGAATGGATGAAATGGCCGAGAGTGGACTCGCCTCACATTGGTCATACAAGGGCATTAAACGCGAAAGTGCACTGGATGATTGGCTTACTGCTGTAAGATACTCCCTTGAGCACGGAAAGAGCGCGCCTCTCTCCCCTCCTGATTCCGAGGGCGAGGATGAATTGCCTGTACCTCCTTCTTCCGATGTTTTCGTATTCACCCCTTCAGGAGAATTGAAGAAACTGCCAAAGGGGGCGACCGTCCTTGACTTTGCCTTTTGCATACATTCGGGTCTCGGCTCGAAATGCACGGGCGCAAGAATCAATGGCAAGGCTGTTTCCATAAAGGAAGAGCTGCATACCGGAGACGTCGTGGACATTATGACCAGCAAAAACCAGAAACCGAATCAGGACTGGTTGAACTGGGTTGTGACCTCCAAGGCCAAGAGCCGTATAAAGCATGAGATGAAAGAGGAGGAGTACAAGAAGGCCGCTGAGGGTAAGGAGCTGCTGGAGAGGAGGTTGAAGAATTGGAAGCTGGAGTTCCCTGACGATATGATGCACGATATGATGAAGAAGCTGAAGTATTCGAGCGTCATTTCCTTCCTTGCCGATCTGGGTAACGAAAAGATAGACATTAACGATATCAAGGCCTTCATCCTGAATCAGAACAATGGCGCCAAGCCCGAGAATGCAGAAAAAGCGGAAGAGAGCGTCAACAAAAAATGGACAGAGCATAAAACCGGAGATGACATTCTGGTTATCAGCACAAAAGATGTGAAGGGCATTGACTACAGAATGGCACTTTGCTGCAACCCTGTTTACGGAGATGATGTGTTCGGCTTCGTCACCAGAAGCGAGGGCATCAAGATACACAGAATGACCTGTCCTAATGCTGCCAGACTTCTGGACAAGTATCCTTACCGCATCCAGAAAGTGAGATGGGCAGAGAATCCAAGCACAGGAGATTTCCAATGCACGCTCAGGATACTTGCCGAGATGGAGCATTCCGTGCTGGCCGACATTATGAGCGTAATCAGCAACTTCAAGGCTTCCATTCGAAGTTTTACAGTCAACGAGGACAGGCGCAACGGTTGGTACGACATCTCCGCGAGAATACTCGTTCCTTCCAATATGGAGCTGGACAAGGTCATCTCGCAGATAGGGATTCTGAAACAGATTATCAAGGTTAAACGCGTATAAGGATAAAGACAATGAAACCATCCCTCATTACTGTTTGTTCCGGCCTTGCGGCCAGACTTCTTATCGTTCTCGCGCTTCTGCTCTGTATCTTCGCCAATGCAGGCCCGAATGATTCAAGCCCGCAACAGAGATATGCGGAGCAATGGGCAGCCACTGCCGTTCGTGAGATGTACAGGAGCGGAGTGCCGGCCAGCATCACCCTTGCCCAAGGAATTCTGGAATCCCGTTCGGGGCAATCAGCCCTCGCCTCCGAGGGCAATAATCATTTCGGAATCAAGTGCCATACTGACTGGAAAGGCAAGTCAATGAAGATGGACGATGACAGCAAGGGAGAATGTTTTCGTGTTTATGACAATGCTGACGAGTCCTTCAAGGATCATTCGGACTTTCTCCGCTACCGCGACAGGTACAAGTTCCTTTTTGATTTCGACACAAAGGACTATGAATCCTGGGCCTACGGTCTTAAGAAGGCCGGTTATGCTACGGACCCTTCTTATGCGTCAAAACTGATCAGAATTATTGAGGACTACAATCTGGCAAAGTATGACTCAATGAGCATTGCCGAAGTGGAGGCACTATCCCCTGCAGTCAGGGAGGTCTCAAACGAGCCAGAGAATAGCAAGGAGAGCAAAATGAGCAGACGTCAGGCTCGCAAGGCTGAGAAAAAGGCCGCAAAGGCGAAGAAGTCCGCAAGTGAAGAAAATGAGGTCATTCCTGAGTCTCCATTGTCATTGGAAACTGCTGTCATTTTCGATCAGAAGGCTTCTGAGAGCTTCAACTTCAGTCTCAGACGTGAGGTTTACGCTACGAACGGGGTCGCTTTCGTATATGCCATAGAAGGTGAGACTTACGAAAGCATTGCCTCAGCATTCAACCTTTTCCATAAAGAAATATTGAAAATCAATGACTTAAGCTCAAATGAGAAACTTGTTGCCGGGACTGTGGTCTATATCCAGCAGAAAAAGGCTCAAGCCGAGAAGGGCTTGGACAAGTATATAGTGGAAGAGGACGGAGAGAATCTGCGTGATATCTGCCAACGCTTCGCGGTGAAATTGAGCTCAATCAGAAAACTCAACGGCTTTGACGAAAAACACATGCTCCGTTCAGGGGATACGATAATACTTAGAAAATGAAAAGAAAGAGGTTGATAGCAAGCATTTCAGTTCTCGTTGTGCTATGTTTGTGCGGAATAGCAGGTCCTAAGGCAGCACATTGGTACATTGACAACAAGGTTCCTAACTTCAGAAAAGAGGCGGTAGTCTATGTTTATCCCGACTCGAAACTGGAGGATGTGGTGAACAATATAGCAGATTCAGCCTCGGTCATCAGGAGAAATAGCCTTGACAGGATGATTGCCGAGAAAAAGGTGAAGGATTATATCAAGCCGGGGCGCTATGTTGTCAAAGCTGAGCACTCAAGCGTATACGTCGCACGTATGCTGAACAATGGGTGGCAGACGCCCGCTTCACTGGTGCTTTCGGGCTCAATGAGAAACAAGGGGGCAATAGCCAGAAAGATTGCCAATCAGATGATGGTGGATTCAGCTACTGTATATGCTGCATTGAATGACAATGACTTGCTGAAGAAATACGGTTTCAATTCACAGAATGTCTTCTCGCTTTTCATTCCTGACAGCTATCAGATGTACTGGACTGCGAGCATTGAGGATATACTTCAGAAACAGAAGGATGCGTATGATGCCTTTTGGACCAAGGAGAGGCTTGATAAAGCTGCAAAGCAGAATCTTAGCAAGGAAGAGGTAAGCATAGTGGCTTCAATTGTGTGCGGAGAGACCAACTACGAGCCGGAAATGCCTTCAATAGCAGGAGTTTATCTCAACAGACTCCGTATAGGAATGAAACTCCAGGCAGATCCGACAGTGGCATATTGCTTTGATTATGGACTGAACAGGATACTGCTGAAGCATCTGGAAGTCGATTCTCCGTACAACACCTACAAATATGCAGGGCTTCCTCCGGGACCTATTTGTGTTCCGACTAAAGCCAGTCTGGAGGCTGTGCTGAACCCGGACCGTCACGGATACCTGTATTTCTGTGCCAATGCCGACTTCAGCGGAACCCATAAGTTCGCTGTCACTCTCAACGAACACAATCGCAATGCCCGTGAATTCCAGGCAGCGCTCAATGCCAGGAAATAAACGCTACTCCCACACTCTGCTTTCGGTACATAGCTGCGACAGCCCCCGGAAAAGCTAAAGAAGTGGGTGCTTTTTCAATGGAAGGTCGAAGACAGAGCCATCGTTCGAGGCATAGCTTTCAGGGAAAACGCTACGGCATTCCTTCTCATAAACGGAGGAATTCCTGTTTCGTGAAGAGTAGTGGCCAATAATCAGGCGGCCAACTCCCGCATCCTTGGCACATTGAGCTGCCTGCAGAGTAGTGGAATGGTGTCTTGTGGCGGCCAATTCAGCATATTCGGCGAGATAGGTGGTTTCGTGATAGAGCATATCCACGCCCTTTACCCATTCAGCTTCCCTTGCAAAAGGGGCTGTGTCTGAACAATAGGCAAAACTTCTTGGTATCCAAGGCACATATGACGCTTCTTCCGATTTGATAATCAGAGGCTCATCAGAATCTGAGTACTTTACAAAACCGTTATGGAAACCGGGGGCTGAGTCATTACGGCCTGCAGGACGGACTATATCCTCTCCTCTTTTCAAAGAGGCAATTTCTGCCAGAGTGAAACCATACTTGGCCAGAGCATCCTTGTTGACATTGCGCTGAGGAGCCTTTTCCTTGAAAAGGAAGCCAAAGGTCTCTATGCCGTGATTCAAAGGAAAAGCGCTGATTTCCAGAGACTTGGTCTCATATATCAGTTCCGGTTCCTTCATTTTCAGGACTATATGCCGAATTTCAAATCCTAGCCCTTCGCCATAGTAGGACAAGAAAAACTTGAGTATGGGTCCGAAGGCAAGAGGCGCGTAAATATTGAGAGCAATAGTACGGCCAAGCATACCCATAGTGGAAAGAAGCCCAAAGATTCCGAAGACGTGGTCTCCGTGAATATGGGAAATGAAAATGGAATCAATTTTCAGGGATGAGATTCCAAAATGCTGGAGCTGGATTTGAACTCCCTCTCCACAATCAATTAAAAAAGAGCGCCCGTGTACGGTAAGTACCTGGGCACTCTGAAATCTGTCAATAACGGGCCTGGCCGAAGCCGAGCCCATTATTTTCAACTGAAAATCCATTGATTACTCGCCTTTCTCAAGCTTCTCCTTGAGAGCTGCGAGAGCATCGATGTCACCGAGAGTGGTCTTCTCAACTGAAGAGTTGATCTTCTTGACAGCCTTCTTGGTGTTATCTACCTCTGCGGCAGCTGCCTTCTCCTTAGCCTCAGCGTAAGTTCTTACGTGAGAAAGAAGAATGCGGTGAGTAGAGCGGCGGAGCTCAACTACGCGGAATGGAAGTGTTTCACCGGCAACAGCAGGCTTGCCATCCTCCTTGAGGATCTCGCGGTTGAATGCGAATCCCTCAACATCACCGTCAAGTGTGATGGTAGCGCCCTTATCGGTAACTGATGCGATAGTACCCTCAACTGTAGAACCTACGGTGTACTTAGCCTCAATCTCTGCCCAAGGATTAGGGAGAAGCTGCTTGTGGCCGAGGCTGAGCTTGTGGTTAGCCTCATCGAAGTCGATAATCTGAACGTCGATGGTGTCACCTGCAGCAACGAGCTCTGAAGGATGCTTGATCTTGTTCCAAGAGAGGTCGCTGATGTGTACGAGACCCTCTACGCCGTCCTCAAGCTCTGCGAACACACCGAAGTTGGTGATGTTGCGGACTACAGCCTTGTGCTTTGATCCTACTGGATACTTCTCACGGATGTTGCCCCAAGGGTTAGATGTGAGCTGCTTGAGACCGAGTGACATCTTTCTGTTCTCACGGTCGATGGTGAGGATCTGTGCCTCAACCTCGTCACCTACCTTAAGGAACTCCTGTGCTGAGTGGAGTCTTGGAGACCAGCTCATCTCAGATACGTGGATGAGACCCTCTACACCAGGAACGATCTCCACGAATGCGCCATAGTCAGCGATGAGGATGACCTTACCCTTAACCTTGTCACCAACCTTGAGGTTAGCATCGAGGCTGTCCCAAGGATGTGGAGTGAGCTGCTTGTAACCGAGAGCGATTCTCTTCTGCTGCTCATTGAAATCGAGTACAACGACCTTGATCTTCTGGTCGAGCTGTACGAACTCCTCAGGGTGATTTACGCGGCCCCAAGAGAGGTCTGTGATATGGATGAGACCGTCAACGCCACCGAGGTCAACGAATACACCGTAATTGGTGATGTTCTTGACTGTACCCTCGAGTACCTGACCCTTCTCGAGCTTGCTGATAAGCTCGCTTCTCTTCTGCTCCTGCTCTGCCTCGAGAAGAGCCTTGTGAGAAACGACAACATTGCGGAACTCCTGATTGATCTTGACAATCTTGAAGTCGATTGGCTGATTAACGTATGCATCGTAGTCACGGATAGGCTTGATGTCAATCTGTGAACCTGGAAGGAATGCCTCGATACCGAATACATCTACGATCATACCACCCTTTGTACGGGTCTTCACGAAGCCCTTTACAATTTCGTTGTTGTTGTAAGCCTCGTTTACACGGTCCCAAGACTTGAGAGCGCGTGCCTTCTTATGTGAAATAACGAGCTGACCCTTTCTGTCCTCAGCTGACTCTACGAAGACCTCTACCTTGTCGCCGACCTTGAGGTCAGGATTGTAACGGAACTCAGGAGCTGAGATAACACCCTCGCTCTTACCTCCGATGGTAACGATAACCTCGCGCTTGTTGATAGCGGTAACCTCGCCCTCAACAACCTCGTTCTCGACTACTTTTGAAAGAGTCTGATTGTAAGCGTCCTGAATCTGAGCTTTCTCAGCACCGCCGTAGAGTGCTGAATCGCCCTCAAATGCATCCCAATCGAATGCTTCAGGAGCAACAGATGCGTTTAAAAATTCTGCCATAATTTTGTAATGATAACAAACTAGGGGTTTAACTTTATGTATTGTGCTTCGCCGACAAAAAATGCACGCCGGTCAAAAAGCGTGCAAAGATAAACATAATATTCTGAAATACAATGAGAACCCTCAGGTTTTCAAAGCATTTTCTTCTTTTTGAAAAGATAGTACAGCACCACTGCAAACAGCAGCATCAGGGCAACGATGAAGAGCCAGGACAGATTCCAATCCGCGAAAGGAAGGTGCACGTTCATACCATAGAAGCTGGCCACGAGAGTAGCAGGCATAAGCAGGACTGAAACCACCGTGAAGATTTTCATAATCCTGTTCTGTTCAAGGTTGATCAAACCGAGCACGGTATCCTGGAGATACTCCAGACGTTCGAAATTGAAGTTGGTGAAGTTAATCAATGACGCAATATCCTGCAGGAGTATGGTGAACTTGGCCTCAAGTTCCACAGGATATCTATCGCTCTTCACTATATTGGAAATCAACCTCTGCTTGTCCACGACATTTTCCCTGACTGTCATGGTGTTTTCCTGCAGCTGATTGATATCGAGGAGGAAGTCTTCAGTGATGTCCTCATCCTGATTCATACGCTTGCTGAAACGGGCGGTATCCTTGGAAAGAATCTCCACCATATCCGCGTCAAGGTCAATTCTCTGGTCGAGCATAGTTACGAAGATGTTCCATCCGCTCTTGAAGAGGGACGGTTTGGCATAGAGCTTATGCTGAAGGCTGGTGATGCTTCGCAGAGGAACGTCACGAAGAGTCGCAAGGGTATTGTCCACAATGATGAACGATACGGGAGCAAGCTCGTAAGCGTCATCGGCTGGCGTCAAATAATTAGTATTCGCGAAAATAGCGACATCCGTCTCGTAGAAACGTGATGAACTCTCGATCTCCTCGGCCTGGGCACGGCTTTGGATTTCAGTTCCGAGAAATCTCTCAGTGGCTCTCTTTTCTTCGCCCGTAGGGTCAAGAAGGTCAATCCAAATGACATCCTCTTTCTTGAGCTTGGCGAACTCCGTTTCAGACTGGCAATAATCTACCTTATCGCCTATCCTGTAGAAAATCATTATCATAGCTGATCCCTGGTTTAGCCCGGCTCGCCTTCGCCGGTAGGGTTACACTTCATCCAGCTGACATTACGGAGAAGTCAGCCCGCAAATATAGAAAAAAAATTCGGGAGGACAAAGCCTATAGAAGAATATTGATACCCATCAGTATCAGCACTATACCGCCAAGAATTTCGGCAGTATGACCTATGCGTTCGCCAAGCTTTTTGCCAAAATATATTCCGATCACGACTGACAGCATAGTGACAAAGAATACAGCGAGAGCCTTGAAGAGAAGGTCATCCAGGGTATCCCCACCCATTGACAAGGAAATACCGACCGCCAGGGCATCGATGCTGGTGGCAATGGCGGCAATGATGATATGCCCGAGGCCGTTCAGGTCGTGAGCCTCCGCATCCTTGGCAAAGCCTTCCTTGAGCATTGAAGCTCCGACATAAAGAAGGAGCAGGAAGCCGATTATATGTGCAATCTTTTCGACATAGCCGACGAAAAAATCCCCAAAGCCGTAGCCGAGGAGCAGAAGTCCGGACTGCACCACTCCGAAGACGAGGCTGATGGCGATGACAGGCTTCCACTCCAACTTCTTGAGAGTGACGCTGGAGCAAATTGAGACAGCCAGACAATCGGCGCAAAGGGACATTGCGAAGACAAGTGCTGCGAGTATAGCAATCATATCTTAAAATTCTGACGGTTGATGATGGAGCGTCCCAGGGTGAGACTGTCAGCATATTCAAGGTCATCACCAAAGCCGAGGCCGCGTGCAAGGGCAGTGATTCTGATCCCAAAGGCCGAAATCTGCCTGTAGATGTAGAAGGCTGTGGTTTCTCCTTCCACATCTCCGCTCAAGGCCATTATCACCTCTATAGAGGAAGGGTCGTCGACGGCCGCGCTCATTGCCCTGAGTCTTTCAACCAAATGTCCTATGGTCAGATTCGACGGTCCGATGCCGTTGATGGGCGAGATGATTCCCCCGAGGATGTGGTAAACGCCCCGATATTGTCCCGTATTCTCGATGCTCATCACGTCCCGCACGCTCTCCACGACGCAGATGGTGCTATGGTCGCGACTCTTGTCGGCACAGATCGAGCAGCATCCTTGGTCAGAAATCATCATACATTCGGGGCAATATTGCACCTCATCGACCAGTTTGCGCACTGATTCGGTGAAATGGTGCACATTCTCCTTAGGCTGCCCGAGCAGGTGCAAAGCAAGCCTCAGCGCACTACGGGAGCCTATTCCCGGGAGCGAGCTTATGGCATCGACTGCGTTCTGAAGAAGTTCTGACGGGTACTTTTCGCTCATTGGCAATGATAGGAGATCAAGTTTTCGAGTGGTGAGGCTATGATGGAACTGACTTCTATGCCGGCTTCGGCGCACAGACGCTTGAGAGAGGAGGCGCAGGCGGAGGCGAATCCACCCACAAAGCCCACCCTCTCGCAATCGTATTGCAGCAGCACCCTCTGGATAAAGCTGTTCAGATTGCGGTCAATGAGAGCACGCATATAGGGATGCGAGTCCGCGTGCGAGAGTATCCACGGAGCAAAGGAGCCGAGGTAAGCCGCAGGGGCCGGACTATGATAAACCCTGTTCACTATACTCAGGTAATCCGCATCGAAAGAGGAAGCAAACTCTAACGCAATCGGCTCAGGGACAAGACCTTTCAGAAAATCTGACAAAAAAAGCTTGCCCAAGCTGGCCCCGCCGCCCTCGTCTCCGAGTATGAAACCGCCCGAACGGACATTGCGCACTATCGATATGCCGTCAAAAAGACAGCTGTTGGAACCAGTTCCAAGTATGGCCGCAACCCCTGCCGAATGGCCGCATACTGCGCGTGCCGCGGCAAGCAGGTCGGAAGCGCATTCAATATCCGCATCCGGGAAACGCTTCGCGAAAAGACTTGAAACCATTGCCCCGGAGGCTGATCCGGCAATGAGTCCCGCCGCATAGAAATGGACGGCTCCGACTTCATTGCCCTCAAGTCCGAGACTGTCAAGGGCGGCGGCAATGCTCTCCAGAGCCGATTCCTCTGACATCGTGGCAAGGTTCATCCCTGCCGTCACTGTCATCCTGCGGTCTCTGCCTGCAGCGCACCACTCCGCTTTTGTGGCGCCGCTATCGATAATGAGTCTATATTGCACTGTAAATCAAAAGTTTACAATCAGTCAAGCACTTCCAGCAGTTCAACTTTGAAGACGAGAGCCGCGCAAGGAGGAATAGCAGCTCCGGCACCGGCTTCTCCGTAGGCAAGATGATAAGGGATGTAGAGTTCCCAAACCGAACCCTCGCTCATAAGCTGAAGGGCTTCCGTCCAGCCGGCAATGACCTGGTTCACTCCGAAGATGGCAGGCTCGCCCCTGTCATATGAGCTGTCGAATTTCATTCCGTTGGTGAGAGTACCCTCATAGTGGCACTTCACCTGAGCGGACTTACCCGGCTTCTTGCCATTGCCCTCCTTCACTACCTTGTACTGAAGGCCGCTTGGAAGAACATTGACGCCCTCCTTCTTGGCATTTTCGGCAAGCCAGTTTTCTCCGTCGGCCTTGAAGGCAGCAGCGACTTCCTTCTGCTTTTCCATCATTTCCTGCTGTGTCCTTGCGAAGAAATCATTGAGTACGTCATTGGCCTCATCCATGGGGATGGCCGGCTCACGTCCTTCGAGGCAATCGGCTACGGCATTCTTGAAATCTTCATATGCGAGCTCGTTCACGCCTGACTGAATCAGGGACTGGGCGATGCTCATACCCAATGCATAACTGAGTTTGTCCATTGCAATAAGATAATAGTCTGCAAAGTTAGCAAAAAAAGCGTACCTTTAGCCCGAAATGAAACATATTGCCACCATCATACTAACAGCCCTGCTGTCGCTCTCCGCCCTCGCCTCTTCTCCCAAGCGCGAATTCAGGGGCGCTTGGCTGCAAATCGTGGGCAATACCAGCTTCTCCGGAATGAGCAGCTCCGAAGTGCAGGACTACCTTTGCGCCACCCTCGACTCGCTGGTGATTGCCGGATGCAATGCCGTCTTCTTCCAGGTCAGGCCGGAAGCTGATGCCTGCTACCCGTCCCCGCTCGAGCCTTGGACGCGCTATCTGACTGGAGTGCAGGGCAAGGCTCCAGAACCGTTCTGGGACCCGCTGCAGTTTATGATAGAGCAATGTCACAGCCGCCGGCTTGAGCTCCACGCCTGGCTTAACCCCTACAGGGTTACGGTCAAAGAGGGTGAACAATTGAGCGAGGGACACATTTTTTTCGAGAGGCCTGAGCTCTTCGTAAAGTACGGGGATCAACAGTATTTCAATCCCGGCGAGCCTGAATCCCGTGAACATATCCTGGCAGTAATCAAGGACATAGTAAGCAGATACGATGTGGACGGCATACATTTCGATGACTATTTCTACCCCTACCCCATCAAGGGCAAGGACTTCGACGATGCCGCTACCTTTCGGAAGTACGCCGCGGCTCAAGGTTTCAGCAAAGAGCAGAAGGGGGATTGGCGGAGGAACAATGTCTCAACGCTGATTGCCGAGGTCAATGCAGCCGTCAAGGAAATCAAGCCCTGGGTGCGTTTCGGAGTTTCACCCTTCGGTATCCACCGCAATATTTCCGAAGATCCTGATGGAAGCCTGACCAATGGCCTGTCCGGCTACTCCGAACTTTATGCAGACACGCCACTGTGGGCACGGGAAGGCTATGTGGATTACCTGGCACCGCAGCTATATTGGAAAATAGGGCATAGAGCGGCTGATTATGAAACACTGGCAAATTGGTGGAGCGAGCAGGAACTGCCAGGGCATCTCTACCTTGGCCAAAGCATTGAAACCTTCTCAGAAAAAGACCTGCAGAATCCCTCTACGACGCAGATGAGGCGCAAGATGGAAATCAGCCGCGAACTATCAGGTATTCAGGGCAATGTTTGGTGGCCGGGTTGGTCCATTTCCGAGAATGTTTGCAATATAAAAGACTCGCTCTCAATAGTTTACCAAAAATATCCAGCTTTTCTTCCTGCCTATGTGGATATAGACGGAGTAGCTCCGGAGAGGGTTGAGGCTTGGTTGAGCCACACCAGCGGACAAGTGCGTTGGATTACCGGTCCGGAAGATGATCCGATGCAGGAGGCGATGTACTTTGCCGTTTATCGCTTTGAGGCCGACGAGAAGGCGGACATCAGCAAAATCGAGAAGCTTTATTTGCTGACCAAGGAGACTTCATTCAAGCCTGAGCCGGCTGATTTGGAGGCGCATCGCCGCTTTGTGATTACCGTTCTGGACCGATGTTGGAATGAGTCAGAGCCTTCCGAGTGCATTCAGCTTTAGTCTGTTGCTGTATTCATGGTACAGAAGGGAGAAAGGTCCCGTGGGATAATAGCGGCTACGGTCGGGCTCGGTTCAAAAAAAAGAATCCGACCCTGTGTTGGGTCGGATTCTCAATTTATTGCCTCTTGAATTACTCAGCCTTTCCGTTTGAGCCGAGAACGTCAATCTTGTGCATATAAAGCTTCTTCATCTCGTCGCGAGCAGGTCCGAGATACTTGCGTGGATCGAACTCACCTGGCTTGTCGTGGAAGACGCGGCGTATAGCTGCTGTCATGGCGAGACGTGAGTCTGAGTCGATGTTGATCTTGCAAACAGCGCTCTTTGAAGCCTCTGTAAGCTGCTCCTCAGGGATACCTACTGCATCAGGAAGTTTTCCGCCGAGTGAGTTGATCTCGTCAACATACTCCTGAGGAACTGATGATGATCCGTGGAGAACGATAGGGAATCCAGGGAGCTGCTTCTCGATAGCGTGAAGAACGTCGAATGCAAGTGGTGGAGGTACGAGCTTACCGGTCTTAGGGTCACGGGTGCACTGTTCAGGAGTGAACTTGTAAGCACCGTGTGAAGTACCGATAGAGATAGCGAGAGAGTCGCAACCTGTACGGGTAGCGAAATCAACTACCTCTTCAGGCTTTGTGTAGTGTGAAACCTCTGAAGCGACCTCATCCTCAACACCTGCGAGTACGCCAAGCTCAGCCTCAACTGTAACGTCGAACTGATGAGCATAGTCAACGACCTGCTTGGTAAGAGCGATATTCTCCTCATATGGAAGAGAAGAAGCATCAATCATTACTGATGAGAAGCCCATATCAACGCAGCTCTTGCAAAGCTCGAAAGAGTTACCATGGTCGAGATGGAGGCAAATCTGAGGTTTCTCCCAACCAAGCTCCTTAGCATACTCTACAGCGCCCTCTGCCATATAACGGAGAAGGGTCTGGTTAGCGTACTTGCGGGCACCGCTTGAAACCTGGAGGATAACAGGAGATCTCTTCTCAGCTGCAGCCATAATAATAGCCTGGAGCTGCTCCATATTATTGAAATTGAAAGCAGGGATAGCATAACCGCCTGCTACTGCCTTTGCGAACATCTCACGAGTATTCACGAGGCCAAGTTCTTTGTAAGATACCATAGTTTGTGAATTATTTCTTTTGTTTGAGTAATAATCAATTCAAATCACGCAAAATTAACTATTTTTGCATTAAATAACAATGAATATGGGAGACAAAGTACTAATTTTCTCTGCACCGTCAGGGTCCGGCAAAAGCACCATAGTCAATCACCTGCTTTCTCTGCATCCGGAAGTGGAGTTCTCAGTATCAGCGACATCACGTCCGGTGAGAGGAGATGAACAGAACGGAATTGCCTACTGGTTTCTCAGCGAAGATGAGTTCAGAAGGAAAATAGCTGAAGATGCTTTCGTCGAGTACGAAGAGGTCTATCCCGGGCGCTTCTATGGAACGCTGAAGTCAGAGGTGGATAGAATCTGGTCCAAGGGTCACGTAATCATTTTCGACGTCGATGTCAAAGGTGGAGTGAACCTAAAGAAATACTTCGGTGACAAGGCCCTCTCCGTATTCATTCAGGCCCCAAGTGTTGAGGTTCTGAGAGACCGGCTTATAAAACGCGGTACGGACTCAATGGAAGACATTCAGAAGAGGGTGGACAAAGCCAGCGAGGAGATGGGCTACGCCGACAAATTCGACCATATTCTTGTAAATGATGTCTTGGAGACAGCCTTCGCCGAAGCTGAACGCATCGTCGATGAATTCCTCAACCAGCAGTAAGACCTTTGGGCAATATGAAGATAGCTGTATATTCAGGATCATTCAATCCTCTCCATATCGGCCATCTGGCCATTCTGGAATATCTCTCAAAAGACAAACGCTTTGATTGGGTGTACCTCGTGGTGTCCCCTCAGAATCCATTTAAGGACGCTTCAAATAATCGGTCGGCACTTGAAAGATATGATGCCGCAGTAGATGCTGTGACCAAGCACCCCGAGCTGCAGGTTTGGGTGGATGACATTGAATTGGATATGGAAGCACCACACTATACCATCAGAACCCTGGATGCATTGAAGGAACTTGAGCCTGAAAACAGCTATACCCTGATAGTTGGGGCGGACAATCTGGAATCCTTCCCAAGGTGGAAGGACTACGAAAGAATACTCTGCGAATATGGCATTGCCGTATATCCCAGGAAGGGCTTCGATATGGAGGAATTGAAACAGAGGCTGATAGACGGCAGCGAAAAAGGCCGGGATTTCAAAATTACACTTCTTGATGCCCCTGAAGTGAATATTTCTTCCAGTGAAATACGAGAAGGCCAGTCAGCGGGGCGAGATATGTCCGACTATCTGATGTAAATCAGGGCACATTCCAACTCAATAATCAATTCTCAACTGCACCAACAAGAAGCTTTGCTGTAAGAAAGGCTTCTTGTCCTGACTGTTTTTCAGCACCTTCCGTATATGGAAGAGATGAAAGCCGCACTGAGCAGGCGGAATCGAGTAGGAGGTAAACGAAAGTAATGGAGTTTATCTCCTGCTTTCGTTTACCGACCTCTCACACCACCGTACGTGCCGTTCGGCATACGGCGGTTCCTTACATTCTGTGCAATTGAACATAGTAGTCCATTAGGCAGGGATAACCTGCTCTTCGAAGGTTGCATGTGGGTGCCGCTTGCTGCATTATACCG
>JALEPJ010000062.1 GCA_022766385.1 Rikenellaceae bacterium
CTTGATTATGTCCGCCAACAGCTCTTTATGGAAGAGTAACTCTTAGATATAGCGACCCGTTATCGACTCCGGACAGGACTTGAGTTCTTCCGGAGTTCCGGTAAAGATAAGCTGTCCTCCATTCTTACCTCCTTCCGGACCGAGGTCGATTACCCAATCCGCGTGACGTATCACGTCCAGATTGTGTTCTATCACCACCACAGTATTTCCGGCATCGACCAGTCCGTCAATTATCTTGATGAAATTGGCAATATCGGACATATGAAGACCAGTAGTCGGCTCGTCCATAATATAGATATTGCCCTCCTTCCTGAGTTCCTTGGCGATCTTCAAGCGCTGGCTTTCACCTCCTGAAAGATTGCTGAGGGTCTGTCCCAGCTTCAGATATCCCAGACCGACACGGTCAAGGAGAGAAAGCAATCTGGTGGTCTTCTTGTCGGCAGAGAAGAAGTCCATAGCCTCAAGAACGGTCATATCCAGCACCTCGGCGATATTCTTGCCTCTCAAACGGTATGACAACGCCTTTTTGTTGTAACGCTTTCCGTCACACTCGTCGCATTTGGTATGCACAGCATCCAGAAAGCTCATCTCATAGCTCAGGAAACCCCTGCCGGAACACTTAGGGCAGGCTCCATCAGAGTTGTAGCTGAAAAGTCCAACATCCTCTCCACTGAGTTCGGCGTAGTATTGGCGGAGGTAATTGAAGATACCGATATATGAAGCGACATTTCCGCGAGATGTACGCCCAATAGGCTGCTGGTCAATCACTACCGCCTCAGGATGCTGTGCTGCGAAACAGTCGTGGATGAGACTGCTCTTGCCACAACCGGCCACTCCTGTAACGCAGGTCAGCACCGCCTTAGGGATATCCACACTTATATCCTTCAGATTGTTGACATTAGCGTGCTCTATTCTGAAGGCAGAGGTCCACGGCCGTCTCCGTGACAGATTTCCGCCGCCGATGGAGGACTCCTTTTCCTGCAGTTTCCTGAGACAGCGGCCTGTCAATCCATCTGACTGATATAGGCCCTCAACAGGACCATTGTACATTACCCTGCCACCAAGACTTCCTGCCTTAGGTCCAATATCGACAACCCACTCCGCACTGCGTATGATGTCAGGATCGTGTTCAACGACAAAAACACTGTTGCCCCTGTCCCTGAGTTCCTGCATCAGTTCAATGAGTTTTTCCGTATCCCTTGGATGAAGTCCCACGCTCGGTTCATCAAGCACATAGAGGAGGTCCGTGAGGTCACAGTCAAGCTGGCGCGCCATCTTCACTCTCTGGCTCTCCCCTCCCGAGAGGGTTGATACCGGACGGTCAAGAGACAGATAGCCCACTCCTATACGGTCCAGCTGCTCAAGGACATAGACGCATTTCCTGACTATAGGGTCAGAGATGCCCATAGGGTCCTTCACTTCCCTCATAAACTCAAGCAAATCGGAAATTTCCATCGAGAAAGCCCGGTCGATGCTGACGCCGTTGATAGTAACGCTGCGAGCCCTGTCGTTTATTCTGCTTCCGTGACAATGCGAGCATACCCTGTAATTGAAGAATTGGCTCCACTGGTTCTTGTCCTCTTCCGGAGTTTCGTCAGCGGCCTTTTCTATAGCCGAGCGCTCCAGTTTGGAGACGATACCTTCGAAGATGCGATTGTAGGTCAAGCCGGTTCTGGACTTGTCAATAGGGACAGGAGGGCTGTAGAGGAGGCGGTTCAGCTCTTCCTCGCTCCACTGCTCGAGCGGAGTGTCATTGTCAAAGAGCTCCATTGCAATAAGCTCCTTGAGCATATACGAATTGTTCTTATAGAAGGGGTAGAGTATTGCACCCTCTCTGAGAGACTTGCTCTTGTCCAGAAACTTTTCTATGTCGATTTTGATTTCCTTGCCGAGGCCCTGACAATGCGGGCACATACCATCAGGATGGTTGAAGGAGAAGCACCAGCTCGGAAGATTGAGGAAAGGCTGGCCTATGCGGGAATAGAGCAAACGGATGTAGGTCGCCAGTTCGGTGGCAGTTCCGACCGTACTGCGGAGATTGCTGCCCATCTTCTTCTGGTCAATGACAATAGGAGTGGACAGATTCTTGATTTCGTCCACATCGGGACGGGACAGCTTGGGAAGCCTTGCGCGGGCGAAAGAGCCGAAGGTCTCGATCAACTGGCGCTGGGCCTCGGTGTAAATGGTGTCAAACAGCAGCGAGGACTTGCCGCTGCCGCTGACGCCGCTGAACACAACGATGCTGTGTTTGGGGATTTCGAGATCAATGTCGCACAGATTGTTGGTGTGCGCTCTTTTGATGATGATGTTCTTGTTCATTCTATCTTAGCATTATCGAATGCAAAGATAGACATTGACCTTGGGTACGAGTCAAGGAAAAACAGAATTATTTTAAAGTTCTGTTCGCATATGAGGCAATGCAGTCAGGAAGCTCGATTGAGTACTCCGGATCATCGACCAGAGGCGAGGTAAGGAGCATATCCGCCGTCGTCCTGTTTGTCGCGAAGGCAATGTTATAAAGAGCAGCAAGCCTCGTCAGGGCAGACACATCGTTCTGGTGTCCCTGGACTATCAGATTGTCACAGAAGAAGATAAGCATGTTAATCTTCTGCTCGGCAATCATAGCTCCAATCTGCTGATCTCCTCCCAGAGGGCCGGAGAAGAGTCTGGTGACTTTCTTGTCAAAAGGTCTTATAAGCTTCCCTTCCTCTTCGACTACAAGTTCGGAAATAAGCCTTCCTGTGGTGCCCGTTGCGTAAATGTTATATTTTGCGAGCATCTTCCAATTGAACTTTACCCATTCGAGAAGTTCGTGTTTGCGACCGTCGTGTGCAACAAGTGCAATGTTAATTTCTTTCATATCACTAATATTTCGCTGAATCTCCGCACAAAAACCGTGCTGTTTGCAAAGACTGCAATTCTGTCATAGCGCAGCAGGAGCTCGCAGATAGAGCGAAAATCGCTATCTTTACGCTTTAATAAACATACGACTTACATGAAAAGCAAAGAGGAAAGAAAGAATCAGCTGTACAACATAATCTTCGAATCGGATACCCGTGAAGGCAAACTGTTCGATATAGTGCTGATGGTCTGCATAGCCGTCAGCGTTATAATAGCCATTTTCGGCAGTACCTTCAAGGCACAGTGGCTCAAGACCACAGTTGTCGTTCTTGAGTATTTTTTCACCGTCTTCTTTACGGCCGAGTATATCTTGCGCATCTATTGCGCCAAGAATGCCAGAAAATACATATTCAGCGTTTTCGGCATCATCGACCTGCTCGCCATACTGCCTATGTATCTCGCCTTCCTCTTCCCAAGTATACAATACGCCATCATCTTCCGCTGTCTCAGGCTCATACGCATATTCAGAGTTTTGAAGCTCTTCAATTTTCTATCCGAGGGCAATCTGCTCCTGCGCGCCATCCAGTCAAGCTGGAGGAAAATCACCGTCTTCTTCCTCTTCGTAGTGCTGCTCGTCATCTGTCTTGGCACTCTTATGTTTATGGTGGAAGGACAAGCCAACAACGCCGCTTTCGACAATCTTCCTAACAGTCTTTATTGGGCTGTGGTGACACTTACAACGGTGGGGTACGGAGACATCACCCCTATCACCACCCTGGGACGTTTCCTCGCAGCCATTATCATGCTGCTCGGATATACTATCCTGGCCGTTCCTTCAGGTATCATTTCGGCAGAATTCATACGTGAGGACAAAAAGAGCCTGAACAGAAGATGCGCCAACTGCGGCCGGAGCGGCCACGAGAAAGGCGCAAGGTTCTGCAAGTATTGCGGTGCGGAATTCGAGGAGGATGCCGACGATGCCGACGATTTCCTGGAATAGAATACTGTATTATTTCTTGATTCTGCTGACAGCATCCCTTCCGGCTCCGGTACCTTTGTACTTGCTCTGAGCGGAGTTGAAACGATACCTGACTGAAAGGGTCAATCTCTTGGTGTCCATCTGATTGGTCTGCTCCATAAAATAGTTGCCATAGTCGCAGAATACATTGTTGTCACCCAGGCCGAGGATGTCCTTGCCCTCAAGTCTTACTACGAGGGAGCCGTCCTTGAGGAAGCTTTTCTGAAGCGCTGCCGTCAGATTGCAATAAGTATTGGTGATATAGAAATTGGTCGAGTAGCCCTTGCTATGAATCTCCGAGCCCAGCTCAAGCTGCCAATTATTATTGAAACTCAGGGTGTTGAAGAACTGACCAAAAAACATTGGCTTATCATTAAAGCTTGTCTTTTTGGTTTTTGAGGCGTTATTTGGATCCGGAGCATTGATGGTCAGCATTTGTGGCTGTGCACCTATGGTATAATTCAGATTCCATATTCCTATTGTCGGACAGGCATTCAGATAAACTGAAAACATATGGAAAGGGGTATCCAGATTGCGTGGCTTCACTATGGATACTTCATGGTCATTGTACCAGCTTGCCCAGGTGACAATCAGATCGTCAACTCTCGTATAATCCATCACGAAGGTAGCCCACTTCCAATTGGCCATGAGATTGATATTGTTCAGAGTCTGGGGTTGGAGGGCGGCATCGCCACTTTGAAGTATGAAGCGGCTGTTGTAGCGTATCGCACTGCTGAGCATGGAGAAATCCGGGCGTGCGGTCTTGGCGCTGTAGCTGGCCATCAGTTGTACAGGTCCCATTGCCCTGGCGAATGAAAGGGACGGGAAGAAATTGTCATACTTTCTGGAGAAATTGTCATTGCCGCTGAGGTCCTTGAATTCGTAGTTTACGTGCTCATAGCGGAGACCGGCGCTGAGCTGGCTCTTCCCGAGTATGAAGCCGTAACTGGCGAAGTAGGCAAGATTGCCCTCAAACACATCCGATGACGAAGAAGGCACATCGGTGCCTGTTATAGTATATTTTTCCGAGGTGCCGGTGAAAGTGTCCTCCGTACCGAATTGGAGCATACCCATCCATATTGGGTAGGAAAAGACAAGCTTGGTGGCATAGAGTCCGGCATCATTGCTGGATTCCGTCCTGATGATGGCATCCTCAATCTGGCTGTTTTCCTGAACATCGGACTTTTGGCTTGAACCTGAGCGGAAGAAGTCGAAATTGAAATCGATTCCGAGTTTTCCTGCGCGGCCATTGTAATAAGCATTTCCGCTGAAGTTGTATGGGGTACGGCTTCCATTGCCATACTCACCGTATGTCTCGAGCCTGTCAGAGAGGACATTGTCACGATATACATCACC
>JALEPJ010000022.1 GCA_022766385.1 Rikenellaceae bacterium
GGCGTTGAAGAAATGATTAAGCACGGTCATCGTGTTTATGTGCAGAAAACTGCCGGCGAAGGCAGCGGTTTCTCCGATGCCGAATATGAGGCCGTAGGAGCTACTATGCTTGACAGCAATAAGGAAGTTTACGACATCGCAGAGATGATTGTAAAGGTCAAGGAGCCTATCGAACCTGAATATGAACTCATTCACGAAGGTCAGGTTCTCTTTACCTATTTCCATTTCGCCGCTGACCGTGCATTGACAGAGGCTATGGTTAAGGCTAAGCCAGTCTGCATCGCATATGAAACAGTACGTGCAAAGGACGGCACCCTTCCTCTTCTTATCCCTATGAGTGAAGTTGCTGGACGTATGGCCATCCAGAACGGAGCCCATTTCCTCGAGAAAACCTTCGGTGGAAAGGGTATAGTACTCGGAGGTGTTCCAGGTGTAAAGCCTGCCAAGGTTCTTATCCTCGGAGGCGGAAGAGTAGGTAGCGCTGCAGCAAGAGTGGCTGCCGGTATGGGCGCAGACGTGACAGTAGCTGACAAGAGTCTGCCTTGCTTGCGTCATCTGGCTGAGACTATGCCTGCAAATGTCAAGACACTCTATGCAAGTTCTGCCAATATCAAGGCTGAACTTCCTTCAGTTGATCTCGTAATCGGTTCAGTTCTCATCCCTGGAGACGTTACACCTCATCTTATTACGAAGGATATGCTCAAGATGATGCAGCCTGGTACCGTGCTCGTTGACGTGGCGATTGACCAGGGTGGATGCTTCGAAACTTCACATCCAACAAAGCATACCGATCCTGTATATATCATTGACGGTATTGTTCACTATGCGGTTGCTAATATTCCAGGCGCAGCCCCTCGCACAAGTACCTTCGCGCTCTCGAATGCTACCCTCCCATACGCACTCCAGATTGCTGATAAGGGTTGGAAGAAGGCTGTCAGAGAGAATCCAGACCTCGTTCCGGGCGTGAATATGGTTAACGGTGACATTACCCTGAAGCCTGTTGCAGACTGCTGGGGCTTTGACTATAAGGAACTTGTACTTGACTGATTTTCAGATACGCGATTTGAAATCGCTATAGGAAAATGATTTCCATAAACGGCATTCTTCACCGTCCTGAATCCAGATGGACGGCAGAGGGATGCCGTTAAAGGTATTGTTCTTGACCATAGAGTAAATGGCCATATCCTCAAAGCGGAGCACATCACCTTCTTTGAGTTCCCTATCGAAAGAATAATCACCTATCACATCGCCCGCCAGACAGGTAGGTCCTCCCAAGCGATAGTTGAAACTCTTCTCCCCTGCCGCACCGGCTCCACTGAGGGGAGGTCTGTATGGCATTTCGATAACGTCAGGCATATGACAGGCAGCGGAAGTGTCCAATATGGCAATATTTCCCCATTCCTTTTTCTGAATCTCCAAAACAGTCGTATACAGATATCCGGCATTGAGGGCAATGGCCTCTCCCGGCTCCAGATAAACTTCGAGTCCAAAATCCTTCTTCATAAGCATTATGCAGCGCTCGAGACGCTCAATGTCATAGCCCTCCCGAGTGATGTGATGCCCGCCACCGAAATTAATCCATTTCATACTCTTGAGCCAGGTTCCGAATTTGAGTATCACCTCGTCAAGGGTGATTTCAAGATCATTGGAATCCTGTTCGCAGAGCGTGTGGAAATGCAGTCCATCCAAAAGCTCAAGAAGTTCAGGCTGCTCCTCCAGACCATTGCGTAGCTCATTGACAGTAACTCCCATACGGCTGCCTGGAGCGCAGGGGTCGTAGATGGCGTGTCCTTCTTGGGTGCTCTTCTCTGGATTTATGCGCAGACCTATTGCACAGCCTGCTGCTTTGGCTCTGGCTCCGTAGAGTGAGAGTTGGCGCAGGGAATTGAAGATTATATGGTCGCAGATGCTCAACAGCTCGTCCATATCTTCCTCTCGGAAGGCGGGATTGAAAACGTGGTTCTCCTTTCCCGACATTTCTTCGTGGCACAGACGGGCCTCGAACAAGCCGCTGGCCGTAGCACCGCTCAAATATTGTCCTATCAAAGGATAGAGAGCGTAGCAGCTGAAAGCTTTCTGCGCCAGAAGTATATGGGCGCCGGTTCTTTGCATCACTCCATTGAGAACTGATAGATTCCGCTTGATGGCAGCGGAATCTATCACGTAACAAGGGGTACTCATTCCCTTTTTCAGCATATCTGCAGGAATCTAGTCGACAAGTACAGGGTTTTCATCCACGATCCAAGGCAGTCCCCACTTGTTGAGAGCCTCCATATAAGGGTCCGGATCAAAGTCCTCGACGTTGAATACTCCCGGCTTCTTCCAAAGTCCCCCCACTACCATCATAGTACCTATCATTGCCGGCACACCTGTGGTGTAGGAAATGGCCTGAGACTTAACCTCCTTGTAGCACTCCTGGTGATCGCACACATTGTAAATCTTAATGCTTCGCTCTTTTCCATCCTTTATTCCGGTGAAGATACAGCCGATATTTGTCTTGCCGACTGTACGCGGGCCGAGGGATGCAGGGTCAGGAAGAAGGGTCCTGAGGAACTGAATCGGCACGATTTCCTGCCCGTTGAACATAACAGGATCGGTGCGGAGCATTCCTACGTTCTCAAGACATTTCATATGTGTCAGGTAGCTCTGTCCGAAGGTCATAAAGAAACGTATTCTCTTGATGCCGGGGATGTTCTTGGCGAGAGACTCAATCTCCTCGTGGTGAAGGAGATACATATCTTTCATACCTACTTGCTCGAAATTGTACTCGCGCTTGATCTCCATAGGCTCGGTCTCTACCCAATGACCATTCTCCCAATAAGAACCCTTGGCAGAAACCTCGCGGAGATTGATTTCAGGATTGAAGTTTGTTGCAAAAGGATAGCCGTGGTCGCCGCCATTGCAGTCGAGTATGTCGATAGTGTGAATCTCGTCGAAGTAATGCTTGAGGGCATAAGCGGAGAATACGCTTGTCACACCCGGGTCGAATCCTGTTCCGAGCAGAGCGGTTATACCAGCCTCCTTGAACCTGTCCTGATAAGCCCATTGCCAAGAATAATCGAAGTATGCGGTGAAGCCCTTTTCCTTGCACCTCTTTTCATAGATGGCCCTCCACTCTGGGTCCTCGGTGTCCTCAGCCTCATAGTTTGCTGTATCTACGTAGTCAACTCCGGTCGCGAGACAGGCATCCATTATGGTCAGATCCTGATAAGGCAGGGCAAGATTGAGCACAACATCCGGTTTTACGTCCTTGATAAGGGCAATCAGTTCTTCCACTTTGTCGGCATCCACCTTGGCGGTAGTTATCACCGCTTTTGTCTTGCCTTCGAGTTCAGCCTTGACAGCCTCGCACTTGCTGAGAGTGCGGCTGGCAATGCAGATTTCGCTGAACACTTCATCATTCTGGGCGCATTTTCTGATGGCCACACCTGCGACACCGCCGCATCCGATAACCAAAACTTTTGACATTTTCGTTTCTTTCTTTTATCTAATTGACAATGAATATATTAGCTTTTATTGGCAATAGCCAGAAGGAGTTCCCTCACGATCTTGCAGGCCACTGCAGTCGATACTCCGCTCGGGTCATAACCTGGACTGAGTTCATTGACGTCGCAAGCAATAATCCTGCAGTTCTGCGCCACGGTCTGTATGGCGTCAAGCAATTCCGGGAAACTCACACCGCCTGCTTCGGGCGTGCCGGTTCCTGGAAAGATTGACGGGTCGAGGACGTCAAGGTCTATGGTGAAATAGACGGGTGTATTTCCAAGTGATTGTACGGTCTCTTTGAGTCCATTAAAGTTGAACTTGTGCAAATTTGTATGCCCTTCGTCAGCCCAGCGGAATTCCGGCCTGTCCCCTGAACGTATACCGAACTGATGAATGCGTCCATCTCCAATAAGGTCGTGGCATCTGCGGATTACGCAAGCGTGGGATAGCTGCACTCCGAGATACTCCTCCCTCAAGTCTGTATGTGCGTCAAAATGAATGATTTGCACATCAGGATATTTCTTGTATACCTCCCTGAATGCTCCAAGGGTCACCAGATGTTCGCCACCCACCATAAAAGGAAGCTTTCCGTCCTCAAGTATGGTTCGTGTCCTTTCAGAAATCTGTTCCAGGGCAATTTCGCTACTTCCCATACTTAGTTCAATATCTCCGCTATCGAAGATTCTGCAGTCACAAAGGTCCTTGCCCTGATAAGGGCTGTAAGTTTCCAGACCATAGGATTCGTGCCTGATGGCACGACTGCCGAAACGTGTTCCGGGACGGTAGGAAGTGGTCGAATCGAAAGGAGCTCCGAAGAGTACAATCTCGGCTTCTCCGTATGATGAATCACAAGCGATGAAGTTTTCTATGTTTCTTTCAAGCATTGCTCAGTCTTTTATCTTTTCAACATTCTTCAAAGCCCTTTCAACATAGGCAGGAAGGGCAAAACAACCTATGTGAAGATTGGTCGTGTAATAGTCGGTATAGATTCCGAGACTGTTCCAATGAGCGGCATCGAGATCAGTAACCGGATGATATTTCTTCGAAGCGAAGCCGAAGAGCCAGTATCCCGAAGGGTAGGAAGGGATGTGGGCCTGGTAAACGCGGCTGATAGGAAAATTGTTGAGTATGCGCTTGTGTGCCTTCTGCGTTTCAACCCTATCATCCTCATAGAAGGGGCTTTGGTGCTGGTTTACCATAATTCCGTCTTCCTTCAGCGCCTTGTAGCAGCTGCCGTAGAATTCCCTTGTCAGCAGACTTTCACCCGGTCCGTAGAAGCCGGCTGAGTCCACTATTATCAAGTCGTACTCGTTTTCTATGTGTCTGATGAAACGGAGGGCATTGTCGGTGTAAAGATTGACCCTTGGGTCATCAAGAGAAACCGCCACATCAGGGAAATACTGACGGCAGGCCTCGATTACCCCATCATTGATTTCTACAAGGTCTATGCGCTCTATGGTCTTGTACTTGACAAGCTCGTCTATCACTCCTCCGTCCCCTGCACCGAAAACCAATATATCTTTGGCATTCTTGTGGACTGCCATAGGAATGTGGGCAAGCATCTCGTCATAGATGAATTCATCCCTTTCCGTAAAAATGATATATCCGTCTACAGCCAGTATGCGGCCGTATTCAAGTGAGTCGAAAATATCGACCCTTCCCAAATCCGTCTCGTTGCTGTAAAGATGTTTGTCAACCTTCAATGAGAACTTCACGTTCTCGGTATGGTGTTCCGAAAACCAGTATTCCATTCGTTTAAATACTTTCTTCTATCGGTTAATCTTTTGTTTATCAGTGTTTTGAACTAATACAAAGTCCTTTCTTTGATTACGTTGAGCCTCTCGCATTTCTCATCTTCAGGGCCGGTAAGGGAGCAACCCTTCTCCTTTGCATACAGAATATAGTCAAGAATTTCCTGCGTTATTCTTTCTCCTGGAGCGAGAATAGGAATACCTGGAGGGTAACTCATTACGAACTCCGTACAGATTCTTCCCACCGTCTCGTTGATAGGTATCATCTCCTCCTTGTCGGCATAGAAGGCTTCCTTAGGTGTGAGGACTACCAGAGGATTGATGTACTCGTGATCAAACAGACCGCTCCTGTCTTTGCTGTAGAGGCGCTTTATGTCGTACAATGCGCTTACCAGCCTTTCAACTTCCCTCATTCTGTCTCCAATCGATATGTAGGCGAGGACATTGCCGATGTCTCCAAGCTCGAGCTGAATGTCGTATTCGTCCCTTAGCAGGTCATAAACCTCAATGCCCGCAAGTCCTATGTCGAGGGTGAAGACCGTAAGCTTTGTGGTGTCGAAGTCATAGATGCTGTCCCCGTTGATGAGTTCCTTGCCATACGCATAATAACCTCCTATCTTGTTGATTTCCTTTCTCGCATACTCTGCAATGTTGGTCACCGTTGCGAAAGCTTCTCTGCCCTTAAGTGCGAGATTGCGGCGGGAAATATCGAGACTTGCCATCAGCAGATATGAGGCGCTGGTGGTCTGGGTGAGATTGATTACCTGGCGTATATATCCGGGACTGACATTCGGACCGGCCAGCAGGAAAGAGCTTTGGGTAAGACTTCCTCCTGACTTATGCATACTAACGGAAGACATATCCGCGCCAGCAGCCATAGCTGAGATTGGCATATTCTCACCGAAATAGAAATGGGTGCCGTGTGCCTCGTCAACGAGCACGAGCATATTGTGGGCGTGAGCAATCTCGACTATCTTCTTGAGATTTGAGCATATACCGTAGTAGGTCGGATTATTGACCAGTATGGCAACGGCATCCGGATTCTCCTCTATGGCCTTTTCGACCTGTGATATCTTCATTCCTAGCGCAATTCCCAGTTTCTTGTCGACATCGGGATTGACATAGATAGGAGTCGCTCCATTTATGACGAGGGCATTGATGACACTCCTGTGGACGTTTCGGGGCAATATAATCTTTTCTCCGGACTTGCAGGCTGTCAGCACCATAGTCTGAACGGCAGAAGTGGTTCCACCTACCATTAGAAAGGCCTTTGCAGCGCCAAAAGCTTCTGCAGCCAGCTCTTCAGCTTCCTTTATTACAGAGATGGGATGACAGAGATTGTCGAGGGGCTTCATCGAGTTTACGTCCAGCTCAACGCACTGCTTGCCCAGAAGCTTTACAAGTTCCGGGTTTCCTCGACCCCTTTTGTGTCCGGGAACGTCGAAGGGTACCACGCGGTTCCTTCTAAATTCTGTAAGAGCCTCATATACCGGGGCTTTGTCCTGATTCATCGGCGTAACGATTGAATTAATTAAACTACAAGTTGCCTTCTTGTCAGTACGTCTGTATGAATCAGGGAATTGGTTGGAATCCGAGAATCGATACAGTTATAAGAGTCTATATAGCAAATATTTACTTTTACTACTCTATTGAACGTTTTCCAAGTCGGAATGGTTATAAAGTAACCAACTTAAAACACGAGCACCGTATTTCAACGGCACAATGCGCTGTCGTAGCGCAACATCAATAATAAAATATTTACTGGATTCCTCTATAACTATATCGTAATCCAATGCTGCAAAGGTAATGATTATTGTGAGAAGTACAAGCCGCCCAGCTTACAAATATGAGCTAATTTTGAAATGACAGCCGGCTTTCAGAAATGATATTGCCCCTTGTCCTTCGTAAAGCTCTTGTACTGAATAGCATTCTGCGGGCAATAGTGATAGCAGGCCATACATTGTGTGCAGTTCCCCTGCCATCGCGGCCTCCCGTCTACCATCCTGATATTGTGCAATGGGCAATGCTTCGCGCATACTCCGCAGCCTGTGCAAGACTCAAGCACGCGATAACCCTTGTCTGAGACGAAAAGATTGAAAGCATCCCTGATGAGTCCGGATTTGAGCCTCGGCATAGACCCGACGATGGTATCCTCGACCCTCTCAGCGTTGCGTATGCTCTCGATCACCTTTGGCAATTTTTCTTTGGCTGCGGCAATCTTCCTTTGTGCCCCTTCCTCAGTGTCGAGGTGGAAGCCTGGAAAGCACAGATAAGTTTCAGGCATCTGGAAGCAATAGCAGGAATCAAGTTTCAACCCCGCCTTCGCCAGCGTTTGTCTGAAAGTCTTCAATGTCAATCCCATCTCGTCCCCGCAGGTGCAGGCGAACCAGACCTGTGACGGCACACCCTTCCAGCAGACTTTCAATACGAATTCCTCCACCAGCTTAGGGGCCGCCCAGGCATAAATCGGAAAGACAAAGCCAAGGGAGTCTCCATCCACATTTAGGGTCAATCCAGCTTCCGAGTCCATCTTTCTCAGGAGATCAGGGATGAACTCCAATTTGTCTTCCAGCCCTTTTGCCAGTTCATCGGCTATCCAACGGCTGTTTCCGCAGCCCGAGTAGTAGAATATCATTTCCAGATTCTTTTTTTACAAGCGCAAGGTACAGAATTAATGAGCTAATTCCAATCCATTTTTCTTTTGGAATAGCAAGAATTATCTTATTGTAAACTATATTTGCATAAGAAGTAAATGTTTGTCGCTTATGAAGAGATTTCTGCTCGTTCTTGCACTCGCCCTCTCAACTTTCACAGCCCTGGGTCAGAGCGTGGACAAATTGTATATAGATGCAAGAGGCTCTTTTATCCAAAGTTTAAGCAATGACATGAGTATCAACACAATGAAGGCTGAATACCTGAATGTGCATATGTGGGGTACAGTCGCTCCGAACTTGAGTTTCAGAATCAGGCAGCGTCTGAACGTGGGCATTGATACAGATAATCCTTTCAGGGCTACGGATTGGATGTGCCTGAACTGGCAGGTTAATGACAGGCTGAAACTATATACTGGCAAGACCGGCATACTCATAGGAGGTTATGAATACGATTCCGCCCCTATCGATGTTTATTTCTATTCCAATTTCTGTAACAATCTCAGTCAGTGCTTCGCCTTCAGCATTGGTGGAGAATATGAGCTGCTTCCGGGTCAAAAGTGTGCGTTGCAGATCGCCAATTCTCCCCTTTCCAATGGCTTTAACGACAAATACTCATATAATCTGGCCTGGATCGGAAGCTTCGCTCCTTGGTGGAACACGATTTGGAGCTTTAATTTAATTGACGATAATTACGGCAGGAAGATCAATTATTTATCTCTTGGAAACCATTGCGTTTGGGGCAATCTTGCCCTGGACGTTGATTATATCAACAGAGCATCCTTCCAACAGAAGCGCTATCTGGCTTCAGACTGGAGCGCAATTGCCAAAGTTATCTGGCGTATCGGGAAATGGAACATCTGCGGCAAAATCGGCTATGAGATGAATGACAGCTCGAACTTTGACCGCAACGGGATTGCCTTCGACACCGTTGTCTCACCCGGAACGGAGTATATCTATGGTGGCGTTGGATTGGAGTTCTTCCCTCTCGGCAATGAACTTGTCCGACTTCATCTTGCCTCATATACAGACAGTCAGAACGGAGTGACATCCATATCCCTGGGACTTAAGTGGAGATTCGACATAATTTGATACATATGAATCATAAATTGTTTTGCATAGCACTCGCGTCAATACTGTCAATCACCTCTTTTGCACAGAATGAGCGTCAGCAAAGGCTCGAACAGCACGTCTATACTCTCGCAAGCGATGAAATGAATGGCAGGAAAGCCGGAAGCGAGGATGCGGCCAGAGCCAGAGCCTACATCGTCAAAGAATTTGAGGAAATAGGATTGCGTCCCCTTCTGCCCGGAGGCTATGAAATGGATTTCAATAGCCATAATGTCGTGTATACCAATATTGTCGCTATCATTCCAGGCACTGTTCTGTCTGACGAATACATCATAGTCGGCGCACATTATGACCATCTTGGTATCAAGAAGGGAAAGATTTATAATGGTGCAGATGACAATGCTTCCGGAACTGCTGCTCTCATAGAAATTGCCAGAGACTTGATGGCTAAAAGTAATACATTAAAGCGCAGTATCATAATTGCAGCCTTCGATGCTGAAGAATCAGGACTTTACGGCTCTGAGGCCCTGTGCAATTATCTCTCGTCAGAAGGCCTGCTGCACAAAGTCAAACTTATGATGAGTGTGGATATGGTCGGATGGTATGGCAAGAGCGGTTTCTTGAAAATGGAAGGCGTAGGTACAATAGAAAATGGTAAGAACATAGTATGCGAATTGGCCAATGCGCAGAATCTGAATCTTAAAATCAAGAATTTTGAAACGTCCTTCCTTACTGCTACTGATACCAGGTCCTTTGCACAGTCCCAACTCCCTACCTTGGCCATTACTACCGGCCTGAAATCTCCTTATCATAAACCAGATGATGACCCTGAATTGATTGATTATGAAGGACTTGAAAAAATTACAGAATATATAGGCGAGGTTACAGCTTCTGTAGCTGATGATGAAAACTTCTGTGCCTCGGGTAAAGTATCGAAAGTCCATCGGAGTACTGCCAGACCATTGGAACTTGGCTTGAACTTTTACACCGGATCTATGAATCTCCTGTATAATAAAACCGGCATCAACGTACAGAATGGACATACTTGGGCAGCTTCAATCTCTCTTCAAGCAAACGGCAAGAAACTCGGTATACGTACAGAGGCCATATATGACTGTCAAAAAATAAGACTGCCGGATGCTGCTGATATATTCAATACCACCCACGAAATGGAGGCATATTCGCTGACAGTTCCCCTTTTGCTTATGCTTCCTGCTACTAATCGTAAACCAACTTTCTGTGGAGTAGGACCTTATTGGAACCATATTCTGGAGAGCACTGTCGCTGAAGAAATTGTCCTTGTTCCCAGAAGAGATACTTTCGGAACACAAGCCACTTTCGGATTAATGATGGGACCTTTTGCTGCCAGTATGAATTTCCGTTGGCAAATCGGTAAGTATTTTACTGATACTAATTCTCCCGCCCGTTTCATTGAGGTCAATTTAGGTGTTGGCTATGTCTTTTAACTGATTGATTGTCAGAATTTTGTATTGATGACGGAAAATAGGAACATATCCGAAAGGAGCAAGAGGGTGGCCAGAAATACCTTCATGCTGTATTTCCGTATGCTCGTCCTGATGCTTATTGGTCTAGTGACCTCGCGAGTCATACTGCGCGCTCTCGGCATTGAGAACTACGGTATTTATAATGCTGTAGCCGGAGTTGTGGTAATGTTTACGCTCATCTCGAATTCCATATCCCAGGCCATCAGCCGTTTCATTACTTTCGAGCTCGGAAAGGGAGGTGAAAAGCTGCGCAGCATTTTCAATGCATCGATATGGGTACAGACTGCACTGTCATTGCTCCTGATAATATTGGTCAATACAGTGGGCCTATGGTTCCTCTTCAACAAGATGAATATTCCCGAGGGCCGACTCAGCGATGCTGCTATTGTTATGGAGATGGCCTTGCTGAGTCTTGTAGTCAATCTTTATTCAGTGCCTTTCAATGCCACTATCATTGCCCACGAGAAAATGGATGCCTTCGCTTGGCTCAGCATACTCGAAGCAGCGCTGAAACTCACAGTTGCGCTTCTGATCTGGCTGTTTCCTGCTGACGGGCTTATTCTCTATGCCGTGCTGATGGCTGTTGTGGCAATCATAGTCCGTTTCGCCTATGCTCTGTATTGTCGCAGACACTTCGAGGAAGCAAGGGGCAGACTGAAATTGCCCGAAGCTGGGATATTTCGCGAACTGGCAGGCTTCGCCGGATGGAACTTCCTGGGTTCCAGCTCTTTCGTTATCAATACCCAGGGTATGAATCTGCTTACCAATGTATTCTTCGGGGTCGGCGCAAATGCCGCCAGAGGAGTTGCTGCCCAGGTCGAAAGTATAGTTAAACAGTTCGCCACCAACTTCATTACGGCCATCAATCCTCAAATTACTAAGTCATACGCCTCAGGTGACAGAGACTATTGTTTCACCCTTGTTACCAAAGCCTCTCGTTACACCTTCCTCATTCTGCTGCTGTTTGCAGTTCCTTTCGCCTTTGAGGCTGATTATCTCTTAGAATTATGGCTAGTAAACGTACCGGAGCACTCGGCTGATTTTGTGCGTCTTACGATAATAGGAATCATGGCGGATGTGGTATTCAATCCCTTGCTTACACTGGAGCTTGCCTATGGCAAAATAAGAAACTACTATATTGCAACAGGCATAGTCGCATATCTGGCGCTGCCTCTTTCCTGGGCTCTTTTCAGATTTACTGACGCTCCTGTAAGCTCTCCTTACATAGTCTTTGCTGTTACATATCTGACCGTAGGAATAATCAGACTCATTTTCGTGCATCGACAAATGAATTTCCCTGTACGTGCTTTCATCCGTGAACTGCTCCTTCGCTGTGGCGCTGTTTGCGTAATTGCCCTCAGTCTTACTTACGCAGTAAATTCATTGCTGGGCGGAAGCACTTCAGAAGTCTTGAGGCTCATCTGTGTTCTTGGGACCAGCTGCATTGCCATTGCAATATCTTCGTGGTTCCTGGTTCTCACCGAAGGCGAGAAGAGCTTCATAATTGACAGGATACAATCTCTTTTCAAAGGAAAAGCTTTATAGGGTATATGAAGAAACTTGTGATATATTCCTGTGTGACAGGCTCTTATGATAAGATAGAGAGGCCTTCGGTACAAGTGCCCTGGGCTGACTGGGTCTGTTTCAGCACTGAAGAATTGAACGATGAACTTTGGCAGTTCCGACGCATCAGCACGAATTCGTCCCTTGGTCCTATACTCCAATCTCGCCAGTACAAGCTCAATCCACATCTCTATTTTCCTGAATATGAGTACAGTCTATGGATTGATGGAAATATAGGGCTTTCTTCAGAAGAGATTTTCCATATCATTGAAGCCAAGATGAGTGAAGGCGTGCTCTACTCCGGTATACATCACCCTGAGAGAGACGATGTATATGAAGAATCGCTCAGAATACTTATGGGAAGACGTGAGAAGGCTTCGAGTCTTCGAAAGACAGTCCGCTTCCTTAAGAAAGAGGGCTTTCCTGAACATTGGGGACTAATGGAGAACAATGTCATACTCCGAAAACACAATGATCCGGAGATAATCCGTTTCGATGAGCTCTGGTGGTCGATGCTGAAACGCTACAGTCACAGGGACCAGATGAGCCAGAGCTATTGTCTTTGGAAATGTGGAATTACTCCGGATTATCTTTTGCCTGAGGGTTACAGTGCAAGAAATCATCCGGCTTTCACTTATCGTATGCACGGCCCTGTCTATGTAAAGGGGAAAAGTCTGAAAGCTCGATATCAGGATGCTGTGGCAGCGCTTAGGGTATTTCTCTATCGAGTATTCCTCAACTCGCTATAATATTTGCTAAATATTTCTTTCGGCGTTTTGGACGTGAAGATGCTCGCAGTTATATGCCTGAATGTCAATAACTTGATTCTATTCTGCTCAGATTTGTCGAATAGATAGACCAGCGAAGCTTTCAAGTTCTTGGCCATCTCCGCTATCAACACTCCTGATGCGAGCAGGAAGTAGCTCAGCCTGTGATGCCAGCCTCGTCTTAGGGCTAAACCCTCGGCTTCAAATGGGCGACAAGGCCTTCTCCATTCTGAAAAATAGATAAGACTGCCCCTTACGGCGGCAGGCCTAGTAGCAGACATTATCCTGGATGCAGTAGTCCTCCATTTGTGGATGAGAGAAGCATCTGAATCAGCCCATACAGTATATCCCTCAACCCGGGCAAGTCTGGCGAGAGCCATATCTTCAGGGGTGAAGAAGTATCGTTCGTCGAACCATCCGAGTTTCCTGAAAATCTCTGTTTTAATGAGGAAGGCTGCTCCGCTTATGCTTCTGGTTTCTGAAAGACCTTTTCCGTACGCGCTGTCTATGGGTTCGCTGTAAAGGTGAAACTGCTGAAGAAGATACTTGTAAGCCTGAAATTCAGGACGTCCGCAGAGCTGAAGGCTCCCGTCAGCGTTAAGCAGGGTCGGACATACTATTGCAGCATCTTGTGGAAGAGTCTCAAAGTCGTGAACAAGCTTGCTTATTACATCCTCGTGCAGTTCAGTGTCATCATTGAGCACAAAGCAGTAGTGTCCGCAGGCTTGGCGAAGAGCAAGATTGTTGTTTTCTGCAAAGCCCCTTATTTCATTGCTCTCAATGAACTTTACCCAGGGGAAGTCCTTAACTGCCCTGGCGAGATTGGCTCTGTCGAAAAGATAGGCCACAACGAAGGTTTCGTACTCGAGACTCTTGTCAGTGTATCTGCGCAATGATTCCAGGCATGGATACAGATTGTCCATCCTGTTCATACATACTATGACTATGCTGACGTCCATAATATCACAAATATAAGAAAAGATGTTCTGCTTTAGTTTGAGCCTTAGGCCAAATCTTGTTATTTTTGTCCGATTTATTTGAAGATAGATGGAAAAGAAGACTAAGATTATTTGCACAGTCGCAGGAAATCATTGCGAAGTGGATTTCATACGCGATCTTTTCGAAAGCGGAATGAATGTTATGCGCATCAACTCGGCACACGTGACAACTGAGCAGGCGCAGCAGATGGTGGACAATTGCAGGAAAGTGTCTGACAAAATTGCTATACTCATTGACACCAAGGGACCTGAGGTACGCCTCACTTCTATGGAGGGCAGCATCGAGGTCAGAACTGACGAGATAATTGAGATTCACGATGATAATACTAAGCCTTGCCGGCCGGGTCATCTCTATACCACTGATCCTCAACTTTCGAAAGATATCCCGCTGGGGGCTGACATCCTCATAGACGATGGTCTCGTGGATCTTCAGGTAATTGACAAAAGGGAAGGGACTCTGGTCTGCAGCGTCAGGAACGATGGTGTGCTCAAGGGTCGCAAAAGCGTCAATGTCCCGAATGTGAATATTGCCCTTCCTGCTCTTACTGAGAAGGATAAGTCCTTTATACTCTGGGCGATAGAGGCCGATATCGATTTCATTGCCCATTCTTTTGTCAGAAGCCGTGAGGATTTGATCGAGATTCAGAAGATTCTTGATGAGCACAACAGCCCGATAAAACTGATTTCGAAGATTGAGAACCAGCAGGGCGTTGACAATCTCGATTCGATACTCTCGCATTGTTACGGCGTTATGGTGGCGCGCGGAGACCTCGGTGTGGAGATACCAGCCGAGCTGATTCCGTCCATCCAGAGAGCTATTGTGAGAGCATGCAGGGAGAGAAAGAAACCGGTAATCGTTGCCACCCAGATGCTCCAGTCAATGATAGAGAATCCACGCCCGACAAGAGCTGAGGTCACTGATGTAGCGAATGCAATTTATCAGGGTGCTGACGCAATAATGCTGAGCGGAGAGACAGCTTCGGGCAAATATCCTGTCGAGGCTGTCCAGACTATGAAGAGAATTGCCATTGCCAATGAGCAGAATCTCGGAATTGACCTTGAACTCAATCTGCGCAAGGTCGTAAAGCCGCTCTCGGCTGTTCTTGCCCGTTCGCTGGTATCATCGACTACAGAACTTCCTGTCAAGGCTATAATAATTGATACAATTACCGGAAGAATAGGCAGATACCTCTCAACTTTCAGACCGAAAATTCCTATCTTCGCGATGTGCTACCAAGAGCATACGATGAGAGAGCTGGCTCTGGTGAGAGGCGTCTATCCAATGAAGTTCGACAGGGTCAAGAGCAAGGAAGAATATGTAAGGAACTCGACTTCTATGCTAATTGAACTTGGCCTTATCTCCAAAGGAGATTTGATAGGCTTCATTGGAGGCGTTTACGGAGAGGAGGGCGCCGCTCAAAGCGCTACCTATCTCGAATTCCTGGAAGCTTGAGAATTAAATGCCTCGTTGAGGCTGCACCATATCATTAATCAATATACTTATTACCTATGTATTACAAAAAACTGTTTGCATTAGCCTCAGCCGGCTTTCTACTTGCATCCTGCTGTGGGGAAAAGACTCCCCAGCACACACTAATCGTCAACTCGACTGATGCCTTGGTACAGACCCGTCAGGGTACAGTATCGGGTTACATCGAGGATGGAATCTATACCTTCAAGGGCATAGAATATGCCAAGGCAAAACGCTTTGAAGCTCCTCAGGACCCGGACAGTTGGGATGGCGTCAAGACTGCCCTTTATTGGGGTGATCAGTGTTATCAGGCTCCGCGAGTTACCTGGCAGGACGACTGCGAGGCCTTCCTTTATCAATGGGATGATGGTACACAATCTGATGATTGTCAGGTACTTAACATTTGGACTAAGGGAATTAACGACGGAAAGAAACGTCCTGTTATGGTTTGGCTTCACGGAGGCGGTTACGCAATGGGAGCCAGCAGCGAGCTTCCTTTCTATGACGGAGCCAATCTGGCAAAAAAGGACGTTGTGCTGGTAAGCATCAACCACAGACTTAATATTCTCGGATTCCTTGACCTATCAGACTACGGCGAGAAGTATAAGTATTCGGCCAATGCAGGAGTTCTTGATATGATTAAGGCTCTCGAGTGGGTCAACAAGAATATTGAAAACTTCGGAGGTGACCCTGACAATGTAACCATATTCGGACAGTCAGGAGGTGGAGGCAAGGTTAATATACTCCTTACCACTCCTGGCGCCAAGGGTCTCTTCCATAGGGGCATCATCGAGAGCGGATCAATGATTCAATTGGGCAGCAAGGAAGATGCAAAAAAGCTTGGAAATGCTGTAGTAGAGAAGCTCGGTCTCAATGAAAAGACTATAGACGAGATTCAAACTATGCCATACAGCCAACTCCTCGATGCAGCCACTGAAGCTCTCGTGGGTATGGATCCTAACAATGTGATGTATAAGTTTATGGGAGCAGCAATGGCCTTCAGTCCTTGTGTCGATGGAGAAGTTATTCCTTTCCAGCCTTCAGATCCTCGTGTTGCTGAAGTGTCAAAGGGACTTCCTACCATTATCGGTTACAACTCTGTAGAAACTATGGCAGACGCTGTCTTCAAGAATGCTGACGTACGTTATAATCTTGGTGACACCAAGCAGTACATTTATATCTTCGCAAAACCTTCTCCTCTTATGGACGGCAGCTTCGATACCAACCACTGTGCAGAGATGCCTTATGTATTCAACAATATTGACAAGGGCAAGTATATGGTCGGCTGTGAGCCTTCAGCATACAAGCTTGCAGACTTTATGTCCGATGTTTGGGTATCTTTTGCCAAGGACGGCTGTCCTGATGTGAAGAAGTTCAAGTGGGAGGTTTATAATCCTGAAACCAAGCCTGTTGTCGTATTCAACGACAAGACCTTCACCATCCATGATGGCGATCCTTATTACGAGGAGATGGCTAATCACGTACGCCCAAGCTTCCCTATCAGAGGACTCTCCATTTGGGAGAAGCTGGCCTCAGGAGCTACAAAGTAGCCCCTGGACCGATATTGATGTCTATCGAAGCAGGTTTCAAGCCCTTGGCACTTACTTTCAAAGTAGCGCTTCCAGGCTTGGAACCTGCTTCAAGTACTACTACAAGCTCGCCGTGGAAGGCTTTCATTACAGGTTCGGTAAAGACTTCTGTAGATGTAGCGTCTCCGTTGCATACTGAATTGAATCGTGCTGCTCCACTGACACTGAACTGAAGCCTGTTTTCTGCATCAGGACAGAGATTGCCGTCCTTGTCCACTATGCGTACCGTGACGAATGAAAGATCTGGAGTATCTGCAGCAGCCTGAGTGTCAGCATATAGTGTTGTTGCCTGCAGTTCGCTGCGGTCTGCGATGAGCTCGATATGATGAGGCTTGCCTGCAGTCCTGATTACTTTTTCAGCAGCGGCATTGCCCTTCGCATCATAAGCGACAACCTTAAGCTCACCAGGCTCATATACGGTATCCATCCATCTAAGGCGGTAACGGTTGAGACGGTTCTTCTCTTCAGGAGCATCCGGATTGGCAGCGCTGGTAGTATCTCCCCAAGGAGTCGGAATATCGATCATATCCGACTTGTACTCATCTAGTTCTATGTCAATATGGCGGCGGCGTCCCTGACTCTTGCCGTTGATGAAGACTTCAGCCTCAGGATAGCTTGTATATACGAAGACAGGAGTGATTTCACCTTCGCGGCCCTTCCAGCTCCAATGCGGAAGCACGTGCAGGGTTTCAAGTTCAGGAGCCCAGTGCACGCGATAGAGCCAAGCCCTGTCCTTTGGCAATCCGGCAAGGTCATAGATGCCGAAATAGCTTGAACGTGAAGGCCAGTACTCATCATA
This sequence comes from Rikenellaceae bacterium, assembly GCA_022766385.1. GTDB lineage: Bacteria > Bacteroidota > Bacteroidia > Bacteroidales > UBA932 > Cryptobacteroides. The sequence continues at coordinate 17,652 of JALEPJ010000022.1, forward strand.
TGGAGTTGGCTCGCCGAGGTAGTCGAAACCTGTCCATACAAACTCTCCTATCACCCAAGGAGCCTTGTCCTGCCACATCCAATCATCGTCCGGAAGGTTGCTCCAGATGCAGGATTCCATATCATAACTTGAAATCTGTCCATCTTCATAGGCTTCTCCGTGGTTCTCGACTACTGGGAACTTGTACACTCCCCTGCTGGATATGGTGGACGCGGTTTCACTGCCCAGAATTATACCCTTTGGAGATGCCGCGTGTCCGATATCGTATTTATGGAGGCGGTAATTGAAACCAGGAATATCACTGGCCTGGAATACTCCGCTGAGAATTGGAGCCTCTCCCCTGTCAAGTCCTTGAGTGCAAGGGCGTGTCGGGTCAAGTCTATGTATAAGGTCCTGGATTTCACGTGTATATTTCAGTCCGAGTGCATCTCCCTGCTCAGGGATTTCATTGCCAATGGACCACATTATTATGCTCGGATGGTTCCTGTGCACCAGAATGAGATTCTCGAAGTCGCGCTTCCACCATTCCCTGCCATCGGCATTCGGTGATTCCGTATCGATTTGATTGAAGAAACGTGCATAACCGTTCTTGCACTTCTCATAAATCCACATATCCATAGACTCGGCCATCACCATCATTCCCATCTCGTCGCAAATGTCCATCTGCCAAGGCGCAGGCATATTGTGTGAGGTTCTGATGGCATCACAGCCAATTTCCTTGAGCAATCTTATCTGGCGGCGGAATGCAGCCTTGTTGAAAGCCGCACCCAAGGGACCGAGGTCGTGATGCAGGCAGACACCCTTGAATTTGCGCAACACGCCGTTGAGTTTGAAGCCGTCGCGGGTGTACTCAATCTCCCTGATTCCGGTTTTGCTTTCTTGCCTGTCAAGCACTAGCCCGTTCGAACTTATCTCAGTGACAAGTGTGTAGAGTACAGGATGTTCCGGACTCCAAAGCTTAGGCTCCGGAACTATAAGAAGCTGCTCGCTTTCATTTGAATTGTTCATCGGAGCCTCGGTGCGAGCGACTTCCCGGCCCTCATTGTCAATGAGCCTGTGGCTCACCTTCACTGCTCTTCGTGGACCATCGTATCTGATTGAGCTTGTCACGGCAACTCTAGCTTCTTTTGCTGTAATGCCCTCTGAATCAATTCCATCAAGTCTCGTTGTGCGAATGAAATTGCCCCAGGTGCTGAGGCCAACGCTCTGCCCGAGGAGCAATCTTACCGGACGATAAAGACCTGCGCCCGGATACCATCTGCTGGACTCTTCCACATTCTTCAGGTGAACCGCAAGGCTATGCTTGCCAGGAAGGAAATGCCCCTCCATCGATCTGTCTCGCGGCAGGAAAGAGCTGATGTCGATGGTGAAGGTGTTGTATCCGTATGCCCAGTATCCGGCCTTCTTGCCGTCAATATATACCGTCGGTTCAGCCATTGCTCCATCAAACTGCAACTCAGCATGTGCGTATCCTTCTGGAATGTCAATTACTGTACGGTACCAGCCCTCTCCTATCCAGGGAAGTGCTCCGCTTCTACCTGTCTTTTCAGTCGCTTCTGTCTCTCCATTCTGCTCAATTGCTACGACCTGTTTGTCAATTTCCTTGTCGAAGGGCCCTGATATGGCCCAGTCGTGAGGTATGCTGACGCTTTCCCATGCAGAATCATCGAAATCAGTCTTTTCAGCGCCTTGAACGGCACCCTTATGGAATTTCCAGCCTGATAGAAGAAGCCTTTCACTTGATTCCTTGTACTGAGCAAATAGCGAAGATGCCACAATGAGCATCAATGAAGCAAGGACGAATCTTTTCATCTTTTGATATAGTGTATAAGGGTTATGCGGTGTTTTGCTCCAAAGATACGATTTTTTTCTTCACAGGAATTTGCCTTGGATGCCATTTTTATTACCTTTATCACTTAAAGCTATGGTTTTTCCTATGTGTTCCTGCGAAATTATTAACACAAAACTATATGGACCAAAAAAGAATTGTTTTCATCGATTGGATTAGAGTGGTCGCTTGCTTTCTGGTGATGCTAGTCCATGCTTCAGAGAATTTCTATGCCGCTGACGCTTCCGGACTGGCGGGCAATGTCTCTTTGCTTGCAAACGAAGCAAACCGCTTCTGGGTTGCTTTCTACGATGGCTTCTGCGGTCGAACCTGTGTTCCTCTTTTTATGATAGTATCAGCTTTCCTGCTTGTGCCTATGAAGCCTGGAACCACAATGACCTCATTCTACAAAAGGCGTTTTCTGCGAATATTGCCTCCTGTGATATTCTTCATGCTCGTTTACTGCCTTCTTCCTCTTGCCTGGGGAGGAATGAGTTGGGAACAGTCAGTGGCTGACCTGAAGAATCTCCCTTGGAACTTCCCTTCCATGGCCGGACATCTCTGGTTCATCTATCCGCTTATCAGTCTTTATCTTATCATTCCTATAGTCTCTCCATGGCTCGAAAGGTCGAGCGCAAAGGAAGAACTTATCTTTATATCGATTTTCATTCTTTCCACCTTCATACCTTTCATCAAGAGATTCATTGCACCTCAACTATGGGGCGAATGTTTCTGGAACGGATTCACTGCATTATGGTATTGCTCAGGTTATCTCGGATACCTTGTCCTGGCGCATTATATCAGGGTACATCTTGATTGGAACCGCCGCAAGCGTCTGATAGTAGGAGTATTGGCTTTCCTTGTCGGAGCCGCTTTCACAGGCTGGTCATTCTGGTTCAAAGGAGTTCCCGGAGAACTTATCGAGACTCCTTCCCTTGAATGGGCTTGGGAGTTCTGTACTCCTAATGTGCTTCTCGCTACCTTTGGAGCCTTCCTGCTCTTCACCTGCATCGAGGCAAAGCAAACGCCGAAAGTCATCGGCGAGATTTCGCGTCTGTCTTTCGGCATGTACTTGATGCACCTTCTTTTCCTGGCACCTATTGCCAAACTGGTGATAGGAGGTAATGTCGCAGAGCCTCTCATTCCTGTCTGGCTGGCCATACCTGTCATAGCAGTATTAACCTATGTATGTTGTGCTGTGACCAGCAAACTCATTTCCCTCATACCGGGAAGCAGGTGGATAATAGG
>JALEPJ010000006.1 GCA_022766385.1 Rikenellaceae bacterium
AAAGTCCCTGTCGTACTCGAATCTTGCCACATTATACGATTCGTCCCATCGGAATGTTCCCATGTCCATTCCGAAGATTTTTACCTTTGCTACATCTACCATTCCGATTCCTCCTTATTGACTTTAAGTTTGCCGACTGCGCGCTTGCGAGTCAGCTTCTTCGCCTTGTTTACCATTTCATAGTATTCGCTTGGACTGAGATGTTCCTCTTCAAAAAGCTGGCTGATGGACTCCAGCATCCCGAGAGTGCGCAATATGCGTAGCAGGGTGTCGAATGACCCGATTTCCCCATTCTCTACCTTCTTTACCGAAGACAAAGAAATGGAGGATGCCTCTGCCAGGCTCTGCTGAGTGATGTTTCTTTTCAGCCTGATTGCCTTTAACTTCTCTCCGATACGCTTGCCCAGCTGAGTGTCAGAAAGTGTGTATATATCATCCATTGTAGCTTTATATTAAACTATTGCAGTGCAAATATAGTTATTGTAGTTTAATTTACAACTATTGTGAAGATAATTAATTCAGTCTAAATATCCTTATTACGGCTGCGAGGCGCGCAAGGTGGACAGGTACTATCCGAGCAGCAGGACCTGCTGTTGCTGTGGGTATGTATATGAGCATCTTGATCTCCGTGACAGGCAGTGGACGTGCCCGCAGTGCGGGACGACGCTGGACCGGGATGTCATTGCTGCAACGAATATCCTGAGGCAGGGCATTGCCTCTTCAGAGAGTCCCCGTAAGACGAAGGTTCGCCTTCGCAAGTGGCTAGTTAAGAACGGCATTGCCGAGGACACTCCGGATTACGGAGAAGGATTTCCTGCTGGCAAAGCGAGGAGCAGCCAGGATTGAGGAGATTCATGAGCAAAGTTTGGCAGGCTAAAGCAGAGGCGAGAAGAGACGAGCTACAGACTCCTTGACCTTTTCAAGTTTCGGTCTATATGCCCATTGTTCTGCAGTAACCCATGAACAGTCATCCTGGTCACGAAGGAATATCTCCTTCATCTGCACAGCCAGATTGGAGTCGTAGATAAAGGCATTAATTTCAAAATCCTGCTCGAAGCTTCTAACATCAAGATTGGTAGAGCCTATGGTGACTATCTCATCATCCGAGACTATGGTTTTGGCATGCAGATAACCTCCATTGTAGAAATAAACTTTCACGCCAGCCTCCAATGCTTGGGCTACATAAGAACGGGAGGCCAAGGCAGGGATCACTCCCCTGTCCCCGTGGTAAGGAATCATCAGACGGACATCCACACCTGCCAGAGCCGTATCCCGCAATGCACTCATAACAGGCTCTGTCGGAATAAGGTATGGAGACTGTATGTAAACGTAGCTCTTGGCTCTGGTGATGATTCTCATCATACCCTGCATAGTCACATTCCACTGGTCCATTGGGCCGGAAGAGGCAATCTGCATAGTGACATTGTCATCAGATTCAACCCGAGGAAAGAATCGCTGATCATCAAGAAGTTCCTTCCTCGAGAAGCACCAGTCAGTGAGAAAGACCACCTGCATCTCGCTTACGGCAGGCCCAACGACACGGAAATGGGTATCCCTCCAATTGCCCCTTTTGATGCCTGTGGCATATCTTTGGGCAATGTTCATTCCCCCGGCATAGCCTATTCTGCCATCGATTATGACTATCTTTCTATGATTGCGGTAATTGGTGTCACTGGAGAGGAAAGGCAGACTTACTTTGAGGAAAGGCTCCACCTCCACTCCGCCTTCTTTTAGCCAATTATAGAATTTTCCTCTGAAATAGTTGGCCACGTGGTCATATTGCACCCGGACCTGCACTCCTGCGCGGGCTTTGGCAATGAGTATCTCCCCTATCCTGCGCCCTATTTGGTCATCCTCAAACTTGAAGAACTCGAAGTGGATATGGTCGGTGGCAGTCTTCAGATCCCTGACCAAATCGTCGTACATTTCCTGGCATACGGTATAGACCTTCAGCGAATTGCCCTTTAAAGGGATGGAGCGGCCAGTCATCCACAGGAGTTTCGAGAGGTCGGCAGAATTGCCCTGGATATTCTCCTCAATGCGGTCGGGATAGGTCCTGACGACTATTGACTTCAAGACTTGCAGCTGCTTTTCATCAATCAGCCTCTTGTTTCTTTTGCTGGTTCCGAAAAAGAACCAGAGGACAAGACCGAAGACAGGGAGAATACAGATAATCAGTATCCAGCAAAAAGTCTTTACCGGATGGCGGTTTTCAGTAATCAGAATACCGCCTACGCTGATAACAGTCAATAATAGTAATATTTCGAAAATCGTGCGCATTACTATTCAATCCCCCCGGACAAATATAGTACAAATATTGATTATTGTTCGGAATTTTGATTAAGTTTGTATGATAGAAACAATTTAAAAATCACATATCGAATATGGCACTTATTGACAGTATCATTGCACGCGCAAAATCGAACAAACAGCGCATTGTACTCCCTGAGTCATTTGAAGAGCGCACTATCACCGCTGCGGACAGGGCTCTTGCAGACGAACTTGCAGACATCATCCTGATTGGCAACAAAGAGAAGATCCTCGCCTACGCAGAGGAGCTCGGACTCAAGAACATTGACAAGGCTACTATCATTGACCCGGAAACTTCGGAAAAGACAGCAGAATACGCAAACCTCCTCTACGAGCTCAGAAAGAACAAGGGAATGACTCCCGAGAAGGCTGCACAGCAGGTTATGAACCCACTCTACTTCGGCTGTCTCATCATCAAGAGCGGTGATGCGGACGGACAGATCAGCGGCGCACTTTCCACCACCGGAGACACGCTTCGCCCTGCCCTGCAAATTATCAAATGCGCCCCTGGGATCACTTGCGTGAGCGGTGCAATGCTGATGATTACCCAGACACCGCAGTATGGCGAGAACGGAGTGCTCGTAATCGGAGACGTAGCCGTTACTCCTGCTCCTGACGCAGCACAACTCGCGCAGATAGCCGTATGCACAGCTCAGACCGCCAAAAGCGTTGCAGGATTTGAGGATCCTCGAGTAGCAATGCTGTCTTTCTCTACCAAGGGCTCAGCTAAGCACGAGGTGGTTGACAAGGTGCTTGAGGCTACTGCCCTTGCCAAGGAACTTGCACCTGAGCTTAAGATTGACGGAGAGCTTCAGGCAGATGCAGCGCTCGTTCCATCAGTAGGCGCAAAAAAGGCTCCGGGTTCAGAGATTGCCGGCAAGGCCAATGTGCTCGTATTCCCTAACCTCGAGGTCGGAAACATCAGCTACAAGCTGATTCAGCGTCTTGGCAATGCCGATGCTATTGGACCTATCCTCCAGGGTATTGCACGTCCTGTAAACGACCTCAGCCGCGGATGCTCAGTAGATGATGTTTACAAGATGATTGCCATCACAGCTTGCCAGGCTATGGATGCCAAGTAAAAAGATGGAGCCTGATAAGGGGCAATAAATAAAGGGGATGAACTCTGAGTCCATTAGGACCTTTTGTTCATCCCCTTTCTTTTTTCAGCATCGGTTTAGGGCTTATGCTAAAGCGAAGTGTTCCCATTCTGATTATATCGCCTAGAAGCAACTCTCTGACGGCGAGTATGGGGCTAAGCCACTTAACTTCAACTCCTTCGATTAAATGTCGAGAAGAGGCGACTCGAACGCCCGACCCCTACGTCCCGAACGTAGTGCGCTACCAACTGCGCTACTTCTCGAAAAAAATAAGAGTTGCCGCTGCAACTCTTAAGAATATCAAACTTATGAAAGCTTGTTGATGTATACCTGAATGCCGCTCTTAAGATTTGAAGCCTTGTTCTTGTGGATGAGACCAATCTTTGCGAGCTTGTCAATCATTGCGAACACCTTAGGAGCATTGGCTTCTGCTGTAGCCTTATCTTTGGTGTTTCTTATAGCACGAATCGCGTTTCGTGTCGTCTTTGCATAATACTTATTATGCAATCTATGCCTTTCGCTCTGGCGAATGCACTTTTCTGCAGATGCGTTATTTGCCAGTATTATTTTTTTTTAACTATTAGTAGTGCGTAGGAGAATCGAACTCCTATGGCGGGAATGAAAATCCCGAGTACTAGCCGTTATACGAACCCACCAAATCGCATCCGCATTTCACGAATGGAACGCAAAGGTACGGATTATTTTCAAAGAAACAAATATTTTTCACTACTTTTTCCACTCAAATGAGTAAAGTAATGATTCAACCTGGCGAAGATACTGACGTTTGTCATATTTCGGAGCATAAACGAAGGCCTCAAGCACAATAATTTCACTTCCATCCTGGTTGTAGAAAGTATGCGAGACGAAAGGACCGCCCATATAATCATTGTAAACCTCCCAAAATCCTCGTGTCTGAGCGAAATCACGTCCCTTGAACTTGATATACTCGACTGTAATAGGGAAATAGTCCGATGTTGTCATATAAGTATTTTCGAACATTCCCGGAACATTGGCCTTAAGAAACTCGTTTCTTTTGGCAATGATGGCGTCTGCAGTGAACACATCCCCTTCCGGAACGGGATACTTGTACACAAAAACAGCCTGGATCAAACTGTTCGGCTTCTCATCAGCAATCCATATAAAGTCATCCTTCTTCAGTTTCAGGCGGTAACCTGAAGGGAAATGAGGCGAGCCACCCATAACATCACAGACCGTTGTAAAGAGGTCACGCTGCTCATAGAGCATAGTATTGTGTATGACACGGTCACGCTCAGCCTGTTCGATAGCGCTGACAATCACTTCCTCGTTATTCTTGAATATTTCCAGCGCCTCATCCGAACTGTGCGCACTTATCTGGAGTACAACCTGAGGATTTGCCCAAACGTCAGTCTTATAGACCAGACCCGGCTTGACAATCTGCGGATCAATATTGAACGCCACGATATTCCTGTGATACTTGAACAGGTCGATAAAGCCTCCTGGCGGGACATTGACAAGGGAATAAAGCGGTTCTGATTGAACCAGCCAATCGCACTCGCAAGCGAGCACATCGCGCACTTCATTGCCGAGGGCACCATCCCAATCGGCTTTTTCAATGACAACTACGACCTCTCCGGCCTTTCCGCTGACTTTCGGGAGAAGGGCTTTTGCCGTATTGCCGTTTCCGCAGGATGCGAGGGCAAACGATGCGAGAAGAACAAGAAGAAGTGATTTTATTCCTTTCATATGCAAAGCGCTTGATAATACTGTACGTAACATATCGATTTTCACGAAGATACAGAAAAACAACATTATTTCAAAAGACGTCCGATATCATTGCCGAAAGCCAGAAACATCAGGGCGAAGAGAAGCATCATTCCTATCATCTGTGCTACCATCAGAAACTTGTCACTTGGCTTGCGACCGGTAAGCATCTCAAACAGGGTGAAGAGAATATGACCGCCATCGAGGCCAGGAATAGGAATCAAGTTCATCACTCCGAGCATAATGCTGAGCAACGCAACAATCTGGAGGAACTGATACCAGTCCCAGGCACTCGGAAAGACCTGTCCTATGGCAATGAAACTGCCAACAGACTTATATGCCTGGGTTCTCGGGGTGGCGACGAGCTTTAGGTCCTGCAGATAGCTGCCTATGGCAGAGAAGGTCATTTTCACTCCCTCCGGGATGGATGAGAAGAAGCCGTATTCCTTCTGGCTGTACGGCGGTATTGCCAAATAAACACCTATACGCCCGCTGGAGTCAACTTGTACGGGAACAGTCAGGGTATCAGCGTCGCGCAGAACGGTAGCCTCGGCCATAGTTCCGGCAAGCTCGGCAAGTACCTGACGCGAATCCTGAAAGAAAGGTACAGTGATACCGTTCAGACTGATCACCTTATCCCCTTTGCGCAGAAGCCTGTTCGGAGAGGAGATATCGACACTGTCGACGGTGAAAGGCACTGCAAGATCAAACATCCCTGGAGTATTCAGCACCGCCCCTATCATTGACTGGTCTATATAAAGGACGAGTGTATCGCAGCCTCTGAGGACAGTGGCCTTGTGTACTGAACGCCTGGCCAGATCCGCTTGGAGGGAGCTGAAATTTTCAGGCACATAATCGTCAAAGGAGAGTATGCGGTCTCCGTTGCGGAAACCCATATCATAGGCTAAGTCATTGACATAGATAGCATTACCCTCATTAGGATAATAGCTTTGGCCCCAAATCCCGAGTATGCAGCTATAGGCTATTACGGCGAAAAAGAAATTGTACATCACGCCTCCAGCCATCACCAAGAGCCTCTTCCATGCCTTCTTGGTACGAAACTCCCAAGGTTTTGGTTCCTGTTTGAGCTGGTCCATATCCAGGGACTCGTCAATCATTCCGCATATCTTGCAATAGCCTCCCAGAGGCAACCAGCCTATGCCGTATTCGGTGTCGGAAGCGGCAATCTTCGGAAAAAGTCTGGCGAACCATTTGGTATCCTTGGTCGAGAAAAGCTTGAAGCCTCCTGCGTCGAAGAAAAGAAAGAACTTATCCACTCTTATGCCGAATAGCTTGGCAAAGGTGAAGTGTCCCAGTTCGTGAATGAATATAAGCAGTGACAGGGCCAGTATGACCTGCAATGTCTTGATGAGTACTATCATTTCTTATCTATCAATCGCTGCGCCCGTTCAAAAGCATCTTTATTGGTCGCAAAAATATCGTCAAGACCCGGCTCTGCAACAAAAAATGTACCGTCCATACACTCCTCAACTATGCGGGAAATATCGTAGAAAGAAATCCTGTCGTTCAGGAAAGCCGCTACAGCAGCCTCGTTTGCAGCATTGAGGGCGCAAGGGATGTTGCCACCCCTGCGTATGGCCTCAAAGGCGAGGGAGAGCGCAGGAAATCTGTCAGTATCAGGGTCGAAGAAAGAAAGGGAGCCCAGCTTCGGGAAATCCAGCTTTCTATTGTTCAGCGGCAATCTGGCCGGAAATGACAGAGCAAGCTGAATCGGCTCTCGCATATCCGGGCAGCCCATCTGGGCAATGACAGCGCCATCCTCGAATTCAACCATAGAGTGGATTATCGATTCGGGATGAACCACCACATTGATTTTGTCAGGTTCAAGATTGAAAAGCCATTTGGCTTCTATCACCTCGAAGCCCTTGTTCATCATTGTGGCTGAATCAATCGTAATCTTCGCGCCCATATTCCAATTCGGGTGCTTGAGCGCCATATCCTTGGTCGCAGCGGCTATTCTCTCCTTCTCCCAAGTGCGGAAAGGTCCTCCGGAGGCAGTCAGATGAATGAGCCTCGGAGCATTGCCCTGAGCGCCGAGCAGACATTGGAAGATGGCCGAATGTTCGGAATCAACAGGCAATATCGGAGCATTGTGCTTCTGCGCGAGTCCCATCACCAGCGAACCGGCGGCGACCAGGGTCTCCTTATTGGCAAGGGCAATGATTTTTCCCGCCTTGACGGCGGCAAGGGTCGGAGCGAGTCCGCTGAAACCCACCATCGAAGCTACAACTATGTCAATATTGGAACCCGTAACCAGGTCGCAAACGGAGTCTATTCCGGCAAAGACCTTGATACCCTCGGGCTGGAGAGCGTCTGCAACTTCGCGGTACTTCGCTTCATTGCAAATCACGACAGAGTTTACATCGAACTCCCTGGCCTGAGAGATGAGCAATTCGCTGGAATTGTTCGCTGTAATCAGTTCAACTTGAAATAAATCAGGATGTTGGCGTACCACATCCAGGGTCTGAGACCCTATGGAACCGGTGGAGCCCAGTATAGCTATTCTGCGTTTCTGTCCCATTAGAAATTGATATATTCTGACGGATCGACTGCAGTCCCGTTGTACCACAGTTCAAAATGGAGATGGTCTGAAGGATTACCTGAATTGCCGACTATGGCAATGGATGTGCCGGCGCCGACCTTGTCCCCCCTCTTCTTTAGGAGTTTCTGATTGTTCTTGTAGATGGACACTATATCATCATTGTGCTGAATGGCAATGGTATAGCCTTCAGTGTCGCTCCATCCGTCGTATATGACAGTTCCGGGAAGCACCGCCATCACGACCGTTCCGGATGTCGAAGATATATCGATGGAAGGATGGAGAATTTCGTCGTAAGGGGTGATAATGACGCCCTTAAGAGGAAGGAAGAACTGAATGCCTTCGATAGGGATGCGGCGTTCCTGATTGTCGCTGATGCGGAATTGCCCCGACTTGTCGACTATTTCCCTTAGTGCGGAGTCCCTTGCCGCGAGATACTCCGGATCCGCAAGCGCATTTTCATTGGCCTGGGCGAGATTCAGGAGACTGTCCACAGGTATTGGTTCCGCTCCTTCAAGGACGCTGACAAGATTGTCAGTATAGAACTCCCAACGGGTGATGACGCGCTCCAAAGAGTCGATAGTAATGGTATTCTGGACGGCCTTCATTTTGGTACTGGCATCAGGATAGCCCGGAATGGCCGTTTTGATCGGCGTGAAGGCTATCAAGGCAAAACTGCCACCGAGCAGAACCACTACAAGGGAGATTATCAGCACCATAAAGGTGCTTCTGTTGAAACGATATTCCCATATGCGACGATGCGTAATATCATCCGTCAATGAAAGGCGGAAGCTGTCGGCTTTGGGATGTTTATTTGTCTCTGACATTCTTTTTCTGTAAATTTGCAATGATGGACAGACTGATAGGCATAGACTACGGACGGAAGAGAACGGGGCTGGCAGCCAGCGACCCGCTCGGAATCTTCGCGTCAGCACTTGACACTGTCCCTTCTGCAAAGATAATAGATTATCTCAAAAAATACTCGGAAAAAGAGACCATTACCTGCATAGTGATAGGTTATCCTATGAATCTGAACGGCAATCCTTCCGAGGCGGCGAAGGATGTGGATGCCTTTGTGCCTGCCCTCAGGAAGGCCTTCCCGGGAGTTCCTATCGAGTTCGAGGACGAGCGTTTCACCTCAGTGCTGGCACATCGCGCAATGATAGACGGAGGTATGAAATACAAGGACAGGAAGGACAAAAGTTCCGTGGACAGGATAAGTGCGGCAATAATTTTGCAGAGTTATATGGACCGAAAATCAAAAGGATTATGACACAAGCTATATATCTTTACGGCTCTGAAGTACTTAGAGCCAAAGCTGAAGAATTGGACCTGAACCAGAAGGAGGAAATCCAGGCACTTATTGCAGACTTGAAGGACACCCTGGCTAAGGCTGACGGCTGCGGACTCGCCGCTCCCCAGATAGGCATTAGCAAGCGGGCTGTGATAGTGGACGGCACTGGAATGGTGGACGTTTACGACTATTTAGCCGGATTCAAGAGGGTGATGATCAATCCCGTGATCACATGGGAAAGCGAAGAACAGTGCAGCTATTCAGAAGGCTGTCTCAGTATACCTGGCGTCTATGCCGATGTTGTCAGGCCATCGAAAATCACCGTTAAGTATTACAATGAGGATTTCACCGAAGTCGAGGAGACTTTCGACAAGTTCGCAGCCAGAATGGTTCAGCACGAGCTTTCTCATCTTGATGGGGTTGTATTTACCGACCTTGTCGCCCCTATCAGGAAAAAGATGATTTCCAAGAAATTACAGAACATATCCAAGGGTAAGGTTCATCCACATTACAGCGCTAAAATCAAATAATTATGGGAGCATTCCACGCATACGACATCAGAGGCATCTATAATGTCGATTTCGACATGGAGATTGCTTATAAGGTTGGATATTTCATTCCTGAACTCCTCGACACTGACAAAGTACTGGTAGGCAGGGATTGCAGGACATCATCGGATGAGATTCACGACGCTTTGATTGCCGGAATCACCGATGCCGGAGCTGATGTTTATGACATCGGCCTCAGTTCGACGCCTATGGTTTACTTCGGAACGGCACATTACGGTTTCAAGGCCTCCGTTCAGATTACCGCTTCCCACAATTCCCGTGAATACAACGGAATGAAGGTTTCCACAACGGATGCGGCCGCTGTAGGCTATGATGCCGGATTGTCAACCATCAAGAAATGGATAGACGAAGGCAAGGATACGCCCGTAAAGGAGAAAAAGGGACAGGTGTTCGGAAAGGACATTCACGACGAATATCTTGCCTTTATGAATAGGTACAAGGAGGATTATAGCGGCCTCAATATTGCCATGGACCTATCGAACGGAATGGCGAATCTTTTCGCGAAGGAGATCTTCGGCGACAAGGTTCACTACCTTTTCGACGAGCTGGATGGAACTTTCCCTAACCACGAGCCCAATCCATTGATTCACAAGAACGTAGTACCGCTCGAGGAGCTGGTGAAGAAGAGCGGGGCCGATATAGGTGTTATCTATGACGGTGATGCTGACCGCGTGATGTTCGTGGATGAAAAGGGACAATTCATCTCTCCTGACCTGATTATTGCGCTAATGGGGCTCTACTTCATTTCCGAGCGGGGAGAAAAGGGCTGCAAGGTCCTTCAAGATATACGCAGTTCGAAAGCAGTAGGCGAATTCCTCGAACCAATGGGAGTGGAAATGCATACTTGGAAAGTGGGACGCGCATTCGCTGCACGCAAGCTTAGGGAGCTGGACGGACTGTGGGGAGGAGAATTGGCAGGACACTATTATTTCAAGGATTTCTTCTACTCCGACAGCGGCCTGCTCGCTTCGTTGATAGTGCTCAATATCACCGCCCGCCTGAAAGCCGAGGGCAAGACTATCTCCAGCGCCATCGCGAACATAGTCAAATATGACAATTCCGGAGAAATCAATTTCCGTATCGAGAATAAGCAGGGGGCAATGGATGCTGTCAAGGAGCATTTCACAGCAAAAGAGACCCCTACTGCCTTTATGGATTTCGACGGATACAGAATAGAATTCCCCGACTGGTGGCTCAATATACGTCCATCGAACACTGAACCTTATCTCCGCTTCCTCTGCGAGGCTTCTTCCGAGGAGCTGCTTCATCATAAAGTGGAGGAAACCAGAGAATTGCTGAAGAGAGAATTCGGCGCTGAATAAAGAAATAGAACTGAAACCAAACCTCAAAACAGATGAATAGAAGGCTGTCCGGCTTAATCGCCGCCCTTATTTTGTGCACAGGAGCCCTGCACGCCCAGAGTGATCCTGCAATGACGTTGAAAAGAGCCGAACTTCTGGTTCCAAGGCCACAGCTTAAACCAATCAAGTCATTGGTAGCCAACGACAATGCAGTTCCGCTGGATACACTTGAAACATCCAACTCCTTGATCAAGCTAATACTGTACAGCGATAATACCTGGAAGTACGTAAAGGATGGCGACCTGCTCAGACAGAACGAGTTCTTCACAACCAATTGGGACAATAAGAATATGGATCCCTTCCATACTGAACTGGCTTCACTCCCGGACAGAGTAACCCTCTGGCTTGTGGATGATACCAGCCAGTTCTGTTGTCCTTATTCCACCAAAGTATATTCCAAGTTCGGTTACCGCCACAGGAGGAGACACCAAGGCTGCGACCTGCCGCTCAAGACGGGTGAACCCATCAGGGCTGCATTCGACGGTATGGTGCGAATCTCAAAATACACCTCAGGCTATGGCAATCTGGTAGTAATCCGCCACGCCAACGGCCTCGAGACCTTCTACGGCCATCTTTCCAAGATACTGGTGAAGGATGGAGACTGGGTGAGCAGCGGTGATATCATCGGCAATGGAGGCTCGACCGGCAGATCTACGGGACCGCATCTCCACTTTGAAACCAGATATCAGGGCTACGCATTTGACCCTGAATGGCTTATTGACTTTGAGAACGGCATACTGCGCAGCGGAGTATTTACACTGAAGAAGAAATACCTCAACGCTAACAGCAAGTATATTCCGGAAAGCGAGGATGAGGAGGAAGAGATACTGCTGGCAGAAGAGGCCGACAGGGAAGCTGCTGCCAAGAAAGCGGCAGCTGAGGCAGCGAAACAGTATCACACTATCAAATCAGGCGACACCCTTGGTGCGCTCGCCATAAAGTATCACACTACCGTAAGGCAGATTTGTGCCTGGAACGGCATCAAGGAGACTACAACACTCAGACTTGGAAAGAAGTTGAGAGTACGTTGAGTTTGCCTATATTACCTTCTGATAGCAAGTCCCAGCTTGAAGCTGGTATTGACCTTCCTGACAGGGAGGAACTGCGGTGTAATCTCAAAGATGAGGCCATCCATACCCATATAGAAGGCCATACCCTTGAAATTGAAATTGGCCATTGCTCCAAGTACCGGTCCGAATGAGGTCAAGCCCGCAGAAGTGGCGAAGCTGGCGATATTATTAGTCTTGTACGAAGCACCAATACGAAAATCAGCTATACGGGTATCACCGAACCTGTACGACGCTGTGGCGCCGGCAAGCAAGCCTGGAACACTCGGGAAACTCATCCTCGCGCCGAGGTTGATTGAGCCATCAACCATATGGAAAGTCTTCTCATCCTCAAGTGGCGCCTCTTTGTACTGACAGACCTCTTTCATTGACTTGATTACCTCCGTGCCGGAACTGGTGCGGCTTCCGTTCATAATACCATACTGGCTGTTTATCCACTGAATTCCTCCAAGATCGATAACTGACGCGCTGAGCAACAAATCGTCAGTAAGCTGATAGCTGACCCCCAGGTCCAAAGCAGCTCCGTATCCGGAGAACTTTATCATATTCTTGTTGATTTTGTAATTGTAATGACCATTCTTGGTAATAAGAGTAATGGTCGGCGCTGCGATGGTAAGGTCACCGATGCCAGTGATGGTCACAGCACCTTTCTCCGAGACTATTGACATTTCCTCAATCTTGGCGTCTGCTTCAGCAAAACCGAAAAGGACTTTCAGGCTTGCACCTACAGTAAGTTTGTCAAAGTTTCTGGAATAAGCTCCACAAATTTCAAAATAGTTCTTGCTGCGAAGGAAGGCATCCCGGAAATAGTAAGTATTGTCATCGTCTCCGGACTTGAGATACTCGAACAGCGACTTTGGCATTGACAGGGCCAGAGTGTTGCGCATATTGACCTCTGCGGTAATAACACTGCGGCCGTCCTTAGATTTCTTGCCCGCAGCGAAAATATTGTAATTCAGGCCTCCGGTAACATTGATTACAGAAGGAAGACCCTTCAGAAAGGTTTCTGCCGGAATCTTTGAATTGAGACCTGTAAGAAGCTCGCCTTCATAAGGGAAAAGATAGCTGGACAGACCGACGTTGGTATTGGCGGACAGAGTGACATTGTCCATAAACAGACCGACAAAATTGTCGGTGTTCTTCATTTGGAGAGCCGGATTGATACGATAGCTGAAAAGAAAGTCGTCAAGAAGGAATGCTGTCTTGAGTTCCTGGGCCCCGGCAGTAAAGCCTGAAATGAGCAAGAAGGCGGACGCAAGGGCAAAAATATGCTTATTAATTCTGTTCATCACAAATAAAAGGAGTATTCTACTGCAAAGAAAAGAAAAAAAGCCGGAATCATCACGATTGCGGCTTTTTTCTACCGATATAAAAGAGAGGAAGTGCATCGGATCATTGGGAAATGAGAGCAATAAACACGATCCGGATGCAATCCTTGTCATTATGCCCTGGTTTTATTACCTCTCCTTTATTCGGTTCCTAGTCCGATTATTATATTATGAAAAATTATTTTTCCCTTTTATTTACTATATTTATTATCTTTCCTCCATGGATTAGAGCTTGATATTTACTCCCTCTGTGAAGGTGATAGATTCTGATGCTACGTGAAGTACCATTTCCTTGTCGAGATTGACAGTCTCCTCTGTATCGTTGATAACGAGGATGGTGAGACCTATCTTCGCCTTGTTAGCTTCATCTGCCTTTGAGATGGCGCTTCTGAGGCTCATCAGCGCATTTGCAAGTGAAGGTGTAGTCTTGCTGCCGATTTCAAGTTCAAAGTCGTTGAGGGCCTTGAAACCGAGGGACTCGACCTTTACTACAAGGTGAAGAGGGAAGGTATTGTATCCATTGAACGCGATGTCAACCAATGCGTCTGACAGATCAAGGATGTCAGGCATTACATCACCGAAGTTAATGGTCTTGTTTACATTAAAAGTAAGAGTATCGCCAGCCTCTATGCTTTTGGTCTTGATACCCTTTCCGAGTGCGTCGCCGTCGAGAGTGAATTCATAGTCAAGAGGAACTGTAATTCCAGGTACTACACTCATCTCTGTATTGAGGTTCTCGAGATCGTATGCTTCATTAATGCAAGATGAGAATGCGAAAACGATCGAAATGATTGCTGTGAGTTTTGCGAAAAGTTTCATAAAAAATCGGATGTTAAAATTGTTTATTGCTCTATTTGTTTTGCGGTCTGTTTTTCTGACCGGGAGCAAAAGTATGGGCGCAAATCAACAATCCAAAAAAATGCATTTCGTGCTTTCACAAAGCAATTCTCGATTCGTGTTCCACTTTCGGAAAACAGCGATTCCAACTCTCTTCAATTCACAATAAAATTCACAAAAACGGCCTCCCACATACGTAGAAGGCCGTTTTGTGAAATAGATACAAGTGGAATCAAAAATCAAAAAAGGGCTGAAAAATTTCTTTTTCAAACCCTTTTCCTTGCAGATAATGTGTGTAAAAAACCAGCTAAATTGGGAATTACATATGACGAGGCATTCCAGCCCCCATGCCACCGCCCATCATTCCAGGGCCCATGCTACCACCCATTCCTCTCTGGCCACCACGGTTTCCGCCAAAAGTACCGAAACGGAAAGCCAGGGAAACTATGAAATAGCGGCCGAGTGAATTTCTGATGCTCTCCGAGTGCATGATACCTGAATCAGAAACAGAGAAGGTCTTGGTCTGACCAAGAATATCATAGCATTTGGCACCAAGAGTAACCCTGTTCTTAAAGAGAAGCTTGGTCATTTCTGCATTCAGGATGCAGGACGGCTCGATAGGAGTGGTGTATCCTACATACCACCTGTAGTTCGCATCGGACTTGAGAGAAAGTCCCGCCCTGTCAAGAGTCCAGTTAATGGATCCGGTAACGGTATTGTCCCAGGTAGTAAGTTCTGGCTGGTTATCACGGACATAGCCATCGTACCAGTTCTTTGCATATCTGGTATTTCCACCGAGACGGAATTCGAAATTGTCGGACCTGTAAGTCAGAGTAAGTCTCTCTGAGAAATTCACGTTGTTGTTGTCTGTTCTCTGGAAGTCCTTTGATGAATTCAGATCAGGATGTTCCTGGAGGAAGAGGTCATAATTGAAATCACTTCTGTTTCCATTGACAAAATACTTGGTCATATCCATGTTCTCTGCACGGAATGAAGAAGAATTCGAGCCGCGTACCTGGGTGGAAGTCGAAATTGAGAAGTTCGACCTGGCTATAGGCCAGTTTCCGGTGAAGTTGAGGCTGGCATTTTTGGTGGCAGGTCCATTGAACGGCATAGTATAGGTGACGTTCTGGTTATCCATCATAGTTACGCTCGATATTGGATTCTGCACAAAGCCTATGCTGAAATTCAAGTTCATTGAAGAGAACTTCTGACGGTTGGTATGACGGAGTTCACCGCTGATATTGTGCGAGAAGTATGGTTGGAGAGTCGGATTACCCAGAGACATCCTGAGCGGATTGGTATTGTCCGGAACTGGAACGAGCTGTGAAACCGAAGGCTGGCTGGAGTTGCCTCTATAGTTGAATCTTGATGAGAAACTCTGCATAGGATTCCATCTAACCATAATCTGAGGTGACCAGTTGAGCACGCTGTAGGTGGTATCAATCTGATATGAATCACCCTTCTCGGTATAGTTATGGGTTTTGTTCGGATTGAGGCTGACACCCACCTGTGCGGTGAGCTTGCTGCTCTGGTAGAGCATATTGGCTCCTATGCTCTGGTTGATGTTCTCGTTTATGATATAATTAGAGTAGTCAGCATTGTATATTTCTCCATCCTTGACATAGAAGATATTGTTCATTCCGAAGCCTTCATTGGAACCGCTGTCGAATGCTGTCTTCTCCGAGTCGCTTCTGTTCCACCTGTACTGGTAGTTGCCTTCAATATAGAAGTGATTGCCCATAGGCTCGGTGTAAGTGGCATTGATGGATGCCGAAGAGGTCTTGCTTAGCTGCTCGGTACGCTGGTTAATGATATTCGTATTGTTCAGGACACCCATCCTGTAGATATCGGTAAGGGACTGTGTGAAGCCGTTGGTTTCATTATTTGAGTAGCTTAACGATGCTCTCGCAGTGAAGGTACGGCCAGGGATGAGTATCCTCTGACGGAACATGACATTTCCTGATGCCGAGAAGTTCCTGTTGTCTCCATTAGTTGAGCTGAAGCCCTCATTGGTCTTGTATCTGTCAGAATAGCTTCCAAGGTCATCGAGGTCGCTTCTCTCCTGAAGAGAGGTCGAGAAATTCGAATAGTTGCCAGTTCCGAAGCTGATTTGAGGGTCGAAGATAATTGAAGTGTTCTTCGAGAAGCTGTGCTCGATACGCGCACCGACTCTGTGGCCGTAGGTATTGTTGAGCGACTGGCTGGTAGACTGGTTGAAGAGGTCATAGCTGTCGAAATAAGACTCTGACATTGATTCAGACATTGCATCACTCTTCGAGCCGGTGTAGGCATAATTGCCCATAGCCTCCATCTTGTCATCGAAGAAATTGCCGCCGCCGTTGAGACCGATCATATACGAAGTTGTGATTCCATTGCCACCGCCGGCGCCACCGCCGCCCATCATACCGCGGCCCCTGTTGGTGAAGCCTTCATTATTGCCATTGTTGGCATTGGCAATGAGCGCAATCTGGTTGTCAGAGGAGAATCTGGCGAGCATGGCATTGTCAGCGAAACGGTAATCGTCATATTTGGTCGATTCCGAAGGTATGTCGTGGCCGAGACCGAGATTGACATTGCCCATAAGTCCGTTCATCATTCCGTCATGAATCGACAGGTCGAGAATGGTTTCTTCCTGTCCGTCATCGACCCCCGTGAACTCCGCCTGGTCGGACTTTTTCTGGACAACCTTTACCTTGTTGATAATCTTGGCAGGAAGGTTCTTGGTAGCCAGCTGAGGGTCATCCATAAAGAAGGTCTTTCCATCAACGTAAACCTTGGAAATGGTCTGTCCATTGGCAGTAATGGTTCCGCTTTCACTGATTTCCACACCAGGAAGCTTCTTCAGGAGGTCCTCAAGCACATCATTCTCTCCTGTCTTGAAAGAAGATGCATTATATTCTATGGTATCTTTCTTTATGATAATAGGATTTCCGACTGCTGAGACATTGGCTGCATCAAGAACTTCCTTGTCTTCCGACATCTTGACTACACCGAGATTGACATCGGCATCCTTTATTGTAATCTGCTTTTCGACACTGTTGTATCCCATCAGTTCAGCCTTGAAGGTATAGGTTCCGGCTTTCACGTTCTCGAGGGTACCTGAGCCCTTTTCATTTGTAATCGTGTACTTCGACGGACTGGTAGCACCTTTTGCCGTTACTGAGATGGTAGCAAATCCAATTGGTTCACCGCTGTTGGCATCCTGGAGTGTTACTTTCACTGAATGTGAGTTTCTCTGAGCGAAAGCGGGCACAGTGCAAAAAAGCATAGCCAGAATGCTGAGCACAATAAAGTATCTATTTTTCATATTGAAATTATTTGTATTACCAACAATAATTGTCAAAAAAAACGCGTCATCCCTGAGCACCCTCGCGGACCGCATCAGCAGAATCGGCACGTGTATCGGAAAAACATCATTTTAGACAGAAAAGGATGCGTATAGTTTAATCAAAGACTTAAAAAAAAGCTATTTTTTGACTCTGTCAGGATTTTCGGCAATAAATCTGGCCCAGGAGCTATGCCCTCCCCCAAGAGTTAGGGGACCCGAAGACTGAAAATGATGGCACAGGGCAATGGCAAGGGCATCGGTGGCATCGAGATGCTCTGGCGCCAACTCTACGTGCAGCAGTTTCTGAACCATAGCTTCCACCTGCTCCTTCGAGGCGGCACCATTACCACAGATAGCAATCTTCGCCTTCCTTGGAGCATATTCGAAGACCGGGATTCCGGCTTCCTTCGCGGCAATGATAGCCGCCCCCTGCGCTCTACCGAGTTTGAGCATCACCTGGGCATTCTTGCCCATAAACGGAGACTCGATAGCCAGGGAATCTGGTTGATGAACGGCGATGAGTTCCTTCACGCCGTAATTGATATTCGCGAGCCTGTCGAATGGATCTTCAATCTTTCGCAGGTCAAAAACGCCCATAGTCACATAGTGAGGGCCTGAGGCGTCAATAGAAATGACCCCGAAACCAAGTATGTTGGTTCCGGGATCTATTCCCAATATGGTCTTGTTCCTAGTCAATCTTATCGAAGCCTGTGTAAGGGCGGAGCACCTCAGGAATGATGATGCCGTCCGCGGTCTGATTGTCCTCAAGAAGGGCTGCGACGACTCTTGGAAGGGCAAGAGAACTACCGTTAAGAGTGTGGCAGAGCTGGGTCTTGCCGTTTTCATCACGATAACGGCAATGCAGACGGTTAGCCTGATAAGTCTCGAAGTTGGAAACAGATGAAATCTCGAGCCAACGGCCCTGAGCAGCACTCCAAAGTTCGAAGTCATAGGTAATGGCTGAAGTGAAGGACATATCGCCACCGCAGAGACGGAGTATCCTGTACTTCAGACCGAGTTTATTCACTATGCTCTCTACGTGCGCAACCATCTCATCCAGAGCAGCATAGCTATTCTCCGGCTTTTCTACGCGGACTATTTCCACCTTGTCGAACTGGTGCAGGCGGTTCAAGCCTCGTACATCCTTTCCGTATGAACCTGCCTCACGGCGGAAGCAAGGTGTATAGGCCGTAAGTTTCTGAGGAACCTGGTCATTCTGAAGTATGACATCACGGAAAATATTGGTTACAGGAACCTCGGCTGTAGGAACCATATAGAAGTCATCGAGGTTAGCGTGGTACATCTGGCCCTCCTTGTCAGGAAGCTGTCCTGTACCGAAACCCGAAGCCTGATTCACCATCACTGGCGGCTCTACCTCCTTATATCCCGCTGCGGTATTGCAATCAAGGAAGAAGTTGATAAGAGCCCTCTGGAGCTTCGCTCCCTTGCCCTTGTAAACAGGGAAACCTGCACCGGTAATCTTGACACCAAGGTCAAAATCTATGATATCATATTTCTTGCAAAGCTCCCAATGCGGAACAGCATCGGCTGGAAGGCTTACCTCTGGACCGCCCATCTTCACAACAAGATTGTCCTCGGCGCCCTTTCCTTCAGGGACTATGCTGCAAGGAAGGTTAGGCAAAAGGACCAGCTTGTCCTCAAGCTCCTTGCCTACCCTATCCCCCTCTGAAAGCAGTGCGTTTGATCTTTCCTTGAGTTCTGTAACGGCAGTTTTTGCCGCTTCAGCCTCTTCCTTCAGGCCGGCTTTCATAAGCTTTCCGATTTCAGCCGCCTTGACCTTCTGCTGAGCAACGAGATTGTCACTCTCTGTCTGAAGAGCGCGCTTGCGAGTGTCAAGGGCGAGTATGCTCTCCACAATCTCACGTGCATCGAAATTTTTAACTGCAAGCCTCGAGATTACGAATTCAGGATCCTCCCGAAGCACTTTAAGTGTCAACATAGTATATAATGTATTAACGTCCGAATAAAAAAAGAGGACTCACACCAAACTCGAAGTGAATCCTCTTTATTCTTTTTTCAAACCCTCCGAGTTTAGTTCTCAAATGGGATAACCGATACGTAGGACTTGTCTGCCTTCTTCTTGGTGAACTTTACAGTTCCATCAACAAGGGCGTAAAGAGTGTGATCCTTACCCATACCTACATTTCTGTCAGGGTTGTGAACTGTACCCCTCTGACGGACGATGATGTTGCCTGCCTTAACTACCTCACCGCCGAATTTCTTGAGTCCGAGGCGCTTGCTCTGTGACTCACGACCGTTCTTTGAACTTGACTGACCTTTCTTGTGTGCCATAGTTTGTTCTCCTTTTTAGTAATTAAGCGATAGCGTTGATCTTAATCTTTGTAAGTTTCTGACGGTGACCGTTGCACTTCTGGAAGCCCTTACGACGAATCTTCTTGAATACAAGCACCTTGTCAGCCTTTACATCATCATCGATAACAGTAGCCTTCACTACTGCACCCTCTACGTAAGGAGTTCCTACCTTCACTGCAGCGTCATCAGCCACGAGAAGGACCTTGTTGAACTCTACATCAGCACCTTTGGCGTCAGCGAGCCTCTGCACAAAGATTTCGTTGCCAGCCTCTACCTTGAACTGCTGACCAGCGATTTCTACGATAGCGTACATAAAAAAACTTATTTAAAAGTTCCAACCGTAAGCGGATGTCATAAAACACCTCTTTTTCAATGGCTTAGCGGTCATAAAAAATTTCGGACTGCAAAATTAACTTTTTTCATTCATTCTGCCAAATATTTTCTTATTTTTGCATCGAAACAAAAATGTTAAAAGTATGGACTCTGCGTTCATTTACAACAAATACGTCACGGGCAAGAACTTCATCGGGCGCAAGACCGAGACGACCATACTCGCCAACCTTATCCGCGGCGGAGAAAGTGTCTGCATCTACGAAGCTCCCAAGACAGGCACGACATCCGTCATCCAACAGACCTTGTTCAACATGAGGATACAGGGCGGCCGTTTCAACATCGGTGAACTCAGCCTTCTCAGCACCAGAAGCATCAGCTGCTTCCTCAAGCAGTTCGGAACCGCTGCCATTCGTGCCGTCGCCACCACCCCGGGCGAATACTCCACAATCGTCGAAAAGCATTTAGAGGGAACTCATTTCATCTTCGACCAGAAAGCCTTTTCCGAACTCGATGAAATACTGTCGCTCAATTGGGACCTTGACGACAATGACATTCGTGCTGTGCTGCGACTACCTTATCTGCTCTCTGAAGAGAGTGGCGCCAATCTGGTCATCATCCTGGATGACTTCCAGAACATCATGCTGACCGAGGACGGAGACATGGTCTGCAGCATCTTCGAGAAAACGATGAAGGAGATGCGTGAGGCCGGCCACCAATCCTGTTCCTTCATTTTCTGTGGCAATATGGTCAATGCCATGAAGTACATCTTCGAGCACAAACGCTACTTCTACCGTCAGGTCAACAGACTGGAACTCAGGCCGGTAGAGGACAAGGAGAGCGTCGAGCACATCACCAAGGGCTTCCTGGCCAGCGGCAAGGTCATTGACCGCAACCTTCTCACAGGAGCAGCGAGACTCTTCAGGGGACAGCTCTGGTACTTGAATCACTTTGCCGCCATAAGTGACTCCTTATCAAAGGGGTACATAATGGAAAACGTCCTGATGGAAGCGCTTTCAATGCTTGTGGCAATCCACGAGCCTCGCTTTGTCGCCACTATGAACGACCTCACCACCTACCAGGTCAGTATGCTGAAAGCCATACTTGACGGCAACACCAAGTTCAGCACAAGCGACGTCATCAGCAAGTACAAGCTCAACTCCTCGGCGAATGTCCGCAGGCTGAAAGACGCCCTTTGCAAGAAAGAAATCATCACTTTCAATGAAAAGGATGAGCCTGTGCTCCTCGACCCTTTGTTCGAATTCTGGGTCAGAAGGGATTATTTCAAAATGCCGACCAAGTAAAAGAAAACATTATGAAGAATAGCATAGCGGTTCTTACCGGTGCCGGAGTCAGCGCAGAAAGCGGCCTTGGAACATACAGGGATAACGGTGGACTATGGGACAATTATGACCCGATGGAGGTTGCATCAATCGAAGGATGGATGCGCAATCCCGAACTTGTACTAAACTTCTACAATATGCAGCGCAGCAAATTGAAGGATGTAAAACCGAATGCTGCTCACAGGGCAATTGCCTCACTTCAAGATAAATACGACGTCAGTGTCATAACCCAGAACGTTGACAATCTCCACGAAAGGGCCGGAAGTTCCAAAGTCATACATCTCCACGGAGAAGTGACCAAGGTTCGTCCTGAACACGGACGCTACGACAGGGATTACAGCGAAAGTGAAGTTTTCGACATAGGCTATGACCAGGTATGTTTGGGGGACAAGGCCCCCAATGGTTCACAGCTCAGGCCACACATCGTTTTTTTCGGTGAAGCTGTACCAAAAATTGAACGGGCCATCGAAATCGTTTCAAAGGCAGATATGGTCCTGATAGTCGGGACCTCCCTCCAGGTCTATCCCGCAGCCAGTCTGTACCGCTATGCAGGAAACGACACTCCCATATTCATCATAGATCCTGCTGAACTCAAGCTCTCGGACCGCAGGATAGTCCACATAAGGGAAAACGCCACCTCAGGAATGCAAAAAATCGTGGAAATGCTTGAAAAAGAGGAAAATTTCACTACCTTTGCACCCGCGAAATAAAAAGGAGGTGATAAAAGTATGATTATAGTTCCTATCAAAGAAGGCGAGAACATCGAAAGAGCTCTTAAGAAATTCAAGAGAAAGTTCGAGAAGACCGGTGCTATCCGTGAACTTCGCGCACGCAAGAACTTCGAGAAGCCTTCTGCAAGAAAGAGAGTTGCGCACGAGAAGGCTGTCTATGTTCAGCGTCTCCGCACTATGGAAGAGCAGTAATTCAAAGATTGCATATCCCTAAAGAGGGTGACTGTCTGTCTGTCGACTTTCAGTCACCCTCTTCCTTTTCCAAGAATCAGGAGGCGCATCTTTGGATTATTCACTAAAATCACTATCTTTGTCGGACATATTAAGGAGCGGGCGTGTTGTAATTGGTAGCCAAGCCAGACTTAGGATCTGGTGCCTTCGTGCGTATGGGTTCGAGTCCCTTCGCCCGCACTCCATTTCACACGAGGAAGTTTCGAAAGAAGCTTCCTCTTTTTTGTTTATCAAAAAAGGTGACAGATTACTCTGTCACCGATTTAATGTATGTTCTATTATACAATTTCCATCGGGATAACATCTGTTATCCTTTATTAAAACATAGGGGAAGGGGATATGAAATAACCTCAACGGAATGCCCGCTGAGGTTGTTCTATTTGAGATATTATACGAAATTTTAGGATTGAATTACCCTTGAATTATTTATAAATCAGTCATAGATATTTCAAGTATGTTCTGTAATCTCCTGTAATTCAATGAGGCTAGAAAGCTAGACCAAGTCGATATTGTATATGAGGGGCAAGGAATAGACCTCTACCATCTACACCTATTTTCGGTCCGAAAGTAATCTCGTGGAACCATAGTCTTCCGAAAGTTCTTCTAATGCCATATGATGGTGTAAAAGAGACCTCAAGCCCCGTAGCGGATGTGGCTGCTCTAAGTCTCATAGAAACAAAGTCCGATGAGTTGTTATATGTGCTTCTTCCACATTCTGCACGTTTAGCAATGTTAGAATACCATCTACTCTCAAAAGACAATCCAACACCTAGACTGCCAGTTATTGAGGTGGAACGTGGCTCAGAATATGCAGAAAAGGCAATAGGAACAAGGCCTACTCGTCCAATAAGTGTCCATCTGTCAGCAACTTTGCCCTCATATGAGTACTCTAGTCCAAAGATAGTTGTAGATACCGAGTGATTGGAACGTAGGTTATATGAATAGGTAATTACGTCCTGTGGTCTCTCCTCAATTGGTTTAACCTTTGCGAACGTGTTTAATCCACAAAGGAGCATTGATAGGATGATAAGAACTTGTTTCATATTGAATGAATTTTAGAAAATTTACAATCGTAAAGTTATATAATAAATTAAAACTTATCCTCATATAAAGGTAAAATCTAAATATAACGAGATTGGATTTAGTGGTCAATCTCTTACCAAGGCTTACGGTCGAACATCTGTTCATACCAATGGATAAAGTCTGAGAACTCCTTGAGATAGTTGGATAGGCTTCGATTATCGTTAATGAGCCCGCACATTGGGAAGGGTGCTCTCGGGAGCTCCGCGAAAACCTGGGACAAGCTCCGCTCCCGAGGCCCCTTCCGCCCCACAAAATCTCCCAGCTGAGATCCACCGGACACTCCACCCGAATTCACCGGCTGTGGAAAACTATTTAATCTCCGTATCGAAAGAACTCATAAAGAATCTTTCTTGTGTCGAGTTGAAACGGTATTTCAGTGAAATCAGGAAGTATTGTCCAAATACAGGATTGAAATACTGAGAGAAGCTATTCTCCGAAACTGAAGTGCTATACATACTCTGGTTATTCAGCATATCTATTCCTTCCACCATAAGTTTCAATCGCTGCCCCATCAGATTTGCACCAATTGAAAGCTTCAAGAAATTGTGACTCCAAACTGTCCCTTCCCCAACAATCAGCTTGGAACTGTTGTTGAACGAAGTCTCCATAAAGGCTAAACGGACAGGGTTGTACTTAACGACCAGTCCATAATTCCAGTTTGCGGCATCGATTACCTTCTCACTGATACTGCTGCTGCTCTTCGAATACCCGACAGCACCCTGCAAACTGAAGCGGATTCTTTCGTTTGGAGTATAATTTATATTGGCACTGCCGTTAGCGGTAAAATCTGTCGTTCTGTACAATTCATCTACAAGATAGGCCGGATTCACAGCAGCTCCGACAGATATTCGATATGAAAATCCAAAAGGTTTTGTTTTTAGTGACCGGGAATCGAAAACCTTGGAATCCTGATATTTTAAATTGGCACTAATCGCCCAATCAGCATTTTCGTAATAATGGAGCATCGAGCCTGCAGGCATTTCATATCCATCATACTCAGGCAATATCGTGGATGTCAGGAAATACTTCTCCCTTCTGACTATAGGATGATGAGTAAAGGTGGTTTGAAGTGTAATATCCCTCATATTCATTCCCTGCGCACTCTTCTTGAATGACATAGTGTACGTACGGCCAGGTATGAGGTCCGGATTTCCTGCTATAACAGAATATGGATTGGTGTTATTGATACGCTTGCGGACCTGCTCCATCGAAGGAAGCAGAACGCCTGAGTTGAGATTGAAATTGATTGAACGGCCATTATATAAGAACAAACTCGGTACCAAAGACAGATAAGACTTGCTCACCTTCTGTTCTGGAGCAGGTATTCTTTCATTATCAACAAGATATGAATGCCAAACACTAAGCCCACCATTGAAGTACAATGTAGAGAACACTAATCCTGCCTTGCTGGTCAGCGCACTGTATGTAAAGTCAAAACTGTTGAAACTATCTATGGATGGGGTTCCTCCCAGCAAGTCAAGGCTTGTTTGTTTCTTGCTATCATTCCTATACTCGGTGGATGCCTGCATTTTCAAATAAGTGGAATATGGCTTTCCATTTTTGAAATATTTGGTCAGACTATAGTTTAACCCTGCATTCCAGCTAAGATTGTCCCCTGACATCTCCAAATAGCGTCTGGAGGCCGATGATTGCAGAGTATCTATATTATATCCAAGATTATTGCCCTTGTCAGCACCGAAAGACAGTGTAAGCGTATATGGGCTGTCCCCTCTTTTTGTTCTGCCACGTAAAGACAGGTTCTCATCAATCTTCCAAGTGTCATTATCCGTTCCTCTGCTGCTGTTTTCCCTGTAACTTTCATCAGACACCCTGTTTTCACGCATCACCTCAGTGCTGCTTCCGTTTTCGAGGATGCTAATCCTGTTCGTCCAAGTCAATCTGGTATTGCCAATGTTCTTCTGAAAACCAGCATCCAGATTATGTGATTTCATTGTAGTTATGGCCAAAGTTGAGTCGGTGACCTTTCTGGCTGGAGAAAGATTGGTTTTAAAATGTTCCACTATACTTTTCTGTGGTGTTTTGCCATAATTATCTGAGAAGGAATATCCTACAAACAGACCGGTTCTCGTATTGTAATTCTTTCCCCAATATTTCTCAACTCTCAGGCCAAGAGAACTTTTCACAGAATGAGATGTCAGAGCCGAAGCCGGTGTACTGAATGCATCGCTGCCCAAGGCGATGGACTTCTCAATACCGAGATTATTCGTAAGTATGTCTGTCTTTATCTGTAGGTCCTCAGAGAAGAAGTTTCCGGACAGACCGGCAATATATCTCTTCTGAATCTTGCCATCAATATCCTTGGCCTTATCAGCTCCACCAGATAAAAGAACCTGAATATCAGTGACATCCACTATAGGGTTCTTTGTCTTGATATTGATGACCCTTTCTTTTTGATGAGCCTGTAGTTCAAGCTCATTTGTTCCAAGAGGGTCTTCGTCATAGATATTCATAGCAATGACTTCCTCGGCAGCAAGGTTGCGCATAGCATCCATAGGGTCCCTACCAAAAACCAGAACCCCATTAACATATGCGCGCCTTACATCCTTGCCACCGACCTTGATGCCCAAATCGGAGATTTCCGCTCCTGGCATTTGAGCAATCAAATCTATGGCAAAATCCCCTCGCATCCTTCTGACAGCATCAGCGTGAAAGACAAGAGTATCACCGGACATAGTCAGGACAGGTTGATTGGCTGTTACGACGGCATTTTCCAAAGTTTCACCCTCGTGAAACAATTCTATCGTTACAGCCTGATCGCCTTCCGTCAGGGTAATATCGCTTTCAAAAGGGATGTAACCCTCTTTGACGATGTGGAGTTTAACCGTACCCGGATCAAGATCCCTGAAAATGAAATCTCCATTCTTCGAAAATGTGCTGAGTGTATCCTGTTTTGTTATCAGGATAGCCTCAAAAGAAGTCACTGCAACACTAACATTGTCATTCGATAAAGGGGTTTTGACAAATTCGTGGACATAGCCAAGTATGCTGCACTTCTCCTGCGCGTAAGATGAAAAACAAGAGAATAACAAAACCAGCAGGAAACAGAACCTTGTTCTAATCCGATTCATCTTTCCAGAAAACATAAGCTCCATTCTTCCAAGACCAATGAACATCAGAATCGAGTAGTATCAATGCATGCTTTACCGGACCTTCAGGATTGGAATACAACTGTGCCCAACCATTATCCTCCATATACTCCAATGCAGGATTATTACTCCCTGGTGTTGAAATGAACACATTTGACACCAAAGCACGATAGCCATCTATAGATAGTGTCTTAGGGCGTGTCGGCTTGGCCACATAGTATGTCCCGTCCGTTTGAACATCCAGAACATTGGTCCATAAGGGAGGAACAGGGATAGGATTGCCTTTTTTATCTTTCATATACAAGGTTCGCTTCCCAGAATAATCCATCTCTATTATAACAGCATTGACGCCCTGATGAACTGTAATACTGTCGGAAAAATCCTTGACCCCGACAAAACTGGGCGTACTGATGTTTATGCTCAACTGACCCTGAGGCACATCACGATATATACTGGAATTAATACGTTGTTGGAAAGAATCCTGATACAAATAAGTACCTGAAGCCAGTTCAATATCAAATGAGTCTATAAAAGCGAAATGATCCTTAGGGCCAAGATTCAAGGCCGCGGTCAGATATATATCGGAGTTTTGGGCACTACTTACAAAACACACCTGCAATAATGCAAGCCCTGCAAGCAATAAACGGCAACGCATACCTAATCAGAGAATTTATAAATATACCAACAACAATTTGCAGTGTCATCGTCTATTGGCAGTAGAATCTTAATAGCTTTCATAAAAATGTGGTTTTAGAGTTGATAATTGGTTAAAATATGCGACTCAAATGTAAACAAATTTATCCAAAGTACAAAAAAACATAGAAAATCTTCTATAAGATTTAGTAGTTTTTCTAAAATAATACTATATTTGTGGCAAATCAAAGCATTTTGCAAATGAAACAGATATTGACTGCTAAAGAAGAGGAATTGATGAAGGTATTCTGGGCAAAAGGAGAAATGTGCATCAGGGACCTTGTTAACTCCCTTCCTGAGCCCAAGCCAAGTTATACCACAGTGTCAACTCAAGTCACGGCCCTCGAAAACAAGGGTTTCCTGAACAGACGTCCCATTGCCAATACCTTCCTTTACCGTGTTGCTATTACGGAAAAGGAGTACCGTGCTTCGACCGTGAACAACATTGTGGAAAGATATTATCACAATTCCTTTGCGAGTGTTGTTTCCCAATTCATCGAGGATGAGAAACTTGAACTTGATGAACTGAAGGAAATCATTGCCAGGATTGAAAAAAACGCATAGCCTATGAACGCTTTCATCCTTTATGAGCTGAAAGTCGCTGTGATTCTCACGGCTTTCTACCTGTGTTTCAAGCTCCTGCTCAGTCGAGAGAA
>JALEPJ010000001.1 GCA_022766385.1 Rikenellaceae bacterium
GGATGAAGCGAAGCGGAACTCTGTCAGAGCCTTCCGACAACTCATCATCACACTATATAATGTAAGAAAGCGACCAATAATCACTTATTAGTCGCTTTCCTTTTTTATGATAAATCCTATTAACCTCCGAAGTTGTCGTAGAGGATATTTGCAGGATCCACTCCGAGTGAGTCGAGAAGATTGTTAACAGCGCCTACCATCATAGGAGGACCGCACATAAAGTACTTGATGTCCTCTGGTGCCTCGTGATTCTTCAGGTAGGTCTCGTACATTACGTTGTGAACGAAACCGGCTACGTAAGGAACACCGGCTGCATCTGCTGCAGGATCCGGACGGTCGAGGGCGAGGTGGAACTTGAAGTTAGGGAACTCTCTCTCGATTTCAGCGAAGTCCTCAAGATAGAATGCCTCGACGAGTGCACGTGCTCCATAGAAGAAGTGAACTGTCTTCTTGGTCTTGAGGGTCTTGAAGAGCTGCATAATGTGGCTGCGGAGAGGTGCCATACCTGCACCACCACCCACAAAGATGTACTCCTGACTGTCAGGATCATCCTTTGGAAGAAGGAACTCTCCGTAAGGACCTGAGATCATCACCTTGTCACCAGGCTTTCTGGTGAATACATATGAAGATGCGATACCAGGGTTCACAGGGAGGAGCTTAGGACCAAGTTCTCTTGGAACTGACCTGTCGAATGGAGGTGTGGCAATACGCACGTTGAGCTTGATGATGCCCTTCTCACCAGGGTAAGAGGCCATAGAGTATGCTCTGATGGTATCCACAGGGTTTGAAGAGTGGAGATTGAAGAAGCCGTACTTCTCCCAATCGCTCCTGTACTCAGGTGCAACATCGATATCCTTGAAATCAAGTTCGTACCTTGGGATATCAATCTGAATATACTGACCAGACTTGAACTCGATGTTTTCTCCCTCAGGAAGCTTGACTGTAAATTCCTTGATGAAGGTAGCCACGTTGTCATTCGAGATTACCTCGCACTCAAGCTTCTTGATGCTGAGAGCGCTCTCGTCCATCTGGACCTTGATATTCTCCTTGACCTTGACCTGGCAGCCAAGTCTCCAGCCTTCCTTAATCTGCTTGCGGTTGAAGAAACCGACCTCGGTTGGAAGTATCTCACCGCCGCCTTCTACTACCTGTATCTTGCACTGTCCGCAATTGGCCTTACCGCCGCAGGCTGATGGGAGGAAAATTCCGTTGTCAGCGAGAGTACCCATAAGGGTGCCGCCCGGCTTGACGTCCAGAACCTTCTTTCCGTCATTGATATCGAGTTTGATTGATCCTTTAGGTGTGATTGCCGACTTTACGATAAGAAGGAGAACCACAAGGATGAGGGTTACTGCTG
The DNA here is from genome assembly GCA_022766385.1 of Rikenellaceae bacterium. Classification (GTDB taxonomy): domain Bacteria; phylum Bacteroidota; class Bacteroidia; order Bacteroidales; family UBA932; genus Cryptobacteroides. The sequence goes on from JALEPJ010000001.1 coordinate 1,358, forward strand.
TAGTAACAATGATAGATGCCAATACTGTACTCATAACTCTATCCTCCTAAAGTGAAATGCCCATAAAGGCCATGAACGCTATACCCATAAGACCTACTGTGATGAAGGTGATGCCTGTGCCCTTGAGTCCTGCAGGAACGTTTGCGTAAGAAAGTTTCTCACGAATAGCTGCGAGGGCTACGATGGCCAGATACCAACCGATACCGCTACCAATAGCGTATACTGCTGATTCACCAACGTTTACGAAATCCTTCTGCTGCATAAAGAGTGATCCACCGAGGATAGCGCAGTTTACGGCAATCAACGGAAGGAAGATACCCAGTGAAGAATACAGTGAAGGAAGGAACTTCTCTACTATCATCTCGACAAGCTGAACGAATGCCGCAATTATGGCAATGAAGAGGATGAAGCTGAGGAAGCTCAGATCCACGTTCGGTCCGAAGATGCAGTTCTCACCAGGAGTGAGGACGTATTTATTGAGAAGGTAGTTGAGCGGAAGGGTGCAAACAAGCACGAAGATGACTGCAAGACCCAAGCCGTTCGCTGTTTTTACATTCTTTGATACTGCCAGGTATGAACACATACCGAGGAAGTATGCAAAAATCATATTGTCAACGAATATTGACTTTACGAATAAGCTTAAATATTCCATAATCGATAGTGTCTTTTAATTATTTCTCCTGGAGGTCTTTCTGTATGCTTCTCTGTGCCCAGATAACGCATCCGAGAAGGATGAGGGCCATAGGAGGAAGTATCATAAGACCGTTGTTGGTATAACCGATGGCTGAGAGTACAGGAATTCCGAAGAGAGTACCTGAACCGAAGAGCTCACGGAAGAATGCGATGATAATGAGAATCGCGCCATAACCGACACCATTTGCAAGTCCGTCAAGGAGTGAAGGGATAGGCTTGTTTCCGAGAGCGAAAGCCTCGATACGGCCCATCACAATACAGTTGGTGATGATCAGACCGATATAAACTGAGAGCTGCTTGTCAATCGCATATGCGAAAGCCTTGAGGAGCTGGTCAACAAGGATAACCATCATAGCGACAACCACAAGCTGCACGATAATTCGTACACGGTTAGGAATGGTCTTTCTCAAGAGTGAGATAACGAGGCTGGAAAGGCCTGTGACTGCAATTACTGAGAGAGCCATCACGCAAGCTCCTTTGAGCTCGACTGTAACAGCGAGTGAGGAGCATATACCGAGGACAAGGACTGTGATAGGATTGCCCTTGGTAATCGGATTGAGAATTGTTTCTTTAAGATTTCCCATTGATTATTCCTCCCTATTACTTTTCATTTTCACAATTGCCGCAATGCTCGCCTTCGTGAGCTTCGTGCTGGCCTTCGTTTTCACAATCGCCGCAATGCTCGCCTTCGTGCTCACCGCAGCAATCCTTGGCAGATGAGAGGAAGCCCTTGTACGCATTGATCCAATTGTTGATGGCGTCGCTGACACCGTTCGAGGTCATGGTTGCTCCTGAGATGGCGTCGATAGCATTGGCCTTGCCATTGGCTCCACCCTTCACGATGGCGAATGGGGTGACATCACTGAAATCAATCCTCTTGCCTTCGAACATCTGACGGAAAGCCGGGTCATCCTTGATCTTGCCGCCGAGGCCTGGAGTCTCTGAAGCATGGTCGAAATAGGCTCCGATGATGTTGTTGCGGTCAGCGGCGAATCCGATATAGCCCCAAACCGGTCCCCAAAGGCCGCCTCCATAGATAGGAACGACGACAGTACCGTTGTTGAAAACATAAACCGGGAGGCTGGTGTCATTGCCGTCCTTGATATTGTAGTTCTGTGCCTTGAGGTCAGAAACGGTATATACCTGAGCGTTGGTGACATCGAGGTCCTTTACCTTCTCTCCTGCAGCATTGACCGTATAGGCCTCAGCGATGTTCTCCTTGTAGAATGAGAGGATGGCGTCATTGCCCTTGGCAGTCCATTCCGCCTTCTCGCCGAACTTGCCGGCAGTGAGAATCTGGCTGATGACCTCAGCCTTTTCGTTTGCCTCCTGCTTGCTCTTGAGAGATGAAGAAGCAAAGGCAAGAACCGCAGATACGATGATAACTATCACCGCTGTATATACTACTGTATATATGTTGTTGTTTGTATTCATAACTTAAGCGATTTTCTTTGCCTTTCTTGAAATATGTGCGCTTACTACGCAATGGTCGATGAGAGGTGCGAAGGTGTTTCCGAGAAGGATCGCGAGCATCATACCCTCAGCATAACCAGGGTTGAACAGACGCACGATGACGCAGATCGCACCGATGAGGAAACCGTAAATCCACTTACCGCCCTCGGTCTGGGCTGCTGTAACAGGGTCGGTTGCCATAAAGACTGCACCGAATGCGAAGCCACCCATTACAAGATGGTAGTAACAAGGGATGTCGGTAAGACCTCCAAGCTGTGCAAGACCGCCAACGCAGAGAGCTCCGAGTACTGAAGAAAGCATAATCTTCCAGCTTGCCACATTGGTCCAGATGAGGATGATGGCGCCGAGGAGTATTGCCAGGGCTGAAGTCTCACCTACTGAACCTGAGACAGTTCCGAGGAACATATCCATAAAGCTTACTGAATCGGCTCCGTTTGCAGCTGCCTCTGCGAGAGGGGTTGCTCCTGAGAATCCGTCAGGTGCTCCTGCTACCCAAACCTTGTCTCCTGACATTGCACTTGGGTAAGAGAAGAAGAGGAATGCACGGGTGAGGAGGGCAGGGTTCCAGATATTCATACCGGTACCTCCGAATACTTCCTTTCCGAAGATGACCGCAAAAGCGACTGCGATGGCGAGCATCCAGAGAGGAGTGGTCACAGGAACGATAAGAGGGATGATGAAACCTGTCATAAGGTAACCCTCATTCACTTCTTCGCCGCGAATCTGAGCGGAAGCGAACTCTATAAAGAGACCTACTGCATAAGATACAATATAGAGAGGAAGGACCTTGAGAAGTCCGTAGAAGAAATCAGACCAGAAAGCAGGATCTGCGCCGATGGCGATGCTGTGCTGGTATCCTACGTTCCACATTCCGAACAAAGCAGCAGGAATGGTGGAAATAAGAGCGATGATGACGATTCTCTTGAGGTCAATGGAATCCTTGACGTGAGTACCCTTGAGGGAAACTGTATCAGGAACATTGAGGAATGTCTCAAAAGCATCGACAGTCGAGTGCAGCCAGTAAAGCTTGCCGCCTTTTTCAAAAATCTTATTCATAACTTTTAAGCCATTTCTTTAAGCATCAGGTCAATGCCCTTTGCGATGATATCCTGAATGTAATTCTTTGAAGGATCCACGAACTCGCAGAGCGCGAGATCTTCCGGAAGGACCTCATAGATGCCGAATTTCTCCATCTTCTCGATATCTCCGGCAAGGCAGGCCTTGGTGAGATAGAGAGGATAGATGTCCATAGGAAGGACATCAGCATAGTATGAATCCGACATAAGGAAGGCTCTTGGACCTCCGTGGAGGTTGGTGTCCATATCGTACTGCTTCTTAGGGCAGAGCCAAGAGAAGTAAGAACGGGTTGATGAGAACTGGTTCAGACGCAGAGGTCTTGCCCATCCGAGGAGCTCGTGAGTATTGCCCTCCCTGATGATGCATACCTGAGTGTCAAAGAAACCGAGATATCCTTCAACGCCCGCATTTCTTCCGGTGAGGACATCACCCGAAATGACGCGGAGACCGTCAGCTGAACCGTAGAACTGCTCGAATGATTTCATAGGTGTTCCCGGCAATACTTCAACGTAAGCAGGCTCTATAGCTGCAGGACCGGTAACGGCCACCTTCCTGCTGAGTTCGAGCTTGCCCTGGGTGAAGAGCTTGCCGATAGCTGCAAGAACAACGGCTGAAACAGTCCAGACTGTCTCCTCCTTGCGGATGTGTGAAATGTGCGAAATCTGTACTCCGACATTGCCGGCAGGATGTTTTCCTGTGAACAGGTGAACGGTGGCGTCCTTCATTCCCGCGAATGCGGACTTGCTGCTGTTCACTGAAACGTGAACCGGAGCAAGCTTGGCGAGAGCTGTGACGCCTGCCTGCATGGCAGCAAGCTCTGAAGCCAGGGTGAACTCAGTGTCCGCAGCAAGAGGTGCGGTGCTGAATGCAGAGATGAAGATGCCCTTTGGAGCAGCTGCAGGATCTGCCAGAATGCCGTAAGGCCTCTGAATCAAACCTGCCCAAAGACCGCTCTTCAGGAGGACTTCCTTAACCTGCTCAGCCGAAAGTTTGGCTGGGTCATTCTTACCGAAATCCACATACTCCTGTGCAGCGTCAGCCTTGACAAGCACTGCAAGCAACTTTCTCTTGTCGCCTCTGACTATCTGCTCCACTGTACCGCTGACCGGCGAAGTGATGAGGATGTCAGTGTTCTTTTTGTCAGCCAGGACTGGAGAACCGGCCAATACCTTATCCCCCTCCTTGACAAGAAGCCTTGGATTAAGGCCCTTGAAGTCGGAAGGTTGGATAGCTACTGTGCCAGCTTTTGCAATGTCCTTGACTCTGAGGTCTGCAGCTCCCGAAATGGGGATATTGAGACCTTTTTTCAAATCGATGCTGTTTGACATTATTAGTAACTTATTATGAGTATTTCATACATGCGCCGCGAAGATACACATTTTTTGCTAAATTTGCGGCATTATGGAAGACAAAGTACGCGCTATTTTCGAGGGGCTGAATGACGAGCAGAGGGATGCCGTAGCCTGTATTGAAGGTCCCGTTCTAATTGTGGCCGGTGCCGGCTCAGGTAAAACGCGGGTCCTGACCAGCCGAATTGCCAATATATTGGCCCGTGGCTGCGAACCGGACAGAATTCTTGCCTTGACCTTTACCAAAAAAGCAGCCGCCGAGATGAAGGAAAGAATCTCGGCAATGGTCGGCGAAAGAAAGGCCAGAAGGCTCTATATGGGCACTTTCCACTCGGTTTTCATCCGTTTCTTACGTGACTATGCAGACAGGATAGGCTATCCGGCCAACTTTACGATATACGATACCAGCGACTCCACCAGCGCCATCAAAGCCATACTCAAGGAGCTCAAACTCGACGACAAGACATACAAGCCCAAGAATGTCCTCTCGCGCATTTCAATGGCCAAGAACAATCTCTGCACTGCCGCCCGTTACAAGGCGGATGCCGTGGCAATGGCCAACGACCAGCGCGCCAAAACTCCGCGAATTGGTGAAATCTACGAGCTCTACGACCGCAAGTGCAGGCAGTCGGGAGTGATGGACTTCGATGATATATTGCTCAATATGAATATCTTGCTTCGCGATCATCCGGATGCTCTGAAGGAGATTGCCGAACGCTTCGACTACCTGATGGTGGATGAGTACCAGGATACCAATTTCGCGCAATACGTCATTCTCAAGAAACTCAGCCAGTGGCACAGGAAGCTCTGTGTGGTGGGCGACGACTCGCAGTCCATCTACGCCTTCAGAGGCGCGAAGGTCGAGAATATCCTGAACTTCAAAAAGGACTTCCCGGAAGCGAAAATCTTCCGACTCGAAAGGAACTACCGCTCAACCAAGACCATAGTCAATGCCGCTAACTCATTGATTGCCAAAAATGAAAACAGAATTCCCAAGAACTGCTACGCGACCGGCGAAGCTGGAGAAAAAATCTGTATCATCCGCGCTGACAATGAGAACGACGAGGCGAAAAGAATTGCCGGAAGCATAGTCGGCCGTATACGCAGCGCCTCGTCGCAATATAAGGACTTCGCCATCCTCTACCGCACCAATTCCCAGTCCCGCGCACTCGAGGAGGCTCTTCGCGGCTACAACATCCCGTATATAATCTACTCGGGCAATGCCTTCTTCGACCGCGCTGAGGTAAAGGACCTGATGGCATATTTCAAACTTGTTGTCAATCAAGATGATGACGAGTCCTTCAAGAGAGTCGTAAACAAACCGGCCAGAGGCATAGGCGATACCACCATCAATGCTCTCGCAGAAGTGGCAAAAGCCCATCAATCTTCTCTATATAAGGCAATTGCCATAGCAGAACAGGAACTCTCCGGCATCAAGTCCGCGGGCCTGTCCAAGCTCATTGCCTTCCGCAAGCTCATTGCCCCGCTTTCAGAGAGGCTTGACAGCGAAGACGCGCTAAGCCTCGCCGGCGCCATTGTCCGCGAAAGCGGCCTCGAAGCCTTCTACAAAAGCGACAGCTCAGTCGAAGGCCAGGCACGGCTCGCCAACATCGGTGAGCTCATCAGCAATGTCGCCAGCTACGTCGAGAACCGCCAGAACGATTTCATAGAAGACATCCAGGCGGAGGGCAAGGTATATGACGAATCCGAAACGGAACTGCCATTGATACGTCTTGATGAATACCTCGAAAACATATCCCTGCTGAGCACTGTGGATATGACAGACGAAGAAGATGCCTCCAACCGCGTGTCAATGATGACGGTCCATTCGGCCAAAGGCTTGGAATTCAAGCATGTATATGTGGTGGGAATGGAACAGAACCTCTTCCCGTCCTCAATGATGACAGGCTCCCTGAGCGAAATAGAGGAGGAACGCCGCCTTTTCTATGTGGCGATGACACGTGCCAAAGAAAGCCTGGACCTTTCCTTCGCTTCCAGCCGAATGCGCAATGGCCAACACGAATTCAACCGTCCTTCAGTCTTCCTCAAAGAGATTGACCCTCAATACCTTGACCATCCGCTCACCGAAGAAGACTACAGCTCTTCGGAGGAATCCTACGTCTTCTCTTCTTTTGGCCGCTTTGGCCGCGGTTCAGCCCAAGGCTACGGACGTTCCGGTGCAGTGCAGTACGAAAAACGCCAGCCGACGCCCGCAGTTAAATCTGCAACACCTCCACGCGCCGTGTCAGGGGCTGTTCTCAAAGATCGCTATGACGCAGCCACTTTCATTGCCAACCGCATCACGGACTTCGCGATAGGCCAACGAATCGAGCATCTCCGCTTCGGTCCCGGTCAGATTCTCTCTCTCGAAGGCAATTTTCCTGATGTTAAGGCGAAGATTCAGTTTGACGAATACCCTGAGCCAAAAATCATAATGCTAAAGTATTCCAAGGTTAGAATTGTCCGCAACTAGCTGTGTTTTTAGAGTAACTGCAAAAATACTCGCCTAAAAGTAATATTTTGGTTCAAAAGGTATGATATTGTTATTTTCTTGCTATCTTTGTGCTGAAGTTTTTCATAGTTTAAGTTTAGGTTAAGTAGCGGGGGTGGTCGCAGGGATGCGTCCTCCCCGTGAATATTTATGGCCCCTGACGATGCTTTTTTTTTGGGGGTATCACGCGTTTTTCATCTTTTTTATCAAGTTTTATCTTTTTGTTACCCATTATTGTGACCGAAACAGCTCGGCTCGGCCAAGGTTTTTTGAAATAATAGACTATGGAAAACAAAAAGAACTTTATTATTGCGCCTCTTGCACAGCTTGTTGCAATGGCGATGCTGCTGGTCTTCTCGGCGTCTTGTGAGATTATTGACCTGATTGGGGCTCAGGGGGAGTTGCGGCTATCCTTTTCCGACAATTCCTATAACACTACCAAGGCATCATCGGAGATTCCTGATACCAATTCGTTTATTCTGAATGTGGTTGATTCAAAGGGTAATACCGTTTACAATGGAAAATATGGCGATTCCCCTGAATCCTTGCTGGTGTCGGCTGGCAGTTATACGGTCACCGCCCTCTCTGGAGAATTCTCATCTCCTAAGTTTTCCTCACCCCAATATGGTGATAAACAGCTTGTTGTGGTGAGCGCGGGGAAGGTGGCGAATGTCGAATTGCTCTGCCGCCAGATGAATGCCGGAGTTCGCCTCAAAGTCGGAGCCGACTTCCTCAAGGCTTATCCTGACGGCTCTCTCTTTCTCAAAAGCGATCAGGGCAAGCTTCTCTATGCTTACCGGGAAAAACGCATCGCCTATTTCAAGCCCGGCAATGTCTCATTGATACTGAGCAATCAGGGCAAGGATGAGACCGTCTTTTCGCGAATACTCGAGAGTCAGGAGATTCTAACCTTGAATATAAATGCACCCCAGGACGCAGGTACTAAGGGTGGAATCCATATTGCCGTAGACACTACAAGATACTGGAACAGCAGTGATGTCACCATCGGTGACAAAAGCGGAACTGGTGGCGGCGATAAGGACAAGGCTCTCAGTGTTGCGCAGGCGCGGGGGAGTGCAGGCTCGGAGGATGTGTGGGTTTACGGCTATGTAGTGGGTGGAGACCTGAGTTCTTCTTCGGCCAGTTTCAGCACTCCGTTCAAGTCGCGCACCAACCTCTTGCTTGGAACCCGTTCCAGCTCTTCCGACAAGGAAAGCTGTCTGTCGGTTCAGCTCCTGAAAGGAGATATCCGGGATGCCCTTAACTTGGTGGACAACCCGGATATCCTTGGTACTCAAATATTTCTGAAAGGTGATATAGTGGAGTCCTATTACGGTATCCCGGGAATCCAGAATATCACCGAGTATGAAATCAAATAGAGCCTCTGCTGCGACGCTATAAATCCGGCAGCCGAGACCGTGCCTGCTTAGTAGCCGAAGATGTCCTCAAGGGTGAGGAACTTTACTGGGCCGAGCGAACGGAGGAAGTTCATATCCATTCCGGAAGCATCGCCGAGGAGGCCGTAGGTGTAAATGCGGTCCTTGACATACTTCTGCTGGGTCGCTACAAGGTCATCCATAGTAAGGCTGCCTATGGTCTCAAAGACATATCTGTCTGTTGGCTCATTGAGTCCTAACTCGCGGTCGTTCAGGTAGTTGGTGAGTACCTGACTGCCGATTACCCTGCGGGTTCTGAGTACGCCTTCCATTGAAGTCTTGGCTATTTCGAATGACTTGTCTGACTGAGGCATATTGTTGATAATTTCGTCGAAGGCCTCCACTGCTATCTGGAGCTTATCGTTCTGTGAACCTATGGTTGCGTTGAACGAATAGCTGTCATTGAGCTGTGATGGGGTCCTGAGGGAAGCATTAGCCGAATAGGCGAGAGCCCTTGCCTCACGCATTTCCTGGAATACAACGGTGTTCATACCTCCACCGAAGTATTCATTGTAGAGCTTGATCTGAGGGTCATCCTTAGGATTGTACTTTTCGCCGCTGCAGGTGTACTGAATATAATTGAACTGACGTGATGCGTATGGAGCGATATATACTGCAGGTGCTGGTGTCTCGAGCTTCTCAGGATAAAGCTTGTCAAGATGCTCGAGCTCGGCTGCCGCCTTATGGCTGCTCTCGAGGAGGGCCTTGACTTCATCCTCACCCGCAGGACCGTAGTAGGTCACAACGTGCTCATAACCAAGCAGACTCTTGACTTTTGACAGGAGCTCATCTGAGCTGATGGCCTTGATCTGGGCATCGCTAAGGGTGGTCTTGCGGATATACTCAGGGCCATAGGTAATATAGGTTCTGAGGGCGCTGTTGCAAGATGACTGGTTGTACTTGGTGTCAGCGCGGGATTTGAGAAGGTCGGACTTGTACTGGGCGAGGATTTCCTCATCGCCAACAGCATTCAAAATCACGTCCTCGACGATTTCAAGAGCCTTTCCGACATTCTCGCTGAGGCCTGAAACGGAGAATTGAGCATTGCTCGTTCCGACGCGTGTGGAGAAGTTGCAGGCAAGCTTGTAGAGCTCCATCGAGATATCCTGGAGTGACCTGGTCTCGGTTCCGAGATAGGTAATATAGTCGAATGCCATTGACAACGCAGGGTCGGAGAGGAGTCCCTTGTTGAAGATGAAAGAAAGCTGGGCGATGTCATTGACCTCATTCTTCTTGTATAGAACCTCAATGCCCTTCTTCATCTCGAACCTGCTCATATCGGTATTGTAGTCAACGAATTGCGGCTCTATAGGCTTGACTGTGGATGCCTGAAGCTCAGCGAGGAAGTCGCTTTGCTTGTCGCGGTTCATTGCGATAGGGGTAATCTTCGGAGCCTCTATCTTCTCATTCTTTGGATTTTTGCCAATATGCTTGTAACCTATTACATAGCTATTGTCGGAGAGGTACTTGTTGGCCCAGGCCACGACATCTTCCTTGGTGACCTGCGAGAGGCGCTCTGTCTTATGGACATCGTCGGCCCAGTCGTGCTGGTTAATGAAGGAATTGACGAACTTTCTGGCCCTTGAGCTGTTCCTCTCGAGGGAGCGCATATCGCTGAGCTTGATGTTGGCAATAGCAGCTTCAATCAAATCCTCGCTGAAATCGCCTGCACGGAGTTTCGCCACTTCGGCAAGAAGAAGGTCGCGCAGCTCCTCGAGGGTCTGTCCCTTCTTCGGAGCTCCCTCAAGCATAAACTCGCTATAGTCAACTCTTGAGAAGATTCCGGCTGATGCACCCAAAGCCAGCTGCTGCTGATTGATATCCACGTCAATCAGGCCGGCCATACCGTTGTTGAGGACTGATTCCACAATCTGTCCAACTTCGCTTTCCCTCTCCTTGCTGCCCGGAGTCCTCCATGAAATCGCAACGAACTCAGCCTGAGTGCCATAGACGTGCTTTTCAACAGGACTGGTGATAGGATCTTCCGGCTCGTACTGGAGTACAGGAATCTCAGGATTAGGCTCCCAGTCGCCGAAATATTTCTCTATGATGGCCACGAACTCGTCTGGATCGAAGTCGCCAGAAACGCAGATGGCTGTGTTGTTAGGCACATACATAAGGGATTTCTGCCTCTTGATGGCCTTGATTGATGGATTCTTCAGGTGGTCAGAGGTACCGATGACGCTCTGTGAACCGTAAGGATGCTTCTTGAAGAGCACTGAATCGATAGCATAGAGCAGGTTCTCGCTGTCCTCGTTGAGGTACATATTGTACTCCTCATACACGGTCTCGAGCTCCGTATGGAAGCCTCTTATGACCATGTTCTTGAAGCGGTCTGCCTGAATCTTTGCCCAATTCTCGATCTGGTTCGAAGGGATATCCTCCTGATACTGAGTGACATCGTTCGAAGTGGAAGCATTCGTTCCCTGCGAGCCGATTACAGCCATTGCCTTATCGTACTCATTTGGAATCGAAATGAGAGATGCGAGATAGCTCAAAGAGTCAATCTTGTGATAGAGGGCCTTGCGCTCCTCTGGGTCTGTCTTGGTTCTGAAGACCTCGTAGAGCTCCTCAATCTGGTCAAGATAAACCTTTTCGGCCTCATAATCGGTGGTTCCGAGCTTGGTGGAACCCTTGAACATAAGGTGTTCGAGATAGTGTGCCAGACCGGTATTGTCCGCAGGGTCATTCTTTCCGCCTGAGCGGACTGCAATATAGGTCTGGAGGCGCGGTTCGGCCTTGTTGACAGTCATATACACCTTCAGACCATTGTCGAGGGTGTAAATCTTGGTGTCCATCGGGTCGCCGGCAACGGTTTCGTACTTTGGTGTACAGGAAACCAAAAGCAGGAGAGTTCCTGCAATTGCAGTGATGATGTTCTTTTTCATAATCCTATGAATTAATGCTTTAATAAAAAAAGGCTAAGCCTCTTTCCAACTAACCGAGCGCGAATATAGTAATTATCTGTACATATTGTCCTTTATTTTTACTATCTTTGAGTGTTTTGCAGAAACGAATGCTTCTGCAGAGCCGCGACCACATTTATTAACGACTAAACAGAACATAAAGATGTACTCGCTTGGAATTGACGTCGGTTCATCTTCCATCAAGGTTTCCGTACTTGACATCGAAAAAGGAAATTGTCTCTCCTCATCCCAGAATCCCCGCACAGAAATGCTGATAAGCGCCCCGTTCAAGGGCTTCGCTGAGCAGGACCCGGAAATGTGGTGGGGCTATATCAAGGATTGTCTCGGCGATCTGGCCCTCCAATGCGACCTCTCCCGTATAGTCTCCATCGGCATCTCCTATCAGATGCACGGTCTGGTCATCGTTGACAAGGACATCAAGCCTATCCGCCCGGCCATCATCTGGTGTGACTCTAGAGCGGTAGAGATTGGCAATGAAGCGCTTGCGCAGCTCGGAGCTGGTAAATGCCTTGAGCATCTTCTCAATTCTCCGGGCAATTTCACCGCTTCGAAGCTGGCTTGGGTGAAGCGAAACGAGAAGGATAATTTCTCCCGTATCTGGAAATTCATGCTCCCGGGAGACTACATTGCCTACAAATTCTCCGGCGAAGTCGGCACCACCGAAACCGGCCTATCAGAGCAGATACTCTGGGACTTCAAAGAGCACCGGCGCGCTGACTTTGTTGCCGATTATTACGGCATTCCGATCAACAGCATCCCTGACATAGTGCCTTCTCTGGGCATTTCCGCTCGCACATCAAAAGAAATCCAGGAGCTCTTCGGCATACCTGAAGGCACCCCTATTTCGTACAGGGCAGGCGACCAGCCGAACAATGCCTTCTCGCTCAACGTCCTCAATCCGGGCGAGGTCGCAGCCACCGGCGGCACCAGCGGCGTAGTCTACGGCGTCACTGACTCCCCGAAAGCCGACCTTCAGTCCCGCGTCAATACCTTCCTGCACGTAAACAACAACAATTCAGATCCAAGGCTCGGAGTTCTCCTCTGCATCAACGGCACCGGAATAATGAACTCGTGGGTACATCGGAATATCACCCCGGACCTGTCCTACAATCAGATGAATCTCCTCGCGAAGGACGTTCCTGTCGGCTCCGACGGCCTCATTGTCCTTCCTTTTGGCAATGGAGCTGAGCGAGTGCTGGGCAATAGGAGTGTCGGCGCGAAGTTTATCAAGCTCGATCTCGTGCGCCACACCAACGCCCACATCCTCCGTGCCACCCAGGAAGGCATCGCATACTCCTTCCGCTACGGCATTGACATAATGAAAGACCTCGGCATAAAGCCAAGCGTAATCCGCGCCGGCAAGGCCAATCTCTTCCTCAGCCCGATATTCCGCAGCACACTTGCGACCCTTTGCAATGTCAGCATAGAACTCTTTGATACGGACGGAGCACTTGGAGCTGCCCGCGGAGCTGCTCTCGGAGCCGGCTACTACGCCAGCCCGGAAGAAGCCTTTGCCAATTTGAGCCTCCTGGAAGTAATCACTCCGGAGAACAGCTGGGCTGACACCCTTGAGGAAAGCTACCACATTTGGAAGGGCAATATCGGATAGCCCAAGATATTTTTTTGAAAAACACCAAAAAGGTATTATATTTGCTATGTTGCATGTTACGCGAAGCAAATATATTGCGGGATTAGCACATCGGTAGTGCATTGGCTTCCCAAGCCAAGGAGGCGGGTCCGACTCCCGTATCCCGCTCTAAAATTTAGATTTTTAGTTTCAGAGTATTGACTTTTCTTCGTGGCATAATCCATTGCCACGTTTTTTGTAGGAATCTACGGACTTACAGCGGCTCTGCCTATGTACCCTTCGCTTCATTGTTGTTGATATGGGGGATAAGTGCTTGATATACAGTCATTTAAGCATTTGTCTATAGGAAAAATTATCCATAGACAAGTGCTTAAAGTGTTGATGCACAATGGGTTAGCCCCCACGCAGGCGGCCGGAGAAGCAGCTCCGGGATCCACGCGCACCTTCGCCGAAGTCCCCGTTCCGCCGCGCCTTAAGCCACGGATTTCCCTTTTCCAAAAAATCTATATTCTTTACAGTCATAATGGCTTGAATTTTGTTGTGCTGAACCTTCCGGTTGGATAGACCGGCTTTTTTGTTTGTTGCCTCGCCACGGGGATGAGTTTACCCGGACGGAAATTAATTCGCTTACCAACAACTGATTGAATTATGAAAAAGAAATTTACGATTCTGGCAGCAGTCTTTGTAGTAATGACTGCATGTTTGACCGCAACAGCTCAACCTATGGGCGGAGGCATGCCTGGCGGTATGCCTGGAGGAATGCCTTTTATGCCAATGGGCTTTTCCGGTGGTGCTGTTGATATGTCAGAAGTGGCTCAGGCTCAGACAGATATGTTTAAGAAGGAGCTTGGCCTCAATGAAAAGCAGTGCAACAAGATTTTTAAGATTTATCTCAATGAGCTTGACCGTCGCGTAAACCAGATGTTAGATCATCCTGATGAGAGTGATTCTGAGTCTGGAAATGGTTTCGGCGGTGGATTCCCTGGCGGATTCCCTGGTGGTATGCCTGGTGGAATGCCTGGCGGAATGCCTGGCGGACCTGGAATGGGCCCCGGTTTCCCTAGAGAAATGCCTGGCGCAGCTGAAGGAGAAGGAAATGAAGTTGAGAACGCATCGACTCAGATGAGCAATGCCATGCGTACTGCAATGAGGTTGATGCAGCGTCCTCAGACCAAGGCCGATGCCAAGGCTAATGTCAAGATTGCCAAGAAGATGAGCAAGATTCTTACCCCTGAGCAGTATACGAAGTGGGAGGAACTGAAGAACCGTCCGCTTTTCCCTGCAGAACAGATGCGCAGAGGCAATGGCCAGGACCGCTCTCAAGGCCAGGGCCGCCATCAGGGTCAAGCTCATCAGTAGGCTATCCTAATGGCGCACATTACTGACAGTCAGCGCCTTATAACGAAATTTCTAACCCTCGTCAAGCAGTTTGGCGAGGGTTTTTGTTAGCTCGCGGCGGGAATATTGCCTTATATCGGCATCGAATCTTCCGCTCTTGCCGGCCTTGAAAAGCTCCCACTCCCCATCGATGAATTCAGACATAGCCGAGACATTGTCCCAATCGCACATTGTGCCGCTTCCAGCCTGCGCAAGTACTTGAGCGGCAGCACCTTCCTCCTGCCCAATTCCCAAAATCGGCCGGCGGGACGCGAGATATTCGAAGATTTTCCCGGGCAATACCTTGGCGTACTCAGGATCGACGCGCAAGGGGAGAATGAGCACCGCTGCGCACTTCTGCTCTCTAACAGTCTCATCGTGAGGAAGATATCCGAGAAGCTCAAGCCTATCCCCGAGGCCATGCTCGCGTATGGAGGCAATGATTTCGCGGTCAACTTTGCCGATCAGGCGTATCTCAAGGCTCTCTGCAAACTCCGCATCGGCCTCGCATTTGCGCGAGAGGATTTCCCACAGCGCAACAGGGTTGCCATCAGCAGCGAAAAGGCCTGTGTGGGCAATGGTGAAGCGTTCGGGCTGCGGCGCTTCTGGAGCATTGCTGCCGCTCTCGCTGAAATCGTCGTCGTCGAAACCGTTTGTAATCAGATGCACCGGAGTCCTTGTCATTGCCTCGAAGTCCTTTTGCACCAATGGTGTGACACTGATGATGGCATCGCTCTCGTCGAGAACGCTCCGCTCAAGCTTGTGATGCAGCTTTTCGGCCCAAGGGCTAAGGTTTAAGTGCTTGAAAAAGAACATATTGGTCCACGGATCGCGGAAGTCTGCTATCCAGCGCAAGCCGCAAGAGCGTTTCAAACCGCGGCCAATCAGATGCATGGATTGAGGCGGCCCGGTGGTGACTATCACATCGACGGGATGCTCTTTAAGATATTTTTTAAGGAAACGGACCGACGGTCTCACCCAGCTTATGCGAGGGTCGGGAATGAAGATGTTCGAACGGACCCAAAGCGCGAATTTCTGCATCGGGCTCTTGTTCGAGCTGGCATTTATGGGATTGATCTCGCCGCTCGGAGTGTCTGAAGAAGCTGCTTTTGCCTTCCTTCGTCCAAGAAGCTTGCGGTATATGTTGTAGGGTTCCAATATGGGCCTCTTGATGAGTTCCACGTCTGAGGGAATTTCGGCAAGCAAGGTCTCGTCAGTAGCCAGCCGTTCCGGATTTTCGGGAGTGTAAACCACTGGCTGCCAGCCGAATTCGTGCAAGTATTTGACGAACTTGACCCAGCGCTGAACCCCTGACCCTCCGGTCGGAGGCCAGTAATAAGTCACTATTAAAACCCTTTTGTTTGTCTTCATTCTGCTGATTTTCTTGTGGGGCAATAGCCTTCAAGGAAGGCTCCTGGCCTGCGGGAGGCCTTGCGTGATTCTACCAAGCGGTCGTAGTCGGCATAGAGGCTTGAGATGCCGCGGAAAGGGATGGTGGAAAAGTGGAGCACGCCCATTGCCGCAAGCCAAATGGTTTGGGATAGCAATCCTCCGAACGGACGGCGGTTAGGGTCTGCGATGCGAACCCGGCTCGAGATGCATTTCAGGTTCATTCTGTAGTCCTTCGGTCTCTTGCGTCCGGCCCTGTCGTGCACGGCAACGGCTGTTTTCACGACAGCGGTGCAGAATCCGTGATACTTCGCGCGCTGTATGTAGTTATTGTCCTCGCCATAATGCGGGAATTCGGGACTGAATGCTCCGCTTTTCTTGATACAATCGGCGGAGACCATCCAGTGAGCTGCCATTACGAACGGCACCGGCACCACTTCAGCGTGGGAAAGCTCCAGATGTTTCGCCAGATGCTTGCGGAACTGTTTGTCCATTCTGGTCAGGCTCGCGTCCATCTGCATAGGAGACAGAATGCCAGGCTTGAGGAGCTTGCCATTCACATCGATATATCCTTCAAAGGCGCGGAGCAGTGTGGACATGGTTTCGGGGAACAGCCAGGCGTCCTGATTCAGCAGGTACACATAGTCGAAGCCGTACTCGAGCGCATAGCGCAATCCTATATTATTTGCCTTGGCGAAGCCTTGATTTTCAGCGCATTTCACCAGTTTGACTGCCGGAAATTTCTTTTCGATCAATTCCGGGGTGCCGTCCGTGGAAGCATTGTCCACCACAATCACTGCCGGGTCAACGCCAATCGAGGCATAGACCGACCTTATGCAGCGCTCTATCCACTGCATGCCATTGTAGGTCACTATTATTGTCAGAACTTCTTGCATATCGTAAACTTGAGTCGCCTAAGCAAAGATAGTCAAATCATTCCGGACTTACGCTATTTTTCCACATAAATGTCACTTTGTCAGTGCCAAAGGCTCGGCCAGTTTTTTGTATATGTCGCCTATATTCCTTATATTTGCGTGATTATCCTAATTTAACAGTAACAACATGGCATTAGCTAATATTATCAGCAAGATTTTCGGCTCCAAAGCCGATAAGGATATGAAAGCGGTTAAGCCTATCCTTGACAAAATCCTCGCTCAATACGATATTACAGACAAACTCTCAAACGACGAACTCAGAGCCAGGTCTGCTGCATTGCGTGAGCAGCTCCGCCAGTGTGAGGCGCCTTTTGAGGCCCGAATCCAAGAGATCAAGCAGGCTCTCGAGGGCGATCTCCCGATTTCCGAGAAGGAAAGTCTGGCTACCGAGTCGGACAAGCTTGTGAAGGAGGAGGATGAGGCTATCGAGAAGGAGCTTGACCGCATACTTCCGGAGGCCTTTGCCATTATGAAATCGACAGCGCGCAGATTTGCGGAGAATGCTACCGTGACAGTCACTGCCACCCAGTTCGACCGCGACCTCAGCGTTGACCACGACTTTGTAAGCATAGACGGTGACAATGCCATCTATACGAACACTTGGGTTGCAGGTGGCAATTCCATCACCTGGGATATGGTCCATTACAATGTGCAGCTCATCGGAGGTACCATCCTTCATCAGGGCAAGATCGCCGAAATGGCCACGGGTGAGGGTAAGACCCTCGTCGCTACTCTCCCTGTCTTCCTGAATGCCCTCGCCGGCAAGGGAGTGCACGTCGTCACAGTGAACGACTACCTCTCAAAACGAGACTCGGAGTGGATGGGACCTCTCTACATGTTCCACGGTCTCAGCGTTGATTGCATTGACAAGCATCAGCCGAACAGCGACGCGCGCAGAAAGGCTTACAACTGCGACATCACCTTCGGAACCAACAATGAATTCGGTTTCGACTACCTTCGTGACAATATGGCTACGCGCTCCGAGGATCTTGTGCAGCGCAAGCACCATTATGCCATTGTCGATGAGGTCGACTCCGTTCTCATTGACGACGCGCGTACCCCTCTCATCATCTCCGGCCCTGTAGGCAGAGTGTCCGGGGACGAGCAGTTTATGGAGTTCCGTCCTTATGTTGAGCGCCTCTACAACAGCCAGCGCACTCTCGTGACTTCCACCCTGAACGAGGCGAAGAAGCTGATTGCCGCCGGCGACGAGAAGGAAGGAGGCAAGCTCCTTCTCCGTGCGTACAAGGGACTTCCTAAGTATCAGCCACTTATCAAGTTCCTCAGCGAACCGGGAATGAAGGCTCTCCTCCAGAAAGTGGAGAACTATTATATGCAGGACAATGAAAGGGAGATGCCGGTGGTAACCGATGATCTCTTCTTTGTCATCAATGAGAAGCTTCACAGCGTTGACCTTACTGACAAGGGTCACGAGGCTCTTGCATCTGCAGTGTCTGACCCTAACTTCTTCGTCCTCCCTGACGTAGGCTCGAGTGTTGCAGAAATTGAAAAGATGGAGATCGGCGCTATTGAGAAGCAGGACAAGAAGGATGCCCTTATGGAGGACTTCGCCCTCAAGAGTGAGCGCGTCCACACCGTCAGCCAGCTCCTGAAGGCATATGCGATGTTCCAGAAGGATGTTGATTATGTCATCATCGACAACAAGGTCAAGATCGTGGATGAGGGCACAGGCCGTATTATGGAAGGTCGCCGCTGGAGCGACGGTCTCCATCAGGCTGTTGAGGCCAAGGAAAATGTAAAGGTCGAGACTGCCACCCAGACTTTCGCGACCATCACACTTCAGAACTATTTCCGTATGTATCACAAGCTGGCCGGTATGACCGGTACCGCGGAGACCGAGGCCGGTGAGTTCTGGAGCATATACAAGCTCGATGTAGTTGTCATCCCTACCAACAGACCGGTAATACGCGATGACCAGGATGACCTCATCTATAAAACCAAAAAGGCTAAGTACGCAGCTGTAATCGACAGAGTATCAGAGCTTTCAAAGGCCGGGCGTCCTGTGCTGGTAGGTACAACCGACGTTGAGACCTCAGAGCTCCTTAGCCGTATGCTCCGCCTCAGGGGCATCAAGCACAATGTCCTCAATGCGAAGGAACACGCCCGCGAGGCTGAAATCGTCGCACAGGCCGGACAGAAGGGAGCCGTTACCATTGCCACCAACATGGCAGGCCGTGGAACCGATATCAAACTTAGTCAGGAGGTCAAGGATGCTGGCGGATTGGCCATCATCGGTACAGAGAGGCACGATTCACGCCGCGTCGACAGGCAGCTTCGAGGCCGTGCAGGCCGTCAGGGAGACCCTGGTAGCTCTACCTTCTACGTTTCTCTCGAGGACAAGCTGATGAGGCTCTTCGGCTCCGAGAAGATTGCCGGAGTAGTGGATAGACTCGGAATGGAGGAGAACGAGGCCCTCGAGGCTCCTATGCTCTCCAATGCCATCGAGAAGGCTCAGAAGAAGGTTGAGGAGAATAACTTCGGTATCCGTAAGAGACTCCTCGAGTACGACGATATTATGAACTTCCAGAGAGAGGCGATTTACTCGCGCCGCCGTAATGCCATTTCCGGCGAGCGTATTGAAATCGACGTTCTCAATATGATAAGCGACTCCTCATCACTGCTCGTCGAGCAGGCCGAAGGACTTCCTTTCGAGGATTTTGAGCAGATGGTAATTGCCAAGTACTCAGTGGATTGCGGCTTTGACAGCGAATTCTACAACAAGGCGAAACGCGACGACATTGCCCAGAAACTCAGCGAGCATATGCTCGAGGTTTACAACAGGCGTATGGAGGGTCTCATCACCCGCGTGCTTCCTATAGTCAAGCAGGTTTACGAGAATCAGGGCAAGCTTTATCAGAACATCGCCCTTCCTATTGCCGACGGCAGGAAGATGATCAACCTCTCTGTGGACCTTAAGAAGGCTTACGAGAGCGAGGGCAAGGAGATTGCGAAGCGCCTCTCGCAGACCATCATCCTCTATCAGATTGACGAGCATTGGAAGCAGCACCTGCGCGAGATGGACGACCTCAAGCAAAGCGTTCAGAACGCGTCTTACGAGCAAAAGGATCCTCTGGTGGTGTACAAGCTCGAGGCATACAACCTTTTCGCAGCAATGCTCGAGGCTCTGAATCAGGACGTACTCTCCTTCCTGCTCCGCGCCGGCATTGCCCTTCGCGAGGATGCTCCTGCCCGTCACGCTCCTGCACCAGCACCTGCGGCCCGCAATATGAGCCAGATGCGCACCGAGCACAATAATCTCACCACCAACGGCGAGCAGAAGTCCAATTCTCCTATCAAGGTGGACAAACAGGTAGGCAGAAACGATCCTTGCCCTTGCGGAAGCGGTCTGAAGTACAAGAACTGCCACGGAAGAAACAACGCATAAACAATTGAAACGAAATAATATGGCCAAAACAATGGAACCTAATGTGAACGTCAATGAGGTGAGCAGAATCTCCACCGGAACCATATTCAAGGGAGAAATCTCTTCGTCGAACGACATACGTATCGACGGCACCTTCGAAGGAAAGATTTATTCCAAGGGCAGGGTTGTAGTAGGCGAGAAGGCCTGCATCAAGGGTGATATCATCTGCACCAACGTAGATTTCTGGGGCTCTATGGAGGGCAATTTCTTCGTGAAAGACACCCTTTCGCTCAAGAGCTCGTCAAAGGTTAATGGAAATCTTCATATAAAGAGACTTCAGGTCGAGCTTGATGCCAAGTTCGACGGAAGCTGCCATATGATCAACGAGGCTGAGTTCGACAAACTTGTCGGAGGTTCTGCCGCTGATTCTGCTGCAGCCAAGAAGCCTGTAAACAGTGACAACTCTTAATTCATAGTACTATGACTCTTCTTATCATCATTGCCGTCATCGTACTGATAGGCTTGTGGGTAATATCCCTCCAGAGAGGCCTCGTCAGCAAGGATGAGAAATGCAAGAATGCTCTCAGCCAGATCGGAGTACAGCAGGCAAGCCGCTGGGATGCTCTTACCGCCCTTGTCGAACTGGTCAAGTCATACAACGAGCATGAGTACAACAGCTTGAAAGACATCATTGCGATGCGCAAGAGCATCAACGGGAACAGCTCCGCCAGCGATGTCCAGACACAGGAGAATGCTCTCGCAGGCCTCACAAAATCCATCAATATCGTTGCCGAGAATTATCCTGAGCTCAAGGCCAGTGAGAACTATGGCAAGGCAATGGACAGCGTCAACCTGTACGAGAATCAGGTCCGTCTCAGCCGTATGACCTACAACGACTGCGTTACCATTTTCAACCGCGCATGCCGCGAGTTCCCTGCATCCCTTGTTGCCGGAATGCTCGGTTTCTCAGTCCGGGACTATCTCGATGAGGTAGCAGGTAACGGAAAGTCTGAGATGCCTTCTATGAAGATTTAATGCTTTCAATATCAATAAAATGAAACGCATATTGACACTCGCAATAGCAGTGCTGGCTTCGGCCGGCGCTGCTATTGCCGCAAATTGGCAGATAAGAGACATTGACATCCTTGTGCAGCTTCGCGGCGATGGGACTGCCCTGATACGCGAAATCTGGGATATGAACGCGAATGAAGGAACGGAGGTCTACATCCCCCGCGAGAACCTCGGAGACATTGAAATAAGCTCCTTTACGGTTCAGGATGAGAGCGGTAGAAGCTTCGTCAGCGAGGATTATTGGAACACCAATCGTTCTCTCGAAGCCAAGGCAGGCCGTTGCGGTATCAATGACACCGGAAGGGGAGTGGAACTATGCTGGGGCCTTGGCAGTTACGGAGACCACGTTTTCACTATCCAGTATATTATGAGCAATGCGGTCAAGTCTCTGAATGACTATGATATGCTCCACCTTCAGCTCGTAAATGACCGGATGGCCGCCGCTCCGGAGCACGTCAGAGTCCGCATCGAAGCTCCGGGACGCCAGATTGACGACAGCTGGGTGAGAATGTGGGGCTTCGGTTTCTACGGCACCACCGCATTTGCTGAAGACGGAAGCGTAATCTTCGAGTCTACCGAGCCTTTTAGCCGCAACAGCTCCGTTATTGCCCTCCTCCGCTTCGATAAGGGCTATTTCCACTCTCCAAGCGAGCAGAACCGCGATTTCGAGGAAGTGTTGTCAAGGGCAATGGAGGGAGCGGACTTTGGTGATGAGGAAGAATCTCCTTCTCTTATGGACATCCTCGGGTCATTTTTGGGAATGATCCTTGCTTTTATAGCTGTGCTTGTCGTTTCAAAGAAACTTGCTGCGGCTCAGAAACGCAAACTGCTTGGCTGCGACCCTAAGGATATTGCTTGGTCGAGGGATGTGCCTTTTGATGGAGATATCTATTGCACCGATTATGTTCTTGATACCTTCGGGGCTAAAAGGGCAGCCAATGCCATTGCCTCGGCCATCATACTCCGCCTCGTTCAAAAGAACTACATTCTGGTCTCAACGGACGACAGGGACAGGGTGGAACTCAGTTTCAATGAGCTTGCAGACAGGAGCAAGCTGGATGAGCATGAGAATGCTCTGTTAGCGATGATGCTTGAAGCAAGTGGCAGTGACCATATACTGCAGAACAAGGAATTCTCACGCTGGTCATCCAAGAGCAGGAACCAGAACGTTATCAGGAACTGGGCTGACAAGATTCAGTCCGAGGCTGGCGTAAGCTTGCTGAAGAATGGTTTTATGGCTGGGCGCAGATTCACGGTCAAAGGCCAGGCTGAGTCCCAGAAAGCATTGGGATTCAAGAAATTCCTTGAGGAATTTACCCTCATCGATGAGAGGGAAACAATCGAAGTGGGCCTATGGCAGGACTACCTTGTCTTCGGAGCACTCTTCGGAATCGCAGAAAGGGTGGCAAAGCAGCTTAAGGATATCAATCCTCAGGTCTTTGAGGAGGTCGTTTGCTGTCCTCCGGATGTATATTTCAATGTCCTTAGAATGAATGACTTACTTTCAAGATCCATCACCAATGCGAGGTATGTCAGCCCTGAGGTGGCTACTCAGTCAAGGGGAGGATTCGGAGGCGTCAGTTCGTTCGGCGGAGGTGGCGGTTTCAGTGGTGGCGGCCACGGTGGCGGTGTCCGTTAAAGGAGCTTGACCCAGGTAGCAGGCTGGGGTGTGGTTCTCCGCC
>JALEPJ010000023.1 GCA_022766385.1 Rikenellaceae bacterium
CCTTCCGAATGAACTCCGTGCGGTTCTCCATTCCCTCCAGCTGCTCCGCCAGAGGTCTCGGAGCGCGGAAAGATATCATCCTGCTGTCACCCTTGGGATGCCCGGCACCTGGGCGCGCTCCGCCTCTTCTGCTTTTCTTGTTTTCCATCTCTTGCTGCTTTGGAATACAAAGATAATAATTTATTTGAAAAGTGTAATACGGAAATCAAAAACAACAGTTATTCATCCCGGCTCCCAGGCTCTGTGTCCCCGCCGTGACCGAAAAGGCCGACCGACTGCTTTCCTTTATCCTGGTCCAAACCGCACCTATTATCCTTCCATCTCGTTCGGCCGTATGTCGCGGATAACGGCATTGCAAAGCAGCTTGATTGCGATTTGCGCACAGGCCTCGGCGTCCGAAAGGGCGTGATGGTGGTTCACAAGGTCATAGCCGCAGGCAGCGGCGACTGTCTGCAGCTGATGGTTGGGGAGCTGTCTGCCGAAGTGGCGGCGGGAGGCCGCGAGGGTGTCGTGGAACTCGTAGTCAGGATAGTCCATCTGATATACCTGGAAGACAGCCTTGAGGCAGCCCTCGTCGAAACGGGAGTTGTGCGCAACCAGCGGGAGTCCCTCGATGAGAGGCTCTATCTTCTCCCAGACATATGGGAATACCGGTGCATCTTCAGTATCCTCAGGCCCAAGGCCGTGTACCCTCCGGCAGAACCATTGGTAGTAGTCGGGCTCGGGTGTATGAGGCTGTAGAAGGAATCTACAATCTCCCCATCACGTACCACCACCACTCCTACGGAGCATATGCTGGACGGCTGCTCATTCGCCGTTTCGAAGTCTATTGCCGCAAAATTTCTCATTTCTTTTCGTATCCGCATTCTCCTGCAGGACATTGTTAAGGCAAAGCGTATGCAGCATCCACACTCCAGTGGAGTTACCGTCCATATCGGAACTGGCTATGTAGAAGCCAAGCGACCTGTCGTTCTCTCAGGCGAGAATGATGACGTCATCCAGTTCAGCAGCCTTTGTGGGGAAGGTGATTATGAACAAGATTGTAATCCTGCAATCAGTTTATCTTCATACAGCGCACTGAACATCCGTGCGCACGAGGACTGTCGATGTATGGCATTAAGCCTCTGTCCAACTTCGTTACGGCGAAGACGTATCCGTAGATAGACCTGGTAGTGACAGACCAGTATCCTGACATCATGCTAACACCTGACAATTTGCTGCTGTTGGAGTAAATCAAACCTTCATGAGGGTACCAAACGGTTTTGCCTGTCGCAAGGGTCACATCTGTCTTTGAAAGATCAACCCCCGAATCTCCGGTATCCCAGCCACCGTCGCTGTCTATATATGCCTTGGTGCTCCCAAAAGCCTTGGCCCATACTCCGAAAGGACCGCCGTCCGGTACTCTCCAACCTGGAGGACAAGGGTCATAGATAGTTTTCTCAGCCTGCCACCTGGTGTTTTCCGTTACGTAGTCATCCGTGTAGAACCAGTCGGAATTGTGAGAATTCTCCATGATGAAGGTCATAGGATGTGCGATTGAGTATTCAACAGTTCCTGTGGTCTTGTTGGATACTAAGGCCTCCGGCCACTGGGCAGTGGTCGCAATGACTGATGAATTCCATTCCCATTTAGTAGTTAAATCATCTGCACCACGGAAAGGATCCTTCCTTCCCCATTGGTACATAAGACCGTATGAACTGATATCTTCCGGAGTTGCGCTTGTAGCGCCCAAGTTGCGGTCCATCATGATTCCTGCGTTGTTATTGTAAACCTGTTCTTCAGGCTTGTCCGTCATCCAAATATGCCATGACCATAGTATGGTCCCGGCGGCGTCCTTGGCTGCAATGACGGCGTTGCCCTTTTTGGCGGATGCGGTGAATACTATCTTTCCATCTTTGTACTTGACGTTGGAAATGAGATCTCCGGCATTGGGCTGCACCTTGTTTCCAAAGGACTCCCACAGCACTTCTGCGGTGCTGATTTGGCCTGGCGATTCAGTGCTGTTTCCCTTGACAGCGGGGAAGGAATATTTACCTTCTGCTGATACGATATAGCAATTGGCAGTTTCTCCTGAAGACAGTTCTAACGGTTTAATGCCTTCTTTGTTTTCCTTTTGACAGGATACAGCAATACCCAGAGCCAGTACTGATAGGGTGAGTGCGAGAAAAGACTTTTTCATAATCTATTTAATATTATGTTCTTCCTCAAAGATAAGATTTTTTGCACAAAAACAATAAGCTTCCCGTCATCGACCCGCTATCTGCTCGCGTCACCCCTTTTGTAGTAATGTTTAGTCGAGGGTATCTATGCTAAGACACATCAGTGGATTCTTTGCTGCCACACAATTATGAAAACCTGGACGGGTAAATCTCTTCTTGTATATAATTCTGCGGATTATTTTGTATATTTGGGAATTGAAACTAATTCAAACACAGATGAGCAGTCTTAACACTTTGTTCGGTGGACTTGAACTCAAGTCACCAATTATTGTCGGCAGCAACAGCCAGACAGCCTCCATTGACAAAATAGTTGAATTTGAAAAGGCCGGAGCCGGAGCTGTAGTGTTAAAATCATTATTTGAAGAAAGCATTGCAAGGGAAATAGCCGCCAATGTCAGCGACGAACACCCTGAGGCTAATGACTATATCTCGTATTTTCTTTCAGAGAAGGTTGTGGGCGATTATCTAAGCCTGATTGCAGAAGCCAAAGCAAAGTGCTCTATTCCTGTGATTGCATCCATAGCCTGTCACACTGACGGCAAATGGGAAGAATTCGCAAAACGCATCGAGCAGGCCGGAGCCGATGCTCTTGAGCTTAACGTGATGAGTCTGAGCACTTCCCGTAACTACACCCCGGGTGATTTTGAGAAGCTTCACGAAAACATTGTCTCCAATGTCAGGGCTATGGTCCGCATTCCTCTGATTGTCAAAATGGGTGCAAACATCTCCAATCCTGTGGCTCTGTGCAGCAATCTTTATGCAAAGGGCGCGAGCGCAGTGGTTCTGTTCAATCGCTTCTATCCTACAGAAATAGACATAGACAAACTCACTTTCACCAGCGGCAATCCTTTCACCAGCGCCGCAGACCTGTCGGGGGCACTGCGTT
Source organism: Rikenellaceae bacterium (assembly GCA_022766385.1). Lineage (GTDB taxonomy): Bacteria > Bacteroidota > Bacteroidia > Bacteroidales > UBA932 > Cryptobacteroides. Next base: position 3,106 of record JALEPJ010000023.1, read on the forward strand.
GGACCGGAATAGTCTCTGCAGCAATCAGTCAATTGCCAATTGCAGTTAGTGGGGGAGTCGATTCATATCGTGGAGTTGTGAAATCTCTGCTCAGCGGAGCTCATGCCGTTGAGGTGGCAAGTGCAATCATCAAGCAGGGCGCCGCTTGGATTACCGAGGCCAATTCAGGTCTGAAGTCCTGGATGGAAGGCAAGGGCTACAAAACTATCGCGGATTTCCGTGGGGCAATGAATGCCACCGACCCTGAAAATGCCGAAAAGCTATTAAGAACTCAGTTCCTGAAGTATTTCAGCGAGGTTCACTGATCTTATCCTTTTCAAGTTTGCCTTATTGTCTCTCTCTCTCGCAAAGGAGCCCAAGGATGTGGCTCCACACTGTTAGTTTGTCGCTTTCGTTCAGAATTTCGTGGCGCATTTTGGGAAAGATGTGGTATGAAACTCTTTTGTAACCTGCTGATTTCATCAGGTTTACTGCATGATTAAAGTCCCTGGGGCTTCCCATGCAGGGATCATCACCGCCGGAGAGAAAGTGGACGGACAACTCGGGATTGGTACAGTTCCATCCTTCAGTGTCGAAACAGTCTTGCATCATGGCGAGGAAGTTCGCAAAACCGTTGGCGGTGAAGGAGAACTGGCAGAGAGGGTCGTTTTTATATGCCTCCAATGAGTTTTTGTCGGAACATGCCCAGGCATTGTCATATCCTTCATGGCGGAAATGCCGGTTGAAATAAGAAGAAGATAAGTTCTGGATGAGTCCCATGTGCCAATGACCTCCTCCGAGGCTCTCCACGCATTGGAACAGGACTTTCCCAAAGCCAGCAGCCCGGTTGTCCTTCGGAGTGCCGCAGACAATGAGTCGGTCTATCTCTGAATCATGGCGTTTTGCATATGACCGGATTGCAAGGGAACCCATACTGTGCCCGAGCAGGGTGGTCTCACCACCGAAATGTTTTCGCGCCCATTGTCTCACAACATCTATGTCCTCTACCATAGCCATCCATCCTCCGTCATACATATAGCCCAGATCTTCAGGACATTTTACAGAAGCACCATGCCCTCTATGGTCATGAATTACACAAACATAACCATTGGAGGCAAGATATTCCATAAAAGGATAGAACCTCTCCTTATGGCCGCACATTCCATGGACTAACTGCACCAAACCTTTCGGATTCCCTTCGGGAACCATATAGGAGATTGCAAGGTACAGGTCATCGTCCGACGCTTTCAAACGTAATGTGTGAATATTACTCATTTTTATATGCAGAACTGACAAATATGTACCAGCAAGAATCTATCCAAAGAACGCTATAATATCCGGTAAAGAAATTTCCCTTGGTGCCGAATATATGTCAGCGGTTGAGTCCGGTGATATGGAGAAGGCTGAGAGGATGGTTCGTGATGCTGTGACCTATGATGAATCTGCAAGAAGGATAGCCGAGTATAATGTCAGAGTATGGCTTATTCTTTCTTCATCTCCATAGTTTGGATGAGATAGTCACGAATTCTACCTTCCCATCGATATAGTCAGCAAAAACCTCAATGGCCGGCTTTCCACCCGGAAATTTGCAACTGCCACAACCGCCACAGGCAGGAGCCTTGCAGTGAAACCGTTCCCTGATGAATTCCAGTCTATCCTCGCGTGATGAAAAGTCTATCCTTGGAGCTGCCATCCTTCCGCTATCTAATCGATGATTACAGCTGTTCCTGAAGCTGTGACCATCAGCATACCGTTATCAGCACCGAGTACCTCATAGTCGATGTCAATGCCGACTACGGCGTTCGCTCCCATACTGCGAGCACGCTGAGTCATCTCCTCCATTGCCTTCTGACGGGACCCGACCAGTTCGTTCTCATAAGATCCGGACCGTCCACCGACAATGTTGCGGATGTTTGCAGCAAAGTCCTTGAGGAAGTTCACTCCGGTGATTACCTCTCCGAAGACGACGCCCTTATATTCCCTGATAGTGTGGCCTTCAATGGCCGGTGTAGTTGTGAGTATCATATATATCTTTGGTTTATTCCATTCTGCCGTATTTCATCTCTTCGCCGTTGGCGTCATATTGCTTGCGTTTTCCTACCGGAGGTTCCGTGAGGGTTATTTTCACTACGGTGGTCCTATGAATGCTTCTTGAGACCGCCTCCTCGAATCCCTCCATCTGATGGGGAAGGAATCTCAGGCATATTGCCTTCAGTGCCTCTATCTTTGTGTCCTCATCCTCCACAATCTCAACTATTCCGACGGCAGTGGCAGACTGGAACTCCAGAGTGAAACTGCCGTCCTTCGGACCTCTAAGTGGCCGGCAGCGGGTAACGGCCGAAAGAAACACCCTCGGATTGTCCTTGAGGATGTCCAGCTTTTTCCCTTCATTGGCACAGTGGAACCAGAAAGTTTTCTCGTCGGTTCGAACAAGGGAGAGGGGTAATCCGTATGGATTACCGTCCGCACTTGCCATGCTGACCATTATGTATGGCGCCTTGTCGAACACCTTCAGTGCCCATTCGGCGCTCATCTGTCTGCTTTCCTTTCTCATTTTCTCTCTCCTGTTATCTTTTCAATTGTCCAGCCTTTTGCAAGTTCATCCACCAGCTTGTCGAGTATCCTCATGTCACGCATCATAGGGTCCTCAATGGTCTCTACCTGTACGCCGCAGACCTTGCCCTTGACACCAAGACGTGCCGGATTCATTGCCGGAGCCCCTGAGAGGAATTCACCATAGGTTGCCTCGGACAAAAGGAGTTCCTCCAGTTGCTCCGGGCTGTATCCGGTCATCCACGATGTTACGAGGAGAACTTCATCTCTAGTTCTTCCTTTTCTCTCTGCCTTGGCAATCAGGCAAGGGTAAACCTTCGCGAAGGCCATATCAAATACATTACGGGCCATTATTAATCAATACTTTAGCATTACAAATGTATATAATTAATTTCATCTGGTCAACAATCGTGCTGGTGAGCTTCCGCTCCGATGGGGCCTTCACCTTCCTGTGCCACTGAGCTAGATGGCTGTAGGAAAGCTTGTCGATGAACGGATAGTAGGCCATCGTGAGGATGTCGTTCACCATCTCCACATTGCCGCCGAAGGCCTTCATGAGGTCGTCCCGGACACCGGTCACGTCCGCCACCCGATCCAGAAGCCCAAAAGTCTTTAGCTTTTGGGTAGTTTACATGCGCCATGCCATTGACTGTCGGCAAGAATTGCCATGGCCAGCCAGTTGAAGCCGTTCAGCAATTGTGAAACAGTGATATGCGTACCTGCAGTCGCTACAAGGACACCAACTCGAATGGTGCAATTATCTTCTTCATTTTGACAGCAAGCTATCTATCTCATCCAGTATCACCTCGTCTGCTGGCAGCCACTTCACACTGTGCAGATGTTCCCGGTCGAGCCATGCAGCTGCCTCGTGTTCTAACAGCGTCAAGGACCCCGATATTACGCTACACAGATAGCAGCGCATGCTGAGGTGGAAGGTAGGGTAGTCCCACTCCACGGTAGTCACATACCGGTCCACGCTTATCTCAGTGGCCAGCTCCTCCATAATCTCGCGCACCAGAGCATCCTCCGGCGTCTCTCCCGCTTCCTCCTTTCCGCCCGGAAGTTCCCACCATCCGCGCCACTCGCCGTATCCCCGTTGCGTCGCAAAGAGTCGGCCATCATGCACAATCAAGGCTGCTACTACTTTGATGGTTTTCATACTTTTTCCTCAAGACCTAGTGATCGGAGATATTCATATGTCCCATTGTAAAATTCGGGAAGACGTGTCGCATCTTCCGGAAAACCTCCGACTGTTGTGTTTCCGTTACCGCTTGGTACGCAAATTACCATGCCCATGCGGGCACGAGTAAGGAGGACACGGTATGCGTTGAGCATATATTTGCGTCGCTCAATACTATTGTCTGACTTACCAGTCTCCTCGCGCCATGCGGTTCTGCCATTGAAATTGAAGTATCGCCAAGCGCCATTCTCACATCGCATATCTGCATCCCACAATACACAGGTGTAATCAAGTTCCAATCCTTGAACTTGAATTTCTGTAGCGGCATCCTCAAGGTAATTCGATGAACGAATGTCGTTTTTGTCTTCAAGGAACCAGTGAACGGCATTCTCGTCTCCCTGCTCCAGGATATCTACAGCCAGAGGCTTAAAGCGGGCTGCTGTTTTCGTCACCAGGACGCCGGTGCGTTGGGTGCCACGAACCTGTTTACGAAGCCACTCACGTGCCTTGGACATATCACGTGTGAGGACAATAGGGTAGCGGTCTTTAATCTCGCTGTATATTGATGCCGCATCAGGATTGAATGAAAGCAATGAGTGCACAAATGCGGACAGCTTTTCGGCCCTGAATGAGCGCAAGCTTACACCAAGATGGAGAGCATCTGAGTAGGTCACATTCTTATTGTCCTTGAGTAGTTCATTGACTTTACCTTCAGCGTATTCCGGTTCTGTAAGCTTGTTAGATATATATACTATCCAATGTGGGAATCTGTTATTGAGCGCAGCAATCCATTCTGAAATTCCAGCCTCGCCAGTGTTAATCTCCTGTCCGCCGCCGACAAGACAAATTATTGTAGCCCAATCCTCCCGCTGGTCCAATGACCAAATAAGAAATGCTGCCTCTGAATAAGGGAAGTTCGGCACCTTGAGTTTGTTGCCGTATGTTCCTCCTCGTTTGAGGTAATCAGCAAGCCTCTTGTGAGTCCAGGATCTCTGGGCTTCATCAAAGATTGCAACGTGTTCCACTTCGCCATAACCCGACTTAGCCATCTTCATTGCCTTCTCCGAGTCAATTTCGAGGACTCCGTTTTCTACCGGGTTCTTGATCTTTGCGAGCATGTTGTCGCGGTAACGATGGATAATCTGAATGAATTTGCCAACCTCTCTGCGCGAATCGGAAAGATTCTTCTTCTCGCCTCGCCCGCGACACTTCTTGTGATTATCAATGGCAAGTGCTTCTGTGAGGACAGCTACAAGCGGACCATTGCCAGACAGATATACTGCTCCATCATCTTCGACAATTCTGTCTCCATCTTGATAAGACTGTTTTACGGCCACATCAAGACCGACAAGGGTCTTTCCTGCACCGGGTACTCCTGTGACGAAACAGATGCTCTTTTGCCCCTTTACTTTGCTCTCCTTTATAACATCGAGGATATAGGCTATAGTAGTATCAGTTGATACTTTATCGGCCTCATGGCGAGTGATATTATCGACACTGTGGTTCTCATAAAGAGTCCTTGCC
>JALEPJ010000029.1 GCA_022766385.1 Rikenellaceae bacterium
GCCGGGTGACGGAGGGTGCAGTCAACCACCCTGCGATGTGACGCCACGTCCCAAGGGACGCAAAAAGGTAGGAGCTCAACCGAGCGTTCGCACTACCGGGCAGTCACAAGCCCACAAATCTTCAGTTTGTGGGTAGTTGACTCTATACAAATGGAATGAATGTATTTAAGAAAATCAAGATTAGGTGTATAATTTACACTTATTTCCGGGTTTTGGATTTTTAGAAAGATTTAAGGCCATAATTTGAATTCTGCGAAAAGAAATGAAAATATGTGGTTTCGATTTTTACCGTATATTTGCGAAAAAACCAAATCATACTAACCATGTCAATCAAGATCAATTTTCGTCCATTCTATCTGGCAGTTGCATGCGCTCTGGCGGCTTCGTGCCAGACACGTAATGTGGAATGGGTTTCCACCACATTTGAAAATCCTTGGCAGACAGTTTCTGTTGAAGAACTTTCTGAAGAACCTGCGGATGCTGTCATTGAAATCGATCAGAACGTTGTACTTGGTGAGATTGAAGGCTTCGGTTCATGCTTCAACGAACTCGGATGGGCTTCCCTCAGCATGCTGACTCAGGAAGAAAGAGACGGTATCTTCCGCGAACTCTACACACCTCAGGGAGCAAACTTAACGATGGGGCGTATGCCGGTAGGAGCGAATGATTTCAGCCTTGACTATTATTCATACGCCGAGGTAGCCGACGACTTCGCTCTCGAGCACTTCTCCATCGCTCACGATGAAGAGACCCTTATTCCTTTCATCAAGTCAGCCCTTGCAGTATATCCTGACCTGAAGCTCTGGGCTTCTCCTTGGTGCCCGCCTTCATGGATGAAGACCAACAAGCATTACGCAAATACTTCAACCCTTCCTATCAAGAAGCGTTTCGAGCAGATGATGAAAAACAGGAAGGACCGTCCGGATGACGTACGTGCAACAGGAGGAAGTTCTTTCGGTATGAATCCTGCCATGCTTCCGGACAACGGTCTTGCAGAAGACAAGCAGATCCGTGAGGGACAGGATGCGTTTATACTCGAGCCTCAGTACCTTGACACCTATGCCCGCTATTTCGGCAAGTTCGTAGATGCATATAAGGAGAAAGATATCGATATCTTCATGGTGATGCCTCAGAACGAGCCTAATTCCGCACAGTGGTATCCGGCTTGTACATGGACTCCGGAAGGACTTGCAATGTTCATGAAATATCTCGGACCTGAAATGCACAAGAGGGGAGTGCAGATGTATCTGGGAACGGTAGAGCGTGCTGACGTGAACATGTGGAACAAGATTCTCACTGATCCTGAAGTAGCTCCTTATATCGACGGTATGGGATTCCAGTGGGCAGGAAAGGATGCGCTTCCTGAACTCCACAAGATGTATCCAGACCTTCCTTGCTACCAGACAGAGCAGGAGTGCGGAAACGGACGTAACGATTGGAGAGGGGCAATGCATTCATGGGATCTGATGAAGCATTATCTCAGCAATGGCGTGCAGTCTTATCTTTATTGGAACACCTCACTCTTCGAGAACGGAGTCAGCACATGGGGATGGAGTCAGAATTCACTCATAGTAGTGGACAAGGATGCAAAGACATTCCGTTATACTCCTGAGTATTATGTGATGAAACATGCGAGCCACTATGTGCTTCCAGGTGCCAAGGTTCTCGGACTCGTAGGCAATTATGAGGATGCTCTTGCATTTGTCAATCCGGACGGAAGCACCGTAGTGATGGCAGCAAACCAGACAGAGGAGCCAAAGGCTGTGTCTGTTGTCGTTGACGGCAAGACCTGCACTTTCGAACTCCCTGCAGGATCATTGAACACAATTGTCCTCTAAGATATTTAAGGCCTTTTGGCCTTATCTTATGTCGTGATGATGATGCTCCGAGGTCATTTCTGGCCTTGGAGCATTTTCCTTTTAGGATTATCAGGGAACCAGCCCTTGCGTACCCTTTCGCGCTGTCCGAATACTTCGAGGATGCTCCAGAATGATGAGAATGCCACCACGCCTAGAAGGGTGGAAAGAACCGTATGGTCCACAAGCAGTGACAGTACGGCGGTAATGATGCCGGCAAGGGCAAATACCCACCAGCATTTCACTCCGAAATGATATTCAGCCTTGATTACGATTGGGTGAAAGAATCCTATTATCAGAAAAGTGGCCAGGTCGATGGTACAGTTGTTGTAATCGGGGCACGCTTGGGCTAGACTTATCGAAGTTATGCTGCTCAAATTTGCAATTTTATCGAAGTTTATTATGAATGAACTTTGACTTTTATCGAAGTTTGCATATATTCGCATTGTACAAACAAAGATATGATGACCGTTCAACTGTTTTGGTCCCTAATTCCAGTTTCCATTGCGGCGGCAAGCGCCACCTTTGCCGCCGTGCAGGAGGGGCATTTTATAAGGACGAAGCAAGTTTTTTAACTTTTCTCTTGACTCGTACCCTACGGCATGTATTATCTTTGCCGGCGAATAACAAAAGTGCACGAATTGTTATGGGTAAAAACAAGTTGAAAATCGGGGAGTTTTCCCGCCTTGGCAGAGTGACCGTGAGGGCGCTGAGGCATTACGAAGAGATTGACTTGCTCACTCCTGAGATTGTGGACCGGGATACCGGGTATCGTTATTATTCCATGGGCCAGTTGCAGAAGATCTTCAGCATCACCAAACTCAAAAGCATGGGTTATTCGCTGGAAGAAATCCGGGACCTGTGGGATGATGACCAGCATTTCCCTACGGTGGAGTCGCTGGAGGAGAAAATCCGCAAGTGTGAGGATGAACTGGCGGTGCTCAAGGAACGGAAACGGATGCTCAAGGTAGTGGTGGCTTCCCAAAAGAAATTGCACAAAATGGAAAAAGTTTACTTTGAATCGCTTCCGGCCATCACCGTGGCCAGCCATCGTACCATCATCCCTTCCTTCGAAGACCTCGGCCGCCTCTGCTGCGAGGTGATCGGCCCTGAAATGGCCCGTCTGGGCTGTGAATGCCCTGAACCGGGTTACTGCTACACCATCGAGCACGGCGGCTACAAGCCGAAGGACATCGACATTGAGTACTGCGAGATGGTCACAAAGAAATGCGCTGACTCCGCTCTCATCAAGTTCAAGGATATTCCGGCTGTGCCGAAAGCTGCCTGTCTGAAGGTCTTCGGCCCGTATGAGAAACTCTATGACAACTATGTTGAGTTCTTCGCCTATCTGGAAAAGGAGGGCTACAAGAT
>JALEPJ010000040.1 GCA_022766385.1 Rikenellaceae bacterium
TGTCCCATAGGGCATACGAAGAAGTCCTGCTCCTGATTGTAGAACATGTTCGCCTGATGGAAAGGATTCTTCAGGAACTTGCGCTTCATCTCCGTGTGGAACATTTAATACTTGACAAAAGGGCTATCTGATTGGATACCATATATTCATAGTTCATCTCACTGCCATAGCCGGAGCCGGCGCAGATTGTAGATAGCTGCATGAGATACTCGGCGCGCGAAACAACGACAGCACACTTGCTGCACGTATAGTTAACTTGATATTATAAGTCTTTATATCGTTTTATGACTGGTCAATAGCGTGAGTATTTATGGAAAAGATGAAAATTTTTACTAACTTTGAGTGTTTTAGTAGAAAAAAACAAAGCATATCCAAAAATATGAATTTACAGCAGGACAGAATCAGAGAATTGGTTGAGCGCAGGCAGTCAGCCAAACTCGGCGGTGGTCAGAACCGCATAGATGCTCAGCATCAGAAAGGCAAACTTACCGCCAGAGAACGCATTTCACTTCTCCTCGACGAAGGAAGTTTCGAAGAGTTCGATATGTTCATGCAGCATCGCTGCACCAACTTTGGTATGGATGCCCAGCATTTTGACGGCGACGGCGTCGTTTGCGGTCAGGGAACCATAGACGGTCGCCTCGTATACGTGTTTGCACAGGATTTCACAGTATCCGGAGGCTCGTTGTCAAAGACTATGTCGGAGAAAATCTGCAAAGTTATGGACCTCGCAATGAGAAACGGAGCACCTTGCATAGGATTGAATGACTCAGGCGGCGCCCGTATCCAGGAAGGAGTGGACGCACTCGCAGGCTATGGTGAGATTTTCGAGCGTAATATCCTTGCATCCGGCGTAATCCCACAGATCAGCGGCATCTTCGGACCTTGCGCAGGTGGAGCTGTCTACTCCCCTGCCCTCACCGACTTCACCCTGATGATCAACAACAGCTCCTATATGTACCTCACCGGTCCTGCAGTGGTCAAGAGTGTTATCGGCGAGACTGTAAATCACGAGGAACTAGGAGGTGCGAGCGTACACGCGAGCAAGAGCGGAGTAGCTCATTTCGCAGCGGAGAATGAGGAAGAAGGCATTGCCACCATAAAGCAGCTCCTTTCATATCTTCCTCAAAACAATATGGAGGAAACGCCTCGCGTAGAGACATCCGACCCTGTATCAAGAGTCGATGATGCTCTCAACGAGATTATCCCTGACAATCCTAACAAAGGCTACGATATGTACCGTGTCATCGGCGGAATCGTCGACGACGGCAAATTCTTCGAGGTTCACAAAGCCTTTGCCAAGAACATTATCGTTGGTTTCGCCCGCATGAACGGAAGGAGTGTGGGTATAGTTGCCAATCAGCCTAACGTTCTCGCTGGCGTACTTGACATCAATGCTTCACGCAAGGCTGCACGTTTTGTCCGTTTCTGCGACGCATTCAATATTCCTCTCGTAACCCTGGTGGACGTTCCAGGCTTCCTCTGCGGTACTCAGCAGGAGTACGGAGCCATCATCACCAACGGTGCGAAGCTTCTCTACGCATATGGTGAGGCTACAGTTCCAAAGGTAACCGTCACACTCCGCAAGTCTTACGGCGGCGCTCACATCGTTATGAGCTGCAAGCAGCTCAGAGGTGACATCAACTACGCATGGCCATCTGCCAACATAGCCGTTATGGGAGCTGAAGGAGCCGTTGAGGTTCTTTATGGAAAGGAACTCAAAGCAGCAGACCCTGCAATAAGGAGCGAACTGGCGGAAGAAAAGAAGAAGGAGTACAATGATCTCTTCTGCAACCCTTACCAGGCAGCTCAGAAGGGTTATATCGAAGACATCATTGAGCCAAGGAACACCCGTTTCCGCGTAATCCGCGCACTCGAGTCCTTGAGCGGTAAGAGACAGGAACTTCCTGCAAAGAAGCACGACAATCTTCCATTGTAATCCAAGATGAAAAGAATAGCTACAATCACAATCTGCCTCCTTTCCGCACTTGTCCTCAGAGCCCAGAACATGACCGACCTCGTAATTTCGGAGGTTATGCTCAACAACAGCTCTTCCATAGTGGACGACTACGGCAACAGGAGTCCTTGGATTGAGATTCTCAATACCTCGCAGGGCATGGTCAATTTCGCCGGATGTTATTTTTCGGACGATTCGAACAACCTTACCAAAAGCCCTATTCTGAAGGGGGACAACCGCACCAAGCTGGCGGCACGCCAGACTGCGGTATTCTTCGCCACAGGTGATCCGTCTATGGGCACCTTCTACCTGAACTTTGAATTGAAGCCGGGATCTACCCTTTATCTCACTTCCAACGACGGTCATACTGTCGTAGACAGCCTTTTCATCCCGACTGACATACCAGAGGGAATGAGCATAAGCAAGTTCGCTGTGGACAACAAGGAGATAGAATTCACGGACATCAAGGTAGCAAGGCCTTCTCCGTATTCGATTAACGGAAGAGGCGAGCAAAAGAGCAAGGCTGAAACCATTAAAGAAACTGACCCTCACGGAATTACATTGACTATAGTCTGCGTATCAGTTGTCTTCGGAGCCCTCTTTATTCTCTTCATTATCTACAACCTGTCCGGTATGTTCTTCTCAGGAAAGTATAAGTTGAAGAGAGAGAAGAAAGAAAGCGTAACTAAGAGCAAGGCAAAAACTGGAACTGCAGCCCAGGGTGAAATCGCTACCGCTATCGCTTTGGCTCTCAATGCCGAATTCGGAGGCGAGACAGAGGCTGCAATCGCCACTGCCCTCCATCTCTACCTCGGAGACTGTATGCACGACAATGAGTCGTTCATCATAACCATCAAACCGGCTGCTTCAGGCTGGAAAAACAAGACCAACTTCAGAAAACAACCAAGATAATTACATACAGTATGAAAGAATATAAATTCAAAATCAATGGCAACGACTACACTGTAGCCATCAACTCTATTGAGGGAAATATCGCTGACGTCACAGTAAACGGCGCAGCATATAAGGTTGAAATGGAAAACGCTCCTGCGGTTGCCGCAGCTCCGGCTCCAATTTCCGCTGCACCGGCAGTTCAGGCTGCGCCTGCAGCTGCTGCTCCGGCTCCTGCACCTGCAGGCGCAGCGAAGGTGGTTGAAGCTCCTCTCCCTGGTGTCATCATCGAGGTAAGTGTAAAGGAAGGCCAGGCAGTAAAGGCCGGCCAGAAGGTCGCAGTACTTGAGGCAATGAAGATGGAGAATGAGATTCAGGCTGAATGCGACGGTACCGTTACAGCCATCCACGTTGCCAAGGGAGATCAGGTTGTCGAAGGTTCAAAACTCATCTCAATCGCATAGTTAGATGGAGCAGATTATTGACAGTCTTGTACAATTCTGGCAGTTCACAGGATTTGCCAACTGTACTTGGCAGCACCTTGCGATGATTTTGATTGGTATCATCTTCATCACATTGGGTATTGTCAAGGAGTGGGAGCCACTGCTGCTGGTTCCTATCGGTTTCGGTATCATCATTGGAAACATTCCGATGTTCCCGGGGCTCAACATAGGTGTCTATGAAGACGGCTCCGTCTTGAACATCCTTTACCAGGGTGTGAAGCAGGGTTGGTATCCCCCATTGATATTTCTGGGTATAGGCGCGATGACGGACTTCTCGGCGCTGATATCCCAACCGAGGCTGATGCTCATCGGAGCTGCTGCTCAGTTCGGTATCTTCGCCGCATACCTTATTGCCATTGCTGTCGGCTTTGCACCGAATGAGGCTGGAGCCATCGGTATTATCGGAGGAGCAGACGGTCCTACCGCAATCTTCCTCTCTTCTAAGCTGGCACCGGACCTGATGGGTGCGATTGCTGTTTGCGCGTACTCGTATATGGCATTGGTACCTGTTATTCAAAAACCGATAATGCTTCTCCTTACCACAAAGAAGGAACGCCTCATCGAGATGCCGGCTCCACGTCAGGTAAGCCAGAAGGAAAAAATTATCTTCCCTATCGTGGGATTCATTTGCACTGCCTTTATCGTACCTTCAGGACTTCCGCTTCTCGGTATGCTTTTCTTCGGTAACCTCCTCAAGGAAAGCGGAGTCACCCGACGTCTTGCAGAAACTGCCCGTGGGCCTCTTGTTGACGTTGTGACCACACTTATCGGTGTAACTGTAGGCGCATCCACTCAGGCAGACAAGTTCCTCACAGGAAAATCTCTCCTCATATTCGGTCTTGGCCTTACCTCATTCGTCATTGCCACGACCACGGGAGTGCTTTTCGTAAAGCTTTGGAACCTCTTCCTTAAGGACGGAAGAAAAATCAACCCGCTCATCGGTAACGCCGGAGTTTCGGCTGTTCCTGACAGCGCGCGAGTATCGGAAACAGTAGGACGCGAGGCCAACCCGAAGAACCACCTGCTTATGCACGCAATGGCCCCTAACGTTGCGGGTGTAATCGGTTCAGCAGTTGCAGCCGGTATCCTTCTCAGTTTTCTTGGGTAATAGTAACTACACCGGGACCCCCGGTGTATTTTTCAATAGAAATTTAAATCGTTTTACACTTTTGTTATACGTTAAATATTGACACACAGTCAGTACTTTTTGACTGTAAAACGAAGATAGGAACACATATTGTAGACTACAGATAAAAAGTTAATCATTTATCCATATTTAGATATGAACAAATTACAGGAACTCACAGACAGGCTCTACGAGGAAGGCTTGTCCAAGGGTAAGGCTGAAGGAGAACATATTCTGGAAGAAGCTCGCAAACAGGCTGCTCAAATAGTAGAAGAGGCAAGGAAGCAAGCTGCTGAGATACTCTCACAGGCCAAGAAAGATGCGGAGGACTATAAATCAAAAGTAACTTCCGATGTCAAGATGGCATCAAGCCAAAGCCTTCAGACCACCAAGAAAGAAATAGAGAACCTCATTATTGCATCCATAGGAGGCAAGGAGGTAAAGAAACAGCTCTCATCTGCAGAGTTCATCAAGAATATCATCAAAGAAGTTGCTGTCAAGTTCAGTGCTGAAGAAGCCTGTGACCTGAGCCTTGTATTGCCGTCAACGCTTCAAACTGAACTCGAGCCATTTGTCAAGAACGAACTCTCTGCCATCCTGAGCAAGGGAGTGGAGGCAAGTTTCTCAAAGAAGATCAATGGAGGTTTCACCATTGGTCCTAAGGACGGAGGATATTTCATCAGCCTCACGGACGATACTTTCAACGAACTCATTTCAGAGTATCTTAGACCAGTGACAAAGAAACTTCTATTCGGCTAATATATGGACAATTACGAGTACTTGATTGCAGGCCTGCCGGTTCTTTCCAAGGATTGGTCAGCAAACTCAAGTGTGTCCGTGGATTCCCTCATAGAAGAAATCAAAAACGGGTGTTCGAAGAAGGACAATGTCCTCATAGACAGTCTGCTCGACGGATATAAGGAAGAGAATTTCAATGAGGACTTCTACAAGTCCATGCTAAGACATAAGAACAGTTTCATCAGGGAATTCTTCACCTTCGACCTTAGAGTGCGCAATGCGAAGGTCAGATATCTGAACGAACAACTTGGCAGGAACACGGACAAGGATATCTTTCTGGAAACAGAAGGCGAGTTTGAGGAAAGTGAGGCCTTGATGAGTGTCCTTTACGGCGACAATCTGATTGACAGGGAGCTCGGACTCGATGAACTGATGTGGAACAAGATTTCGGAATTGAACATCTTTGAGTATTTCAACATCAACGTACTTCTCGGTTACATCTCCAAGCTCAAGATAATCGGCAGATGGCTTTCTCTTGACGAAAAGACAGGCAAGGAGATGTTCCGCCGCCTCGTCGAAGAAATCAGAGGGACGTTTAAGGGAGTAGAATTCAACGAATAACAAATTGATAAAAAAGATATGAGTACTAAAGGAAAGGTAACGGGTATTGTCTCAAACCTTGTGACGGTTCAGGTCGACGGCCCTGTAGCAGAGAACGAGCTTTGCTACATTGAGGTTGGCGGCACCAAACTGATGGCCGAGGTCATCAAGGTGAACAAGGACAAGGCTTCCGTACAGGTTTTCGAGAGTACACGCGGGCTCAAGAACGGAGACAGCGTGGAATTCGAAGGCAAGATGTTGGAGGCGACACTTGGTCCCGGTCTTCTTTCAAGCACATATGACGGCTTGCTGAATGACCTTACCTCGATGACAGGAGTATTCCTTAAGAGAGGAGAATACACAGACCCTCTGGATCATGGGAAGTTGTGGGACTACACACCTATTGCCAAAGTCGGTGACAAGGTGATTGCCGCAGACTGGCTGGGTGAGGTTAAGGAAGGATGGCTTCCTCACAAGATTATGGTTCCGTTCTCATTCAAGGGAGACTACACCGTAAAGAGCATTGTCCAGGCAGGACAATACAACATCGACAAGACAATTGCCGTCCTCGTCAATGAAGACGGAGAGGACGTAGAAGTCAAGATGTACCAGAGATGGCCTGTCAAAGTAGCTGTCAAGGGATACAGGGAGAAACCGCGTCCATCCAGGATAATGGAGACCGGAGTCCGCGTTCTGGACACCTTCAACCCAATTGCCGAAGGCGGAACAGGATTCATTCCTGGTCCTTTCGGTTGCGGCAAGACCGTCCTCCAGCATGCGATTGCCAAGCAGGGAGCTGCAGACGTCATCGTTATGGCTGCCTGCGGTGAGCGCGCCAACGAGGTCGTTGAGATTTTTACCGAGTTCCCTGAACTGATTGACCCTCACACCGGGCGCAGCCTTATGGAGAGAACAACCATCATCTGCAATACCTCCAACATGCCAGTCGCTGCCCGTGAAGCATCGGTTTATACTGCAATGACCATCTGCGAATACTATAGGGCAATGGGATTGCGCTGTCTGCTTCTCGCAGATTCCACCTCGCGTTGGGCACAGGCGCTGCGCGAGATGTCCAACCGTATGGAGGAGCTCCCGGGAGCTGATGCCTTCCCTGTTGATTTGTCTTCAATCATCTCCAATTTCTACTCGCGAGCCGGCGCTGTCATATTGAACAACGGCCAAAGCGGAGCTGTCACCGTCATCGGAACCGTATCCCCTGCCGGAGGTAACCTCAAAGAGCCTGTTACCGAATCCACGAAGAAGGCTGCACGCTGCTTCTATGCCCTCGAGCAGGCTCGTGCAGACCAGAAGAGATATCCTGCAGTCAACCCTATCGACTCTTATTCGAAATACCTCGAGTATCCGGAGATTGCCAGCAACTTGGACGAAACCTTCGAGCCGGGTTGGGTAAAGAAAGTAAATGAGGCAAAGGTTCTCGTACGTAGAGGAAGGGAGGCAAATGATCAGATCAACATTCTCGGTGACGATGGCGTTCCTATGAGCTACCACGAGTCGTTCTGGAAGTCTGAGCTCATCGATTTCGCTTTCCTCCAGCAGGATGCTTTCGATCCTATCGACAGCCTCTGCCCTCTCGAGAGACAGAAGTTTATGCTGAACCTCATCCTGGACATCTGCGGAAGGGAATTCCACTTCGAGGATTATGAGGAGTGCCGTGACTTCTTCAAGAATCTCATTAACCTTCTCCGCCAGATGAACTATACCGAATACAGGAGCGAGAAGTTCAAGAGCTATCATACAGAAATCCTTAACCACATCGAAAGCAATGGCAAATAAAGCATATCAAAAAGTCTATACACAGCTTGACGCTATCACCAAGGCGACTGTATCGCTCAAGGCCAAGTCTGTGGCTAACGACGAGCTCGCCACTGTGAACGGCCGCCTTGCCCAGGTAGTGAAGACCAAGGGCGACCTCGTAACCCTGCAGGTATTCGCCGGCACTGAAGGTATTCCTACTAATGCGGAAGTAGCATTTATGGGCAATCCTCCTGTGCTTCGTGTAAGCGAGCAACTCTCAGGACGTTTCTTCAACGCCTATGGCGACCCTATTGACGGAGGTCCGGAAGTTGAAGGTGAAGTCAGGGAAATCGGAGGTCCTTCAGTGAATCCTTACAAGAGAAAGCAGCCTTCACAGCTCATTCCTACGGGTATTGCGGGAATCGACCTGAACAACACCCTCGTCTCTGGACAGAAGATACCTTTCTTCGCAGATCCTGACCAGCCTTACAATCAGGTAATGGCAGACGTAGCGCTCCGCGCTGACGTTGACAAGATTATCCTTGGAGGTATGGGCCTCAGCAATGACGACTACCTTTTCTTCCGTCACGCGTTCGAGAACGCCGGAGCCCTCGACAAAATCGTTTCATTCGTAAATACCACAGAGGAGCCTCCTGTAGAGCGTCTTCTCATACCTGATATGGCACTTACCGCAGCGGAGTACTTCGCTGCAGACAAGAACGAGAAGGTGCTGGTACTCCTCACCGATATGACACTCTACGCTGATGCCTTGAGTATCGTGTCAAACCGTATGGACCAGATTCCATCGAAGGACTCAATGCCGGGTTCGCTTTATTCGGATCTTGCAAAGATATACGAGAAAGCTGTACAGTTCCCTGATGGAGGTTCCATCACCATTATCGCAGTCACAACTCTCAACGATGGAGACATTACCCACGCCATCCCTGACAATACAGGATACATCACCGAGGGTCAGCTCTTCCTCCGCGCCGACAGTGACACAGGAAAGGTCATCATTGACCCGTTCCGTTCCCTCTCCCGTCTGAAACAGCTCGTTCAGGGCAAGCAGACACGCGAGGACCACAGTCAGGTAATGAATGCCGGTGTGCGCCTTTATGCAGATGCTCAGAATGCGAAAACGAAGCTGGAGAACGGTTTCGACCTCTCCGACTATGATCACCGCTGCCTTGCATACGCCAAGGAATATGCTACAAGACTGCTCAGCATTGATGTCAATATTAAGATTGACGAGATGCTCGATACGGCTTGGGAACTCTTCGCGAAATATTTCTCCAAGGCCGAGAGCGGTATCAAACAATCACTGATCGACAAATACTGGCCAGCTGAATAAACTGTTATGGCAATCAAATTCCAATACAATAAGACATCTCTGAACAATCTTGGCAAACAGCTCAAGGCACGTCAGAAGGCACTCCCTACCCTCCAAAACAAGGAGTCTGCCCTGCGCATTGAGGTTCGTAAGGCCAAAGACCGTTCGGACAGACTTGTTGCGGATCTTGAGGCCTCCTATAAGCGATATGACTACCTTGCCGCCCTATGGAATGAATTCGAGCCTAATCTGATAAGCATTACGGATGTACAGCTTGAAACCGTAAAGGTAGCAGGCGTCAAAGTGCCTGAACTGAAGGGTATCTCCTACGAGATAAAGGAATTCAACGCTTTCGCCAAACCTGCCTGGTATGCGGACGGCGTAGCAATACTGAAAGAACTGACAAGGCTCGGAATTGAGTCGGAGGTCTATCAGGCCAAGAGCAGGATCCTTGATTTTCAAAGGAAGAAAACCACCCAGAAAGTAAATCTGTATGAGAAGGTACAGATACCGGGGTATCAGGAGGCAATCAGAAAGATCAAGCGATATATGGAAGACGAGGAGAATCTCTCCAAGGCTTCATCAAAGATAGTAAAGGAAAGGCACGCTGCCGAAGAAGAGGAGGAAGAATCATGATTACTAAAATGACCAAATATTCCTTCATTCTCCTTAGTGGGGAGAGTGAAGCTTTCCTCGAGAATCTTCAGGAGCTTGGAGTGGTGGATATACAGCGTTCCACCAAACCTGTGGATCAAGTCTCCTCCGCTATGCTCGAGAAGACTCTCGGAATGCGTAAGGCAATAGCCTTCCTCGAAAAGCTGAACTATGCGGAAGAAGGCATCAAGGCCTCGGCTGTCAACTGCTATTCAGGTCCTGTGGATGCACAAGCCGTTCTCGAGTCGAAGGATAGGCTATCCGGGACTGAAGCTGAACTGGTCGCTGCCGAGAAAATGCTCAAATCCGTTGTCCCTTGGGGTGAATATGACATCAAAACAATCGAAGAACTCAAGGCCAAGGGCATCCACCTTCACTATTATTGTGTTCCTGAGAAATCGTTCGATCCTTGTTGGGCAGAAAATTTTGCTCTCGAGCGCATAAGCGAAAGTGACGGGAAGATCTGGTTCGTGACCGTTTCAGGCGACGAGGACAGCTATAGCTTCCCTATTCGCGAGTGCAATCCTCCTCAGATGAGTGTGGGCAATGCTCAGGCGGACGTTGACACATTGCGTCAGCGCATCATTGCCATCAAGGGAGAATTGCTCCATATGAAGGAGAACTGGACCGAAGAGCTGAAGCGGGAACTTGAAAGGGAGAGCGCTGCTCTGGACAAGTATCTGGCAGGAAAAGAGGGTACGGCAGCAGCTGAAGGCTATATCAGCACCTACATCGGTTTTGCTCCGGATGGAGAAAAGGAGAGACTGGTAAAGGCTTTCGATGAGATGGGAGTCCTTTATCTCGTCGAAGATGCGAAGGAAGAAGACAATCCTCCTATCAAGCTGCAGAACAACAAGTTCTCACAGATGTTCGAATGTCTCACCGGTATGTACGGTATGCCTGTTTATGGAGAATGGGATCCAACGCCAATACTTGGTGTCTTCTTCATGCTGTTTTTCGCAATGTGCATGGGAGACGGAGGTTACGGTATAATATTGATAATCTTCGGATTACTTCAAGACAGGAAGGTCGTCAATATCGGAATGTTCGAAGGCCTTGGGAAGCTGATATGCGCTCTCGGAGTCTCTACAACAGTGGTCGGATTGCTCCTCGGAACCTTCTTCGGAGTGGACCTCACCACCGTTGCCTGGATACCTGAAGCTGTGAAGAACATAATGCTCACGGGCAATGTCAACATCGGAGGCGCCAACTATGCACTCCAGATGATACTCGCTATTTGCATAGGCGTATTCCATATCTGCCTGGCTATGGTCATTAAGGCATTGCTCTACACCAAACGTTTCGGATTCAAACAGAATCTCGGGACCTGGGGTTGGGTGCTGCTGATTATAGGAGGCTTGATTCTGACAATCTGCGCTATGTGCTTCAATCTGCCTCAGACGCTAACCAAACTAGTGCTTATCGGCATTGCCGTAGTATCAGCCCTGGGAATCTTCATTTTCAACACTCCGGGACGCAATCCTCTGATGAACATAGGTTCAGGCCTTTGGAACACTTACAATATGGTAACAGGCCTGCTCGGTGATGTATTGAGCTATATACGTCTCTATGCTCTCGGACTTGCAGGCGGAATGCTTGGAAACGCTTTCAACATACTCGGAGGACTTTTGCTCGGTGACCATCCGACTTGGCAGTTCATCCCGTTTGTGCTGATTATGCTCTTCGGACACTCGCTCAACCTGCTGATGTCCTGCCTCGGTGCCTTTGTGCATCCTCTGAGACTTACCTTCGTCGAGTACTTCAAGAACTCCGGCTATGAAGGCAAGGGAACAGCTTACAATCCATTGAAGAAATAAACAACAAAAACAAAAAACAACAATATCATGTTAAGTACAATTCTTGGTTATCTCGGTCTCGGCCTTATGCTTGGCCTCGCCTGTATCGGTTCAGCTTACGGAACTACCATCGCAGCAAACGCTGCAGAAGGCGCATTGAAGAAGAATCCTGAAAAATCTTCAAGTTACCTCATCCTTTCAGCCATGCCGGCAACCCAGGGTCTTTACGGCTTCGTTGCAATGCTCCTGTGGATTGTCCTCGGAGCTGACTTTACAGCAGACGGTTTCAAGCTCTTCGCAGTGGGCCTGTCAGTTGGCGCTATCTGTCTATTCTCAGCTATCCGTCAGGGTCAGGTTTGTGCAAACGGTATCGTAGGTATCAGTCAGGGACACGACGTTCAGACCAATACTATGATTTACGCCGCCCTTCCTGAGTTCTATGCCATCCTTTCTCTCGTTGCGGCAATTATGATTATGGTGATGTAATTCCTAATCGAAACACTTTATTGAAGGCCGGGGCAATCACGCTCCGGCTTCATTGATTCTTGGAAAAGTTTTCATAAATTTGCATTATTGAGACATAAATGCACATATGGGTAAAGTCATAGCAATAGCAAATCAGAAAGGCGGAGTGGGTAAAACCACCACCGCGATTAACCTTGCCGCCTCGCTCGCCGTGTTGGAGAAAAAGGTGCTCATCATCGATGCAGACCCTCAAGCAAACACTACCTCGGGCCTGAATTTTGCACCGGATAATGACGAGAAGAGGACTTTATACGAGCTGATGATCGGACAGATCAGTGTGGAAGACGCCTTGATTCAAACTGAAATCGGCAATCTCCATATGATTCCATCCCATATTAACCTGGTTGGCGTTGAAATCGAAATGCTCGATGCAGACAACAGGGAGACCATACTGAAGAGGGTCATTGCACCAGTGCGCGACGTCTATGACTATATCATAATCGATTGTTCACCTTCACTCGGACTCATTACCGTCAATGCTCTTGCCGCGGCAGATTCCGTAATTATTCCTGTCCAGCCTGAGTTTTTCGCACTTGAAGGTCTTGGTAAACTGCTTCAGACCATCAGGATAGTGCAGAACGGTGTTAATATGCAGCTCACTATCGAGGGCTTCCTGATCACTATGTTCGACGGCAGAACCAGAGTGCATACCCAGGTCGTGGCACAAATGAGGGAAAGGTTCAGCGATATGGTCTTCAACACTATCATACAGAGGAACATACGTTTGAGCGAGGCCCCTTCTCATGGAAAACCTATCATACTCTACGACATCATGAGCAACGGTTCAACAAATTATCTGAACCTTGCCAAGGAAGTCATTGATAAGAACGAGCCTCAAGCGAAAAAGATATGAGTAGTAAAGAACCCAGAGGACTTGGCCGTGGTCTCGGAGCTATACTCGGCGACAGCGTAAATGTTGACCAGCTCCGCAAACCGGTAGGCTATGTAAACAAGGAAATCATCGGTACCAGAAACGAGGTCAAGGAGAGCGCCGACGTAGTGCGTATCCCCGCAGACCTGATTGAACCGAATCCATATCAGCCAAGAATGTCTTTCGACACGGAAGCATTGGAGGAGTTGGCGTCATCCATCAGGAACCTGGGTCTTATCCAGCCCATTACAGTCAGGAAATCCGCCAATGGCAAGTATCAGATAATCAGCGGAGAAAGACGATTCAGAGCCAGTCGTATGACCGGAATGGAGATGATTCCGGCCTATGTGAGGACAGCAAGCGAGCAGGGCATGCTCGAAATGGCAATAGTAGAGAATATCCAAAGAGAGGATCTTGATCCTATCGAAGTCGCCCTGAGCTACCAGAGACTTATCGAGGAATGCAATCTCACCCAGGAGCAGATGGCGGGACGCGTAGGCAAGAAAAGGGCTTCGGTCACCAATTATCTCCGTCTTTTGAAATTGCCTGCAAAAGTACAGCACGACCTAAAGGTGGGACTCATATCCGTAGGACACGCCAAAGTGATACTGGGGGTTGAAGATCCTGCTCTGCAGGAGCTGCTCTGCGATGTTACTGTGAAAGATGGACTGTCAGTTCGCCAATTGGAAGAAAAACTCCGCAGACTCGCGGAGGGAGATAAGAAAAAGGAGAAGAATGACAATGCTGCTGGAGAATTGCCTGAGGAATACAGCAGGGTTCTGGAACACATCGGCAAATACTTCAAAGAGGAAATCTCCCTGAAGCGAACGGCTGGAGGAAAGGGCAGTATGACGATAAAGTTCAGCTCAGACGAAGAAATGCAGAGCTTCCTCAAAGTACTTGAAGATGCACAGATCTGATTTCTTGAAAATACTCATCGCTTTCGCGCTGTTATTGGCAATGTCACCTGCAGCCAAAGCGCAGTTCAAATCCGAAGCCTTCTCCAACGGTTTCGGAGGGCAGAGCACGGCATCCCCTTCCGACTCAGTTGAGACGCTGTTCTCCCTGAAGGAGTATTTTGCAGGACTCTCCCATAAACAGGACCTCAAGTTGGGCACTCTGGCGGGAGGCTCGGCAGTATTCATTGGAGGCAATCAGATATACAACAAGCAGTACTGGAAACTGCCCATAGTCTACACGAGCATAGGAGCCGGTCTGGGAGGAGGTTTCTATTTCAGAAACCAATACAACAAATCGCAGAAGACAGATGCTCACGCCAAGAAATTGAGCACCATATGTTTTGCAGGTTCAGCCCTCGCCTATTGGGGAACGATGATGGACGGTGTAATTAATTTCAAGACCGACAATCCCCACCACGCAGGAAAAGCCACCCTATATTCTATCCTTGTTCCTGGACTGGGACAGGTTTATAATGGGGAATACTGGAAGGTACCTATCTACTGGGGTGCCATCTCCACCTCATATGCATTTTATGTAAAGAATAAGGTCAGCTACGAACGATTCAGGAACATTTATAACGAGGCTACCAATCCTGAAGGCAATTATGAAGGTTCAATACCTGCACAAACTGCATTGTACTACAGAAACATATTCAGAAGGTACAGGGACTATTCTGTACTCGCCATCGCTGCCAGCTATCTGCTTCAAGTCATTGACGCAAACGTTTTCTCATATATGCAAGACTTCGAAGTGAATGATGACATTACGATGAACGTAAAGCCGGCTATACTGACCCCTGACACTCAATTCGCATTCAGTGGAAACTCTGCTCTCGGAGTCAGCATAGGCCTGAAGTTTTAAACTGATGACCATTAGAAGAATTCGAATAATCACATTGCTCTGCACGGTACTGGCAGTATCGTGCCTTTCGCTGGACGCCCAGATATTCAGGAGAAGAAGTGTAATCAATAAGGAAAATCTCGAGCTCAAGCTGAAAATCGACTCACTACTGATTGAGATTGAAGAACTGCAATCTACCCGCTCTGCAGAAGACAGCATCATATCTGAGATGTTAGGTATCTACGGAGAAAACGAAGACAGGCAGTTAGAATACACTCAGGAAGTAACGGACAGTCTGCTGAGTTTGTGGTATGTTCACCGCCAAGTCGGTCAAAGCAGAGCAGACGAGGAAGAGATGGATCTTGACTCAGTAAAGTTGAGCTCCAATGTCAGCGATTCAGTCCTTATTCAAAGGCTGAAGAAAATGAACTCTTACATAAGCCTGCCCTTCAACGAGACAGTCAGGAACTATATGGTGCTCTATTCCGAAAAAATGCCCACTAAAATGGGACATATACTCGGGCTATGCAGTTACTATATGCCTATCTTCGAGGATATCTTCAATCGCTACGGCCTTCCGGACGAACTGAAGTACCTCGCTATCATCGAATCAGCCCTCAACCCTGTCGCGACCTCACGTGCCGGAGCCAAGGGAATGTGGCAATTTATGTACAATACAGCCAGAAGCTACGGCTTGAAGATCAACTCATTCATCGATGAAAGACTGGATGTTGAAAAAGCCGCTGACGCTGCCGCAAGATATCTTACCGATGCATACAATGTCTTCGGGGATTGGTGTCTCGCTATTTCCGCTTACAATTGCGGTTCTGGCAATGTTAACAAGGCAATACGCCGAAGCGGAGGAAAGAGGGACTTCTGGTCCATCTATCCATATCTTCCAAAAGAGACCAGATCATATATGCCAGCATTCGTCGGGGCAATGTATGCGCTTAATTATAGCAAGGAGTACGGTCTGGTGGCTGATGGAGTGCAGATGCCTGCCTATACCGACACCTTTGAAATACACCGCAATCTCCACTTTGAGCAAATCAGCCACGTCATCGGAATTCCAATGGACGAGCTGCAGAATCTCAACCCCCAATACATCAAGAATATAGTACCCGGCAATGAGGGTACGCAGATTCTGAAACTTCCATACAATTATTCCAACGCATTCATTGATCGTCAGGACTCACTCTATAGTTATAAGGCAGATGTGTTCTTAGACCAGAAAACCATAACGAACATTAAGAACGGGACTGACGGTGAAAGAATTACATACAAGGTAAAAAGCGGAGACTATCTGGGCAAGATAGCAGCAAAATACGGTGTGACAGTGAGCAAACTGAAAAGCTGGAACCATCTGAGAAATGACAATCTGAGAGTAGGTCAGACTCTATACATATACAGAAACGGCTCCGGACCGGTATCGTCGTCGACAAGCAAGAGTTCATCAAGCAACAACAAAGCGACAGCAGCTTCTGGAGTATATGTGGTCAAATCCGGAGATTCTCTTTATAAGATAGCTCAAAAGTTTCCGGGAGTGAGTGCTGAAGACATAATGAGATACAATGGCATTACTTCCGACATCAAGCCTGGAATGAAAATTAACATTCCTAAAAAATAAAATTCATCTGGACTTTAAGCTCGAACTTGCCTGGCTTTTCTTCTTTCATAGCGTAGTATTCCATCCATGCAGCCTTTGCATACAGAGAGATGTATCTAAACTTAAGACTCAGAAGAGAGGAAAGATACACTCCTCTTCCATAGAAGGATGGAACAGAAAAGGAACCGGGCAAATCTCGGTCATAAAGATATATCCTATCATCCCAATGATCGACGTGAAAAGCTGTCCCACGCAAGAAGAAGGAAAACTTTTTTCCATTGGCAGCTGACAATCCGGCAAAGAGCAGTTTGGAGCTGCCCCTATTGTGGCACATAGCCATCCCTGCATTCATACCAAAGCCATTATTATAAAAATAGCGCAGTTCCATTTTGGCTTCTTCCTTATGCGGGAAACTCTCCTCCGGCTTCCATCTGTATGACAGACGCAGCCTAAGTTCTAAGTTCTCGCTTACTTTCGGATTCCAGTCTATACGCCCTTTTAATTGTCTTTTATCTCTTCCTTTACGTCTCACAGCATCCAGGCTCAAGCTCAAAGAATGATAATCCATAGCCAAAGCAAGGCCAAGTTCATCAGTGGCTTTGGTCGAGGAACGGACAGCTCCGGAATAAGGGGACAGGTAGTCAGCCGGATAAGCCCTTAATAGAAGCGAAGATTTCAAATCATATGAATGATTGTAAGTCAATCCTGATAAGCCGGCAAGACTTCTCTCTTTCCAATCGAGAGCATATTCCGCAAACATATCCATCTTCCCCAGAGCATACCTATAACTGAGAGAGGCCAGGCCATCACTCAGTGCAGCAAATCCAAATTCTCCCTTTCGACCGTATCTGGAGATATTGCCACCGGCATTTCCGTTGAAGTCAATGAAGGCCGAGACTGTCCAGCGACCGAAAGCGAGATCAGCGGCAATTCCCCTGCGGACCGAAGAGGGGGCTGTGGTCCAGGCAGGACCGATGCCGGAAGGATGCTTGGCAAACGATGCGGCAGAAGAGAAGCCGCTCAGGCTGAAACCGCTCCATTGCACCAAACCCTGACCGAACTTGGCATTGAAATCCCCAAGTACTATCTTGCATGGAATTCTGTTTCCATATGCCACCAGAGACCAGGAACTGACTTCAGGAGGCCACAAAGCTGATGCATACGAAGATTTCAGAGCATAGGCTACACAAAGGGCATCAGAGAAAAACAACCTGGTCTTGGATAAGGCGGACAGACTAAGCTCTCCTTCGCTGCTCTTCAGACCGAAGCTCTCCTGTGACTCGAGTTTCACCACCAATGAATCCCTCCCCCTCTCCTTAACTCCATATCTGGACTCAAATGAAATAAAGGGCTCCAATGCCTTGGCTCTTTCTTCACCAAAACCGTCAATCAAAGCAAGTTCCTGAAGCGAAAGCACATCTCCATACTTAAGTCTGTACTCGACAAGTGAAGCCACCTGGAACCTGGTCAGCAAAGCGGAGGCCTTAAGTCTGTTCGCGGACAACAAATTGATTTTCAAGGGATGAGAAGCATAAGCCTCATACCTTTCTATAATCTCGAGATCAAGTTCTTCTTCTGAAGCAATTCCGTTCAGCACCATCAATGACTCCAAAATCCTGTCCTGGGCCTTTACATCGTGCAAAAGAGCTATAAATAAAGCTGAGATTATGAGCATTACTTTTTTCATACCGGTAAGGACGGAAACAAAAAGATAAAATGCTATAAAAAACCCTCATACCCCATCCAAAACATAGTTTTTTTGTTAAATTTGTATGATTATCTGAATCAGGCAATGAAAGAAAAGATTGTTCTTCACGATAAGACCTTTGTGCCTTTCATCTCCAACGAAGAGATTGAAAAAGCTATTGACGAGCTTGCAGCCAGAATGAACGCTGAGTTCAAGGGCTGCGAAGATGTACCGGTATTGCTCTGCGTTCTCAACGGTGCGATACTTTTCACGGCCGAGCTGATGAAACGCCTTGACTTCCCTGTCGAACTTATGTCGATGAAACTGTCATCCTATACAGGAACGCACACCAGCGGAGAAGTCAAGACAGTAATGGGCCTCACCGGTAATGTTAAAGACAGAATGGTCATCATAGTCGAAGACATAGTGGACACGGGCAATACTATCGTCAAAATCAAGGAAATTCTCAAGGATGCAGGGGCAAAGGACAGCAAAGTTTGCACCCTTCTGTTAAAGCCCGAAGTCTATAAACAGGAGTACAGGCTTGACTATGTCGGCAAATCCATACCAAATGCCTTCATTG
Source organism: Rikenellaceae bacterium (assembly GCA_022766385.1). GTDB lineage: Bacteria > Bacteroidota > Bacteroidia > Bacteroidales > UBA932 > Cryptobacteroides. Next base: position 18,423 of record JALEPJ010000040.1, read on the forward strand.
TAGGTTTTGGCTTAGATTATGATGAACTCGGAAGAAACCTTCCGGATATCTATGTATTAGGACAGTAGCAAATTACCTATAATAACAATGAAGTATTACATCTTATTTGGCCCTCCGGGAGCAGGAAAAGGCACCCAGGCCACATCTATGGTAGAAAAGTACAATCTCCATCACATTAGCACCGGAGCACTTCTCAGAAAAGAAATTGCAGCAGGAAGCGAATTGGGACTAAAGGCCAAGAGCCTTATTGAGGCAGGTGCCCTTGTTCCTGACGAGGTCGTTGAGGGTATGATTGAGTCAGAATTCAAGACAATCACAGGAGTGGAAGGCTTCCTTCTCGACGGATTTCCTCGTACCATTGCTCAGGCAGAAGCTCTTGACAGAATACTTGCCAACAATGGTGAAAAGGTCACTTCCATCGTCAGCATTATGATTCCTGACGAGATGATTATAGAGAGGATTTCCCATAGAGCAGCGATAGAAGGCCGTGCGGATGATGCAGATGTTTCCATTATAAAGAACCGCATTGATACCTACCACAACCAAACAGAGCCTTTGATTGAGTATTACACCAAGGCAGGTTCTTACAATGAAGTTGATGGTGTAGGCAGCATTGAGGAGGTACGCGATCGCATTTTCGAACTTGTTGACAAATTCTAGTGACTAAGTTTGTCAGCATCGTAAAGTACCCAGCATTATATTCAACAAATAGTAAGGATGATCCAAATGTGAAAGCTGATGGGTCATCCTTGATTTGAATTCAATAGTGTCCACAGGCGGTCAACATTGTACGCCCTGATGTGCAGTTGTCTGAAGACTCCGACTGCTATCAAGTCCAGAGAAGTTGAAATCTTCAAATACTCCACTGATGCCTTTGCAGATTCTCTCAACTTGAAGAGAAAAGCCCAGTAGTTGGCTATTTTTTGCTATCTTTGCAGTTGGTTCAACCTTGATAGGTAGCCAAACAGGTCAAAATCTACGCTGCTTTTATTACCCGTTTGTTACCCGCACCCTGTTTTGAGCTGATTTGAACCACTTAAAACACTGACAAATAAATACTTATGGCCGATTCAAATTTCATAGATTACGTTCGTATATATTGCGCTTCCGGTCACGGAGGAGCCGGTTCAGCTCATCTTCACAGGGCCAAATATGTTCCAAAAGGAGGGCCGGACGGAGGTGACGGAGGTCGCGGTGGTCACATTATACTCAAAGCCAATCCCCAGTTCTGGACTCTTATTCACCTAAAATATCGCAAGCACGTAAAGGCCGAAGACGGAGAAAACGGGCAGGGTGCATTGCGCCACGGAAAGAACGGTGCAGACGTGTATCTGGATGTTCCCGTAGGCACAGTGGTCAAGGATGCGGAGACTATGGAAGTCATTGGAGAGTTGATGGAGCCGGGAGAGGAAATGATACTCTGCAAGGGAGGCCGCGGCGGCTGGGGCAATGACCATTTCAAGAGCCCTACCCAACAGACCCCAAGATTTGCGCAACCGGGAGAGGAAGGAGTCGAGGGAGTGTTCGTACTTGAGCTGAAACTGCTCGCAGATGTGGGTCTGGTGGGCTTTCCTAACGCTGGAAAATCAACGCTTCTTGCGACCATAACAGCTGCAAAGCCGAAGATTGCCAATTATGCTTTCACTACACTTGAGCCGAATTTGGGTATAGTCAAGTATTATGACGATCAATCCTTTGTGATGGCCGACATCCCTGGCATTATCGAGGGAGCTCATCAGGGACGCGGTATCGGCATCAGATTCCTCAGGCACATTGAGAGAAATTCCGTGCTGCTCTTTATGGTCTCGGCCGAAGAAGACGACATCACAGCAGGATATCAAACGCTTCTGAACGAGCTCAAGGAGTACAATCCCGAGCTGCTCGTAAAGGACAGAGTGCTGGCAATAACAAAATGTGACTTGATTGACAAAGACATAGAGAAAGAAATAGAGCCCGGGCTTCCAAAGGACCTGCCTCACGTTTTCATTTCATCGATGAATCAGCAGGGTCTGAAGGAACTCAAGGAATTGCTCTGGAAAGCACTTCATAAGTAATGCTGACCGATTGGCTTGACAGTCTGGACCGGAGCATCACTCTGGCTATCAACGGTCTCCACTTCAAATATGGAGACCAGCTTTGGCAGCTCTTTTCCGATATCAAGTTTTGGATCCCCCTGTATCTTGCCATCATTGCCTTTCTTTACCTGCGTCTGGGTTGGAAACGTGCTACGGTGGTGCTGGCCTCGCTTCTTTTGACTTTTGCGGCTTGCGACCAATTCTCAAATCTGGTGAAGGACTTAAGCGAGAGATTGCGCCCCTGCTACGACAGTGAAATGATTTCAAGAGGCCTCCATACTCTGGAGAAGCGCGGGGGTTTCTACGGTTTTTTCTCTGCCCATGCTGCAAACGCCTTTGGTGTGGCCATTTGCTCTTTCATAGGCTTCAGAAATGACAAGAACCACCGATACAAGAAGTACGGGTGGTTCATATTCATTTGGGCGCTAATGGTAGCTTTGAGCCGAGTCTTTGCCGGAAAGCATTATTTCGGAGATGTGTTCGTCGGTTCAGTCACAGGGCTTTGTGCAGGTTTTCTTTTCGCCCAGCTTGCAAAGCTGATTATCAATAAATCAGGTCTATTATAAGCAAGGCACAGTTTTCTCCATACGGATTCCACGCGAGCCCTTGACAAGTATGCATGCGCCTTCAGGAACTTCCTTCTCCAAATGCGAAGCCAAGGCATCGGAAGACTCAAACCAGCCCAAAATATTGTCCACCGGACCGTATTCATCGAGGGCCTTCCTGAATTCGGAGCCCACCAAATATGCCTTGAAATCAGCTGAGGCAATCCTGCCGACCACGGCCAGATGCTCCTTGAGAGAGTCTGCTCCAAGTTCACGCATATCCCCAAGGAGCGCAAGTTTCTTCTCTGCCTGAACAGCATCAAAGTTATCAAGAGCTGCAGCCATGCTGGACGGATTAGCATTGTAAGCATCAAGGATGAGGACATTTCGTTCCGTTCTCGACATCTGCGAGCGGCTGTTGGCGGGAACATATGCTTCAATAGCGGCAATGGCAGCGTCTGTATCCACCTCGAAATAACGGCCTATGCAAAGAGCCGCAAGAACGTTCATCGCATTGTAAGAGCCTACCAGATGGGTATTTACAGTTTTCCCTCCGATTTCAAGCCTGAGGAAAGGCTGTTGCGGCGTTGAAGGGAGGAGGCTGACTCCATCGAAAACTTGACCATAAGGGATGATGCTCAGGCCGTCGCGGGCTTCCGCCATTGCCACCAGATCAGGATTATCGGCATTGAGGAAGACTGAGCCACCGTGTGCGGCAATGAAGTCAAAAAGCTGCCCTTTAGCGCGCTTCACGCCTTCAAAGCTTCCGAATCCAAGCAGATGCGCCTTGCCCACATTGGTAATGAGACCGAAGTCGGGCTCGCAAACCTCAACGAGATGCTTGATATCGTCCGGGTGGTTCGCGCCCATTTCAATCACAGCGATACGGGTCGTATCCTTGATTCTAAGCAATGAGAGAGGCACCCCGATGTCATTGTTCAGATTGCCTTCAGTCGCAGTAATTTCGTATTTTGCGGAAAGCACTGAACGTATGAGCTCCTTTGTCGTAGTCTTCCCGTTCGTACCAGTCAATCCAATGACTGTCAATCTCTTACCGTCTACATAGCAGTGATTTCTATGATAATTGGCAAGCTGTCTGAGGGCAATGAAACTGTCATCTACGGCCAGAACGCCAGGATGACCGGACAAAGCCGCGATGCTGTCAGCATTAACCAAAGCATACTTCGCACCCGCCTCGAGAGCCTTCAGCGCGAACTCATTGCCATCAAAATTTTCTCCTTTCAGAGCAATGAAAAGCTCTCCGCCCTTGATGCTGCGGCTGTCTGTTGTAACGCACGCGCCGCATTCGAGATATTTCCCGTAAAGTTCCTCAATCGTCATAATCATTTGTGTCCTGTGCTACCGAAGCCTCCAGCTCCCCTTTCTGATGATTCAAGTATCTCTGTTTCAACCCATTCAACCTGCTCACAACGGGCAAATACCATCTGGGCGATTCTTTCTCCGGGCACAATTGTAAAGGCCTCCCGCGAGAGATTCACCAGGATTACGCCTACCTCGCCCCTGTAATCGGCATCTATAGTGCCTGGAGAATTGAGCACAGTCACGCCCTTCTTAGCGGCAAGACCGCTGCGTGGACGCACCTGAGCCTCATATCCGGCAGGTATCTCCATGAACAGACCGGTAGGAACTATTGTACGGCAGAGAGGTTCGAGAACTATTTCGCTGCCGATATTGGCCCTGAGGTCCACACCTGCGCTTTGTGCTGTGGCATACTGGGGGAGAGGCCACTGCGACTTGTTTATTATCTTGACTATCATATCTTGTTTCTATTTAGGGGACATTCTGTAAAGGATTGCAGCAATGATTGCAAAAAGCAGATTAGGAATCCATATGGCAATGAAAGGAGGCAGAACATCCGTCATCACGAACATTTGTGAGAAGCGTTGGAAGAGTATATATGAAAAGGCCAAAGCTATGCCTATTGCAAGATTCCAGCCTATGCCTCCCCTCTTTTTCCTTGACGACAGGGCCACTCCGATTATGGTAAGGATGACCGCGGATAAAGGCATCGCAAATCTGTTATGAGCCTCTATCTGGGCATAAATGATATTGGAATCTCCCCTCATCTTCTGTGTCTTGATCAGGGCGCCGAGGTCATCGAAACCCAGCTTTTGGACGGTCTGCGAGTTACGATAGAAATCATCAACCGTCAATGCTATGGTAGTGTCAATGGTGGCACCTGAAATCACCTTGTCCTCAAGGCCTTCCGTATAATTGCGAAGGAAATATTTCCTCAGTTTCCAAGAAGCGTTGGTAGAGTCCCAGGCAGCCGATTCTGCAGAGAGTTTGCTCACGATTCTATTGTCCTCGATGGTCTCAAGCGTGAACTTGTATGCGGTATTGTTCCAACTGCTGAAGCTCTCCACGAATACGAATTGCCCCGGAGCTATCTGATAATGGACATTGCGCACCATTGTATTCTTTGATTTTACGTACTGGTTCTCGAAGGCAAGTCGTTTGACATTCGATGAGGGAATTACATACAGATTGAGGCCCAGAGAGAAAAGGGCAATCATCATGGAGGCTACCAGATAAGGGACCATCATTCTGTGGAAACTGACTCCTCCGGACAGTATCGCGATAATCTCCGAGTTCGCCGCCATTCTGGATGTAAAGAAAATGACGGTTATGAACACGAACATAGGGCTGTACATATTGATGAAGTACGGAATGAAATTCAGATAGTAATCGAAGATGATGGCCTTCAGGGGTGCTTCCTTTTCAACGAAATCGTCTATCTTCTCATTTATATCAAAGACTATCACCAGAAGAATGATAAGCAACAAGGCCATCACGAAGGTCGTGATGAACTTCTTGAATATGTACCAGTCTATTTTCTTAGGTTTGAGTGTCATAGAAACTAGAGTCTACTTGTGATTCTCTTGACAGTCGCCTCCTTCCATGCTGCAAAGTCCCCGGCTTCTATATGAGTGCGGGCCGTGCGTACAAGGTCGAGGTAGAAAGCCAGATTATGCTCGGTAGCAATCATCGCCGCAAACATTTCCTTGGCAATGAATAGATGCCTTAGATATGCCTTTGAATAGCAATGGTCAACGAAAGAAGTGCCGGTAGGGTCGAGTTCAGAGAAATCTTTCTCCCATTTGGCATTGCGCATATTCATTATGCCGTTCCAGGTGAAGAGCATTCCGTTGCGGCCGTTTCTGGTCGGCATCACGCAATCGAACATATCCACTCCCCTCGCAATGGCCTCGAGTATATTGGCGGGAGTGCCGACGCCCATCAGGTATCTGGCCTTGTCCTCAGGAATGACCGGATGGAGGACCTCAAGCATTTCGTACATCTTATCAGTAGGCTCGCCGACTGCAAGTCCGCCTATGGCAATGCCGGCATCTGCAAATCTGAGCGCATGTTCTGCGGCACGGATGCGGAGCTCGGGATAGATGCAGCCCTGGATAATGGGGAAGAAAGTCTGGTCATAACCATAAAGCGCTTCGGTTTCATTGAACCTCTTTGAATAGCGCTCCAACCAGTCCTGAGTCAGGGAGAGGGATTTCTCAGCATAGCGGAAATCAGCATCACCCGGACAGCATTCGTCAAGGGCCATCATGATATCTGCGCCTATAATACGCTGAGTATCAACATTGTTCTCCGGAGTAAAGCAATGTCTGGAGCCATCTATATGTGAAGAGAAAGTACAGCCTTCCTTTGTAAGTTTGCGTATGCCTGTGAGGGAGAAGACCTGAAAACCGCCACTGTCAGTAAGTATGGGTCTGTCCCATGATTCGAACTTATGAAGACCTCCTGCCGCCTTGAGTGTATCAAGGCCGGGGCGTAGGTATAGATGATAAGTGTTACCAAGAATGATTTCCGCCTTTATGTCCTCCTTCAGGTCTTTATGGAAAACACCCTTCACTGCTCCGAGTGTTCCGACGGGCATAAAGATGGGAGTATGTATGTCACCGTGGTCCGTCGATACAATGCCACATCTGGCATTGGAGTTCGGATCCTTGGCTAATAACTTGAATTTCATTGATAGTATTGATATTTTAACCTCCAAAGATACAAATTATTGGACTAATTCTTTTATTTTTGCAATCTACCTGAGTTGAAATAAACAAAAACCACATCAGTTATGAACAATAAAAGCATCAGTCTGAGGCTGATTATTATGAACTTCCTGGAGTACGCCGTATGGGGCGCGTATCTCACTTCTATGGGAAGTTTCCTCGCCGGAGCCGGAATGGGCTCGAAAATAGGTCTTTTCTTTGCCACCCAGGGCTTTGTTTCCATTTTTATGCCTGCATTGATGGGCATAGTCGCTGACAAATGGATTCCTGCACAGAAAGTATTGTCTCTCTGCCACGGTCTGGCGGGCATCTTTATGCTCGGAGCCGGTCTTTATGCCACCACCTCCGGTTCAGCAATAGCCTTTGGACCATTCTACACCCTTTACCTTCTCAGTGTAGCTTTCTTTATGCCTACTATTGCCATTGCCAATTCTGTGGCCTACAACGCCCTTGAGGTAAGCGCTAAGGATCCAGTCAAGGACTTCCCTCCTATCCGCGTATTCGGTACAGTTGGCTTCATCTGCAGTATGCTCTTCGTGAATTTCGTAAAGGATGCCAACGGCATACAGTTCCAGCACTCCAGCTACCAGTTTATCGTTTCCGGCATACTCAGCCTCGTTCTCTGCGGATACGCCCTGACTATGCCAAACTGTCCTTGCAAGCCAAGCAGCGCTGAAAAGCAGTCGTTTATGGAGGCTTCCGGCCTCTCTGCCTTCAAGCTCTTCAAGGAGAAGAAATTCGCCATTTTCTTCATCTTCTCAATGCTTCTGGGAGCTTCTCTTCAGATTACCAACGGTTATGCCAATACCTTCATCTCGTCATTCGCCGGCCAGCCGGGCTACGAGAACGCTTGGGGCGCGAACAATGCAAATGCCCTGATCTCACTCTCGCAGATATCCGAGACCCTCTGCATACTTCTTATTCCGTTTGCAATGAAAAAGCTCGGCATCAAGGGAGTGATGCTTACCGCAATGTTCGCCTGGGTGCTCCGTTTCGGCTTCTTCGGCCTCGGCAATCCTGGCTCGGGTGTTTGGCTTTTCGTTCTCTCCTGCATTGTATACGGAGTCGCATTCGACTTCTTCAACATTTCAGGTTCTCTCTATGTCAATGAGAATACGGACACCAGCATACGCTCCAGCGCTCAGGGCCTGTTTATGATTATGACCAATGGTCTTGGAGCATCCATAGGCACCCTTGCTGCCGGTAAGGTAGTCAATGCTCTCGTCTATATCCCTCAAGCTGCCGGTGAAGCGGGCAATTGGGCTGCTGCCTGGTATATATTTGCTGGATATGCCCTTGTAGTGGCAGTACTCTTCGCTCTTCTCTTCAAGAATCCTCAGAAGGCTGAAGCATAAGTTCTGCAGACACACGCCCGAGCTTCATAATACGGCTCGGAGTACATTGATATCTGATATCGAAACAACGGTATTCGCTGCGACCTCTTATCTTACGATATGAGGTCGCATATTTCATATTGTAACCCATATCCTCCAACTTGTCTATGTCTATGCTCTCTATTCCGGCCGCGAGCAGTCGCTCGAGTATTTCATAGTTCCGGTCCAATTGACCGAGGACCTTAAGTCTGACGCTTTTTCTCGAATTATGGATACGGTTGTTATGCTTACGCCTGCAAGAGTCGGAGCAATATACCTTGTCCGTCCTTCCATACAGGATTTCATCTCCGCATTCCAGGCAGATATGAGGAGCTTCCGTTTGAATCTTGTATCCCATAACTTCAGTTTTTGCTAATTTCAAGGTTCTTATTCCAATAAGCAAGCTTTAATAAAAAAACAAGCAGGATTTCCTATGAATTTATAAAAGGACTCGAATGATAAAAAAAGCAGTCTTTATAAAAAACAATAAGCCTTTACAAAATACCTGAATACCTGACTCAGCTTTTTTATTGTTCCTTTCATCTTGAGCTTGTTCTATCTTTCTTTGCACAGGCCGTGAGACTGAAGCGCGCAAGTCCCGGCAGGACAATATAAACTATCAGTACTATGGAACAATTGAACCGAATCGAGTTAAGAGGGAATGTAGGAAGTGTGAGATTGCAGGCAGTCGGAGACAAGCAAGTAGCCAAGCTGACTGTAGCGACCAACTACATCTACAAGGGTAAGGATGGTGAAGCGGTCATTGAGACCACCTGGCACAATGTGACGGCTTGGGAGGGCAAGAACATAGCGAACCTGAGCAAAGTTGAAAAAGGAGACAAAGTCCATATTCTGGGCAGATTGCGCAATCAGAAATTCATCGGTAACGATGGAGTGGAGCGAACAGCATATGACGTGCTGGCGAGCAAATTGGAGATACTGGATGAAGATGAATATCTTCAGTATGAGTCTTGAGAAGAAGCTGCCAGCCCTGATATTGGTGTCGGCTCTCATACTGGCTTCTTGCTCCACTCAAAGAAAGATAGACAGGATACAGAAAAAGTCCATCGCAGCCCTTTTGTCGCTGGCTGACGACAAGGACTATTCGGACCTGCCTCCTGTGGGGACTGAACCTCACAGGGACACCTTGAAGGTGGAAGCTCCGGACGGGAACGAGGTCATAATTATGAGGGCGGTGCGGGACGAGAACGGAGAGATGGTTGCCAACGATGTCATAACCGCTTCTTATGTTGTTGCCCGCTTCAGGAATGTAGCGGAAAGGCACGGAAAGGTTGATCTCAAATTCCTGGTAACCGTGCCTGCTTCTCTGCAGGATAGCAAGTGGCAGCTCAGATTCAAACCGCGTATGTACGTACTCGGAGACACATTGGAGCTGGACCCTGTAATCATTACGGGTAAGGAATACAGACGTGCCCAGCTGAGAGGATACCAGCAGTACGAACGTTTTCTGCAGTCAATCGTATCGGATACTTCAAGGTTCATACGTTTGAAGGAGCTGGAGATTTTTCTCAAGAGGAACCTCCCAAAAGTATACGAGTTGAAGACGGATACCACCTTCTATTCTGACGAAAGATTTGCATCCATTTATGGAGTTACCGAACAGGAAGCAGTTGAACACTATACTAACCAGTTCGTTGTTAATGCCAACAGGAAGAAGCTTGCCAGGAAGGACAAGATGTTTGCAAAATATGTGAAGGTGCCTATAGTCAAAGACGGACTGCGGCTTGACACTGTGCTGACAGACATCAATGGAGACTTCATTTACGAATATACCCAGACCATCAACACTCAGCCCAAACTGAAGAAGGCTGAAATTGCGATGTCCGGGCAGATATTCGAAGAGGACAGGCAATTGTACAGGATACCGGTTGAGAATCCTCTCACCTTCTACATCAGTTCTCTGAGCAGTTTCGTCAAGGATGAAGAGAAGTATCTGACTCAGGTTATCGAGCGTTCGGTTACCGCCAACTCGAGCTACTGGATTGAATTCGAGAGCGGAAAGTCAGATGTCCTACCTGAACTTGGAGAAAACGCTGGGGAGATAAGCCGGATAAAGAAGAATATAGGGGAACTGCTTTCCAATAAGGACTTCGACCTGGATTCCATTACTGTCAGCGCATCATGCTCTCCTGAAGGAAGTTACGAGTTCAACCGCCGCCTTTCAAGCAAACGCAGCGCTTCCGTTTCAGAGTTTTTCGGGAAATACATCAAGCATTATCGGGATTCAGTCAAAAGGGATAAATCTTTCACTTTCAATTTGGATGACAGTTACTCTGCCAAGGAAGAAGAAGTTATCAACCTAAGGTTTATTCCACACTCGATTCCAGAAAATTGGGAAAGACTCGAAGCCATAGTCAAAAATGATTCCCACCTGAGCGATATCCAGAAAAGCGAGATTGCAGAAGTAATGCTTATCGACGATCCTGATTCAAGGGAAAAAAGACTTATGGAGAAGAACAGTTACAGCTATCTCAGGGAAAAGGTATATCCACAGCTCCGGACTGTACGCTTCGACTTTTTCCTCCACCGAAAAGGTATGGTTAAGGACACAGTTCATACGACTGTGCTTGACAGTGCATATATGAGGGGCGTAGAAGCAATCAAGGACAGGGACTACAAGACAGCGGTGACTTTGTTGAGACCTTATCACGATTTCAATACTGCCATAGCCTATTGTTCACTCGACTACAATCAGAGTGCATTGGAAATACTTCTGGAACTGAAAAAGGATGCAGATGTGAATTATATGCTGGCCATCCTGTACAGCAGGCTCGGTGATGAGAGCAAGGCTGTGGGTCACTATATGGAAGCCTGCAAGCAGAACTCTTCCTATGTGCACAGGGGCAATCTGGACCCGGAAATATCTTCACTGATGAACAAATATGAATTGAACGTTATCGAAGAAACGCTAAACAACAACTTAAATTATTGAAAAGAATGAAAAACAGAATGATGATTCTTGCTGCAGCACTTTTGGCAGCAATATCGTGCAACAAGGAATTCGGCGAAAGCTACAAAACAGCCGATGATGAAAAAGTAGAGGTGGGAGTACTTTTGGATATTCCCGAAACAAAGGCGATCGACATAGTCGACGGAAACGAGAAGAAGGTAAACAGCGTTCAAATCTATGTCTTCAGAGACAATGGAGAACTGGAATCCTACGACCGGAGCAACGACGGAAACATCACACTCAGTGTAACCAAAGGGAATAAGGACTTTTATGCTTTGGTCAATGCACCTGCACACGAGTACGACACCAAGGAAGCTTTGCTGGCCGGCATCAGTTATCTAACGAACAATAAATTAAGCAGTTTTGAAATGGTAGGTTCGAAACACATCACTATTACTGAGAAACAGGACATAGAGATAGTAGTCAAGAGATTGGTAGCCAAGGTTGAACTCCAGAAAATCAGCAGGAAATTCATCTCGGCATCCCAGGGAGCAGTCAAGATGAGCATAGATGCCATCTATCTTACCAATGTGGCAGGAGATACGGAATATCAGGAAGACACTTTAAAAATCAAATCAAGCCCATCAATATGGCTGAACAAGATGGGTTATAAAAGTTCAGAAGCAGATTCACTGCTTTATGACGGTTCAATTGCACATACTCTTGTGGACAAGGCCGAATATAGTGTAAAACATAGCTTTTATCCTTACAGAAATCCAACTGAAGCTAACGCAGACGGTGGAGAATGGTCACCAAGACATACCAAACTGGTTATCAGGACCACCTATGGAGGCAAGGTCAAATACTACCCTATCGTACTGCCGAAAATTGAAAGAAACAAAAAATATGTGATTACTGATCTCATCCTTACCAGGCCGGGATCCGACAGTGAGGACATACCTGTTAGCGCAGCTGACTGCAAGTTCTCCATCAAGGTCGATGAATGGGAGGATGGTAAAACATATACAGAAACCATATAGCAATGATGAATGAAAGACGTATCTCAATTGCAGTGCTGCTGGTCTTTCTAATCATTTCACCGGGATGCACTGTCAAAGAAGATAGAGAGCTTTGCCCTTGTTGGCTCCTGGAGGATCTGTCCGAATGTTACGGTTCGGACAGTCCCTTATATATTTCCGCTTGGAAGAATGGCAGGCTGTTCCTGGAAGCTATCAATGTCAGGTACTTCCCAGCAGGTTTTGAAACAACAGTAGCGCGAAATGTAGTTGAAGTCAGTGCTTATCAGGGACTGAAAGAGATGTTCCAAGACGGGCACAGACTGCTTATTCCTTCCGGCAATGAAGCTGACAGTATATATGCTCACTGCAGTACTGTCAATGCGACGGGAGAAAACGCTTATGACTTAATCTCTCTCCACAAACAGTTCGCCACAGTCACTGTGGTCATATCCGATTGCCCTGACTATGTTTCACACGAACTTGTGCTTAAGAGCAATGTTTGCGGGATGGACATACTGGATTTCTCACCGATAGAAGGTTCATTCCATTGCCGGGCAAGGGAAATGGGCAAAGGAGTGTGGAGCTTCCGCCTACCGAGGCAGAAGGACGCATCCCTGACTCTCGAACTGATTGAAGATGGAGAATTTCTGAAAGAATATAGAGTCGGCGAAGCCATCCTATCAGGGGGTTATTCCTGGAACAAGGAGGATCTTGACGATATACATTTGGAACTTGAATACAACAAATCAAGCGTATCCGTGACAGTAAAAGACTGGGAAGCGGAAAAGGACAGACAATACAACTACTGATATGAGCAGAATTTGGAAAAAGCAGATACTTCTGACTTTGATGGCCTTTTGCGGATGTGTCAACAAGGAAGGACCCCAAGTTCTTCCTTCACCATCTGACAATAAAAAGGCCATAGTCAGTTTCACGATGGTTACAGACACTTATATTGAAGCTGATACCAAATCGAGCTTCACTTGGGATGATAAAGAGATCAATGACATCGAGATCCTTGTCTTCGATGAAGAAGCTGGAATTTATGACATCATTTATTCTAAAACCTGGCCGGTCAATCTGAGCTTTATTGCTGAAGTAGGCTCTACATACAGTTTCTACGCCATAGCCAATCTCGGAGAAAAGATCAGTGTTCAAACATTGGACGAGCTCATGGCCATAAAAAGGAGCATCTCTTTTTCCGAGATAAACAAGTGCGGCATTCCAATGGCAGCGGTCGAGGGAGTAAGTTGCACCATAAAAGAAAGTGACAATGAAGTAGTAATTCCCCTTACAAGGCTGCTTGCCCGTATAGACTTCAGCATTGACAAGTCAGCATTGACCCACGCTGACGAGGAAGGTTTCAGAGTCAATTCAGTCTCTTTGTACAATGCCATCAATACTTTCAGCCCTTTCAGCAAGGAACAGCGGCAGGAAAGAAAAGGACAGATAGACTATAATTTCGACAAGTGCAGTCCAGAGGATATTGCCGTACTCAATTCTGGAGGCGGCATCAGTCTTTATGCCTTCGAGAACCTTCAAGGCACTCTCTTGCCTTTCAACTCCGACCCTTGGCTAAAAGTGCCGGAAATGGTGGAGACATCCGATTATTGCACTTATCTGGAAGTAAAGGCTTCATACTCGGCAGGTGGTCTGTCCTATGGCGAGCTAACTTACAGAATGTACCTGGGTTCCGACAATATTGGCAATTTCGACTTGCATAGGAACAGGATATACAAGCTGAAGCTCATCCCGAGCGAAGAAGAGATGGACGGGAACAGGGGGTCCTGGAAAATTTCCTCAAAGGATTGGAATGACAGCAGAAGCTTGAGTTTCGTTCCGAAAGAAGTCAGGATTCCGCCTTTGGGCAGCGCAGAAGTTAAGATTGAGACTGAACCCGGAAAGTTCGATATCACTCTCTCCGGCTATGAATGGTTGGCCAATGCGGGCTGCAGCCTCAATTTTGACAAGGAGGCATCGACCATTACCATCAGCAACACCCTGGGGCAGGAAGAGGAGGCTGAAGGCACCATCATTGCGGAATCCTGGGACAAGGCAATCTTCGACATCTGCAATGTTACCGTGGAGTCCTACATACGTCCCGAAAGTATCAGATTCAAGGAAAAGGAAGTCGAGCTCTATGTCAATGGCCCCAATGCCGGAGACAAGGGCTGCTGGCATCCTGTCCTCATTGTAAGCTATTCTGACGGAAGTGAAAGAGAAGTATACGCCACTCTCTCGTCTTCCGATTCTTCCATTGCGATAGCAGAAGGAAGCAGCATACTGGGGGCTGGTATTGGCACTGCTGAAATCAGCGCATCCTACACTGAAAAGGGCATAAGGATTGAAAGTCAGGAGTCTGCCACTGTCAGGGTATCTGATCCTCTTCTGGGCATCGACGCCGAGCCGGAGCAGCTAAGGATAGACATATACGCAGAGAAGAGATACAATGTCAAGAAGAATATGAACAACGGCAACATCAGAATCTTCGCTCATAGACCGAGCGGTGACACGCTGCTCAGCTGGTCCGACATAACTTGGACCTTCGGCGGGAAACTCCCTCACGGTTTCAAAATGGGCTCTTATCTCTCAGATGGAGAACTCCTTGTATATCAAGCATATAACGGCTCATCTACAGATATGATTGCATCCTACACCCTTGATGGCATCACGAAGAGCGACTCAATAGAACTGCTCGCCTACACGGGTGATCTTGTACAGTTCTACATCCTGCCGCAAGAGAAAACTATTGAAATAGGAGAGACCATTCAATTGACCGGACGCGCCGTCTACAGCACAGGTTCAAAGATTAACGTATATAGTCTTTACTGCAAGACAGACAGTGATTGCGTTACGCTGGATAACAGCTACTATTCCTGTGACGTCACCGGGATCAGCAAAGGAACTGCAATAATAAGAGCAAGCTATAAGGGAGTAGAAGCTCAATCAATAATAACTGTTACTGCCGATGATGTCATCAGCTATGAACTTATCCTCTCCGACGAATCTTTAAATCTGGAGGCTGGATACGGCAAGCAAGTCACAGCCATATGGAAAACATTCAGGAACTCTGTGCTCGAAGAAAGCAAAGATGTGAGTTCCAGCGCATCCTGGACAGTAAAAGACAATACAATCGCTTCTGCAAGTTTGGGTTACATCAAGGGTATATCAGCAGGAAGCACCACCGTAAATGTCCAATACGGAGAAAAAAGCGAGACCATCTATGTAAGTGTATGGGAGCCCGAACCGGAGCCAGAACCCGATCCTGAACCGGAGCCGGAGCCTGAGATAGTGTCCATATCAGTCCAGCCTGATCCGCTCAATTTGGAAATGAACGGGCAACAGACTATGCAGCTGACAGCAAGATGGTCTGACGGCAGCGTAAGCGTCATCGAGAATGAACTGTGCGACTGGTCAATTACATCAGGCCAAAACAGTTTCAGCATTTCCTCGGATGGTACAGTGAAATGCATTGCCGCCGGAGAGAACGGAACAGGCAAGGCCAGCCTTAAGGGAAATGCCTCAATCAGCGACAGTTTCGCCATCAATTGCAGCACCGTCCTCAAACTTACCGCCAGCGTAAGCAGACTTGACACCTGGGGAGGAAACAGCTATAGCCTGAGCTTCCGTTACGGAGGGACAAGCGTCTCCCCTAAGCTTAAGAGTCTCAGCATTTCCGGCAATGCCCCAGATGATTTGCTCAGCTACAAGGACTGTGTTCTGACAGCAGCAGACTGGTGGGGACGCAGCGGCAGCTGGATGACAGCGAAACCTGAGTACAGAGCAGTTTTCGAATATGAAGGCAGTGAATTGACTATCAGTGGAGAAATGCACGGAACCAGCGGCTTCAAGGATGTTGTTATTTCAGACTCATATTTCCGTGAAATTCTTTCTACTCCTTCTGTCAGCAAGGCAATGCTTACAGGAAGCGAAGATCTTGATTGCAAGGAAAAGCTTATACTTAACGCTGTGTATAGTGATGCAGATTTGAGCAAGGGCCACCTCAAGGTCGGGCAGTATGAAGTTGAGTACAGTCTGGTGGATCCTACAAACGGCATAAGCAGAAGCGGCAAGGGCAGTTTCTCGGTCATAACCAATGTAATCAACATATGCGGTGAAGTCACAGTTTACGACTGTGTCTATGCCCCGGATGCAAACAAAACATACGAGGTCAAGAGCGAGATTAATGGAGGAACTGCCGTATCGATAGGCATACCTACAAATGGTCATGATTACACACCGTTCAAGGTTGTTTATGATATACTATACACCGATATCCACGGCAATGTTCACCTCGCGCATAAGGTATTGGAAGAGCCGGATTACGGAGAAGTCCCACCATTGGATTCGGATGGAGGCGTAGAACCTCAGGAGCAGACCCCAGACGATTATGTCGTGAACGGATTCAAGTTCATTATTCACTGGTATGCTATGTAGTGGCGGTATGGTAAGTTTGGATGGCGTGGCCGCCATTGGCCTCGTGAACGGGAGAGCCCGCGACGCAGTCGTGGGAGGGATGAAGTCGGAACTTGTTCCGACGGAACCATGCCAAACTTACCCTGGCACCACTGTCGTCATATCCATATAAATTACGAAAGAAGGTGACTAAAATCACATATTAGTCACCTTCTTTATATAATATCTTGCAAGCCCCCGGGGAATTGTGTCAGAACACTATGCGGGCACAGAATGACTGTGTGTCTTCCACCTTCCCCTCAATAATGAAGATATGGTCCTCTCCGGCTTGTTCTTCGTGTCTATACAGAGACACTGTCTCTCCCAGATGGGTTTCCCTGTTAAAATTGATAGCCACTTCCTTGACTGGACAATTGTCAGTCACCTCTGCGTCTATGCAATCAATAGCCCAATCAATATATCTGACATTGTTCGTATGCTTGTTCAAGTCAATGTCGGAGTACGAGACTATGTGGTTGTGGACAAACTCTGCCTGAACCTTTCTTGGAATCATCACCTTTGGAGCAAGAGCCTCAATCGCATCTTCTTCCAGCATCGGTTCCGGTGAAATGACAGGCGGAAGCTCGTTCATACGGACCATACTCCTTTCCTTAAGATTAAGAACCACCCATGAACTGGTGCCTATCATCGACAGTTCACCGTCCTCTCCAAGAAGTTCAAAATCCCTTACATAGAACACGCTGCGCACTCCCTTGTGCCAGGTCCTGATTCTCACGAACTCCCTCCACATTACAGGACGGAGGAACTTGAAATGGAAACGAGAAAGCACCCAGGCCATCCCATAGTTAGGGAACAGTTCATCGTAGCCGAACCCCAATATCTCAGCGCTGTTCATTGCCATTTCCTGAGCCTGGGTCATAAAGGCAGAAGCCTTGAGTCTGCAGTTTCCATCAGTCATATAACACGGGACGAAAAAGTCCATCACGTGTTTTCCTGAAGCATCAACTATTACTCTCGGGTCCTTTTTCATATCAGCTAAATGGACAGAATGGCCAAACAATCAATTAGTTCCTTGTCTACCGGCTTGTCGAGTTTAATAGCTTTGGAAATAGGAACATATACTATCTGGTCGTTCTTCACGCCTATCATTACATTCCTCTGGCCCTCATTGAGAGCCTCGATTGCAGCCACTCCCAAACGGCTTGCCAGGATACGGTCGTATGCAGTTGGAGTACCTCCTCGCTGAAGGTGTCCAAGTATGGTCACGCGTACGTCATACTGGGGGTACTCATTGCGCACACGCTCGGCATAATGCATTGCACCGCCGTCCTTCTTACTTTCAGAAACGATAACGATACTGCTGTTCTTGCTCTTGCGGAATCCGCGTCCGATGAACTGGGCGAGCTGGTCTATATTGGTCTGCTCTTCAGGGATAATAGCAGCCTCTGCTCCGCTGGCAATTGCACTGTTCTGGGCAAGGAAGCCGGCATCGCGCCCCATCACCTCGACGAAGAAGATGCGGTCGTGCGAAGTGGCGGTATCCCTGATTCGGTCTACGCATTCCACGATTGTATTGAGGGCGGTATCGTAGCCTATGGTCGAGTCTGTGCCATAAAGGTCATTGTCAATGGTTCCCGGGAGTCCGATTACGGGAACATCATACTCGCGCGCCAGAGCCTGGGCTCCCGCCAGCGATCCATTGCCTCCGATGACCACAAGTGCGTCAATGCCAAACTTGATCATATTGTCATAAGCTTTCTTTCGTCCTTCCGGAGTACGGAATTCATCGCTGCGGGCAGTTTTGAGTATAGTGCCGCCACGCTGTATGGTATTGCTTACACTGCTGGATGTGAACTCCTTGATATCACCATTGATGAGGCCTTCCCAGCCTCTATAGATTCCAAAAACCCTCCAGCCCTGGAAAATGGCTGAACGAGTCACGGCCCTTATTGCTGCATTCATTCCCGGAGCATCTCCACCAGAAGTGAGAACTCCGATACTTTTGATTTCTTTCATAATATTGTCCGGTTTGTAAACTTTCTAACTGCAAAAATCATACTTCAAAATATGAAGCATCAAGCGAGAAGCAATGCTGCCAAGCCTTCAACATTGTCGGCAATCGCATCAGGCTCTGCCAGTTCAAGACTCTTCCTCGGCCTGAAGCCCCAGGATACTGCAACAGTCTCCACCCCTGCATTATGTCCAGTGGCAATGTCCGTAGCGGAATCCCCTATCATTGCCACTCGGGCTGAAGCTGAAAGAGCTGCTTTCTCCATTGCTGAATAGATGACCTGAGGATCCGGCTTAAGCGGCAAACCTTCTCTGTTGCCCATCACTGAAACAAAAGGAATCTCAGGGAAGAACTTGTTGATCAGCGTTTCTGTCCCTTCCTGGAACTTATTGGAAGCCACTGCGATAGCGCTCCCCTCACGCGTCAACTTCTCCAAAAGCTGAGATATCCCGGGATAGGGTTTAGTGTGGACATCAATATGCTCAGTGTAGTACTTTTTGAAGCGTGCCAGATGCAGATCGACATTCTTATCGTCACGCATTTCCTCCGGCAAGGCACTCCGGACCAGATTTCTGACCCCGTGCCCGACCATCTTCCGGTACTCATCAATGCTGTGGAGAGGCAAAGATGAGCAGTCAAGTGAATAATTGACCGCCGCAGCCAAGTCCTCCAAAGTCTCCAGCAGAGTGCCGTCAAGATCGAAAACCAACAGATTATACTTCATCATCAGCAATAATTTACTTCACAAATTTATAAAAAATTTTACCAAACCTTTGTTTTTTCGGATAACTATACCTAAATTGTCATTCGAAATGAAGAACAGTTTTACCGTCACTACCATTACCACTATAGGACAGATTACTAGTCTGCCAGGTGAAGTTGACGCATAAAACATTGAAAGATAGTTAATAAGCCTGCCAGACTAACTGACAGGCTTTTTGTTTTACCTTACAAGAAATTATTATGAAAAAAGTCAGAGTATTTGCTCCGGCATCCATTGCCAACATGGGTTGCGGATTCGACGTTATCGGTCTGGCTCTCGACGAGGTAGGCGATATTCTTGAGATTACCCAAAGCGAAGGAGACGGCCTCACCATCACTAACAGGAGCAATGTTCCGCTGCCGGATGACATCGAAAAGAATGTCATCACCCCTGTTGTACGAAGCTTCCTGCGAAGAATTGGAAAGACTGCACAGATAGACGTGTGCATTTGCGAGAAGATTTTTCCTGGCTCCGGCATAGGTTCGAGCGCGGCATCATCTGCTGCCGCGGCATATGGAATGAACGAGCTGTTCGGCTGTCCATTGTCAGAAGAGGAGCTGGTACTATGTGCGATGGAGGGAGAGAATCTCGCCAGCGGTGGTTATCATGCTGACAATGCAGCCCCGGCATTGCTCGGAGGCATAGTGCTCATCAGAGGATACGAGCCTCTCGACATCGTGAGTCTGCCGGTTCCGGGCAATTTCTATTGCGCCGTAGTACACCCTGACATCGTAGTAGCCACCAAGGAGGCCAGGGAGATATTGCCAAAGGCTGTTCCTATGCACGATGCTGTGCGTCAATGGGGCAATGTCGGCGGCCTTGTTGCCGGTCTCTATTCGGGCAATATCGACCTCATAGGTCGTTCTATGCAGGATTTTGTTGCTGAACCATACAGAAAGCAATTCATTCCAGGCTTCGACGAGCTCAGAAAGAAGGTGCTGGATTCAGGAGCATTGGCAATGAACATTTCCGGTTCGGGTCCGTCCGTCTTTGCCCTCTGCGACCATAAGAACAAGGCGAATGCAGCAGGCTGGGTACTGAAGCAGCATTTCGAGAGTCTTGGCATACACAGCAATGTGTATGTAGTCAAGGTTTCCAATAAAGGAGCCAAGCTGACAGGCATCACTATTTAATATCTGGAGAGGAAACTATTCTATGAAATATTACAGCACCAGAGACAAGGAGCGTAAGAACGCCTACTCTCTAAAAGAAGCGGCTTTTCTCGGATTGGCGCCTGATGGAGGCCTGTTTATGCCGGAAAGCATACCGCAAGTAAATCTTGATGAAGTTCGCAGGCTCGCTGCACTATCATATCCTGATCTGGCAATCTATCTTGCCGGGCTTTTCTTCGGAGACGACATTCCCTCCGAGAGGCTGGAGTTGATGATAAGGCATGCCTATGACTTCGACTGTCCCCTCCGAAAGTTGGAGGAAGGGAAATACGTACTTGAACTGTTTCACGGCCCTACTGCAGCCTTCAAGGACTTTGGAGCCAGATTTATGGGCGGCATGCTCAGCCTGCTGTCCGATAAAGACAGGAAACTTACCGTACTCACCGCCACCTCGGGTGATACAGGCAGCGCAGTTGCCGCAGGTTTCCATAAAGTAAAGAGTATCAATGTGGTAGTACTCTATCCCCAGGGCAAGGTAAGCCCGCTTCAAGAAGCTCAGATGACCACTTTGGGAGACAATATCCACCCCGTTTGCGTCAAAGGCAGCTTCGATGATTGCCAGGCTTTGGTAAAGGCAGTTTTCAACGACTATACCTTCCGTCAGAGCATAGATGTGACTTCTGCAAACTCCATCAACGTGCTCAGGTGGATACCCCAGTCCTTCTACTATTTCTACGCATGGGCGCAGTGGTATGCGGAAACGGGAAGAAAACGCCCTGACATCATTGTCCCGAGTGGAAATTATGGAAATCTCACTGCAGGAATGCTGGCTGAGGCAATGGGTCTTCCTGTTCACAGATTTGTTGCCGGCGCAAATGCGAATTCGGTTATTCCAGACTATTTGGAAAGCGGCGTCTATGCTCCAAGACCTTCAATCAGAACGGTAGCCAATGCAATGGATGTCGGTGCTCCGAGTAATTATGAAAGGATGATGTATCTGTATGACAATGATTTCTACAAACTGAACGGCAAACTCAGCGCATACTCTTACTCCGACGAATGGATCAAGGAAGCGATTCGGAAGATTTACAAGAAGTACGGTTTCATCTCCGACCCTCATGCTGCTGTGGGCTATCTATGTCTGGAGGCTACAAATGCCGAAGGTTTCTATCTCGCGACAGCACATAGCGCCAAATTCTCAGAAGTGATAAAGGAGACGATAGGTCATGATGTCGAACTGCCAGAACAGCTCGCTCATTTGTCCGGAAAAGAAAAAAGCTACATTATCATGGACAATGATTGCAAGGCCCTCGAGCAATACATTAGAAAGCTTGTAAAAAAGGAGGCCTGAGCGTCCTCCGTCATTGACAGTTTTTGTATTTTTACAAATTCATTACCTTTGCAATATTATGACTATATCGGAAAGAGCAGAGAATATGCCCAGTTCTCCAATCAGGAAACTGGCGAAATATGCGGATGCCGCTAAACGCAACGGTATCAAGGTTTATCACTTAAATATTGGACAGCCTGATATCAAAACCCCAGAGTGCGCATTGGAGGCTATCAGGAACATTGACAGAGATATATTGGAGTACAGTCCCTCTCAAGGCTACAAAAGCCTGAGAACCAAACTGGTTGCCTATTATTCCGAATACGGCATTGACCTGAGTCCAGATGAAATAATCATTACCGCTGGAGGCTCAGAGGCCGTTCAGTTCGCCTATATGGCATGTCTCAATCCGGGAGATGAGATTATCGTTACCGACCCTTCCTATGCCAATTATATGGCCTTTGCCATCAGTGCCGGAGCTGTCGTAAAGTCAGTCAAGACCAATATAGAAGACGGATTCAAACTGCCTCCAATAGAAGAATTCGAGAAAAAGATCACGGAAAAGACCAAGGCTATCCTGATTTGCAACCCGAACAATCCTACCGGCTATCTCTACACAAAGAATGAGATGGCCCAGATTAGGGATATCGTAAAGAAACACGACCTATACCTGTTTTCGGATGAGGTTTACCGTGAATTCATTTACACAAAGCAGCCATACATCTCGGCATGTCATTTGGAGGGAATAGAGAACAACGTCATTCTGATTGATTCAGTATCAAAGAGATACTCAGAATGTGGAATCAGAATCGGTGCCCTTATCACCAAGAACAAAGAGGTCAGGAACGCCGTAATGAAATTCTGTCAAGCGCGCTTGAGTCCTCCCCTTGTCGGGCAGTTGATTGCCGAGGCCTCATTGAGTACACCTCAGGAATATATGGATCAGGTATATGACGAGTACCTTGAGCGCAGAAATTTCCTCATCAACGAGCTCAATAAAATAGACGGTGTATTCTCACCCACTCCTATGGGAGCCTTCTATACTATGGTCCAATTGCCTGTGGATGATGCCGAGAAGTTCTGTCAATGGTGCTTGACTGATTTTTCATACGAAGGGCAGACGGTAATGATGGCGCCCGGGGCCGGTTTCTATACCAATCCTAAGGAAGGCAAGAATCAAGTTAGAATGGCCTATGTCCTCAATAAGGAAGATTTAGGAAATGCAATGAAGGTGCTGAAAAAGGCACTTGAAGAATATAATAGAGCATTATGAAGAAGTTTTTGAAAATCCTCGCCATTGTGGCAGCAACATTGGTCGCAGTCTGTGTCTTTGTAGGCATATATATGTGCAATTATGCCCTGCTCCCAGAAGAGCACGGCAATGAGATTGAGGCAGACCGCGCCAAAATTGACCAGAAGTATCCCGGCATAATTGCCTGGTTTGACGACCTTCACGAAAACGGATACTTCCGTGACACTACCATCACAGGAGAGAACGGTTACAAGCTCCATGCAGTCTATTCGGCTGCAGCTCAGCCGGAAACAGCCAACGGTACAGCTGTTGTCGTTCACGGTTACACTGACAACCACCTGTGTTTTCTGAATCTCGTTCGCATGTACAGAGACGAACTGAACTATAATGTGATAGCCCCAGACCTCCATTACCACGGCTATTCTGAAGGCAGGGCAATACAAATGGGATGGTTGGACAGACTTGATGTAAAAAGATGGACAGAGCTTGCCCACGGAATATGGAATGACGACTTTATGCTTGTCCACGGAGTGTCAATGGGTGCAGCTACAACTATGATGTTAAGTGGAGAGGAACTACCGGTCTATATCAAGGCATTTGTTGAAGATTGCGGATACAGTTCAGTTTGGAACCAGTTCGCTCATAATCTCAAGGATATCTTCAATCTACCTCCATTCCCCGTCCTCCACAGCGCCAGTTTGATCTGCCGTATCAGATACGGTTGGGGCTTCAAGGAAGCATCTGCACTGAAACAGCTTGCAAAGTGCGAACGTCCGATGCTCTTCATTCACGGTAGCAATGACGATTTCGTCCCGACTGATGACGTCTATGACAATTATGAAGCCAAAGTCAAAGGCTACAAGGAGATGTGGATAGCCCCGGGTTCCGGACACGCAGAATCATACATGGACTATCCTGAAGAGTACACAGCGCACGTACGTGACTTCCTTATCAAAGTGAAGGCAATGTAACAGCACCAAGCCTTGCGGGGCCTACTCCAATGAATATCGGCACTTAAAGCACCTGTCTATGGGTTTTTCTATAGGCAGGTGCTTATCTTTTTGAGCAGCAGGCGCTTATACCCTCACATCGGAAGACAGGCTGTACACATACAAATCGAGTAGGAGGAAAACGAAAGTTTTCTTCCTACTTTCGTTTTCCGACCTCTCACACCACCGTACGTGCCGTTCGGCATACGGCGGTTCCTTACATTCTGTGCAATTGAACATAGTAGTCCATCAGGCAGGGATAACCTGCTCTGCGAAGGTTGCATGTGGGTGCCGCTTGCTGCATTATACCGCTTCCTGCGACTGCCCAATATCCCTTGCTCGCATTGCCCCATTGGTGTGCCCTGTACGGTTTGATTCCGCACTTGATTAGATTCGTTACCCGGGTCTCCGG
>JALEPJ010000064.1 GCA_022766385.1 Rikenellaceae bacterium
ACTTGATGAACTGAAGGAAATCATTGCCAGGATTGAAAAAAACGCATAGCCTATGAACGCTTTCATCCTTTATGAGCTGAAAGTCGCTGTGATTCTCACGGCTTTCTACCTGTGTTTCAAGCTCCTGCTCAGTCGAGAGAAGCTCCACAGAATGAACAGGATCGTAATAATTGCCTCTGTCCTCCTCTCTTTCGCACTTCCTTTCTGCATCATCACCCTGCACAGGACGGTCACAGCACCGGAGCTGGCAGCAGAGGCCACTGCTGGCAATGCAGAAGCGATATTGGCCGCGAGCGGAAGCGGTTTTTCCTGGGAACTTATGGCAATTGCCGTATATAGCGCAGGAGTCATTGCCGTCCTCGCGAGCCTGCTGGTGGGCATCAAACGTGTGATGAGAGTCATTCAAGACAGCGGGAGACGGGAGATGAACGGCAGCGAGGTACTTGTCTGCGACGAAAATATTGCCCCTTTCAGTTGGATGAAATGGATAGTAATGTCCCGCAGCGACTTTGAAAGTGGAAACAATCATATCCTGGAACACGAAAAAGCTCATATCAGGATGGGACACTCCAAGGATGTATTGCTTATGGACATTCTGGCAGCATTCCAATGGTTCAACCCTTCAATATGGCTTTTGAAAAGGGATCTAAGGGCTATACACGAATATGAGGCGGATGATGCAGTCCTGAAAGCAGGAGCCAATATCAAGGAATATCAATATTCACTAATAAGAAAAGCTGTCAGTGCGAGCGGCTACTCCATCACCAACAGCTTTAATCACAGTATCCTAAAAAATCGAATCACTATGATGTCAACGTCAAAAGCATCTGTGATGAAGGGGCTTAGAGTCCTTTACATCCTGCCGCTGGTATGCGGCACCCTGGCCTTGAACGCCAGAACAGTTATAGACTACGAAGGTAGCGAAAATCCGTCAATCAAACAAGCCTCAAACCAGTCTACAGCACCGGCCTTTCAGCCTGTGGATACAAAGCCAAGCTTCAGGGGAGGAGACGCCAATGAGTTTGCCAAATGGGTAATGGAGAATCTCAACTATCCTGCTGAAGCAAAGGCGGCAGGCATTCAGGGACGTGTCACCCTAAAATTTACAGTTACTGAAAGCGGCAAGATCGCTGATGTAATAGTATTGAGCGGAGTACATCCTGCCCTCGACGCCGAGGCGGTGAGAGTCATTTCATCATCACCGGATTGGACACCGGGAATGTCAAAGGGTACCAAGGTTCCTGTTACCTTCACTTTCCCTGTCATCTTCAGTATCAAAAGCGAAGAAAAGACAAAATGAGAAGATGCACAGCATTCATCCTGAGCGTCTTATGCCTCTGTCAGATAGCTGTAAAGTCCCAATCGATCGAGCCAGCCAAGGACAGGAAAACTGTAATTGAAGAGGCTAGGTATCTCAGGAGCATATACAGGACAGAGAAGGCCATCGAAATGCTGACTGGGCTGCTGGGCCCAGAGCAGTTTGATGAAGAAGTAATGAATGAGCTTGCTGACTGCCACTTACAGGCTGGAGACCTCGAATCCGCGGCCAACACCTATTCTGCCCTGCTCCTGATGAATCCGGAAAACATTCTGTACAAAATCAGAATGATGAACATAGCCTACAAGTCCAAGGATTATTTATCAAGCATCAATCTGGGATCCACGATTATTCAGAAGGATACGATTCCCGCAATCGTTTCACTTACAGGGGATTCGTTCAATATGATGGAGATGCCGGATTCAGCTATAGCCTATTACAATCTGTACTTGAAACTGAATCCTGCAAATCCTTCCGTGGTCAGCAAGGCAGCGAAGATACATCTGGACAGGAAGGAGTATCAGGAGGTACTCGATATGGCTGAAAGCTACCTCCAGCTTGATTCCGCAAATATGGATATCAGAGGGCTGAAGGGTCTATCCTATTACCAGATGGAGGATTTCAAGAAATCCGAGCAGGTATTCCAACAAATGGAGGACGATGGGAACGACAGCTACAGTGTTCATCTGTATCTCGGACAAAACCAATGGCAGAACGGAAAGAGGCGGGATGCTTTGAAAGAGCTGGAAAGAGCCTGGCAGATAGATTCTTCCGATGTAAACCTGGCATACAGCATAGGCGTGATAATGTACGAATCCGGTATGGGTATGGACAAGGCCAGGCTCTGGTTTGACAAGGCTTTGGATATCATTTCACCGGACCCGGCTGTAATCGCCAAAATCGAGAGAGAATATGCTACGGGCTATATGAGTTCGGAACAGTTCCGCAGTGCTATCGACCATTACCAGAAAGCTTGGGAGGCGGACAAAAGCAAGTTCTCGATGCTCAGCAACCTGGCGTATTGCTACGAACGTCTCAAAGACTGGAAGAACGCCGAAAAATACTATCTCCTGTATCTCAAGTACGGAAAAGAAGGTACAAGAGGCTACAAATATGTAGAAGAAAGCCTTGATTATGTCCGCCAACAGCTCTTTATGGAAGAGTAACTCTTAGATATAGCGACCCGTTATCGACTCCGGACAGGACTTGAGTTCTTCCGGAGTTCCGGTAAAGATAAGCTGTCCTCCATTCTTACCTCCTTCCGGACC
>JALEPJ010000019.1 GCA_022766385.1 Rikenellaceae bacterium
TGGTATCCAATCAGATAGCCCTTTTGTCAAGTATTAAATGTTCCACACGGAGATGAAGCGCAAGTTCCTGAAGAATCCTTTCCATCAGGCGAACATGTTCTACAATCAGGAGCAGGACTTCTTCGTATGCCCTATGGGACAGCACATGGAGCATGTTGCATACAAGAAGACGGTATCGGACCTCGTGGATGAAGCGAAGCGGAACTCTGGCGGAGCCTTCCGACAACTCATCATCACACTATATAATGTAAGAAACCGACCCTTTTGGGCCGGCTTCTTATTCTTCAAAATATGCGGATTTGGATTATTCCTCTGCAGGTTTAAGAGTAGTGTAGACGTGGGTTACATCCTCATCATCCTCCAAAAGGTCTGTAAGTTTGTCGAGGGTGCTCCTCTGCTCAGGAGTAACGTCCTTGAGATCTACGTTAGGTATTCTTTCGAAACCTCCGGAAATAAGTTCGTAGTTGTTTTCCTCAAGATACTTCTGAATCTGTCCGTAAGCAGTGTAATCGCCATAGATGACGATGCTCTTGGTCTCATTGTCATCCTCGTCCACTTCCACTTCTTCGAAAATCTCCTCTGCACCGTAATCAATCATCTCAAGCTCAAGCTCCTCGATATCGATAGGCTCATTCTCTTTGATGCGGAATACGCACTTGTGGTCAAACATAAAGCTGACTGATCCGCTGGTTCCCAGAGAACCTCCGCACTTGGTGAAGTAGCTGCGGACATTGGCTACAGTACGTGTGTTGTTGTCGGTAGCGGTCTCAACAAGATATGCGATTCCGTGAGGGCCATATCCTTCGTAAACGATTTCCTTGAAATCTCCGAGGCTCTTGTCAGTGGCTTTCTTAATAGCTCTCTCGATATTCTCCTTAGGCATCTGCTCTGCACGAGCCTCTGCCATAAGAGCGCGGAGACGCGGGTTACCTGTAACGTCAGGACCACCGGCCTTTACTGCAATGGTGATTTCCTTTCCAAGTTTGGTGAAGACGCGGGCCATATGACCCCATCTCTTCATCTTCCTTTCCTTTCTGAACTCAAATGCTCTTCCCATAACTCAAAGAATGTTACTTGGATTCGATTCTGGAAATGTACTTGTCGATATCATATCCCTCAACTGACTGAGGATACTTGTCCTTGATCTCCTTGTAGCAAGCCAACGCCTTAGTCTCGTTGCCGAGCTCTTCGTAGGTGATACCAGCCTTGAGAAGGTAGTTTGCAGAGAACATATTATCTGACTCCTTGGCTGCATTTTCGAAATATGAGACTGCTGTGTTGTAATCCTCAAGTCCAACGTATGCATCACCGATGCAGGCGAGTGCGCGTGCTGAAAGTATCTTATCCTTTCCGTTGTACTTCTTGAGCATGTTTATAGCCTCCTGATAGTTGCCGAGCTGGAGCTCGCAGATACCGGCATAAAGATAAACTGCCTTGCCTCCCTTCTTGCCGTACTGGCTTATAATGTCCTTGAAACCGAGAACGTTACCGTCGCCATTGAGGGCTGTCTCATATGAACCTGCCTGGAAAGCCGCCTCCGCAGGAAAGAGCTGCTGCATGGCCTCAACCTGTTTCGGTTTGAGAATCCACTGGTTGTATGCAAGGATTCCGAGGATGATAACCAGAACTGCAATGACGCAGCCATAGAAGGTTTTTTTGTTTTCTTGGTAGTAACGCTCGATTGATGAAACAGTTGAATCGAGCTTTTCCTTTTGAAGAGCTTCCTGCTCTGTGAGCTTGTTGTTTGCCATATTTATACTGTTAATATTTCCTGATAAATCTACTCTGCCATTTACGCAAAAATAGACTGCAAAAATACAAAAAAATGATAACTTTGCAAAGACCAACCTTATTTTATGCCAGTACTAAAGAAAATAGTCGTGAAGGATTTCAGGAACATAGAATTCCAGGAAATCCATTTCTCTCCCAATATCAATTGCATCTCAGGCAATAACGGCGAGGGCAAGACCAATCTTCTTGAAGCAATATATTATCTGTCGATGACCAAGAGCCCAATGTCCGGCCTTGACAGGTACAATTTCAGACACGGATGCGACTCTTTCACCGTCGCCGGGACTTATCTGATGCCCAATGGACTCGAATCGGTCTTTTCCATTCAGGTCAATTCCGACGGCAGCAAGAGAATCAAAAGGGACGAAAAGACGCTCCAGCGCATTTCCGACCATGTCGGTATTCTTCCTATAGTGCTTGTTTCACCATCCGACACAACATTGGTCAGCGATGCAGGTGAAGAAAGAAGACGCTTTGTGAATTCGGTTCTTTCCCAACTTGACCGTAAGTACCTTGGGGATATGCAGGCATACAACAGGTTGCTTCAGCAGAGGAACCGCCTGCTGAAGGAGGATGAGCCGGACTTGAAACTGATGGAGGCGTTTGACTTTCAGCTGTCAATGCTGGCGGAACCCATTACCTGCAGACGGAGAGAGTTTGTTAACGCTCTCATTCCGCTGGTTTCCCAATATTATGAGGAGTTGTCCGGAGCAAAGGAAAGTGTGGGCATAGAGTATCGCACTGACCTTGATAAAGGCCCTCTCGAAGAGACTCTGGCCGCCACCCGCGACAGGGATAAAGTGCTCAGATATACTTCTGCAGGCATACAGAGGGATGATTTCATCTTTTTAATGGACGGTCATCCCATTCGAAAGTGCGGCTCGCAAGGTCAGCAGAAGTCTTTCCTTGTCTCATTGAAATTTGCACAATATGATCTTATGCGGGAGGAAAGAGGTATTGCTCCGATATTGCTTTTGGACGATATGTTCGACAAACTCGATATGGGCAGGGTGTCCAACCTGCTGTCGATGGTTGCGGGCTCCGATTTCGGGCAGATTTTCCTGACAGACAGCAATAAAGTGCGTCTTGCGGGTATTGTTGACGCATTGACGGATGACAGGAGCTATTTTGAAACAGTGGCTGGAGTATTTACAAAAGTGGAAGAAGAGTGATGAAAGGTGTTGTATTAAAAAAAAAGGATGCTGTCCCCATGGATGAGATCATTGCCCAATACATCAGGGAGATGAAGCTGGCTTCTGGACTTAATACCCGCTTGGTCTTTTCAGCTTGGGACAGTGTTTCCGGTGCATCCGCTTATACCTTGAATCGCTTTTACAGGGGTGGTATCCTTTACATCAGCTTGAATTCTTCCGTGGTTCGCAACCAGCTGTCTTTTCAGAAGGCTGCATTGGTGGAGAAAATCAACGAAGTATTGACAAGTGATCCTCTGTTTGTCCTTGATGATCCGAGGGCGCCGCTTGTGAAAGATATAGTGTTCAAATAGTTATTATGAAATTTGTAATAGACAGTGCCATACCCTTTGTGCATGGCGTATTGGAGGCTTTCGGCGATACCCTTTATAAAAAGGGAGAAGAAATCACCAGAGAAGATGTTATGGATGCCGATGCTCTTATCATCAGGACCAGAACCGTGTGCAATGAACAACTTCTCTCGGGGACCCGGGTCAAGATGATAGCCACTGCGACAATAGGCACCGATCACATCGATATGGATTGGTGCACCCGCAACGGTATTCATGTCGAAAATGCTTCCGGATGCAATGCGGATGGGGTGATGGACTATGTCTTCTCTGCTCTTTACGGAGTGGCATCACGCAAATCCATTAAGATGGATGGCTTTACAATGGGAATAATAGGTGTCGGCAATGTCGGGAAAAGAGTCGAAGCCATGGCAAGGACTCTCGGCATGAACGTATTGCTTTGCGATCCTCCTCGTGCGGAAAGGGAGGGACCGGAGGGTTTCTGCTCTCTGGATGAATTGCTCTCGCTATCAAATGCTGTAACGCTTCACGTCCCGCTTGATTCATCAACGCGGGGGATGGCTGATGAAAGCTTCTTCGAGCGTATGCTCCCGGGCACCGTCTTTATCAATGCCTCCAGAGGAGAGGTGGTCGTGGAAGATGCTTTGATTGAGGCGATACCTAAACTCGGAGCTGTTATACTCGATACTTGGAACAATGAACCCCATATAAATCACGAATTGCTTGATATGGTTGATATTGCCACTCCACATATAGCTGGCTACTCCTATCAAGGAAAGCAGAACGGCACGGCTGCGGCAGTGAGGGCGGTGGCGCGTTTCTTCGGCTTGGATGAACTGAAGGACTTTTTCCCTGATACAGGCCGTAAGGAACTTGAACCGGTGAAACTTGATGTTTCAGGCAAAAATCAGGGTGAAATTGCTTCACTTTTCCAATATAATTATCCTATATTTACGGATGATTTTATGTTCCGTCTTGACCCGGACGGCTTTGAACGTCTCCGCTCAGAGTACAATTACAGGAGAGAATTTTACATAGATTGAGTCAAGCGGACATATATAGATTGAAACACATAATTATCCATACCTAAAACAATACCATATGTTAACGAAAGAAGACATTAATGCAATTGAAAGGAGAGGCTCTTCAGAAGAAAGGGTGAGAAAACAGATTGAAAGGTTCAAAACCGGTTTTCCTTGGCTCGATATTGTTGCTCCTGCTACTCCTGAAAGAGGAATAGAGGTCCTTGAAGATGATGAAATTGAAGATATAATGGATTATATCGGACAAACACAGATTGACAGCAAATGCAAGTTTGTCCCTGCTTCTGGTGCAGCTTCCAGAATGTTCAAAGATATTTTTGCCGGCCAGGCTGCACTCTCGTCGGGTGAAGATGTGCCTTCGGATTCTGCTGCAGCACGCCTTGCCGCTTCCATCGAAAAATTCGCTTTTTATACAGAGGAACTCTTCGGAAATCCTGAAGACAATAGGGAATACAGGCTCAAAGTGGTTGACACGGTACTCAACAAGGAAGGTTTGGGCTATGGCTCCAAGCCAAAAGGAGTCATTCGCTTCCATAAGTATTCTGACGGCGAGGCACGTACTGCTTTCGCTGAGCATCTGGTTGAAGGTCAAGATTATATGAGGAATGAGGACGGCAGTGTTAATCTTGTTGTCACCATTTCTCCCGAGCATAGATCATTGTTCGAGGCAGCTCTTGCTGAAGTGAAGGATGCTTATGAGAATAAATACGGAGTCAAGTACAATATTGAATTTACATATCAGAATGAGGCTACCGACACAGTAGCGGTGGATCCTGAGAACAAGCCTTTCCGAAAGGATGACGGTTCACTGCTCTTCCGCCCGGCCGGACACGGTGCCCTTATCCACAATCTGAACGATGTCAAGTCTGAGCTTGTATCCATAAAGAATATTGACAATGTAGCCAATGAGAGGCTGCTCCCTATCACGGCGAAGTTCAAGAAGGTTCTGATGGGCAGATGCCTCCAGCTCCGGGATACCATCTTCGGTTTCCTTACAGAGCTTGATATGCTGACGGGCGAGGGCTTGAATCCTGCACCGTTCGGACTCAATCTGCCGGGCTACGCTCCATTGAACGAAGATCGCTATGCAACGAGTCAGGTACAGATTCTGTGCAATGAAATCGAAGAATTCCTTCGCGACGAGCTGTGCATTGAGATGCCTGAAGCCAAGGATTGCAAGCACCGTGTGGAGAACCTGAGGAAGAAGCTTGACCGCCCTATACGCGTTTGCGGTATGGTTAAGAATCTCGGCGAACCGGGAGGCGGCCCTTTCATCATCAGAGAAAAGGACGGCAGCACCTCACTCCAGATTCTCGAAAGTGTTCAGATTGACAAGAATAATCCTTCTGCGCTCGAAGCCCTCAATTCCGCAACCCACTTCAATCCGGTTGACCTCGTATGCTGCCTCAGAAATTATAAGGGAGAAAAGTTCAACCTGCTTGATTATGTGGATGACAATGCCGGTTTTATCAGTTCCAAGAGTTATCAAGGCAGGGAACTGAAAGCTTTGGAGCTCCCGGGTCTTTGGAACGGTTCTATGAGTGATTGGAATACTCTCTTTGTTGAGGTACCGGTAGAGACCTTCAACCCTGTAAAGGTAGTGTTGGATTTGCTCAAGGAAGCTCATCAGAATTAGCCTTAAATAAATAATTGAAAAAATCGTTCGAAAAGGACGATTTTTTTTTTGCAATTAAAAAAAACCGCCCTATCTTTGCAGTGTCCTAATAAACTAATACACTATGATATCAATCAACAACCTCAGTTTCAGTTACGGCAACAACACCGTTCTGGACAATATCAGTATGGAACTGCTACCCGGAAATGTCTACGGACTTTTTGGAGAGAACGGCGTGGGCAAGACCACCCTCCTTACTCTACTCTGCGGTTTGAAGAAAGCTCAGAGCGGCAGTATCAGCATAGACGGTATGCATCCTTTTGATAGAAATCCCGAGCTTCTTCAGAACCAGTATTATCTTCCTGATGAGGTGATGCCTTACAATATGACAGCCTCGTCCTATGCAAGGTATAGCGGTCGCTTCTGGCCACACTTCGATCTGACCAAGTTCTACACCATTATGAAGGAATTCGAGACGGATCCAGAGAAAAAGATGAACAGGATGTCTGCAGGTCAGCTGAAGAAAAGCTATGTTTCATTCGCCCTTGCCTGCAATGCAAAGTATATTTATATGGATGAACCTACCAACGGCCTCGACATCCCTTCAAAAGCTCAGTTCAGGAAGGCAATAACCTGTCACACTTCCGAAGATTCGACCATAGTCATTTCAACCCATCAGGTCAGGGATCTTGAGAACATTATAGATCCTATCATCATTCTTGACAGGAGAAGCGTACTCTTGAATGCTTCCATAGAGAATATTTCAGAGAAACTCTACTTTGATTATGGCAATCAGCTTCACCCTGAAGCCCTCTATTCAGAACAGCTTCCTGGTGGCTTCATACAGGTGCTTCTCAATACCGAAGGCCTTGAAAGCAAGGTCAATGTCGAAGCCCTTTTCAATGCCGTCCAAAAGAACAAGGAAATCATCAAGAACCACTTTGCCAAATAAGGAGGATTAACTATGAGTAATTTTTTCAATATCAAAAGATTCGGCAATTATCTGGCTTACGACCTTAATAAGGCTTTCAGCAATTATGGGCTTTCAGCGCTGATTTCAGGTCTTATTCCCGTGATAATGTTTACATTCTACGAACTGTTCAGCCTAACTCTCAAGCATAGCCTGTTGCCTATGTCGACTGCAGCGCGTTTTATGGCTTTTTTGATTGTTTCGGCCATTTTTATGATTTCCGCTCCGACCAAGATTTACGGCTCGATTACTGACAAGAGGGCGGGAAGTGACTGGTTGATGATGCCGGTTTCCTCTTTCGAGAGATTCCTTTCGATGATGCTGATACTCTGCATCATTCTCCCACTGGCCTTCTTCGTACTCTTCTTTGGCAGCGACTTCCTTCTCAGTGTCATTGCTCCTGTAAATTATGGAGATACCGTATTCTATAATGGCATCAAGGAGATATTGTCATATCTTTCAAACAGCGAGTTTAATGATGCGGTAGCTTTGAGACCGGCTTGCTTCTTTATCCCTTGGCTGGAGTGGTGTGTCCTGACTCTGAGCTTTGCCCTTGGCGCCATATGGTTCAAGGACAGGAAAGTTGCGAAGACCATATTGGTTGGCGTGGGCATAGGAATCGTATTCTCCCTCCTTGTGGCCCTCCTTTCAAATTTTATTTCAATCAATCCGTTTAAGAATCTGGATAACTTGACACCTCTTTTCGCGCAAAGGATGACCAATCTTGCCATCAATCTGAGATACATTCTCTCCTTTGGTATTCTTTTACCGCTTATCTATTTGAGAATTAGAACATTAAAGCAATAATAATATGATGGAATTCGATCCGAATAGACCTATATATCTCCAAATATGCGATGTCGTTTTCGAACGTTTACTCAGCGGAGAATTGAAAGCTGAGGATAGAATACTCTCTGTTCGGGAATACGGTGCATCCATTGGAGTCAATCCAAATACTGTAGCAAGGTCTTATGAAAAACTCACAGATATGGGCGTAATATACAATAAACGCGGAATAGGGTATTTCGTTTCTGAATCCGCTTTGGAAATTGTAATCGCACAGGAGCGCAAAACCTTCATTGAGGAGGAGGTCCCAATGTTCCTCAAGAGAATGAAATTGCTCGGTATCGAGCCTAAAGATATATTCAAGGAGATATGAAAAGATCAATAATATTCCTGCTGACCGCACTTGTGGCAGCCCAGTCCTGTAGCTTTATCAGAATCAATGTCCCGAACTTTGACTTTATTTCAAGTCAGAACGGCGAAGTATTGGAAGCGAGCACCAGTTTTAAGAATGTAAGCATTGATCTTGAGGAGTTTACGGCAATTGACCAGCGAAGCCATTTCGATATGGAGTATATCCCTTCTGAAGGCCGGACGGGAATCACCATCAATGCTCCTGAGAACTACATCGATTATATTGAATACAAAGTGGTCGATGGTACACTTATCGTTTCAGTAAAGGATGAAGTCACCCTGGAGGGGGAGAAGGTAAGTTTGAGAACTTATTCTTCAGCTCTTGAACGCGTTGAGATCAAGGGACCTTCCGATTTCCTTTGCAGCAATTTGAAGGCAGGAAACTTCAAGCTCAATCTTTTAGGCGCCGGAGACGTGATTCTGGAAGAATTGGTGGCTGATGATGTGGAGGTCAATGTAATGGGTGTTGGTGACGTTTATTTGGATGGTCTGGAATGCAAGAATCTGAATGCCAATGTGAACGGAGTCGGTGATATCAATATCAGTGGAAAAGCCGATTATGCTGACCTTTCTATCCACGGTGTAGGCGACATTAACGCGAAGGATTTGGAGGCTGGAGAATTGAAAACCAAGGTGAAAGGCGCCGGAGACATCAAAAGAAAGTAGTTTATGTATCAGAATCAAAGCTTTTTTGTATATTTGCGGTGTGTCTGAACCTGAACTGGTAGCAACTGCTTATACCAGATGAGTTTTTTTAAGAAAATAATGTATTATATGCTGCCGGCAGTGTTTTGCACACTGCTGGTAGTTTCGTGTGCAGACGATGCTCCGGAGTATCTGTTGACGACTATTTCTTTCCAGGGAGTAGTAAGCGATGCAGAAGATGGGACGCCTCTCGAGGGTATTTCGATTGTTATCACTGAATATGAGTCAAGCGATGTTGACAAGAGCAGTCCGCTGATGTCAGCCACTCTCAACACAAGTTTTGACGGCAGTTATGTTTTTGCGACCATTGATAAAGAGCCCAGAGTCCTCGGTGAAAGCTTCTTTGAATTCAAAGTGAGCGATCCTGAAGGATCTTATCTGCCTGTACAGCGCGATCTCTTTATGTCTTCTTCAAGCCTGTATTATTCATCCAGTTCAAAATCCTACCGAGTCTCGGATAACGATTTTGCTCTTTCCCGCTAACCCTCCATTCGCTCGGAGTATAACCAAGCATCTCGCGGAACTGCTTACGGAAGTCACTTTTGTCGTTGAATCCGACCATCTTGCTGATATTGGATATCGGGATATCCGTTTCCGATAACAGCTTTTTTGCATCTTCGATGCGGAGCACCTTCCTTAATGTAGGAAATTTCATATCGAAAGTCTTCCATACAAAAGCATTGACTTCTTCCTTTGTGGCTCCGGTTTTTTGTGCAATGGAAGCTGCACTGACGTCATTTCCACAATATTGCTTCAATTCAATCCATTCCTTCAGGAGCTGTTTGATAGCCTCTTCGGCCTCTGAATTCCGCTTCCTTTCCCAAACCAAGCCCGACATTCCGAACCTGAACTCAATCCTCTTGCCGCTATTTGCGAGCCTCCTCAAATACAATAAACGTAAATCCATCAATAGTTGTCAATTAGAATGTCCGTAGATGATAAATTTAATGAAAAATGTCTAAATTTGTACTTATTTTGGATTATTATTTGTAAATATGATCAAGTTTAGTGCTCTTACCTCCGCAGAAACCATACGGACTCCATTCTACTATTACGATGTGGAGCTATTGAAGAAGACCCTCAGTCTGGTCAAATCACTTTCAAAGCAATATGACATAGACTGTCACTATGCTGTCAAGGCCAATGCCGAGCCTCAGATATTGTCCTATATCAGTTCTTTGGGCTTTGGCGCTGATTGTGTCAGCGGGAATGAAGTATCTGCTTCCGTGAATTACGGTTTTTCTCCCGAGACAGTTATGTTCGCAGGAGTCGGAAAGACAGATGAGGAGATTCGTACGGCATTATCCTTGGGTATAGGCTGTTTCAATGTAGAATCCGTTCCCGAACTGGAGGCCATCGATGCTATTGCTACGGAGATGAACAGGATTGCTCCCGTGGCATTCAGAATCAATCCTGATGTAGATGCACATACACACAAGAAGGTCACAACAGGTTTGAATGAGAACAAATTCGGTATTTCCGATTATGAGTTCGAGAGCGCCATTGCAGCATTGAAAAAGTGCAAGTCGGTGGAATTCAAAGGCTTGCAATGTCATGTTGGCTCTCAGATCCTGGATGTGGAGGAGGTGTACGAGCTTGAGTGCCAGAAGATGAAGGAATTTGCCGAATGGTTTGAACAGAAGGGCATTGAGGTTGAGAATATTGACCTTGGTGGAGGCTTGGGCATTGATTACGAAGATCCTGACGCAAATCCTATTGCTGATTTCGAGCAATGGTTCAAGACCATAAGAAAGGTCTTTGGAACAGAGTCCAAGTATAGACTTCACGTGGAACCGGGACGTTCTTTAGTAGCTTCTTGCGGAAGCCTGATATCACGTGTCGTGTATGTGAAGCAGGGTCGCCAGAAGGCCTTCGCTATCATTGACGCGGGAATGAATGACTTGATTCGCCCTGCCCTTTACGGCTCATATCACAAAATTGAAAATATGAGCGCATATTGGCAGAGAAAGGACTCAAATATGAAGAAATATGATGTGGTCGGTCCTATCTGCGAATCCAGTGATGTATGGGGCGAGGGAAGAGCTCTGCCAGATACTGTCAGGGGAGATTTGATAGCGCTCAGGTGCGCCGGAGCTTACGGACAGGTTATGTCCAGCCGCTACAATCTTCGCGATCTGGCTCCTGCCGTTTATTCTGAGGAACTTTAATTGATTTTATATAAGTAAGATATGTTTGAAAATTTGTCTGAGAGGCTTGAGAGGTCTTTCAAAATACTGAAAGGTGAAGGAAAGATTACCGATATTAATGTAGCTGAGACGCTGAAGGATATCAGAAAGGCTTTGCTTGATGCGGATGTCAGCTATAAGGTAGCTAAGGATTTCTGCAACAGGGTCAAGGAAAAGGCAATGGGACAGAATGTGCTCACTGCCGTTAAGCCTCAACAGATGATGGTTAAGATTGTTCACGACGAGCTGGCCGACTTTATGGGCAGCCAGTCTGCGGAAATCAATCTTAAAGGACAGCCGGGCATAGTCCTCGTAGCCGGCCTTAACGGTTCCGGTAAGACCACCTTTGCTGCCAAGCTTGCTCTCCACGTGAAGAGCAAAAAGGGGATGAAGGTGCTTCTTGCGGCTTGCGATACTTTCCGTCCTGCTGCGATAGATCAGTTGAAGACCCTTGCTGGGCAGATTTCAGTCCCTGTTTACAGCGAGGAAGGCGTGAAGGACCCTATTCGGATTGCCCAGAATGCCATCAAGATGGCGAAATCCGAAGGATATAGTGTCGTTATCATTGATACTGCTGGCCGTCTTGCTGTGGATCAGGAGCTTATGGATGAGATTTCAGCTCTTCATTCAACAGTGAAACCTACTGAGACGCTTTTCGTTGTAGATGCGATGACGGGTCAGGATGCCGTTGAGACAGCTAAGGCCTTCAATGACAGACTTGATTTTGACGGAGTTGTCCTCACCAAGATGGACGGTGATACACGTGGCGGAGCCGCTCTCTCAATCAAGGCTGTTGTGGGCAAGCCAATAAAGTTCGTGTCAACTGGAGAGAAACTTGAGGCAATAGACGTATTCCATCCGGCACGTGTTGCTGACCGTATACTCGGAATGGGAGATGTTGTATCCCTGGTTGAAAAGGCTCAGGAACAATTTGATGAGAAGCAGGCGCGCGAGCTCAAGAAGAAACTCGCTAAGGACCAGTTCACGCTTTCTGATTTCTATGATCAGATTCAGCAGGTCAAGAAGATGGGCAACATCAAGGACCTCGCCGGTATGCTCCCGGGAATGGACAAGGCTCTCAAGGATGTTGATATTGACAATAAAACCGCCTTTAAGACAACAGAAGCTATCATTCTGTCAATGACTCTTAAGGAGCGTGAGCATCCAGAAATAATCAACGGCTCGAGAAAGAAGAGAATAGCCGACGGCTCTGGTACCTCTGTTCAGGAGGTCAATAAGCTCCTGAAACAGTTTGAGGGTACCAGAAAGATGATGAAGATGGCCGTTAACGGTTCTCTCGCATCCAAACTCCGCGGCTTCAGAAGATAATCAAGGCCTGTTTCCGTAAAGCAGCTGCATATCTGCTGCGATTCCTGCCTTGGCAATATCCTCAGGTATGAACTCCCAGTGACCGATGACTTTCGGGTCTCCTGTCACTTCAGGGTTTATGCTACCGTTCTCTTTAAGGTATTCGTACATCAATTCCCTGATTTCCGGATATTTATTGACTACCCTGTCGTCAATGTTGTCGGTGTCAACACCGATTTTTGGCAATAGGTCACCGCCACCCGATGCC
Source organism: Rikenellaceae bacterium (assembly GCA_022766385.1). Taxonomy (GTDB): domain Bacteria; phylum Bacteroidota; class Bacteroidia; order Bacteroidales; family UBA932; genus Cryptobacteroides. Next base: position 12,585 of record JALEPJ010000019.1, read on the forward strand.
CTGTAGGAAGTCATTGCAACATTGTATGTTCTACTAATATCGAAGGCACTTCCGTCAGCCATAGAACTGATAGTGATGCGTTCTCCGTATGGTTTGCTTACGTCTACGGTATAATTGAGGCCGGCCATGGAATCGAAGTTGTATGTCGCAGCACGGAAAGACCATCTCTTCATATTGTTGCGAGGGTCCTCCCTGGCCTGGATATTGAGCACGTGATCACCAGGTTTTGTGGCTGTCTGTATCCATTGGTCGTAGGAAACCTCCAGATAATCCTTTATTTCCTGGCCGCTCATAGTCAGAACAAACAGCTGGTTTTCATATTGATAGAGGCTGAAAAGATCATTGTAGATCAAGTCTCCTGCCTTGATGAAAGTATTGGTGCTGATAGGTGCCGCTACGGAAATCTCGGCAGGGGAGCAGCCAAGGCTCACAGTATGGATAAAGTTTACATAGTCGCTCATTCCGGTAAGAGCGTCGCGTGAGTTCATATCAACTGATAGTTTTCCAACCTTTCTGACAGTAAACTCCTTCACGGCATCGTAATCTGACTGGAAAGACGCCTTCATTTCTTTGTCGGCTTTATCAGCATCAACTGCAATAAGTTCGGCAGAAAGAGTTTTCGATACCACTTTGCCGTCATCAATGGTCAAACTTATGCTTCCGTGTCCGACATTTCTTGCGTGGCTTCCGGAATTGAGCAGTATGGTCGAGCCGTTATTGTCAATAAAAGGCCTGTGGTCGTGGGCACATATTACAGCATCCACTCCATTCAAAGAGTTGAAGAGATCAAGACCCTGACTCTCCAGTACTTGTCCATTTCCTGAACCTGTACCTGTATGGGCCACAACAATTACTATCTCCGGCTTTTCTTTTGCTCTGATTCTGTCAACATCTTCCTGAACCAGTGGAAGGAGGGAAATGTAATGGGTGCCGCTCCAAAGGCTTTCATTCAGCCAGGCCTTGATATTGGCATTGTTGTAACCGAGTACAGCCACTTTCAGCCCGCCTTTCTTAAGTATGGTATATTCGGGGAAGTATCTTCCTCCGTCATCGTTTCTGATGGCATTGCCGGAAAGATATGGTATGCCGGCTTTTTTCAACTCAGCCGCCACTCTGTCGTAAACGGGATGACCCGTCTCCACATCGTGATTTCCTCCTACGACTACGTCATAGCCAATATAGTCGAACATTCTTGACGCAATATGGCTCTTCCCTGTTTCGACATAATTGTAATAGTAAGCAGCATTGTTGCCCTGGAGAAAGTCTCCGGCATCGATTAGGATGACATTGTTCTTGCCCGCTGCCTTCCTGACACTGTCAGCATAATACTTGACAGCAAGAAGTGACGGTTTGGTCATGTCACCCACATAGGTTGAGTCAAAATAAGAACCGTGGAGATCGTTCGTCGTAAGGATTTCAAGCCTGTAATCCCCGTCTTTCGGGCCGCATGAGCTCAGACTGACAAGGGCAATCATGGCAGGTAGTAAGATTCTTTTCATTGCTATATCAGTTTTGTAACGTGTTCAAATCGTTGCGGGCGTTAAAGATTGAATGTTGACCTGCCGGATTGTGATGCGCCGGATTTTCTTCTTGCATTCTTCTTCCAGCCCTGTCCGTATATGCTTTTCCCCTGATTTCGGAAACTGTCGAGTTTGAGGTAAAGGCTCAGTTTTGCCTGCCAGCCCACGAATGGCTTGATGGCATCATTGCCATTTATCACATAGCCGATGGCAGATGCCTTGAGGTCTACGAAATCGGAAAAAGCAGGGGCATAGAATAGTTCAAGACGGTTGTTGATAGATGCATAGCCCCTTTGGGTGCAATAGATGCTCTCGCCTTTGTAGATGAGAGAAGTAAAACTGCTGCTTGAGTACTCGTATGAGTATTTGATACTTTGGAATGGCATCATATTGTCCCCGTAGAAAAAGCTGTCCTCGATGCCGAAGCCCCAATTTCTGGCACTTAGAATGATTTCTGCACCCATAGGGAAGCGCGGTTTGTTCTCGCCGAAACGGTCAATCTGGTATGAGGCAAGTGCTCCGGCGCGCAGTGAGAGTTCCTCCATTCCGAGCTTGTATCCCAGCTCGAATTTGAGGTAAGGGTTGAGCAGGAGATTGTCCGCATTTGCATCGGTAAGAATACTTGGCCGGACAATGGCGAAGTTGCCGTTCCAGCCTATGCTGCCCCATCTGAACGGGCTGTATTCGCCTGAAGTGAAAAGATTGTAGCCGAGCACTCTTTCTATGGCTTTGGAGCTGGTGCAATCGAGCCCCAACTCATATTTGAACCTGGCAGTCTCGTACTTCAGCATCGCCCCTTCAATCTCCGGATTGTAAATGCGGTCGATATCGGAGAAAACAGAGCGGCTATAATAGCCTGAGCGATAGGAGTTTGGAAAGACACCTGCCAGGGCCTCGAAATTGGCTTTGCCATTACTGCGCTTGAAATCATAGTATACGAGGATTTTCTGGAAGAGTGCGAGATTCTTCAGCTTCTCATCGTTTTCATCTTGGAAAAGGACTGCGCTGGCCGGATTCGCTCCCAGTTCCTTCATTACGCTTATACCAAAAAGGACACGGTGTCTGGTATTCCTGTCCTGCTGAAGTGATAAGCCCACTGAAGGAGTCAGACGGACGCTGTTGATAACCATTGATTTGGACAGTATGTCATCGCAGGCATTGAAGTTCCTCCAGTCGAAATCATAACGGAAGTCCATATCGTAATCTGCGCTGACCTTTCTATTCTGGTTTGCCTGTTGAAATATCTCCGGTAAACCGAATATGGACTGTGACTTCAGATCTGCTCCGGCAGCAATGGTGAAAATAAACAATAGGCTGACTGCTTTATACTTCATAGTGATTCAAAGTTATATAGCAAATATACTGTTTTTTGGCTATTTTTGTCAAAATCTAAAAACAAAAGAATGCTGAACTTCCAGACTCCAGTCCTTGTTCCGAGGAGCAGCACTCCCATTTCGCTGGGCAATCATTTAATGTTGCTTGGCAGCTGTTTTGCAGATGATGTCGGCAGAAAATTCAAGGAAGCAGGCTTCGATGTCTGCATCAATCCTTTCGGTACTCTCTACAATCCCGCTTCCATTTCGTCAGCCATTGCAAGACTGGCCGATGCAAGATCATTCGTTGAAGAAGATTGTGTAGCAATGGGTGCTGGCTCTGGCCTGGTCTGCTCTTTCCATCATCATACCTCTTTCGCGAGACCCACTGTGAAGGAATTTTTGGACAATGCCAATGCTGCGCTTTACGAAGCTCATCAGCGATGGGAGAAGAGCGACAGGGTTCTGCTGACCCTTGGCACAGCATGGTGCTTCAGGCATCTTCCGGAAGGGGAGATAGTCTCCAATTGCCTTAAAAGACCTTCATCCGAGTTCGAGAGGGTCAGGATGAGCATTGATGAGGTTGAAGCTGAGCTGCTTTCCATAGTCCGGAATTTCCCTGAGAAGCGCTTCTTCCTAACTGTAAGCCCGGTCCGACATCTTGCAGATGGAGCCAATGGCAATCAATTGAGCAAGAGCACCTTGCTGCTGGCAATAGACAGATTGGCAGCAAGAGGCGAAGTTGACTACTTCCCTTCGTATGAGATTATGATGGACGAGCTCAGGGATTATCGTTTCTACGCGGAGGATATGGTACACCCGAGTCCTGTGGCTGTCAAACATATTTGGGATCGCTTTTGCGAGTTTGCATTGCCACGGGATGAAATGCAACGGGTGATAGATAATGAAAAAGCTTTCAAACGTTCCCAGCATAGACAAATGCATTGATATGAAAAAAAAAATCGGCCTGCTTCCAAAGATACTGATTGCCATTGCTCTCGGTATCCTGTGTTCACTCTTCTTCCCTGTATGGGCGGTCAGAGGCTTTTTGACTTTCAACTCGGTGTTCAGCAATTTCTTAGGGATGTTCATCCCTCTGCTGATAATTGGACTAGTGGCTCCCGGTATAGGAGATTTAGGCAAAGGGGCAGGTAAACTGCTGCTAGTAACAGCTGCAATCGCTTATCTTTCCACCATACTTTCAGGTTTCTTCTCATACTTCACCTGTCGATTTACTTTCCTCGCTTTGCTGGGTGACTCAGTCAAGGCTCTTGGTGACATTGATATGAGCAATTCCATCGCGCCGTATTTCAATATCGAAATGCCTGCCTTCATTTCCGTTACCAATGCCCTGGTGCTTGCCTTTACTATCGGTCTTGGTCTTACTGTATTGAAGGGCAATGCGTTAAGGGATCTTATGATTGACTTTAAGGATTTGGTGATGCTCGTTATCTCCAAGATGATTATTCCTCTTCTGCCCCTGTATATCTTCGGAATCTTTCTGCAGATGGGGGCTGAAGGCCACGTGGGCGCAGTCCTCGGAATGTTTATCAAAATTATACTGATAATCTTCCTGATGCACGTTACTGTTCTCCTCCTGCAGTTCCTCATTGCAGGAGCTGTATCCGGCAAGAATCCATTCAAGTCTCTTGTGACTATGCTTCCGGCCTATGTAACAGCCCTGGGTACTCAATCATCAGCCGCTACCATACCTGTCACCCTCGCCCAGGCAAAGAAACTTGGAGTTCGTGACAATATAGCGGACTTCACAGTTCCGCTTTGTGCGACCATACATATGTCCTGCAGCATTTTGAAAATCGTAGCCTGTGCCTATGCAGTTTCCCTGAGTGTGGGCCTGCCTCTCGACTTTCAGACCTATGCCGGTTTTATTCTGATGCTAGGTATCACTATGATAGCAGCGCCAGGAGTCCCTGGCGGTGCTATCATGGCTGCACTGGGGCTCCTGGCGTCTATGTTGGGCATCGATGGTAACCTTCAAGGGCTTATCCTTGCTCTCTATATTGCTATGGACAGTTTCGGAACAGCTGGCAATGTTACCGGCGACGGTGCCATTTCCTTGATTATCGATAAGATAGCTAAGCGGAAATAAAGCAGTATTACTTAGCGTAAGCTACTGAACGTGTCTCCCTGATAACGGTAATCTTTACCTGTCCAGGGTAGGTCATCTCGTCTTGAATCTTCTGGGCAATATCTGTAGAAAGCCTTGCAGCCTGCTCATCGCTGACTTCCTCAGCGCCTACAATCACTCTCAGTTCACGTCCAGCCTGGATTGCATAAGACTTGGTGACTCCCGGATAGGAAGCAGCGAGATCTTCCATACCCTTGAGCCTCTTGATATATGACTCGATTACCTCTCGGCGCGCACCTGGACGTGCTCCTGAAATGGCATCGCCGACAAGCACGAGAGGAGCATAGATGGAAGTCATCTCCATCTCCTCATGGTGGGACCCAATGGCATTGCAAATCTCAGGTTTCTCCTTGTACTGTTCGGCTATCTTGGCACCGAGTATAGCGTGAGGCAGTTCAGGGTCAAGCTCGGAAACCTTGCCAATATCGTGAAGAAGACCTGCCCTCTTGGCGAGCTTAGGATTGAGGCCAAGTTCTGAAGCCATTATTGCACAGATGTTTGCCACTTCCCTTGAATGCTGGAGAAGGTTCTGCCCGTATGATGAACGGTATTTCATTCGTCCGATAAGCCTAACGAGTTCCATACTCATACCATGGATACCCAGGTCAATGCAAGTCCTCTTTCCAATTTCAAGTATCTCGTCCTCAAGCTGCTTGGAAACTTTTGCAACCACTTCTTCGATGCGGGCTGGGTGGATGCGTCCGTCGATAACAAGCTGGTGCAGAGCCAGTCTGGCAACCTCTCTGCGTACAGGGTCGAATGCTGAAAGGATAATGGCATCAGGTGTATCATCTACAACAATTTCGACACCGGTAGCTGCCTCCAGGGCACGGATATTGCGTCCCTCGCGTCCAATGATGCGTCCCTTGATTTCGTCATTTTCGATAGGGAAGGTGGTGACAGCATTCTCAATGGCCGTTTCTGTGGCAGTGCGCTGTATGGTGTTGATTACTATTCTTTTGGCCTCTTTGGCTGCATTCAGACGAGCCTCATCCATAGTGTCGTTGATATAGGCCTGAGCCTGGGTACGTGCCTCTGCCTTCATATTCTCCATCAGGATGTTCTTGGCCTCGGCCGCACTCATACCGGCAATGGCTTCAAGCTGCTTGTTGGCCTGATTGATGAGCTTGTCATACTCTTCAATCTTCTTCTCCGCATTCTCTTTCTGCGCATGCAGGCTCTGTTTCAGAGATTCGTTCTCCCTGATTCTCCTGTTGAGGTCATCTGTCTTCTGAACGAGGGAGTTCTCTTTTTGCTTCAATCTGTTCTCCGCGTCACGGATTTCAGCCTTCTTCTCATTCACGTGCTGTTCGTGCTCGCTCTTAAGTTGAAGATACTTTTCCTTCGCTTGGAATATTTTCTCTTTTTTGATGTTTTCTGCCTCCACTTCAGCCTGGGCGAGGATTTCCTCCTTCTTTCCGTTCAGGCTCCTTTTGTGAAGGAATATGTAGATAACCAGAGCAAGGGCTGCTCCGACTATTACTCCCAGTATTAGGAATAAAATGCTCATAAGTTAATATATTGTGTTAATAATTAATTCTTTATGTCTTTCGCGGCAATGCTTTGAAACAACAAGCCGGCAAGGCTTACAGGAAGCTTTGCCGGTTTGGTAGAGTGTTTGAAAAAGCCGTCAGTCGTTTGACCGAAAAGTCTTATGAATAAGATTTGGGCTCCGTAACGTTTCTGGCTTCCATTGTCCTGCAAGCGCAGAATCCCCAAAGGTTAAAGGCCTGCCATCTTCGCACGAGTCAACCCGGTTCTGATGAACGTGTTGTTTTCAGCAAGAAGGACTGGCGGCTGTTATGTTATTCATTGTTCTTCAGATAGCTGTTCGTCTGGTCAAGCATCCTTTTGGCCTCTTCGTTGACTGATTTCAGCTTCCTGTAATAGGATAGCTTGCTTACGGTCACCGTCAAAGAGATCAGCGCCAGCTTGTCGGCGAGTGTCTTCTCCGGATATTTTGAATCGTAGTCCATCAGTTTTTCATTGATGGTCTCAGCAGCAATTCTCATCAACTGCTCCATTTCCGGACTTGTGACCTTGAGTGCATAGTCCTTGCCTGCAATCTTTATGGTAATATTTTGTTCCATACTATCTCTCAAGCAATGAAATACACTTGTTTATCTCTTTGATCAATTTGTCAACCCTTGCTTTGGCCGCTTCCGGTTCTCCGGAAACGCTAAGGAAAGCTGCTGCCAGTTTGAGATCATCTATCTCTTTCTCCAACTCGGTATTGTGCTTCCTCAAGGTCTCGTTGGCTGTTCGGGTGGAATCGAGTTCAATTGAGAGCTGCTTTACCATCTCCCTCTCCCTCTCGTACAGAGCAATCATTCGTTCAAAATTCTTCTGTATATCCTCAAGCATCGCCTAATAGACCTTATTGTGCAAAAATATAAAAAAAGAAATAATAATAAAATTCTATTGCGGCAATTTTTTACCTTTTTGCAATGGGGCAGTGAGTTATCTACATTGACGCAATTATTCCGCTGATGAGACCGCTCATCTTTTCTGCGGCGGAGTCTGCGGCCTTGACAACATCTTCTGCGTCATTGAGAACCTTCGATACTGTATCTGTGTTGGAGATATTGGTAATCACGGAAATCCCGAAAACCCTTATGCCGCAGTGACGCGCAACTATTACCTCGGGAGTGGTGGACATACCGAGGGCATCAGCGCCTATTGCTCTATAGAATCTTACTTCGGCGGGGGTCTCATAGGTAGGACCGCTTGAACTGAGATAGACTCCCTTCTGCAGACTGAAGCCCATTTCCGTTGCTACACTTTCAGCCTTGGCAATGAGAATGGGGTCGTATACAGCGGTCATATCAGGAAAACGCGGGCCGAATTCGTCGAGATTCTGACCGATAAGCGGATTCGTGTGAAGATTGATGTGATCCTTGATGATCATCAGGTCGCCGATTCTGAAGTCGGGATTGCAGCCTCCTGCCGCATTTGAGACGAATAGCGCTTCAATGCCGAGAAGTTTCAATACCCGTATTGGCAGGGTGACCAATTGCATCGGGTATCCCTCGTAAGGATGAAAGCGCCCCTGCATTGCAATGATGAATTTTCCTGCGAAGTCACCGGCAATGAAATTTCCTTTGTGACCTATTGCGGTGGATACAGGAAAACCGGGGATTTCCTTGTACGGGATAATGCTTGGGTTTTCAATCCTTTCAGCTATCTTGCCCAGTCCGCTGCCCAGAATAACTGCTGCCACAGGCTGTCTGCCGTTGATTTTTTCCTTAATGTATGAGGCTGCGCCGTGAATTATTTCCAAGTATTCTTTTGGTTCCATATCAGTTTGGTTATCAGTGTGTTAAATAATATCTTGACAAATACTCTCCAGCTCCTTTCAGCGTTGACAATGCAAAAATCCCGCCGAGCGGCATCGCTCTCGTGTCATTCCTTCAGGCTTTCTGGACGAGGGCGGAGCTTTTCATTGCCTCAATCATTCGTTTACAAAAAAGGCCGGCCCATAAACAGCCGACCTGAATTGATGTGTTAAAAGTCTTCAAAGTTGACTTCATCTGTCCTCTGGCAGTTCTCTGGAAATTCGCCATTGAAACAATTGGTCTTGATGTAGTCTATCACCTCTGCAAGGCCTTCGGTGAATTTTTTGAAATCCTCTTTGTAGAGGAAAATCTTATGTTTGTCGAAGGTGTAACTTCCATCTCTTTCCTGCTTGCGCTTGCTTTCGGTGATAGTAAGGTAGAAGTCGCTGTTGTCCTTCGTTGATTTTACATCAAAGAAATAAGTGCGTTTGCCTGCTCTTATAGGTTTGGAATATACGTCATCCGCTCCTCGCTCCTGGCCGTTGAAACGGTCGAAATCATCTCTGTGCATAACGTCTGTTTTTATTCAATTATTCGCAAAAATAAAGTTTTTTCCCGATTCTCGTGTTATATTTGCAGAAATATTTTTTGAAACACGATGCTGAATAGACGAATACTCAGAATAAAGGCATTCAAGGCACTTTACAGCTATGCTGAAAACCCTTCACTGACTCTATCCGAAGTGGAAGCCAGCTTGGAAATGTCTTGTGAAGCCACCAGGTCCCTTTATCTTTTCATGCTCGCTGTCGTCAATGCTTTGACCGATGAGGCGAAAAACAGGATTGAGGCTGCCCAAAAGAAGTTCAATCCGACAGAAGAGGAGAGGAATCCGAATCTCAAGTTCGTAGAAAATGCCATTGCTTCCACTTTGGCTTCAGACCCGGACTTCAAAAAGATAATATCCAAGACCAAATTGAGTTGGGACCAGTATGATGCCTTCCTCAGGAAACTATATGAAAGTGTAAGGAGCAAGGACTACTTTAAAGACTATATGGCTTCACCCCAGAGGTCTATCAAGGATGATGCAGCTCTTTTTGTCAGGATTTTTGAAGAGGAATTTGAAGATAACGCGGACTTGGAGTCTATCCTTGAGGATATGTCCATACTGTGGATAGATGACCTTGCATATGCCTTGACTTATTGTTGCAAGACTGTTCAGGATTTGGCGCAGGGCAAGACCTGGTCTCTTCCTCCTCTGTACCTTAGCGATATGTCCAGGACCTCCGGTCTTGATAGTGACAAGGCCTTTGTCACCAAGCTCGTCAGAGCGGCTTATCTCGGCTATGACAAGTATTATGAGAAAATTTCCGCAGCCGTTCCCAAATGGGACAAGGGCAGACTGTTCGTGGTCGATATAGTACTTATAGCCTGCGGACTTGCAGAGGCACAAAGCTTTCCTGAGATTCCTGTGAAAGTGTCAATAAACGAGTACGTTGATATCTCCAAATACTATAGCACTCCTAACAGCCGTTCCTTTGTCAACGGCCTGCTTGACAAAATCATCAAGGATATGATGGCTCAGGGAGAGATAGAAAAATCCGGAAAAGGATTGATGTGATTTCGGTAAAGGATATTTTGACAAACAATTAATTGAATAATTATGAACATTCTTACTTTTATCCTTCAGAGCGCAGCTCCTCAGGCGGGTGCCTCTTCACTCAGTTTCTGGGTGATGATGATTCTTCTTTTTGTTGTAATGTGGCTCTTTATGATACGTCCGCAGAGAAAGCAGCAGAAGGAACTTGAGGCATTCCGCACTTCGCTCAAGAAGGGTGACAAGGTTATTACAGCCGGTGGCATATACGGAACAGTCGATGAGGTAAGTGACAAGACCGTGCTTCTCAAGGTTGACGGTGATGTCAAGCTCAGAGTTGATAAGAACTCCATTGTCAGGGATTCTTCATCACTCCAGTAGCATTTGCTCGATGCGATGAGAAGGGGCCTGATCAAAGATCTGCTCAATAGAATTGACGGGAGGGACGTAGCAGTTTTTCTGCTGTCTCTCCTGTTGGCATTTGCAATATGGTTGACCCATAATCTATCGCTTCAGTACTCTTCTCTTATAAGTGTTCCGGTTATTGCTGAAAGCAATCTGGAAGGCCGCTCCGCTGAATCAAGCAACACTTCTTCCATTGTGGCACGCTGCAGAACTACGGGCTACAATCTCCTTAAGAAGAATATGCAGGCCAATCATAGGCCGGTGCATGTTTTTTTCTCGCCTGATGACCTGCACCTTGAGGAGGATGATTTTTTTAGTCTCTCCAGCAATGTACTTGGAGGTTATGTCAGCGAACTCTTTGGCGATGATGTACAACTTGAGTCCTTTATCTCCTCCATAGTTCAGTTCCGTTTCCCGCCTGAGAATCATAAACGTGTTCCTGTTCAGCCTATCAGTGTAGTGACGTTCAAACCTCAGTATACCGCTTCGGAGCCTTTGACCGTTGCACCTGATTCTGTGACCGTTTACGGTGAGCCTGTCCAACTGGACCGTATTGACCGCGTGCTCACAAACACCATTTCTCTTCAAAACCTGTCCTCAAGCACCCACGGAGTCGTAAAGCTTGAGACTCCAGTAGGAGTGCGCATCTCCGATAAGGATGTCAGCTATTCTCTTGAGGTGACCAGGTATGTGGAAGTCAAGGCTTCAGTGAATGTGTCAGTGAGCAATGTTCCTTCAGGAAAGGAACTGCTGGTCTATCCGTCTGTAGTGGATGTGGTGTTCAAATGCGTCTTTCCATTGGGCTTCGATCCTTCGGAGGGAGTCCGTTTCTATGTTGACTATCACGATTTTATCAACTCCATTAACGGACGCTGTGTGCCAAAGGTGAAAGGACTATCTTCTTCTGTAATCAGTTATTCTATTGAACCTCAAGTGGTTGAGTGTATCGAGAAATGATTGTGCTTTTGGTGACTGGAGGTATTGGCAGCGGCAAGTCGGCTGTTTGCGCCTATCTTGAATCTAAGGGTTATCCCGTATATTACTCCGATGACAGGGCAAAGGCTCTTTATGATGAACAGCCAGAGTTATCGCTTAAAGTGGATAAACTGCTTGGAGGTTCTTTGCTGTCTGTTGACGGAAAGCTTGACCTTAGTGCCTTGGCGGCCAGAGTGTTCGCTGATGCTGGCAGGCTGAAACTGCTTGAATCACTGATACATCCTGCCGTGCTGGATGACTTCCTCAGCTGGCTTTCTGTCCAAGATTCTCCTCTTGCTGTGATGGAATCGGCCATTGCCCAGAATCTTCCGGAGTTTATGGCTCATATTGACAAGGTGCTGCTGGTGGATGCTCCTGTGGAGTTGAGGCTGAAGCGCGCCTGTGCGAGAGATGGTAAAGACATTAAGGCAATCCAGTCCCGTGTGGAAAAGCAGCATTTTGATCCTTCGGCCGCAGATTGTGTGCTGGTAAATGATGCAGGTTTGCAAGAACTGTGGAGCAGAACGGAACAAGCGCTCAAAAAAATGAGTATATTTGTAAATATGCAATGATTAAATAAACAAAAGACAATGAAAACAGACCTTACAAGAATTCTTTCGGTTTCTGGCCAGCACGGCCTCTATCTATATATCGCACAGGCTAGAAATGGTGCCATTGCCGAGTGCCTTTCTGACAAGAAGAGAACAGTCTTCGATATGAGAAGCCGTATCACCACTCTTGCCGATATTGCCATATATACATCTGAAGGCGAGCTGAAGCTTCAGGAGGTGTTCGAGAAGCTTCACGCCTTTCTTGGGGACAATGATGCTCCAAGCGCCAAGGCATCAGCCAACGAGCTCAAGGCGCTTTTTGCCCAGGCTGTCCCTGATTATGATGAGGACCGCTTCTATGTATCACATATGAAGAAGGTCGTAGAATGGTACAATGACCTTAAGCACAATGCTTCGCTTGACTTTATGACTCCTGAGGAAGCTGAAGCTCAAAGAGAGGCGGAAAACTCAGAAGATGCATAGGACGATACAGATTATCACCCTCGGCTGTTCCAAAAACAGTGTGGATACCGAACATATCCTCGCCCAGATAGGCTCTGTATATGAGATTATTCCTGAGGGCGAGGACAGGTATGCCGACATCCTTATGCTGAATACTTGCGGCTTTATCGGTGATGCCAAGGAAGAATCCATACAGGCTATTCTGGAAGCTGTTGAAAGGAAGAAGCGGGGAGAATGCGGTCAGGTTTATGTATTCGGTTGTCTCTCACAAAGATATGCGAAGCAGATGCCGGAGCTGATTCCTGAGGTTGATGCTTGGTTCGGGGCACGCGATAATGATGAAATCGTGAAAGCTTTGGGTGTAGAACCTGACAGGAGGAAGTCTACTGAACGTGTTCTTGCTCCTGCTTCAATGAGTTACGCATATTTGAAAATATCTGAAGGTTGCGACAGACGCTGCTCGTATTGCGCCATCCCTTTCATCAGGGGAGCGCATAAGTCAGTTCCTATCGAGCTGTTGGTGAAGGAAGCGGAAAGCCTGGCAGCAAAGGGTATCAAGGAACTTATTGTCATTGCCCAGGATACGACTTATTATGGGCTCGACATCTATCACAAACGTGCTTTGGCAGAGCTTCTGCAAAAGCTCTCCGAGGTGGAAGGCATCGAATGGCTGAGAATCCATTATTCTTATCCTGCCGGTTTTCCTGAGGATGTATTCGAGCAGATGGCGGACAATCCTAAAGTATGCAAGTATTTGGATATTCCTCTCCAGCACGTTTCTGACAATCAGCTATCGCTGATGCATCGCAATGTGGATGGCGCTTGGACCCGTGAGCTTATTCAAAAATTGAGGGACAGGGTGCCTGGTGTGGTTTTGAGAACCACTATGATTGTAGGACACCCGGGTGAAACCGAGCAAGATTTCGATGAATTGATGGATTTTGTTCGTGAGGCCCGTTTTGAAAGGCTTGGAGCTTTCACTTATTCCGAGGAGGAAGGCACTTACGGTGCTGAACATTACGAAGATTCCATTCCTCAGGCTGTGAAGGATGACAGGTACAACAAACTGATGTCACTACAGAGCGACATTTCTTTGGAGTTCAATAGGTCACGTGTGGGCACTGAAGAAAAGGTGATTGTTGATGCTTTCAGTGATGGCATCCTTGTATGCCGAAGTCAGTACGAGAGTCCCGAGGTTGATGGCGAGATTCTTGTAAAGTATACTCCTGAACTCTTTCGAGAAATGCTCCCGGAAGAGCTTGTAGGACATTTCATTCGCGTCCGGATTGTAGGAGCCGATGAGTATGACCTTATTGCAGAACCGATAGACATTATATAAATGAAACGTCTCCTGACCATTCTGGCCGTCTCACTGGCCATTACATCATGTGGACCAAGTTCATATCTGATGCTGCTTGACAAAAGGCAGACTTCACCTTCCGGCTTGGATTTAGCGGGCAAGTCTATTGCTTTAGTTTATCTTGAAAGCGAAAGCGGTGTTGATTCATTGTTTAACAATCGCTTGTCCGATTTGATTGCATTGGGACTGGAAGAGGAATATTTCAGTGGCGCGAGGGCCGTGGATGTGCTTCATTTGGTAAAGGAAGAGGGAGGAGACTACAAGTCCCGCGACAGTTTGTCCAGGTACGTGATGGAACTTGACTCTGATGTGGTTCTACTGGTGGATGTCCCTGTATTGGTGGCCAGGGATTCCAAAGGCAGGGAACAGTATGAGACTTTGCTGTATGCCTATGATTCGATGGGCAAGGATACTGTTACCGTGATTTCAAGCAAGTATAGGGCGGACAAACTGAATGATGTATCCAAGGCTTTGAGTGTAGGTTCATCCCTGCTGTCTCCGCTGAAAAGCGAATGGATTACAGAAGACTTTCAGTTTATATACTACAATGGCTCCCGCAAATGGACGGACGGAATTTCATATGCAGAAGAATGCGAGTGGGGAAAGGCTACAGAAACCTGGCTTGACCTGATTAGAGAATCTGCTCCTCAGGGGCAATCCTGCGCAATGTACAATATCGCAGTAGCCTGCTATATCAATGGAGAGTATGACCTGGCACTCGAATGGCTGGATCAGTCGGATAAAATACAACCGATATCGCTCTCCAGGACACTCAGAAAGCGTATTGATAATGGGAAGAAACAATAATCACCTTGCTTCCTATTTCTTCTCCAACAACTTTACTTCATAAAGCCTTTTCCAGTATTTGCCGGTAAGATAGGTTTTTCCGTTGGCTGGATTGTATGCAATGCCATTGAGAACATCGGTCCGGCTGTCCCTCAAGTGGCGCGGAAGCAGACCTGTGCAATCAACAGTTCCTTCCACGATGCCAGTGTTGGGATTGATGATGACTATCATATCCGTCAAATAGACATTGGCCCAGATTTTTCCGTCAATATATTCCAGCTCATTAAGATACTTGATGGGTCTTCCATCCATCTTTACATCTATGGTTCTCTCCACCTTATATCCGGCATCCATAAAATAGAGTCTGGCTGTGCCGTCTGATGCTATCAAATGTTTCCCGTCTGTAGTGATTCCCCATCCTTCACGTGGGTAAGCTACAGTAGACTTGTACTCAAGGGTGGCTGCATCGTATATGAAGGCAAGTTTGCTCTCCCAGGTGAGTATGTAGAGCTTGTCTCCCATAACCACCGAACCCTCAATGAAATACTTACTATTGAAGTCAAGTCTCTTGAGAGCTTTCCCGCTCTCCATATCCACTAGTCGGAATGTGGATTCTCCATATTGTCCAGTACTCTCATACAGCCTGCCGTCGTAGAAAAACAGTCCCTGGGTGTAAGATGATGTGTCGTGAGGATATTCCTTTACAACCTGAATCTTGTATTGTTTCACTTTTGCATTGCACGCGCAGCAGTTCAGGGCCGCCAGCAGTGCTATTGCCAATATTTTATTTATTCTATGCATATTCTTTCTGTATGGTGGATGAGTATCATCAAACTCCAATGCACAAATATAGATAAAACTGAGGCTTTGCGGTAGAAATAGAAGACTTTTTCTTACCTTTGCAGCATAAAAGGTAAGACGATCCACCGCGGCCGCAAGGCTGAGGAAAGTCCGGACAGGGTAGGGCACCCCGCTGTGGAAAGCACAGGCAGGAGTAATCTTGGACAGGCTGTAACAGAAAACAACCGCCGGAAACGGTAAGGGTGAAAATGTGAGGTAAGAGCTCACGACGGTGTGCAGCGATGTATATCGGGTACGGCATCGGGGCCTGCAAAACCAAATATACTGACAGATGAGGACGGCCCGTCCGATGTCAGGGGGTAGGTTGCGAAGATAAATGGTGGATTTAAAAACAGAAACCGGCTTACGGCCTTGCCTTTTTTTTGAATATTTTTGCGGGGGTACCCGGATGATCCGGGTTGAGAGAGTCCCAATGAACCTGATACGGTCAATACCGTCGTAGGGAAGCAGAACTCAATTGTTGTCATTTGTGACAAGCCCCTTGCATTGTATAATAATGCGAGGTTTTTTTTTATTTATTCAACAACAATGATCGATCTGAATCAATTCAAAATCGACTGCGCCAATGTCAGAAAGCAGTCGCCGCTCACACATTGCATCACCAATTATGTGGCAATGGAAATCAATGCAAATGCATTGCTCGCCATAGGAGCATCACCGCTTATGTCCTTTGCCCCCGAGGAGATGGATGAAATAGTCAGGATTTCCAACGCCCTTGTAATCAATATCGGTTGCCTTGACAGACACGAAATCGAAGGAATGAAAGCCGCTGCCGAGGCTGCTGTCAAGTATGGCAAGCCGTGGGTGCTCGACCCCGTAGGTGCAGGTGCGAGCCGCCTCCGTACCGAGACTGCTCTCGAGCTCATCAAGGAATGGCATCCGACAGTAATTCGTGGCAATGCATCTGAGATAATGGTACTCGCAGGCTCGAGCATTGTATCAAAGGGAGTGGATTCGAACAATTCCAGTTCCGATGCTCTTGATGGAGCTAAGGCTCTTGCTGCCATCACCGGTTCAGTAGTCTCAATCAGTGGTGCAACCGATTACATAACAGATGGCTATAGAGTGGAGACTATTTGCAACGGTCATCCGATTATGAGCAAGGTTACAGCGATGGGCTGCACTGCGTCTGCTCTTACTGGCGCATTCGCTGCTGTGAGCCGCTCTCCATTCGAGGCTGCACTTCACGCAATGGCCGTGATGGGAGTTGCCGGCGACATTGCCGCAGCAAAATGTAAGGGTGCCGGTTCGATGGGCGTCGAATTCATTGATGCTTTGAGCAATTTCGATGCTGAGGCCAATGCTAAGTTGATAAGACAATAATATGCCCGGAAGATTTGATCCTGCTTCTTTGAAGCTATATCTTGTGACTGACAGACCTCTGGCTCTTGGACGAGATGTTTCTTGGGTGGTGGAAGAGGCTGTCAAGGGTGGAGTGACCATGGTTCAGCTTCGTGAGAAGGATATTGATACCAAAGACTTCATCAAGCTGGGCCTGGAACTCAAATCATTGCTCAAGCCTTTGGGAATTCCGCTCATTATCAATGACCGTGTCGATGTTGCTCTCGCGGTGGATGCTGACGGAGTCCATATAGGACAGTCGGACATGCCTTATCCCATTGCCAGAAAACTGCTTGGACCGGACAAGATAATCGGGCTGTCTGTCGAGAATCTGGAGGATATCGCAAAGGCCAACGAACTGGATGTGGATTACGTAGGAATATCTCCTGTATATTTGACCTCGACCAAGACAGATACAGCTGCCGCTTTCGGCTTGGACGGCTTGAGGGAGGCTGTGTCATTGTCCAAGCACCCGACTGTAGGAATAGGCGGAATGAACCTGCAAACAGTCGCAGATGTTATTCGTATTGGCGCTGATGGTGTGGCTGTGGTAAGCGCAATTATGAGTGCTGATTCACCGTGCGAAGTTTCTGCGAAGCTTAATACTGAGATTGACAGAGGCATAAGGGAGAGGAGTATGAGCTGGAGTGCTCAAGTGTGGGAGCGGTCTTCGAAGATTTATGAATCCATACTTGGACTGCCATTCATCAAGGAACTTGCAGCAGGTACTCTTCCTGCTTCCAAGTTTTCGCGCTATCTGGCTCAGGATGAAGTGTATATAGGCAACTACGGACGTCAGATGTACGAGCTTGCCGACATAATGAACACCAAAGAGGATCACGACCTTTTTGTTGCCTATGCTGACAGCGGCATTGAAAGTGAGAAAATTATGCATGCAATGCTCATCGAGCGTTTCAATGTCGATACGGCCGTTGAGGCTTCGCCTGTCACCAGAGAATACAATGCCCACACCCGAAACGCCATAGAAACTGCTTCGCGCGAAATAGGCCTGGCGGCAATGTTGCCATGTATGTGGATTTACAATCGTGTCGGTTTGTACATACTCGGCATCGCTGAACTTGAGGGTAATCCTTACCGTGAGTGGATAGAAGAGTATGGAAATGAGGAGTTCACACGTAGCACTGAAGAAGTCGTCGCAATGCTTGATAAATGGGCTTTGTCCGTAGATGAACAGACTCGTTCCCGTATGACAGAGGCATATCTTAAGGGTGCTCTTTATGAGTATGCTTTCTGGGATTACGGCTACCGTGGTGATGAAGCCGATTATTCATATATGAACTGCCTTTCGCAATGGATTTAGGTGAATTTGCTCTGATTGACTGCATCAGGAATCAGTACAAGGTCCCTGAAGGATTCTTGGGAATCGGCGATGATTGCGCAGTAATACCTCAGTGTGACGGTCTTGAAACACTGCTTACGACCGATATGCTGATGGAAGGAGTGCATTTCCTCATTGACGATGTCGATCCTTATAGTTTGGGCTGGAAGTCGGCAGCCGTAAATATCAGTGACATCGCCGGAATGGGCGGAATACCGGTCGCGTCCTTCCTCTCTTTTGCATTGCCTAAGAAATTGAGTGACACCTTCCTGAAGGAGTTCCTGCGCGGCTACAAGGACTTGTCCGACCGCTTCGACTGTCCTCTGCTCGGAGGGGATACCACTTCTTCACTGGACCGACTCTGTATCAGCGTCAGTGTTCTTGGCAATTGTCCTTCGGGACTTTCCCGCAAGCGTTCCGCGGCACAGGAGGGGGATATCATCTGCGTAAGCGGCTGTTTGGGTGATTCGGCAGCTGGATTGCAGGTCATCCTCAAGGGCCTTGAGCGTGGTGAACTTGAAAGCGAGCTCGTAAGGCGCCACTATCGGCCGGTTCCGAGAGTCGGGGAGGGCATTGCATTGTCAAAGCTGCCGGGAGTGCACGCGATGATGGATATTTCAGACGGCATCGGCTCCGATCTGAGGCACATACTTGATGAGTCGCACAAAGCTGCGGAAGTGGATACAGCCAGCCTTCCTCTGTCGGATGAGCTGAAAGAGGCTTGCCAAAAATACTGTTGGGATCCGGTTAAACTCGCTCTGAACGGCGGGGAGGATTACGAATTGCTTTTTACCGTAAGCCCTGAAGCATATTCCGAAGGCTTGCCGGTCCTGTCCTATCCTATCGGTAGGGTAGTTTCCGGAGATGGAATACGGTGGATTGGAAGAAATGAAAATTTTATGGGATTCAGACATTTTTAACAGTATAACTTATGAAGACATATCCAAGAGTTCTTACCATAGCGGGAAGTGATTCAGGTGGCGGTGCCGGGATTCAGGCTGATATCAAGTCCATTTCGGCCACAGGCTCATATGCCGCTTCAGCCATTACAGCCATCACGGTTCAGAATACCGTCGGCGTCAGCGGGGTTCACTTGGTGCCAGTTGAGACTATAGTTGGACAGATTGATGCCGTGATTGACGACATTGGTGTCGATGCAGTAAAAATCGGCATGCTCAGTTCAGTTGAAGTGGTGCTGGCCGTGCGTGATGCCCTCCTTAAGCACGGGATAGACAATATAGTCCTGGATCCGGTTATGGTCGCTACTTCGGGTGACAGGTTGATAGATGAACCCGCTGTAAAGGTTCTCTCTGAAGAATTGGCGCCAATTGCAAGGGTGCTTACCCCTAACATTCCAGAGGCAGAAATATTGACCGGAATGAAAATTAGCTCACAGGATGATTTGCCAGAAGTCGCTAGAAGACTGTCTGAAGCAGTTTCTGCACGCGGCAATCGTAAGGTCTCTGTGCTAATGAAAGCAGGTCATCTGAAGGATGAGAAACTTGTAGATTATTTCTACAATGCCGAGGATGGCCATCTGTTGGAACTTGAATCCATAAGGGTGCATTCGGTCAATACTCACGGCACAGGCTGTACTTTATCTTCCGCTTTCGCTTCTTATCTGGCACAGGGCTTTAGTCTGGATGATGCTGCCAGGGAGGCAAAAAACTATATCGCCCGTGCGATAGAGAGCGGGGCAGACTATTCTATAGGTCACGGCCACGGACCAGTCAACCATTTCTGGAACAGGTAGTTATAAAGTAATAAATCCCGCTTCACAGCGGGATTTATTGGTTAGTTAGTAGTGTCTTACCTTAAAGAAGGTTAATTATTGTTGGTTAGAATCTCCCACAAAAGTGAGAGTAGAGTGTTGTTCATTTTCGCCTTGGTTTATTGAACGATTTATTTTATCGTTTTAGTAAACCGTTGCAAAGTTAATCAATCTTTGGAAACAAGCAAAGTTTTTTCAAAAAAAATGAAGAAAAATCAACTTATTTTTCGTTTTTCTTAAAAAGTTCCGGTCTAAGAAGCTTTGTTCTCTGTATTGCCTGCTCGTCCTGCCATGCTCGGATCAGCTTGGGATTTCCGCTGAGGAGTACGTCAGGAACCTTCCATCCGTTGAATTCAGCCGGCCTTGTATAGATAGGAGGTGACAGAAGGTCATCCTGGAAGGAATCACTGAGAGCTGAGGTCTCATCTGTAAGGGCCCCGGGTATGAGTCTGACTATGCTGTCTGCCAGCAGGGCTGCAGGAATCTCACCTCCACTCACCACATAGTCTCCGACCGATATTTCTCTGGTAACAAGGTGCTCGCGTATGCGGTGGTCCACACCTTTGTAATGACCGCAGAGTAAGATGATATTCTCTTTAAGAGACAGTTCGTTCGCTATGCCTTGGTTCAGAATCTCCCCGTCCGGTGACATATATATCACTTCGTCGTAATGACGTTCTGCGCTGAGTTCCTCAATCATTTTGAAAACCGGCTCAACCATCATAACCATACCCGCATCCCCGCCGTAACTATAGTCATCAACGTTCTTCCTTGGTCCGATTCCGTATTTCCTGAGATTGTGGACGTATATCTCAACAAGGCCTTTTTTTCTCGCCCTGCCTACAATGGAATGGTCCAAAGGGCTTTCCAGGAGTTCAGGGACCACTGTGAGTATGTCTATTCGCATCTGTATTGTTCTGATTTGAGTGATTGTTTATGCAAAAATAGTTTTTTTACTTAAAAAATGATAAATTTGTTGCTTGTATACTATTTATCAATCATAGAAACTCTTTTATTATGAGCGAAGTTAATATTCCTGAAGAGGAGAAGATCACTTCAGATGTACTTGAGAACAATGAAACTGAAGAAGTTGAACAGGTAAATCTTGCGGATAAGACCCTGGCCGAACTTTCTGAACTATTCCAAAGGCTTGGAAGCGGACTTGAGAGGGTGAAGAGGTCCAAGGAGGCCGAGGCCATAAAGTCTGCATTCTACAAGAGGTTGTCCAAGGAGAAGGCTGATGCCGGACTTGCGCCTGTTGAGGAGCCTTCAGCTTCGGAAATTGAAAAAGAAGAAGCCGCAGATGTTTCAGTGGAGGAGGGAAAGGTTGAGAATCCTTTCGAGGCTCTTGAGAATGGTTTCAAGTCATTGTACAACGATTACAAGAAAGAGCGTGCTGAGTTCAATCAGCAGCTTGAGAAGGAAAGAGCAGACAACCTTGCAGCCAAGGAGGCTGTTATTGAGGAACTCAAGGCCCTTGTTGAGAAACAGGAGGATGTCAGCGCTACTTTCCCTGAATTCCGTGAGATTCAGAACAAGTGGAGGTCTATTGGTTCTGTTCCAGCGCAGAACTACAGGAATATAAACGATAGCTACCAGTACTACGTAGAGAAGTTCTATGATATGGTCAAAATCAACCGCGACCTCCGCGATCTTGATTTCAAGAAGAATCTTGAGGCCAAGCAGGGGCTGTGTGATCTTGCCGAGAAACTATCTGAAAACGACAATATAGTGGAGGCATTCCGTGAACTTCAGAAATTGCACGAACAGTGGAAGGACTTCGGACCTGTTGCCAAGGAGTACCGTGAAGATATTTGGAACCGCTTCAAGGCCGCGACTTCAGTAGTTAACAAGAAGTATCAGGCATTCTTTGAGGAGCAGAAGGCCAAGCAGGCAGAGAATCTGGAAGCGAAAACCAAGCTTTGCGAACTTGTAGAGGCTATTGCTGACAAGGAAGTCAAGTCTTCCAATGAGTGGAATGCTCTCTCTAAGGATATCGAGGACATTCAGAAGCAATGGAAAGGAATAGGCTTCGCTTCAAAGAAGGACAATCAGAAGATTTATGATCGTTTCCGTGCCGCGTGTGACAAGTTCTTCGAAAAGAAGCGCGTGTTCTACTCGCAGTACAAGGAGAATATGAACGATAATCTCGAGAAAAAGCTAGCTATTATTGAGCAGGCAGAAGTCCTCAAGAACAGCACCGAATGGAAGAAGGCTACTGACCAGTTCATTAACCTCCAGAAGCAGTGGAAGGAAATAGGAGCTGTGCCTCGCAAGAAGAGCGAGCAGTTGTGGAAGAGATTCCGTGCGGCTTGCGATGAGTTCTTCGCCGAGCGTGACAAGCAGGCAAAACCTGAAAATGATTTCTACGGAAACCTCAAGGCGAAGCGCAAGCTTATTGAAGAGATTCAGGCATACGAAAACGGGACTGACGATGCTGCAGCTATGCAGGATTTCGCTGCCAGATGGCAGGCAATAGGATTTGTTCCATTCAAGGAGAAGGACAAGATTGCCCAGACATATAAGGAAGCTATGCAGGCTAAGTTCCCGGATTTCGGCAGCAGACCTCAGAGGGGTGGCAACCGCCAGTCCAGGGCTCCGAGAAGTGAGAAAGAAATCCTCATTCAGAAGTATAACACCCTGCAGCAGGACATTGACACTTATGAGAACAATATCGGCTTTTTTGCTGCATCTAAGAATGCAGAGGCTCTTATTGCTCAGATGAGAGAGAGAATTGCCAATGCGAAGTTGGAGCTTAAGCAACTTGAAGCTGAAATCAGAAAGGCAGAGGAGGCGGATAAGGATTAATTTGTATGGATAAAAATTCTATAATTGGTATCGTCCTGATGGGGTTAATCCTTTTCGGCTTTACCTTTTACCAGTCAAGACAGTTTCAGAAACAGGCTGAGGTTCAGTATCAATTGGACTCGATTGCCAGAGCGGAACAGCTCGCCCAGGCAGCTCAGGATTCCATTTATGCTCTCGAGCATCCCGTTGACAGTTCAGCTGTTGTAGTAGCAGCCTCGGCCATTTACAAGGATTCATTGCTGGAGCTTTCGCACAAAGCGGAAGCTGCAGTTTATACCATTCAGAATGAGAAAATTGCTCTTTCTATTTCCACTAAAGGCGCTCAGCCTGTAAGTGCGGAGGTAAAGGGGTACAGAACGTACGATGATGAAGATCTCTTTCTTTTCAAAGAGGGTAACAGCAGGTATTCCGTCAATGTTTATACAGGCGAATACATCAGCACTTCTGATTTCGTATTCAATCTTGTAGAACATAACGATTCCTGCATTGTCATGCGTCTTCCATTCTCTAATGGAGGCTACATTGAGCAGAAATATCTGCTTCATGAGGACGAGTACAAAGTGGATAATCTTCTCTCTTTCGTTGGAATGCAGGGTGTCATTCCAAGAAACGTTTCTTCATTCGACCTCGACTTCAGTATTACTGTTCCAAGACTTGAGAAGGGATATAAGAATGAGTCCCAGTATTCAAAGCTTGATTTCTATTATCAGGGTGACAAGAAGCCTGAAGAGTTGGGTCGTGGCAGGAACGGAAACAAGCGTGTTGATTCGAAGCTTTCGTGGTTCGCGTTCCAGCAGCAATTCTTCTCAGTAATAATGCGTGCACCTCAGGAGTTCGCATCTGGAGACCTTGCCATAAATTTCCTTGGCGAGAATGATGAGAATCACAATCTGATGACCTGCGAGGCCAAGATGAGATGCGATTTCACCCATGAGAAGAGTGTTACAATCCCGTTTGAATTCTATATTGGCCCTAATCACTTCAATACTTTGAAGTCATATGACCAGCATTACGAGAAGATTGTGCCTCTGGGCGGTTCACTGGTTGCTTGGATTACCAAGTTCGTAATCATTCCACTTTTCAACTTCCTGCACAGGTTCATCGGCAATTTCGGTATCATCATCCTTCTGATGACCATCTTCATCAAGCTCGTTGTTCTACCTTTCGCTTACAAGTCATACTCTTCATCTGCGAAGATGGCGGCTCTCAAGCCTTTTATTGAAAAGATCAACGCGAAGTATACGGGACAGAGCCAAGAAGAGCAGCTTAAGAAACAGCAGGCGACTATGGCCTTGTACAAGAAGGCCGGAATCAGTCCTATGGGAGGATGTCTTCCTATGCTCCTCCAGTTCCCAATACTTTGGGCCATGTTCCGCTTCTTCCCTGCATCTATCGAGCTTCGCCAGCAGCATTTCCTTTGGGCTGATGACCTCAGTGCATACGACTCTATTATAGATTTCGGCACCAGAATACCTCTCTTGGGAGACCATATTTCGCTTTTTGCCCTCCTTATGGCAGTCTCAATGTTCTTTTACTCGAAGTTCACTATGGCCAATCAGACAGCTTCTGATGACCCTACTGCTTCAAGTATGAGATTTATGAGCCTTTATATGATGCCGATAATGATGTACTTCATCTGTAATAATCTGTCAGCTGGTCTCAGTTACTATTACTTGCTTTCAAACCTTATTGCAATGATTGAGACTTTCGTTATCAAGAAGTTCTTCGTGCATCCTGAGGAGATAATAGCCAAGGTTAAGGCAGCTGAGAACAAGCCTGCCCCAAAGAGCAAGTGGGAACAGAGACTTGAAGCGGCTCAGAAAATGCAACAACAGCAAATTCGTGAGCGGCAGAATAAGAGGCGCTAACTTTTTATGATAAAGGACAATATTGACAAAATAAGAAAGGAACTGCCATCAGGAGTCACCCTGGTGGCAGTTTCCAAATACCATCCGGTAGAAGCCATAAAAGAGGCTTATGAAGCCGGTCAAAGAGTTTTTGGCGAAAACCGTCCGCAAGAGTTTGAGAAGAAGGTCAAGGAACTCTCGCCCTGGATAGCAGAAGGGAATAGGGAAGCAATAGAATGGCATTTCATAGGACATCTTCAAACCAATAAACTGAAGATGGTTCTGCCTTATGCAAATCTTGTCCAGTCCGTGGATTCCCTCCATCTGCTCCAGGAAATCGATAAATGGGGCAGGGTCAATGACAGAATCATCAATGTCCTGCTTGAAATCCATCTTGGTGCTGAACATACCAAGCAGGGTTTTAAAGAAGAGGAAGTTCTGGACATTCTTTTCAATGCTGAAAAGTATAGGAATGTCCGTTTTTGTGGTTTGATGGGTATGGCTACTCATACCGATGACAGAGACCTGATTTCTGCCGATTTCTCCCGCATAGACTCCTTTATGGCCTATCTGGTTGATCTTTTCCCTGAACTTGACTCCTTCAATCAATTGTCAATCGGTATGTCGGATGATTGGAATCTGGCTGTCCAGCATGGCTCTACTATGGTCAGAGTTGGTACCTCCATCTTTGGCGAAAGGCAATATTAACGTTGCGAACTTAGGTTTATCAGCTGAATGATAGAGCTCATCCTCAGTTTTACTGCGTCTATTGCAATTGGATATCTACTTTCCAGGATGTCCGCATTTCCTGTGTTGCGCAGGCTGACGGATATCAGTACCACTATTGCCATATATCTGCTGCTATTCTTTCTTGGTGCGCAGACCGGTAGCAATGAGGATGTCCTGTCCAATATTGCTTCCTTAGGTTTAGATGCGCTTCTTCTTGCACTGGCCGGCACGGTTGGCAGTGCCTTTTCTGCTTGGCTGCTTTATCGCTACCATAGGGACTTTTCATTGAAAGCTGTAGAATCTGGTACAGATAATAAAAAGCGTTCCTTCGGTTTTGGTACGTTTAGCTCTCTTGTCGCACTGTTTTTGGGAGTCATTTCTGGCGTAAGCGGCATTGCAGCGCCGCTTTTGGCCTTGAAGCTCGACCTCGCAATGCTATTGCTATACATTCTGCTGATCAGCGTCGGACTCGGAATCGGATTGAAACCCGGGCTTGGGGCAATGCTAAAGGGAATCAAGATTTCAATACTTCTTCTGCCTTTGCTGTCGATAGCTTTTACACTGCTTTTCTGTGCGTTCATGAGCCTTGCAATCAGGGATTGGGGCCTGTGGGACTGCCTTGCTGTAGGTAGTGGCCTCGGATATTATTCACTTTCATCCGTAATGATTGCCGGTCTCAAGGAGTCCTCATATGGTATAGCAATGGCTACTTCCTTGGGGACAATGGCATTGCTCTCCAATATCTTCAGGGAACTTATTGCTTTGATATTCACTCCTTTTCTTGCGAAGAGGCTGGGTCCGTATGCAGCTGTTGCCGCAGCAGGTGCCACCTCTATGGATGTTTGCTTGCCTGGAATCACCAGGAGCTGTGGGCCTGAGATTATTCCTGCTACTCTGATTTGCGGAGTTCTGACGGATTTCAGCGTGCCTTTTCTGGTTTCCTTCTTCTGTTCTTTGTGACAGTCTGCAATATGGAAGATATTCAAGAGAGATAGGCTTGTACCAGCTTTCGCTCCCACGAGTACCTTACTTCACACAAAAGACAAAAAAAGAGGATGGCCAAACTGGCCATCCTCCTGATAAGATTTCGATCAGGCTATTAAAGCTGTGCGAGATGCTTGATAGTACGAACCATCTGAGAAGTGTAAGAGTTCTCGTTGTCGTACCAAGAAACAACCTGTACCTGATAGGTGTCATCGTCAATCTTAGCAACCATAGTCTGAGTTGCATCGAAGAGTGAACCGTACTTCATACCGATAACGTCTGAAGAAACGATCTGCTCCTCAGTGTAACCGAATGACTCGGTCTGTGCAGCCTTCATAGCAGCGTTGATGCCCTCCTTGGTGATGTCCTTACCCTTAACTACAGCAACGAGGATAGTGGTTGAACCTGTAGGGGTAGGTACGCGCTGTGCAGAACCGATGAGCTTACCGTTGAGCTCAGGGATTACGAGACCGATAGCCTTTGCTGCGCCTGTTGAGTTAGGAACGATGTTCTGAGCACCTGCACGTGAACGGCGGAGGTCACCCTTTCTCTGAGGACCGTCGAGAATCATCTGGTCGCCGGTGTAAGCGTGGATGGTAGACATGATACCTGACTGGATAGGTGCGTATGCGTGAAGAGCAGCAGCCATAGGTGCGAGACAGTTGGTGGTGCAAGATGCAGCAGAGATAACTGTGTCAGCAGCGGTAAGGGTGTTGTGGTTTACATTGTAAACGATGGTAGGGAGGTCGTTTCCTGCAGGAGCAGAGATGACAACCTTCTTGGCGCCGGCAGTGATGTGTGCAGATGCCTTCTCCTTAGATGTGTAGAAACCTGTGCACTCGAGAACTACGTCAACACCGAGCTCACCCCAAGGGAGTTCAGCTGCGTTTGGCTTTGCGTAGATAGTGATCTCCTTACCGTCAACGATGATAGAGTTATCAGTTGCCTCTACAGTGTGCTTGTTCTCACCAAGCTTACCGCAGAAACCTCCCTGAGCTGTGTCATACTTGAGAAGGTGTGCAAGCATTTTTGGAGATGTAAGGTCGTTGATTGCAACTACCTCATAACCTTCTGCCTCAAACATCTGACGGAAAGCCAGACGACCGATACGGCCAAAACCGTTAATAGCTACTTTTACCATTGTGTTTCCTAAAAATTTATGTTGTTGAACAATAATTCTTTCTAAAGATTCTTTCTCTGAATCCACGCAAATTTACGCATTATTTTTTTAATATTTAATAACTTTGTGCGGTAAATCGTTTTGTTATATGAAGATACTTGTTACTAATGATGACGGTTATACCGCCGAGGGCATCAAAGTGCTTGTCAGAGCTGTCTCAAGCCTCGGGGAAGTGACCGTCATTGCTCCGAAATATCATCAGTCCGGTATGGCAATGGCCGTATCAATGGGTTTTAAACCGATAGCTGTAAAGGAACTGGGGCTTGATGAAAATGGGGTACGATGGATTTATCTGGACGGCACTCCTGCCAGTTGCGTAAAATTCGGCATTGACAATATTTTTACGGACGGAAAACCCGATCTGGTGTTGAGTGGCATAAATCACGGCTCCAATGCCGCCACCGCAGCTTGCTATTCAGGAACTCTTGGAGCAGCGCAGGAAGCTGCCATCAATGGAGTCCCTGCAGTGGGAGTTTCTTTGGATTCAATGAAGATGGATTCCGATTTCTCCGCTGTTGAGAAACTATTCCCAAATATCCTGAAAAGAATCATTGCCCTTCCTCAAATGAAGAAAGGGTCCTATTTCAATGTCAACTTTCCCAATATTGCCATTGACAAAATCAAGGGCGTGAGGGTAGGCCATATGGGAAGGGGGCACTGGGAAAAGGAATTCACTGACTGGAATCCGGAATTCTTTAGCAAATTCGGGATGGATCATAGCCACTACGGTTTGAAAAGCACTGAGGTCGAGACTGAGGCAGGTGAGTCCGTCTATATGATGGTGGGCAATTTTGTCGATGAATCGACTGATGCTGATGCGGACCATCATCTCGTCAGGGCTGGATATATTTCCATTGTCGAACATAACTTTGACAATACAGATTATTCCCGCATTCCTTATCTCAAGGAGGCGGGCATTGAGTGTGATTACAGTTTATGAAATATTACATCATCGCGGGAGAGGCTTCCGGAGACTTGCACGGCTCCAATCTAATGAAAGGTATTGTCTCCGAAGACAGGGATGCACAGTTCCGTTTCTGGGGAGGAGACCTTATGGCTGCTGTAGGAGGCTTTCTTGTGCACCATTACCGTGAAGGAGCAGTGATGGGAGCCTGGGAAGTGCTGAAAAAAGCATCCACTCTTTATTCGAACCTGAGGGCATGCAAGAAAGATATACTTGAGTGGAAACCGGATGTGGTGATACTCATTGATTATCCCGGCTTCAATTTCAGAATTGCAGAATTTGCCCATAAGGCCGGATTCAAGGTCTTCTATTATATTGCCCCAAAGGTTTGGGCTTCAAGAGAGGGGCGGAACAGGAAGTTGAAGAAGTATGTGGACAAACTTTTCATCATCTTTCCTTTCGAAGTTCCGTATTTTTCCGAAAAGGGACTTCCTTTCGTCTATGCTGGCAATCCTCTTCTGGATGCTGTGGACAATCACGAGTACAGCAAGCCTTCCGAAGTTCCGTACATTGCAGTACTTGCCGGCTCGCGTAAGGCGGAAATATCCCGTATGATGCCTGTCTGTATGGAACTGGCGGACAAGCTGGACTGCAAGCTCATTGTAGCCGGCGCTCCTGCCCGTTCAAAGGAAGACTATGAAGGCTTTATCGCTGGAAGGAAGAATGTCGAATTGGTATTTGACAGGACCTATGATATACTCAAGTATGCTGAAGCAGCCGTTGTCAATTCAGGAACGGCCTCTCTTGAGTGCGCTTTGATCGGAACGCCCCAGGTTGTCTGCTGGAGTACCTCCCGCGCAACGATGTGGGTAGCAAAACGAATATTGAAAGTGCAGAAACGCATCAGTTTCATCAGCCTGGGCAATCTTATCATTGGCCATCAGGCTTTCAAGGAACTGATTCAGGAGGATTTCAATCTTCCTTCCTTGCTTGAAGAGGTCAAGCGGCTCAGAAGCGACGAAGACTATCGCGCCCGTATGCAATCCGATTACAAGGAAATCAGGAGGCTTTTAGGCCAGTCGGGAGCCTCGGCAGCAGTGGCTCGCGAGATGATAAAGGAATTATCTTCTTAAACTGAGGTCAACAGGCTCCGGCACGCCGAAAACACAGGCTCTGTCCGTGAATTGCCAATAATCCCATTGTTCGGAGCCTGGAGAGGCGACGCCGTAATGAGCTATCCATAGGGGATAGTTGTCGGTGATTTCCTTGTCCAGCATATCCCGGATAAAGGACTCCGAACTGTAGACTATCGCTTTTCGCCCGTATGCCTTGCTGACGCACTCGAGCCATTGCAATGCCCTTTGGTTAAGTAGTTTACGCGAGCATCCCAAATGAATGGTCTCAATGTCAAGTACCGGAGGAAGGTCAATATGGCGCAATTCACCTACGGTGTTTATGAAGTTTCGTGCCTGTAATTCTCCGTCCTTCGAGCTTCGGAAGAAGTGATATGCGCCTCTTTGAATATTGCGCTCTCCAGCAGCCTCCCAGTTCTGCTTGAACATCGGATCCTTCATTCCCGCACCCTCGCTTGCCTTGATGAAGACGAATTTGATAGGATAAACATTGCGCGCGTCCTCCATCGATTTGTGCATATGTCCTTGCCTGTCAGTCAGAACATATAGCGAGTCCCAAACAATAGGTCCCTTGTTATTGTGCGAGATGTCGATGCCGAGAGCGCTGAAACTGATTTCGGGCAATGGCTCGCCGTCATATTTGCCTCCGCGATGCTTGAGCACGGGAAGCACTATCAGCAGCAATAGCAGGACTGCTGCAATTGTGATAACACTCCAATTAGAAAGGACTTTTTTCCTCTTGCCTCCTTTCTTCTTCCTGACCTTTCTCGTTCCTGCTATTTTGCTTTTTCCAGCTTTAGCCATTTCTGTTTCTTTTCTAATGCAATTATAAAAATAATTGATTAAATTTGTGAAAATTCGATTAATCCAAATACTATCTAATATGAAGAGATTTTTTACAGTAGTCGTATGCCTTTCTGCTGCAATAGCAGCTTTCGCACAGACCGCAAAGGCACCGGAGTACACATTTACTACAGTTAAGGAGAATCCTATCACATCTATCAAGAACCAGGCTTCCAGCGGTACCTGCTGGGCATTCTCCACAATCAGTTTCGTTGAGTCTGAAATTATCCGTATCAACGGTATCAAGGATGAGGCTAAGTATCCTGACCTTTCAGAGTTCTTCGTTGTCAGCCATTCATACTCAGACAGGGCTGATAAGTATGTAAGAGTCGATGGCAGACTCGGTTTCAGTGCCGGCAGCGAGGCTGATGATGTCCTCCATATAATCAGGGACTATGGTATGGTTCCTAATTGTGAAATGACAGGTATGAATTACGGTACCGAGCTTCCTGCACAGAATGAGCTTGATGCTGTTCTCAAGGGATATATGGATGCTGTCGTGAAGGTTCCTAACAGAACTCTCACCTCCGCTTGGAAGAGAGGTTTCGATGCTATACTTGCAGAGTATCTCGGAGAGTATCCTGAGAAGTTCACAGTTGACGGAGTGGAGTATACACCTGAATCATACCGTGATGCTCTCAAATTCAATCCGGATGACTATGTGACTCTCTCATCTTTCACTCATCATCCTTTCTATACCAAGTTCCCGCTTGAGGTTGCTGATAACTGGAGATGGGACGAGGTCTACAATCTTCCAATTGAAGAGTTTATGAAAGTCCTCGACAATGCCATTATGAATGGATATACAGCTGCTTGGGGCTCTGATGTAAGCGAGTCGGGCTTCTCAAGAAACGGCATAGGCACCCTTCCTGACGTTAGTGCAGCTGCTGCTCCTGGCTCTGATCAGGCGCGTTGGGTGGGCACAGAAAGCTCAGCTGCTCCAGTCGCTGAAGCTCCGAAGGAGATTGTTCCTACTCAGGAGTACCGCCAGCAGGGTTTCGACAACAAAACCACAACAGACGACCACGGAATGCATATTTACGGCATTGCCAAGGACCAGTACGGTAACAAGTTCTATATGGTTAAGAATTCTTGGGGCGTGACCGGCAAGTATGACGGAATCTGGTATGTATCTGAGAATTTCGTTGCCGGAAAGAGTATGGACATTATGGTTCATAAGAATGCTGTTCCAAAAGACATCAGAAAGAAACTTGGTATCTAATCAATGAACTTGAAAAAGTACATTCCCAATACTATCACCTCCATGAATCTGCTCTGCGGTGCCGTGGGGGTGATTTTTACTATGAGAGGAAATCTGGCACTTGCGTTTCCTTTGATGATAGCCGCTGCTGTTTTTGATTTTGCTGACGGCTTGGCCGCCAGGGCACTTGGCGCATATTCTGATATTGGCAAGGAATTGGATTCTCTGTGTGATGCTGTCAGTTTCGGACTCCTGCCGGCATTGATGCTCCATCAGACTATGATCTCGCTTAATGGTGAGAGTTTCTACTCTTGGACTCCTTTGCTAATCGCAGTATTCTCAGCTTTGAGGCTGGCGAAGTTCAATGTTGACTCAAGGCAGCACGACAGTTTTATCGGCCTTCCGACTCCTGCTTGCGCTATGATTTGTGGCTCATTGGCCTATGCCATTGCCGCTGATACCGATTCTGCAATTGCGTCAATGTGTGCCAATAATTGGCTGCTTCCGCTATTGTCGCTGATACTGAGCGCCCTTCTGGTCTGCGAGCTTCCTATGTTCGCATTCAAATTTGGAAAAGGCAAGAGCACAGACCGCCGTACCCGCATTCAGAGAATCTGCTTTATTGTCTGCTCTGCAGTTATAGTGGCTCTGGTGGCATTGACCGGACTCAACTGGTCGCTTGCTGTGGCTTTGATTTTCGTTTCTTATATTGCCGTAAATGTGGTATCGGCCCTTGTATGAGCAGGATTCCGCTATTGTACATACACGGTATGGGAGGGGGAGCAGACAGTCGCATCCCTTCCATACTTAAAGAATATTATCCTGACCTGGTTGTAAAGACCTATTCATTTGACCCGGATCAGGCTCAGCTTCAGTTGAAAAGCTGGATTGAAGAGTTACAGCCTTGCATCTTGGTCGGAGAATCTCTAGGTGCTGTCCATACACTGGTACTTCATCATAGCTATCCTGATATTCCGCTTGTGCTGGTTTCTCCTGCTCTCAATGCTCCGAGGGTATTGTCCTTCGCAAGTGCTGTAGCCCTGTGCCCCGGTGTCCCTGCACTGCTTGGGAGGATTTATCATCCGAGACCTGGCGACAGACAGGAATTGACCTTTAGTCCTGCCCTGCTTTCACATTGGAAGCCGTACTGCAGTCTATGCTACAATCAGGAACGCAAAGACAATATCAGCGCTTTTTTTGGTACGCGGGACCATTATAGGCGCAGCGGTATTGTCTCGCTGCGAAGCTGGAAGAAGAATTTCCCCGAAGACAGCTACAGCACATATGAAGGCACCCATTACATGGAAGAAGAATATGTCCGTACGATATTGCTGCAAAAGATACGTTCCATTATGCAGTAATGAAGTCTTTTTTGTGTAAATTTGCATTTTTAAAAGATGATTATGAGGCGTTATTCCGTCATAGTGGCTGCAGTATTGCTGTCAGTTCTTTTTACTTCCTGCCGTGAAAAGGCCCATAAAGGCCGTCCCACGATAGGCTTGGTGGAGAATATCCTCGCTGAAAAGGTTTCAGAAGAATCATTGATACTCAAGAACATAGAGGCAAGAAATGTCTCCGGTACAATTGCTGTCGTCGGACCTTCAAATCTGTCTTATCCTTTGGCTATGCGCTTTGCCGGATGTGATGATTTTGACAATGTGGACGGGCGCAGAATCTCTGATCAGCTCCCAGATTTTGCGGGTGAGACTATTGATATGGTGCTCGATGAGGCCAATTTCAATTACCATTCTTTCGTTGCATCTGGGGATACTGACTCTCTCAGGGCTGTAACGGTCAGAAATCTGCTTGCTGTTCTTGACAGCAAGTGTTATTCAAGTGTTTACGATTTGGACAACACTCTCCAAAAGAAGAGTTCGAAGGCTGTGCTTTTCCCATCTCCCTATATGTCTGCTTATGGGGCCTTTGACGTGGATACTCTATTAAGGAGCAGAGGTATAAAATTGCCGGTCATTTTTCCGGCGAGAAAAGC
This sequence comes from Rikenellaceae bacterium, assembly GCA_022766385.1. Classification (GTDB taxonomy): domain Bacteria; phylum Bacteroidota; class Bacteroidia; order Bacteroidales; family UBA932; genus Cryptobacteroides. Next base: position 45,906 of record JALEPJ010000019.1, read on the forward strand.
TTTCAGGACACTTTTGGAGAAGGAGGGTGAAGAACTGTGTGTAGCGGTACTTACAGATTCGATTATTGCTTCTGACCTTATACACAAGAAGATTTTTGAAGAGGTATCCAAGGAAATGGGTATCAGTGGGGCCGAATGCAAAGTATTTCATAGCGATACTATAGACAGCGTTCTTGACAATGTGCTCAGGATTTATTCCCAAGCTGGAGGCAGCAGATGTATCAATGCTATATTGGTTGATGACATTCACGTCTATTCTTCTGAACTCAGGGCTTCTCTCGAGGAACTGGCAGTTGCACGTGATGCTGAATCTATAGGCATGCGTAAACTGATTGCAGCTGACTGCAGGGTTATCGATACCTCGGAGCTGTCTACTGAGGAGTGCTACAAAGCCCTCAGAAACAACAACTTATTTACACACGAGGTCGCTTATCCAAGAGTAAACGGATTTGTGACTGCCGCTTCTCCTGATGGAAAAGCATTTAAGCTGGTAGAAACACGGGTAAATGTATCAGATAAGCATTAGTCCTGAAGAAATTGAGAGGAAGGAAATGAAGTCCTTCCCCGGGAAAATAACTGTGATTGATTCGACAGGGCCGGAGTTTACCAAGGCAATCGCCTACCTCCGCCGTCAAAAGATTCTGGGTTTCGATACGGAATCCAGGCCTTGTTTTTCTCCTGGACAGCCTCATTATGGAGTGTCATTGCTTCAACTCTCGGGTCCGGAGAGGGCTTTTCTCTTCAGAATCAAGAAAACGGGGATGAGCGCGAGTCTCTGCAGAATACTCTCGAATCCTTCCATCAAGAAAATTGGTGCTGCAACGGCGGATGATGTGAGAGGCTTGCAGAAATATACTCCTTTCGAGGCGAGCGGTTTCATTGACCTGCAGAAGATGGTTTGGGAATATGGCATCAAGGATAAGAGCGTTAAGAAAATGGCTGCTATCATTCTCGACGTCAAAATCTCGAAGACCCAGCAGCTTTCCAATTGGGAAGCGGATGAGCTCAGTGAGTCTCAACAGAAATATGCAGCCACGGATGCTTGGATTTGTCGTGAGATGTATCTGAAACTTTTGTGCTCGGAAAAGAATCCTCTTACTCCTGAACAGATGATGCCGGCTCCTCCGGCTCCGAAAGAGAATTCCACTGAGAATGCTGAAAATGAAGGCAATAAGGTAAATGCTGCATCATCTTCAGAACCGTCAAAAAAGAAGAAAAGACGCAAAAGAAGAGCTCCTTCGTATTATAGGAGAAGATCAAGACACAAAAAAACTGACAATAAGGTACAATGATAAAGATATACTTGAAAAAGGGACGCGAGGAATCCCTCCATCGTTATCATCCATGGGTTTTCTCCGGGGCAATAGCCCAAATGGCCGGCAACCCTGCAGAGGGTGATATCGTGGGCGTGTATGCATCGGATGGCAGTTTCCTTGCATATGGCCATTACCAGATTGGCTCAATTGCAGTCAGGGTCCTCAGTTTCGATGATTCAGCGCTTCATCCCCTCTTCTATGAGCAAATGCTGGAACGGGCATTGCAGGTCCGTCGTGCCGTTGGTCTTGATGGCAATGATGATGTTTCTGCGATGACCAATTGCTATAGATTGGTACACGGCGAGGGCGATGGACTCCCCGGTCTTATTGTGGATTATTATGACGGTGTCTGCGTTATGCAGGCCCATTCAGTCGGCATGTTCAGGGCAAAAAGACAGATAACGGAAGGACTTAAGGCCATATACGGTTCCAGACTGAAGGCTGTTTATGACAAAAGTTCCGGAACTGCGCCTTTCAAGGCAGGACTCGAACTCATTGACGGATATCTTTACAAATCGGATGGTTTTTCAGATGATGAGCAAACCGTGCTGGAAAACGGCCACAAATTCATAGTCAATTGGACCGAGGGGCAGAAGACCGGTTTCTTCCTCGATCAGAGGGAAAACCGTGCGCTAGTTGGACGTTATGCTCCCGGCCGCAATGTGCTCAACCTTTTCTGCTATACCGGCGGTTTCTCAATCTACGCATTGTCAGCCGGAGCAAAACATGTTGATTCTGTTGACAGCTCTGCGAAGGCAATGATGATGGTTGACAGGAATGTAATTCTCAACGCTTTCGATCAGTCTCGTCACACAAGTTATTGTGCTGACGCAATTGAATTCATCAAGAATGCTCCGGAAGGTAAATATGATCTGATTATTGTTGACCCACCTGCATTTGCAAAACATAGGGGAGTGCTCAAGAATGCCCTCAGGGCTTATCAGAGGCTCAATGCTGCGGCAATAGCCAAAGTGGCAAAGGGAGGTCTTGTCTTTACCTACAGCTGTTCTCAGGTTGTTGACAAGGAACAGTTTGCCTTGGCTGTATTCTCTGCAGCCGCTTCTGTTGGCCGTTCAGTACGCATACTTGACAGATTGAATCAGCCGGCAGATCACTCCGTAAACATCTATCATCCGGAAGGCGAGTATCTGAAGGGCCTTCTGTTGTATGTTGAGTAGAAATTTGCATGGTGGCTATTGTGTTTTAAGAAAAAATTACTACCTTTGTAATCCCGAATGGTGCTTGGGCCGGGAGGTTAGGCACTGGTCTGCAAAACCAGTTAGAGCGGTTCAATTCCGCTAGGCACCTCAGAAAACCCCTTTCAGCGATGCTGAGAGGGGTTTTTCTTTTTCTGACCCTCAAAAGTGTACTGAAAATGTACTAAAATTCTCGCAGTGTACTGATTCAAAATCCCCGAATGTACTACATTTAACAAAAAGATCCAGATACCGCAAAGTACCTGGATCAAATGCGAATTTAATACACAATCTCGGCATATTATGTTATGCTGCGGATTAGAAGCACTGACGCTTGCACTGGCACCACGCAGCCCTGGCGGATTATCACCCCTGTGAGGGGCTGGGCATGGAAAGATGGGAGTCTGTGACTGCAGGGGAGCGGAGGCACGGAGCGGACTGGAGGACACAGTCTCCCATACAATTTTTTGTTATTTCTTTTGACGCATTTTGCATAGTTCTGTATTTATAGGGCAGAAACAAATTAAAACAGTCATGAAACTTGGAAGATTATTTGCGATTATCGCTGTGG
>JALEPJ010000038.1 GCA_022766385.1 Rikenellaceae bacterium
AATCTTGGTAAGTTGCTTGCGCTCGGTCGCAGACAAACTTATCTCGTACTTCTGGATAGGCATATTCGTATCGTGTTGAGTTGGACTCAACAAAATTACGAAAATATTTGCTTTTATACAACATTTAGATGTTACAGAATACTAGTGTGTATACGTAAAGATTTTAATTCATCTACAGTAAAAGACAATGCAGGACAATAATATGTTTGTCCAGCATTGTCATAATAATACGTTTCTTCAAGACAAAGAATCTCCAGCATAATCTATTGCCAGCGAAGCGTGGAGGGAAACAGAACCTTAGACAAAAACGTCTACTTTTCCTGTGACACCGTCACTCGGTATGTCGCATTGCCGGAATTGAAAAGGACTATCGATTTACGGGTTTCCTGACTATCGTTTGGGGCAGTGGTTATCTTGAATGACCGTTGACCATCACTATACCCGTTGTCAGATACAGACAGCCATGAATTGGATACCATCTCAACTAAACTGGCGTTGGTTCCACTGGCAACGGTCTTGCATGTTTCTCCGTAAAAGTTGCCATTCAAGTCAATTGATTGGGATCCGGGGCCGGTGACGATAATCATAGCTTCTCCCCCTGATGGGTCAAAAGAGAAGGTTTCGTGATTAAACTGAGGGCCCTGCTTCTCGCAGGAAACTACGAAAACGATTGACAGTGCGAGAAATCCAACAAATAATATGCGTCTAAGTTTACCCATTTTTAATTAAAAGTTTTTTCAACATACTTTGCTCCGGTCCCAAGTCTATAATAAACAAGTCTATAGTGATATGACAGGTTTTGGAGTGGGATTCTGGTTGGATTGTTCATATCCGTCACATCATCATATTCTACCCCATACCTAGACTGTAAACAATTCGTGGCGAAATAGCTCTCGTCCGGGGCACTATTGAAAATCGTCTATTCTGATGTTGAAAGGGCCGGAAGGCGCACTCACTTCAGCCACATCCCCCTTCTTCTTGCCCATTAAAGCCATACCGATTGGCGACTTACAGGAAATCTTGCCCTCCTGAAGATTCATCTCGTGAGGACTTACCAAGGTGAATCTCATTTTAGCGCCATTGCTCAGATTGGTAAACTCCACCTGACTGAGCAGGGAAATCCTGTCCTTAGGCAATGCATCGGTGTCAATGATCCTCGAGTACTGAAGAACCTTCTGCAGGAAGCGAATACGGCTGATAATCTTGGCTTGGGCTCTTCTGGCGGCACGATACTCATAATTCTCACTCAAGTCTCCCTGAGCCCGCGCCTCGGACAGTTCATCCTTGATCCGAGGATACTCTACACTGATGAGCCGATTCAACTCCTCCACCAATTGGCCGTGACGTTCTTTTGACAGATATTCCATTTTCGTTTAAGAACTACTGATTTCCGGCAAAGATAAAGACCATTCCCCAAAAAAGATAAAATAACAGAAGATATTTTATATTTTTGCCTTCTGAAGAAATAACTAATCTTATGAACAAGACTTTGAAAACTACATGTGGATTGGCACTGATTGCTGTCGGTGTCATCTGGGCTCTTCTAACCCTTGATATCATTGAATTCAGCTTCTCTACACAAGGATGGTGGGCGCTATTCATTATAATCCCCTGCTTTTACAATCTGCTCACAGGCAAGGACAAAGGCGGTGCTGTGGTTGGCGTCTGCATAGGCGTATTGCTCCTACTCGGCGCACGCGGCATCATCAGCTGGGACAAATTCTGGCAGCTTGGGCTGGCGGCATTAGCCATAGGCATAGGTGTGAACCTTCTTTTCTTTAAATCCTGGGAGAAAAGCCATCAGGCTGAAATCGAGACTATCAACAAGGAAGGACGTCAAATCAAGAGCATTGCCCTCAATTTCGGCAAGCAGGATGTCAGCTTCACCGACGAGATATTTGAAGGTGCTGAGATGAGAGTCCATTTCGGGAATGTCAATCTCGACCTGCGCAACGCTGTCATTGAGCGCGATGCCTTCATCGACATTGACAGTGCATTCAGCGGCATTGTCATATATCTTCCGGAGGATGCGGTAGTCAAGAATGCCATCAGTTGCGGTTTCGCGAGCGTGAACGACAAAAGGAGAGTCAAGCCTGAACCCTCTCAGGACAGGCCTATTATCTTCCTTCACGGCAATATAGGATTTGCCGGCGTCGAGCTCAGATGATTCAGTCGAGGAAAGTGTACTTGGCCTTATTCCTTGGCTTAGCCTCAGGCTTTTCATCAGGATAACCCAGGCCTATGCAGATGGCCAAGCTGTAGTTCTCGCTGAAACCAAGCATTTCGAGAAGCTCGGGGCTGTTCTGTATGAAGCTGATGGGGCTGCCAAGGCAGATGGAACCGACTCCCATACTCCAAGCCGACAGCATGATATTCTCCGAAAGAAGCCCGCAGTCAATAGAAGAGAAAGGATAGCCATCATCCTTGGCAATGAACAGCATCACAGGTGCCCCCCTGAAGCACGACCCGGGATTTATGACATCGGGGTTTGACAATGCCATAGCATCCATAATGCTTTGCATTGTTTCAGGCTTGTCAGCCACCCGTATTTCCCAGGACTGCTTGTTCTGTCCGCTTGGGGCATTGATTCCTGCATCAAGTATACTTTTCAGGGTATCACGGCTTACGGGTACCTGCTTATAACTGCGTATGCTGCGTCTGGTCATGATAACGTCATTGACGACCTCACTTTTGGAGTTGGTGTCAACGGTATTGCCTGATTGAGATGCGCATCCGATAAAAAGGCAGGACAAGAGTAAGGCGCTGAGGTTTTTCCAGATAATGCTCATATGAATATTTGTTTGTGGCCTCAAAGATAACTAAATTCGGCACAAATAATATAGACCTGACGAGGAATAATTTAAAATAGTTTTAAATGAGACTGTCTGAGGTACTGAACAATAAGATTCTGATTTGCTCAATAATAGCCTGGGCAAGCGCTCAATTATTGAAGTTCATTATCCACTCAATAGAAAACAGACGCTTCGAATGGAAACGTCTATTCGGTGACGGAGGAATGCCAAGCTGCCATTCGGCCTTCGTTTCTGCATTGGCAACCAGCACGGCTCTCAGTTACGGATTCGATTCCTTCCAGTTCGCTCTGGCCGCAGCCTTTGCCCTGGTGGTGATGCACGATGCGATGAGCGTACGCTTCGAGAGCGGCAAACAGGCCCATGCAATCAATGAGATACTGGAAGTCCTGAAATCCGCTTCCCCTCTGCACAATCTGTCCAAGCTGGACAGGCTTGAGGTGCTAAAAGAATTCCTCGGTCACACCCCTCTGCAAGTCATGAACGGGAGTCTGCTCGGAATCGTGATTGCACTGTGTTATATGTAAGCATTGGTCAACTTGATATGGAATCTGAACTCAAACTTCTAATGATGTCCAAGTCAGACCCTTCCGAGGTCGCTGGTCTGTCGCGTTTCTTCAAATGTGGTCCGGGGCAATATGGCGAAGGCGACATCTTTTTGGGCATAAAGGTCCCTGTAACCCGCGCTGTCGTTCGCGAGTGCTGGAGGAAAGTCGGTTTTGATGAGCTTGAGCAGTGCATTTCAAGCGAATATCACGAAATCCGTCTTGCGGCACTGCTGACTTTGGTCGAAATTTTCGCCCAAGCAAAAAAGGACAAGGCCCTCCAGGATCAGTGTGTGCAATTCTATCTGTCGCACACTAAGTACATCAACAACTGGGACCTTGTCGATTTGAGCTGCTATCCCCTGCTCGGCCGATATTTGATAGACAAGGATCGCTCCATCCTCTACCATCTGGCACGCAATGGAGAGTCAATATGGGAAAGACGCATCGGAATGGTCAGCACCATGGCTTTTGTGCGTGCAGGACAATTGGATGACAGCTACAATATTGCCCAGATATTCCTGGATGACCCCAAGCCTCTTCACGACCTTCTTCAGAAAGCAGTAGGCTGGCTGCTGCGAGAGGCAGGCAAGCACGACATGGACCGCCTCGACTCTTGGCTTCAGGCTCGAGCAGCCTCAATGCCTCGCACTATGCTCCGCTACGCAATAGAAAAATTCCCCGAAGACCGCCGACAGGCCTTCCTTGCAGCCACAAGCTGAGCAGCTTCAATTGCAATAAACTCCCTGTGTTTTTGCAGACGGAGATGAGGTCATCTCACGAAAGACCATAGAAGATAGCTTGAATAAGTCTATAGTATCCTGTATCTTTGTGCAATCCGCCACGAAGAGATTCATATATCAACAAACATATTCGAGTGACAATGGTAAAGAAGATTCTAATAATTGCTACTGTTTTTCTTTTCGCAGTTTCTCAGCAGAGCACATTTGCACAATATGCACCAAGTGTGCAATCAAATGAAGCGCAAGAATTCTCATTTGATAAGGACAATCTCCCGTATGAGATTGGCAAGGGCGTACCTATGTATGATACCGGAAAGGCCTTGCTGTTCACAGGAGCATCTGTAGCGTTGACTGGTGTCGCGTGCTTCATAGTTGGCTCTGCGACTTTTCAACAGGATCCAGAGGCACCAGTTATGCCCGTATATCCATTGTTTTCAATTGCCGGAGCGGCAGCAGGAGCTGCCATAGCTTTGGTGGGGTGTCCATTCTTTATCTATGGAAAAGATAAGATGAACAGATATGGTTCATCCATTATTTCTTTTTCAGATGAAGATCAGGAAGGCGTTACAGGATTCATTGAGATGGGCCTTGGGATTCCGAACTTTTTGAGTCTGGATGCCGTTGGAGGTTATAATTTCGGTAAGAATTTCTTTATGGGCGCAGGTATGGGCTATAAGACATACCTGACAGCCGGACTTAGAAATGATGGAGCCACCGCAGCTCTACCAATTTACGCAAACTTCCGCTATTCTATCGGAAATAAACGTGTAGTTCCATACATCGGAGCCAGTCTGGGTTACGACTTCGTGAATACGGGACTATATTCAGGTCTGGAATTCGGTTTCAGATTGCGTAAGATACAAGCAAATCGCGGCCAGTCCTGGTGGCTTGGGGCAAAAACTGAACTCATAACAATGGAAGGGAATGCTCTTTCACTTAAAGTAGGAAGGTCATTCTAAGCTAAATTCGAAATTAGACATGAGAGATAAGCCCGGCATCAAGGAATTACGCGGCCAGAGGGATTAGCCATGCTTCGCGTGCCTTTTCCCTCCCCGCCTGCGGCGGATCCGCACAGCTCCCCGGTCTGTGTAGCAGCGCCGGATCTGGCCCTCGCTACACAGGCGGTCAAGCTGCCTGAGGCTCTTACCAAGGAAGAAGGCGGTGTTTAGCTGAATTGGAAAAAAAGGTGATGGATTTTATGTCTGTTGAGATCAAGCCAAGCATTGATGAATTGTGTGAAAAGACTGGAAAAAGGAAATCTACAATTTATAATACACTCAAGTCTCTTAGAGAAAAGGGATATATATCATAATTGTCAATAATCTTTCGGGTGGAAATTCCATTGGAAAATTGGAATTTTCCAAACTCTCCTTTTGGAACTGGCGGGCGAAGACCCACCGGCGGCTGTTGTTTTGTCTTTTCTTTTCGATTGCCTTGGCTAATTCGTTAAACGATTGGCGCTTAACTTCCGTAAATATATGAATATTATTCATAGGTTTGTAGCCTTCCCTATAAGCTCATGATACGGTCGATAGAGCGGCAAGTTTCAAATATCTGACAGCTCTCGGATAGAAAGCCCCGCCAGCAAAAAATCGCACCCGATTTTTTGCCCTGAGCGACTTTGTAAACATTCGTAAACACGTCCGGTTTTTGTCCCGGAAGTGATAGATAATCAATGCTGGGTTCAAATCCCCAACAGTCCGGAAAAGGTGTATGCGACCAAGACAATTAAATCATACCTT
>JALEPJ010000039.1 GCA_022766385.1 Rikenellaceae bacterium
TGGTAAGTTGCTTGCGCTCGGTCGCAGACAAACTTATCTCGTACTTCTGGATAGGCATATTCGTATCGTGTTGAGTTGGACTCAACAAAATTACGAAAATATTTGCTTTTATACAACATTTAGATGTTACAGAATACTAGCAGTGTCAGGAGAGTACATTCTCGCTCCGAAGTCCAGGTATGGTGCTCCTCCAGGTGTCAGAGCCTGGTCCTCCTTACCTGAGAACGTATGCCTGTCCTTCTGGGTAGGTGTTGTGGCAGACGCAGTGTTGATCCTCTTTCCGTAAGGGTAGTAGTCATTGGCTGCTATGACTGTTCCATCTGCCTTGACCACAGACCGCACACTTCCCAGATGGTCGGTGATGTGGTAGTGCACCTCCTTGCTTCCGGAGCTGTTCACCACGATCCTTCCCTCGCTGAACGCCATGCTCTCGAACACAGGAGATGCGCTGCCAGCCTGTGAGAACACCATGCTGCCCAGGTAGTGCCATGTCGTGGTTTCTGACTTCATCCTTATCTTAGTCCCGTCCGCAAGATAGGTATATTCGGAGACAATCCCTCCGGATGTGGTCATCTTTCTCGGAAGATTGAGGATGTTCCACTCGATTGTAGTTCCTGATGAGGCATCATTGGTCACGTTCCTGTATGCGTCATAGGTGTTGCTATCAGTGGCGAACGACAGGTCCTGCACGCTTGACGCTGATGCCCCATACCTCTTCATGGTCTTGATCCTGCTGTCAGCGAAGTAGGTGATGTCCTTCTCCGTGTATGGGTTTGTGGCCGTAGCGGAGTTGCCCGCATATCTTGACGATGACTTCAGTCTTGACATCAGGTCATAGGTGAACGCATACGTTGAACCATTGGCCGTGCTTCCGTTCCTGAAGGTCTTCCATTTCATGATGTTGCCTGCAAGCCCTGGAGTGCCGGGCGTTGCACCATGCGCCGGATTGTCATATCTGAGCTGAGAGGTGAACGGCGTCGGCATGGTCACCTTGTCAAGCGAGGTGGCGAACTGCATGTCAAGGCCGGATGAGGCTGAGCGGAGCGGACCCTGACGGTTGGCGTCCTGCAGCTGGGTATCAATCTGCAGTTGGTCGTCGGTGATGTTTCTGTTCTGGGAATCAGGATTACCACTGATGTTCTTTTCTGAGTTTTCGTTCATGGCTATTAAGTTCAGTAGTAATTTACAATGTGGTTGTGGTTAAGGGGAATGACCATGCAATATGCCTTCACTGTCTCTGTGGATCAAATATATACAATAGTCGGGACGATTCCAACACTATGTAATCTTATTGGTTAAAAGAGGAAAGGTACATAGGCATTGTACAATGGGCGAAGTCTCTTTCTGCCAACGTCGTTTCTCATGAACTGCCAGTGGAGTGATTGGCAAGGGCCGACTGTCATATATGTTCATCGGACACTCATTCTTGGCGTCAGAGTACCATTTCAGAGTACCATCGTACCAAAAGGTGTAAATCTTCACACAAATTCCCATAAAAAGCTATGTAAAGTCAAGGGAAGACTGTTGCATATGTCAGATTGTGCATAACTTGAGGCTGGGGAGCGACCCATAATCCCCGGTTTCAAGGCCTTTCCTGTACTGACTGCCGGCGCAACCGTGCACATGCTGCCAAAGGAAGATACAGGAAAATGCCAACGTTCAACTACAATTAAACATGTACAAATAATGAAAGGAAACATACAAATCGAATCCCTCCTTGACAAGCCGGTATGGCAGATGACAGGGGAGGAATATATATGGCTCACACAGTACGCGCTGGCAACGGTCAGTGGCGTCGGTGGAAACACAATGTCGGAAAGGAGGGTGCAGAGGTCACTGGGCGTCCATTCCCTTGCAGTGGAGCTTGGATGCTCCGACTCCACGGTCTATTCGCTGATGCGCACCGCACGTGAGGAGGACGGCTCCTCCGATGGCGGCGGTCTCCTCAGGGATGCGATAGTGTCCAGGATCGGCAGGAGGATAGTCTTTGATGTTGAAAGGGCCCGTGAGCTTGCAAAGCAGGGCAGAGAACGATAATACAGTCTGACATTCTGTGAGACTAATGAGACTTGAGACTATTGTCAAGGTGCAAATGGTAATACACCACTTGAAGATAGGGAAAGATATATGCAGTCAGAAGTGTATTTTGAGACAAAAATGGGGTAATTTCCGGGGTAACATTTACGCAAAAAGCCCTGTAGAAACGTCTACAGGGCATTTTTGCGGAGAGGACGAGAGTATCCCCTTTTTCTCATAATATCTCATTGTGAATGATAATCTTCATTGTAGATACCCTAAATGGGCATTTCTAGTCTTTTCTTGCTTCATCAAGCGCAGTGCGAAATCTCCCGTTTCAACACGATCACTTTGTCTCGGTGCGTTTTTTTGAGAGGAAAACGCACCGCTGTTATTTGAACTATGCAGCATCTGCCAAGCCTCTGGTATTGTAGTAGAACACTGTGATGTATTTCCCTTCATTCCAGATATAAGCGTTGTATTCATCCGTTGAGACGACTGCGCTTGCTTTCATCGTCTTGGCAAACTTGCGATGCTTATTTCTAAATCCATTGAAC
>JALEPJ010000041.1 GCA_022766385.1 Rikenellaceae bacterium
CTTCGTGTCGGCGTTGGGTAGCTTCTGCCCCGAGTTCCTGTTCTTCGAGCATGGCACCCCATCGCTCAGCTTGCTGTATATGTTCAATTTCTACCGTATCATAGGCGGCATAGGCGTGGGCTTGGCATCGGCAGTGTGCCCGATGTACATTGCCGAGGTGGCACCCGCCGACAAGCGCGGCGCCTTAGTGTCGTGGAACCAGTTTGCTATTATCTTCGGCCAACTCGTTGTGTATGTGGTGAATACGCTCATCCTTGGCGACCATCTGCAGCCTACCGTGCAGCAGATAGCCGAGCAGATATATCCCACCGAGGCACAGTGGACGGTTGAGACGGGCTGGCGATATATGTTTGGCAGCGAGGCATTTGTGGCCGGGGCATTCATCGTCTTGGTGTGCTTCGTGCCTATGTCGCCCCGTTTCCTTGCCCTCAAGGGGCGCGACGACGAGGCGCTCTATGTGCTGGCTCGCATCAACGGAGCGGCGAAGGCTCGCGAGATACTATCGGAAATCAAGGCCACCACGAGTGTGAAAAACGAGCGGCTCTTCTCCTTCGGCATCATGGTGGTGTTTGTCGGCATCTTGCTGTCGGTGTTCCAGCAGGCCATCGGTATCAACGCCGTGCTCTACTATGCGCCGCGCATCTTCGAGTCGATGGGCATGGGCGACCCCATGGTGCAGACCGTCATCATGGGCGTCATCAACATCGCCTTCACCGTGTTGGCAATCTTCACCGTGGAGCGTTGGGGGCGCAAACCGTTGCTCATCACCGGGTCGATAGGTATGGCAGTGGGCGCCTTCGGTGTGGCGTTGCCCAACATCGTGGCGTTGCCGCCAATAGTGTCGGTAGCTGCCATCATGATATATTCGGCATGCTTCATGTTCTCGTGGGGCCCGATATGCTGGGTGCTCATCTCCGAGATATTCCCCAACACCATACGCAGCGTGGCCATCGCCATCGCCGTGGCCTTCCAGTGGATATTCAACTTCATAGTCTCATCCACCTTCGTTCCTATGTACAATTACAGCCACTTCCTCGCATATGCGATTTACGGTACAATCTGCATTGTCGCCGCAGTATTCGTATGGAGTCTTGTTCCTGAGACGAAGGGCAAGACACTGGAGGATATGACTGCTCTCTGGAAGAATAGAACGAAGCCTCGCAAATAGTTGGCTTTTGAAGCATAAAAAAAGCGAATGTCTTATGCAGCTTTGCACTTAGACATTCGCTTGATTATTTATCGGTAGTGGACTGCCTCTATCTTTTACTGCAGTTCTCTAAACTTTTCAACAGAGATGGATTTCTTGTCAAGAGTGATAACATCCTTGACTGCATTTATCACCTTCTGCTCAGCCACCTGCTCGTAAAGTCTCTGAACCTGCTGCTGGTCATCGAGCATCTTCTGTGCAGATTCGTGGATGAACTGCTCAGGAACGTTTGACATTCCGTACATAGCATACTGGTATGCTACATAGCTGTGAGCTGCCTCTACAAGATCCTTCTCTTCAACCTTGAGTTCAAACTTCTTCATAAGGTACTCGTTGATCATCTGCCAACGATAGTCAGCAAGGAAGGCATCGAACTCCTTCTCAATATCCTCCATAGTAAACTTGCCCTTATTGATAGCATAGAGCCATCTCTTAAGGAAAGACTCAGGAAGTTTGACTGCAGCCTTCTCAGTGAAGTAGGCCTTGATATCCTTGCCGAGACGGAAATCGGTCTCCTGTTTGTAATTCTCTGCAAGACGCTCAGCCACCTTCTCGTCAAACTCTTTCTCGTCCTTAACATTGCCCTCACCGAAGATTTTGTCGAAGGTCTCCTGATTTGCCTCAGCGGCTACGAAACTCTTGACATTGACAACAGTAGCATTGAATACAGGATTGATTGAAGCAAGCTCCTCCTTCTTTACCTTGAGCAGAGTTGCGCGGTCGCCCTCACGGTCGAGAAGTTCATTGACATTGATTTCGAGCTTGTCACCTGCCTTGACACCGAGCAGCGCAGGCTTCATTGCCTCGTTTACATCACGCATTGAGATGTAGGCATTGTCAACACGCTTTTCCTCGTTCTCAAGATCCACATAGATATATGACTCAGCGCTAGGAGACTCAACTTCCTGAAGCTCACCATACTGCATAAGCATAGCCTTTTTCATCTCATCCTTTGCGGCTGCAGTTGACTTGATGGTATAGTTAACCACCTTATCATCAGCTGATACGGTAAAATCAATTTCAGGAGCGGTAGCGAGATCGAACTTGAATACAAAATCATTGCCGTCCTTCCAATCGATTTCAGGCTGATTCTCACTGGCAATAGGCTCGCCTATGAGGTTCAGATTGTTATCCTTGATGTATGAGCTGAGCTGCTCTGAAATAAGGTCATTGACAGCATCGCCGAGTGCCTGCTCACCATATACCCTTTCAATGAGGGACATAGGGACATTGCCTTTTCTGAAACCCTTGAACTCAGCGCGTTTTCTGTAGTCATTGAGCTTCTTCTTCTTTACTGGAGCGTAATCTTCGTTTGAAATGTTGAGAGTGAGCTCGAAAGAAAGCTCATCAATCTGTGTCTTTTCGATATTCATTTGTGTATCTTTAATTTATTATCATCTGAAAACGGGGCGCAAAGTTAACCATTATTTATCAAATTATCAACCATCTAGCGCTTCTTACGGTTCGGATAAGCCACCCTTTCGTGGTACAGTTGTGATAAATATGATTTCAATGATTCCTTGACGGTATTGATTTCCTTTATGGAGATATCAACCTCATCAAACTGGCCCTCAGCCATCTTGGCTGCAACAATCTTCTCGACCAATTGAGACCTTGCTTCAGGATCCGATGAACTGAGAGTCCTTGATGCCGCTTCAATGGTATCGCAAAGCATCACAATAATCTGCTCCTTGGTCGAAGGCTTGCTTCCCGGATAGAAGAAATCAGCGACATCATTGGGATCCCCGCCCTCATTGAGATATTTGTTATAGAAATAAGCGGTACAGGTGGTACCGTGATGCGTCTTTATGAAATCCTTAATTATCTGAGGGAGGCCGTTCTTCTCAGCCAGTTCAAGACCGTCGTGGACGTGGGCAATGATTTCCTTCGCGCTCTGTCTGTATGAGAGATGCTCGTGATACTTCTCGCCGGAATTGCCGGAGGCAGCCTCGTTTTCAATGAAACAGAGTGGATTGACCATCTTGCCAATATCGTGATATAGCGCTCCCGCACGGACAAGCAGCACATTTGCCCCAATAGATCGGGCAATAAAGTCCGCCATCGACATTACCTGAAGAGAATGCTGGAATGTGCCCGGAGCCTTGGCTTCAAGTTCGCGTATCAAAGAGTTGGAAGTGTCACCCAGCTCCATCAGTCTTGAATTCGAAACCAGATTGAACATCCTCTCGAAGAGATAGATGAGAGGATAGCCGAGAACTGTGAGCAATGAACCAAGGAAGAGATAGAACACGGTCTGAGTGATATTTCCACTGATGGAATCTATCATTCTGAATGTAAAATAAGTAACGAGCAACACTCCGAAAGTAATGAATGCCGTGATGAACTGCATCCATCCCCTGTTGAAATACTGGAAAGCATAGATACTGACAAAACCGGCAAGGAGGTACATTACAAAAAGTGCGACACCGGAATGCGAGAAAATCAGCAAAGGGAGCAGCGAAACGAAATAAGTCACCACTATCACCCTGTTTCTGAAAAAGGCCTGCAGCCATAGTGCCGTCAATGTAAAAGGAACAAGGAAAAGGTATTGAGAACCTGCCTTGTTGACAGCCAGGGTCATAACGCTCTGAATCAGAACGAGCATCATCAGATACAGAAGTTTTCTAGTATCCTGAAAAATGGAACGGTTGGTAAACCAGATAGAAAAGAAAAAGATTTGACAGAGCAGGACAGCCAGTAGAATATTGCCCAGCCACATCCAAATCTTAGGGCCTCCATAGCCCAGATTTGCTTCATATTCAAGCTTATACGAATCAAGCATCTGGGCAATTTCAGCAGTCACGATTTCCCCTTCCGACACAATGAGCTGACCTGCATTGACAAGACCCATTGTCGGCGAGATTTCATTGCCGGACGCAGTATGAACAAGGTCAGTAGTCTGTTTGTCATAAACAAGGTTCGGAGCAATCAGGTCGTACACCGAATTCGCCTTAAGAATGGAATCACATTTATAGCCCGGATACTTTCCGCTCAATTCGGCAAGAAGCTTAGCCTTGGCATCTGACAGTTTGTACACTTCTGTCGCAGGAAGCTTCGAAGCGTGTTTGTTTTTCTGAATGTATATGACTTTAGACTCAATATCTCCGGAGTTCCTGTCAAGCTTGACGCCTTCATCGGGAACTACGCCCTGGGAATAAATCTCTCTGATGATGGAGACTATACCAGACTTGAGAGACGCGTATTTGCCCAAAGACAGTCCCTCTGCTGCCTTGAGATTCTTATTGACCGTTTCTTCCGAGTATTTGTAATATGGTACAATGGAAGATACTGATTTGGATCTTTCCTCTTGAAGCTGTTCCTCAGTCTTCAGGATAGGGAAATCGAACTTGGCAAAAAGAGTCTCATATTTCCAAGCGGAACCCTTTCTGTATTCATAGCCGAGCTTAGGCGCACGGGGAAAAATAAGCGCAAGCAATACAGCCAAAACCACAAAGGATAGAATAACCTTGGAACTGACATCAATCTTGAATCTCATAATGGTCGGCTTTTAGATGAGTCCTGATAATTTCGCAGAAGCCAACCCGATACCCGAGCTGGCCTCTGTAATAAATAAAACACTGTCCTTGAGAAAAGACATCTTCACAGGAAAGTGTATTTGAATTCTTATTCCACTGTCATCGCAGCCACATCTTCTCCGTCATAAACGCCGGCATCAAGTTTGGCTTTGATTTCCTTGAATGCTTTGAGAGTGTACTCCACATCCTCCATAGTGTGGGATGCTGTACATACGATTCTGAAAATAACCATACCCTTAGGAATTACAGGGTAGACTACCATCGAACAGAAGATACCGTAATTCTCACGGAGATCCTTGGCCATCTTGGTAGCCTGGGCTACGCCTCCCTTGATATGTACAGGAGTAACGCAAGCCTGAGCTTCACCGATATCGAAGCCCTCCTTCACGAAACCGTCCTGAATGGCGTGGGTAATCTGCCAGCACTTCTTGCGGAGCTCATCACCCTCAGGTGACATAATAATCTCGAGACGCTTGATATTGCCAATCACGAGAGGCATAGGAAGAGACTTCGCATACATCTGCGAACGCATATTGGCGCGAAGGTAGTTGATAATCTTGTGAGGTCCGGCAACAAAACCGCCGATAGAAGCCATTGACTTCGCGAATGCGCCGATGTAAAGGTCAATGTCATCCATACAATGGAGTTCCTCCGATGTACCGCGTCCATGTTCTCCGAGGAGACCGAAGCCGTGAGCATCGTCAATGAGGATGCGGAAGTTGTACTTCTTCTTGAGCGCAGCAATCTGGTCGAGAATGCCGAGAGCTCCGGTCATACCGTAAACTCCCTCGGTGATAAGGAGCACACCGCCGCCGTTGGCATCAGCCTCGGCGCAAGCTCTGGCAAGGACTTTCTCGCAGTCTACGATATTGTTGTGACGATACTTGTATTTGCTTCCTATGTGGAGACGGATACCGTCAAGGAGGCAAGCATGGCATTCAGCATCGTAAACGATGACATCGTGACGGGCAGTGAGAGCATCAATGGTCGAAACAATGCCCTGATAACCAAAGTTGTAAAGGAAGGCATCCTCTTTCTTTTCGAACTCAGCAAACATCCTCTCGAGTTTTTCGTGATATCTGGTATGACCAGACATCATACGCGCTCCCATTGGGTAAGCGAGGCCCCATTGTGCCGCAGCCTCTGCATCAGCCTTGCGCACCTCAGGGTGATTGGCAAGACCGAGATAGTTGTTGAGGCTCCAGTTAAGAACCGGTTTGCCGTTAAAGGTCATATGAGGACCCAATTCGCCCTCAAGACGAGGGTACATATAGTATCCGAAGGCCTGATCAAAATACTGTCCGATAGGACCGCCTGAGTCCCTTTCGATTCTGTCAAAAATATCCAACATTGTGTATGTTTTTTGGTTTTGGTTTTACAGATTAAGCGTCAATATTCGCATAATGCGCATTTTCTTCGATGAACTGCCTGCGTGGCGGTACGTCATCACCCATAAGCATAGAGAAAGTGCGCTCAGCCTGAGCGGCATTCTCGATTGTAATCTGACGGAGACGTCTTCTTCTAGGATTCATAGTGGTTTCCCAAAGCTGGACGTCCGACATCTCTCCAAGACCCTTGTACCTCTGAACCGAGTAACCTTTACCCAGGCGGGCACAAGCCTCCTCGCGCTGATTCTCAGTCCAGCAGTAGGTCTCTTCCTTGCCTTTCTTCACAAGATAGAGAGGCGGAGTCGCGAGATATACATATCCGTTCTCGATGAGATCCCTCATATACCTGAAGAAGAAGGTGAGTATCAGGCAGGCAATATGGCTACCGTCGACATCGGCATCGGTCATAATCACCACCTTATGGTAACGGAGCCTGCTGAGATCCATATGCTTCTCACCGCTTTCATCTTCCTGGGCGACAGTCACACCCAAAGCAGTATAGATATTCTGGATTTCCTGTGACTCGAAAGCCCTTCCGACAGCAGCCTTCTCCACATTGAGTATCTTTCCCCTCAAAGGAAGGATAGCCTGGGTGGCGCGGTCCCTGCCCTGCTTTGCGGTACCGCCTGCAGAGTCTCCCTCAACGAGAAATATCTCACACTTTTCAGGATCCCTTTCAGAGCAATCCGCCAGTTTGCCCGGCATTCCGGCTCCAGTCATAACTGTCTTTCTCTGAACCATCTCGCGCGCCTTGCGTGCAGCATTTCTGGCTGTTGCGGCGAGAATGACCTTCTCGACGATAAGCTTTCCTTCCTTAGGGTGCTCCTCCAGATACAGGTCCATTGCAGCTGAGGTAGCCTGGGACACAGCAGATGTAGCCTCAGGGTTACCGAGCTTAGTCTTGGTCTGACCTTCGAACTGAGGCTCCGCAATCTTGACGGACACAACGGCGGTAAGACCCTCAAGGAAGTCACTCTGCTTGAGGTCATCGCCTTTGTACTTCTCCATCATCCTGTTCTTGTCCGCATAGTTCTTCAGAGAACGGGTAAGGCCCATCTTGAATCCCTGGAGATGCGTTCCACCCTCAATGGTATTGATATTGTTCACATATGAATAGATCTTCTCGGTAAATCCGTCATTGTATTGGAGAGCAATATCAATCGGGATGACCTTGTCAGAGGCGACACAGATCGGATCGGGAATCATATGGGCTGCATCAGCATCAAGGTAGGTAACAAACTCTGACAGACCGTTCTGTGAGTAGAATACTTCACTTCTGTGGACCTGTCTTCCTGTAGCCTTGTTATTGCCGTTCTCATCAACCTCAAACTCATCGACCATTTCGCGCATATCGGTCAGGGTGATTCTTATTCCCTTGTTCAAATAAGAAAGCTCACGAAGCCTGTTTGCAAGAGTTTCATACTTGTAGGTAATGGTCTGGGTGAAGATTTCGGCGTCAGGATGGAAAGTGATGATGGTTCCGGTATCGGAACATTCTCCTTTCACCTCCACGGCAGTCTGAGGTTTTCCCTTCGAATACTTCTGAAGGAAAACCTTGCCCTCGCGATGGACCTCTGCAACAAGCAAGTCAGAAAGGGCATTCACGCAAGAAACACCGACTCCATGAAGACCTCCGGACACCTTGTAGCTGTCCTTGCTGAACTTTCCACCTGCGTGGAGTACAGTGAGCACCACCTCGAGCGCATCCCTTTTCTCCTTTTCGTGCCATCCGGTAGGAATACCGCGACCATTATCCCTTACACTGATGGAATTATCCTCAAGTATGGTTACTTCAATATGATCGCAGAAGCCGGCCATGGCTTCGTCAATACTGTTGTCAACAACCTCGTAAACTAAATGATGGAGACCTCTTTCACCAACATCTCCAATGTACATTGAAGGTCTCTTTCTCACTGCCTCCAGGCCCTCAAGGACCTGAATACTATTGGCGGAATATTGTTCTTCCGCTAATTTCATCTCCTCTGAATCAATCATTCTGGTCGAATCTTCTTGAAATAATCGTAATTACTAAATCAAACAAAATTACGAAAAAAATTACAAATTCAGGCAAATTCCAAGCGTAAAATACGGCTTGGTTTCGGCCACCATCAAGTTCCTGCGGACATCGCTGTTCAGCAGGTTGCCTCCTTTCACCCAAAGCGAGAAAAGTTTCTTGAACCTGTACTCAGCAGACAGACCGAGATCTGCCCAGGCAGGAATGAAGCATTCATAGTCCAAGCTCTTTTCGGCCCCTTCCGGGAGACCGTCAAGCATACGGTGCGTGGCAGTTCTTCCGCTCGCCCAATCCAGAGACAGCCCGGCAAAAACCCTTCTGTTCCAATTGTATTTCATATCAAAGGAACCTGAAACAAGCGGCAAGCCAGCTGCATTACTGTATTCATTGAAGAAAGCCTTGCGCAAATTTGCGTCCAGCTTCAAATCAAATCTTTCCGAGCCCCAGGCAGCATTGATGTCAGCATATGCCAAGTTATAGTCAGTCATTTCGTAACAATGCATGAACTTTCCCTCCGAAACGAGCTGCACTCCCTCCATAGGAGCGTTCTTTAGCTTGGCATATCCTCCATCGAGCTTGAACTGCAGTCTGTGGCCGATACGGCCGCTGAAACCCAAAGAAGCATCGTAGGAGGTCATTGTAACGTCAGCAAGTCCATCAAGGAACATTCCGCTGCCATAATTGTCAAACCAATGGTCGGCATTGAGGTAAGATGAATAGGAATTGAACCTCTGACCACCTCTGATATCTGCAAATAGCACAAGGGCATCTTCAATCATCTCAAGAGAGAGATGGGCATATGGATAGAATAAGCGGGGTTTGAAAGCCTCCTTCCCCTCCGGGACAACACGCTCGTAATCTGCTGATTGGATGACCTTGGAAAGGGTAGCACCTCCTGTTACTTCGAATCTGTCGGTTTTGAACGTATAGGAAGGGGTGAAGTTCATTGATATTGCTCCAATGCCGAATGAACGTGATGAAGACCCACTCTGCTCAATGTATTTCATACCACTGACGTCGGCGGACATACCCAACTTCTGCCTTCCGCCCAAAGCGAAGCCTGCCTTTGCTGATGCAGCCAGGGATAACTCAGAAGCCTTGTCATCCCAGGACATATGATCAAGAAGGCTCGAACCCGAAACTGACAGATCATAATCGAAAGGAGACTCAGGAGCATTTGACTTCAGTCCCAGAACCGCGTCTGCCGAAAATGCACTGTGGCCACGCATAAGATAATGGAAAAGCCCTTCGCCTGCACTTGCCAGATAAGAGGCACGTGCGTCAAGGCTTAATACGGAAGACTTGGCATCATATCTCAGACTAGTGCCAAGGATATTTGTAAGGTCGTAACCAGTGTAGCTTCCATCCTTCTTGAAGCTGTAATTCCCACCATAGGAACTCCCCCAGGAGATGCCCGAATACGGTCCCCAATATCCGCCATATTCATCATATACTGCGAGCTTGAGCCTTTTCTTCAGCACGGGATTCCAATAAAGCCTGGCCTCCGGATGTATGGTATAGCCGACACCCGCACTCAGAAAGAGACGCTTGCCGTCATATGCACTTGCCTCAGGCTTAATATCTATGATGTAGGGATTGAATTCATATGCGCCTTTGTAAGGATTGTCAAATACTGAATAGTTGAAATCCCAGTCGAAACGGAGCAATGAATCAGGCACAGCCATCTGAAGACTATGCTTTGAAATATCCATAAGCCTATTGTCATAAGCATTCGTAACCTGAACCGTAGGATTGAGGTTCTGTGCATGTGACAAAAGCGAAAATGCCAGAGCCGAAGCTATTGCGATATATCTTTTACTCATAAGCGCTTACATCATTTTTGAAAGTTTTTCCAATCTCATTCTGACATTCTCGAGGACATCGTCGTCAGGTCCTGAAGCCTCATAGCCGGAAGCAACGCTTTCGAAGGTAGCCTTAGCCTGTCTTAAGTTATCCTGCTCCGCGAAACTGTCGCCAAGGACGATAAAGGCCTTGGCAAGCCAATAGTTCTGTCCCTCCGCTTTTGCTGAGAAATCATAAACCATCTGCTCTACATCAGCGAAATTGCCTTGATAATAAGCATCCTGTATGATAAGGAAGGCTGCCTCAGCCCCCTCATCGGAAGACGGTGCCTTGGAGAGTTGCTTAAGCATATGCAAAGCCTCATCACGGCGGCTTGTGGCAAGATAGGACTTGGCCTTAACATAATCCGCCTCACGCGCCAATGTCTCGTCGACGTCACCGACTGAACGTACAATGTCGGCAGCAGCAATAGCCTTGTCATAATCCTTCCCTGCATAAGCCGACCTCATCATTCCCAATTTCGCCGTAAGAACATTGTCTTGAATGCGGGCTACTTCAGCCAGACGGGAATAACCATTGTAAGCATCGCTATAATGGCCAAGTCCGTAAGAGAGGACAGCATAGTTGAGAACTGCAGCCTCGAGCAGGTTGCCGGCATCGGAACGTTCAAGAACCGAAGCATAGCGCTGGATGGCATCCTCTTTCTGCCCGAGTTCCTTGAAACACTCTGCAGCATAGAACTGCGAAGTCGTGAAGCCTGAGCCTTCAGGATAGGCTTCCTGATACTTCTCAATGGCAGCAAGAGCCTTTTTGTAATTTCCGCTCAGGAATACCTGTTCAGCTGAGTTGAAATAGATCTCCTCCTTTTCCGCATCGCTCTTCTTTCCTCCTGCACCCAAACCATCGACATATGCGATATACTTTTCAGGTTCGCCTAGCGACTGATATATAGACTCTATGGCCAGCAATGCATCCTCGGTATATTCATTTTTCGGGAGAGTCTCCACCACCCTCTTGTAATACTCGAGGGCCTTGTCGTTTCTTGAGGCATTTCTCGATATCATTCCAAGTTCAATCAGGGAGCGGGCAATGAAATTGCCATCCTTGGTATTGCTGCAGAGGAGCTCGAAGCACTTGACAGCGTTGGCATTGTCCTTAATGTCGACATAAGCCCTTCCGAGTTCGTACATTGCCTCCGAATAGAGGAGAGCAGACGGCGAAGCATCCATTACCGGAGCGAGAGCCGAGACCTTCTTTTTCTTGTCTCCTGACAAACCGTACGAAAGGCCGAGCTGATAATATGGATAGATGTCATCAGGGTCATTGTACTTGGCTAGCACATTCTCGTAGGCCTGCTGGGCAGCCTTGTAATCCTTGCGAGCAAAGTCACAATCAGCCCTGCGGACAGATGCATCCTTGGCCTGAGCCTGGGCTCCCGAAGCGAGGTAATTATCAAACCACTTGGCAGCGTTGGAATAATCTTCCTCCTTGAAATAGCAATAAGCGAGATTATATGGGAGAAGCAAACCCTCTTCATGCTGCTGAAGCGCTGAATTGTTGTAGAGTTCAGTGTATGTCTTCTCAGCTTCTTCATAACGGCCCATATTATAGTAGCACTCAGCGAGCCAGTAGCGCGAAAGCTGATAGAAAGGATTCCTTTTGTCAGTGTAGAAGGCGGCTGCCTGCAAGTTCTGAACAGCGTCCCTCCACGAGCCGGCAGAAATCAGCTGAGCGGCGCGCAGATAGTTGGCTTTCATATAGTTGCTTCGCATATCAGGGCTGAGTTCGTCGATATTGTCATAAGCCTCAACGGCTCCGGCATAATCACGGCTCACAAGCTTCGAAAGCGCCATATAGCTATAGATATCATCACCTCTCTTCGATTTCGAGTATTTGGCAATATAGTCTGTAAAGGCGCTTCCGTCCTGATTCAGGTCAAAAGCCAACTTGGCATAATTGAAGAAAGCGTCTTCCTTTATATCGGCATCGTAATCAAGTACAGAAGCTTCCTTGAAGGCATTCATAGCAGCTACCTTGTTCTTGGTCTGGATATAAGCATTTCCAAGTTCATATGAGGCAATCTGACCTATAGAGTCGGTGCGGAAGTTCATCCTGTTGAAGTTTTCAATCGCCCCCTCAAAGTCCTTCACCGCATAAAGCATCGAGCCGGCATAGAAATAGTCCGAGCGGCTTTTTGGCTCATCACTGTCAGAGATTTTCTCGTAGAACTCCTTGGCTCTGTCGACATTGCCCATAACAAGATAGGATTCAGAAATGATTCTGGCGAGACGGGGCTGCCGTTCAGAAGGGATTCTGTCGAACATCTGCGGTCCGTTCTCCACAACATAGCGGTAGTCCTTGTCCATAAAGCGGCATTCAAGTGTGTAATACCTCGAATAGTCCAGAAAACGGGGATCTTTCGAGGATAGATTGAACCATTCCTCAGCAGATTCGAATTCATTGTGGCAATAGTCTATGTAGCCTATGGAGAAGCGGGACGGTGCAGTAAAATCGGAGAAAGGCATCTTTTCAACATCCGAAAAGCTCTTCCTGGCAGTATCATAATTGCCCATGCTGAAATCACAAAAAGCTCGTTTGAAGATGTATTCGGCAATCTGTCCCTTTTCCAGTTCATCCTTCGACAAGGAGAGGAACTCCTTTTTGGCAGCAGCGTAATCACCGCCGTCAAATAAATCGAGTCCACGCTGGAAGTGCATCTGCCCGAGGAGGACTGACTCCGGGTATTTTTCGGAATAGGCGTCAATAAGAGACTCATAACCCACAGTTCTCATCTTTGCGGCGCAAAGCACTGCATAGCCCTCGCTCAGAGGATCTTCGTTGCGGACAATCAGATCCTCGAAGATAGAACGGGCACTCTGGTACATTCCGCTTCTATAAAGCTTTAAAGCCTGCTTGAAATCCTTATCCTTCGGTGCAGCGTCCGCAATAAAAGTTCCGGACGCCAGGAGGATTGCGGCAAGTACGGCTGATATGTATTTCCTAGTCATAAACAAAAATTGTATCAATCTACAAATTTACTCATTTTCGCACACAACAAAAAATGTACAAAAGGGCTCCCGGACAAAATTCTCCTTTTTTTCTGTTATATTTGTAAAAAAAGAACAGCAATGGAAAACAAGCCCATAATCAGCTTTAAGAATGCAGACATTCTGAATGGAGAAAGCATAGTGATTTACGATCTGGACATGGAAATCCATCCCGGAGATTTCGTTTATATAGTGGGCAAGGTAGGCACAGGCAAAACCTCGATAATAAGGACAATGATTGCCGAAAATCCACTCAAGAAAGGCGAAGGAGAGGTTTGCGGATACAATCTGAACGGTATCAAAGCCAAGGACATCCCTTACTTGAGAAGGAAACTCGGAGTGGTGTTTCAGGACTTCCAGCTCCTGATGGACAGAACTGTCGAGGAGAATCTTGAATTCGTGTTGAAAGCCACAGGATGGAAGAAGGACGAAGACATCGACAGACGCATAGGTGAAGTGCTGGATGCCGTGGGAATGAGCACCAAGGCCCACAAGAAACCCCACCAGCTGTCCGGAGGTGAGCAGCAGCGCATCGCCATTGCCCGCTCAATACTCAACAGACCCGAGCTCATCATCGCGGACGAGCCTACGGGCAATCTTGACAATGAAACCGCTGACGGCATACTCTCCCTTCTCAGTTCAATAAATAAGAAAAACGGTACGGCAATAGTAATGGTCACTCATAACAGAAGCATTTTCGAAAAGTATCCCGGACGCGTTTTTGAGTGCAAGGGCGAAAGTTGTAAAGAAAGCGGGAATAACGGTACAATAGAACTAAAGGCCAATATATGACAAAGAAGGAAAGGTACGCAGGCATCATAGATTGGTTCACCTGCAATCTGCCGGTGGCGGAAACCGAACTCAAATATGAAACCCCCTTCCAGTTGCTTGTAGCCGTTGTTCTTTCGGCTCAATGCACTGACAAGAGGGTCAATATGATAACGCCGGAGCTCTTCAGGCACTATCCCAATGCGGAAAGGATGGCTGAGGCAGGTTTCGAGCAGATTTTCGACCTCATCCGTTCTGTATCCTACCCAAATAACAAAACCCGCCACCTGATGGGGCTTTCGCGCAAGTTGGTGGATGATTTCCATGGAGAAGTACCTTCTGACATCGACAGTTTGATGAGTCTGCCGGGAGTAGGACGCAAAAGCGCCAATGTCCTGGCGTCAATAGTCTACGATAAACCTGTAATTGCGGTTGACACCCACGTTTTCAGGGTTTCGCACAGATTGGGACTGTCAGATGGCAAGACTCCCCTGGCTGTGGAACAGGATCTGGAAAAACACATTCCAGCTGAACTGAGGCCTAAAGCCCATCATTGGCTGATACTCCACGGCCGTTATACCTGCACGGCCAGAGCTCCGAAATGCGGGGAATGCGGACTGCACACCTGGTGCCGTGAGCATTCCCGCATCAGGAAACAAGTCTAGTTCACGAACTGAGCCTTGAGCAGCGCAATCTTTTCCTCAGCATCGGCGCCCTTGGCTCCGAAATAGAATTTGATCTTCGGCTCGGTTCCGGAAGGCCTTACCGACACGACATCGCCTGCCTCATCGAAGAACTGGAGCACATTGGACTTAGGCTGTCCTGTCTTCTCAGGCTCGAGATAATCCACAACCTTGTTTACAGGCGAACCGCAGAGCTCGCGAGGAGGATTTGAACGGAGTTCCGCCATAATCTGCTGTATCTCCTCTGCACCTGACTTGCCCTTGCGCACCAGTGAAACGAGGCCCTCCTTACGGAAGCCGTACTCATCATAAATCTTCTGCATCAACTGATATAGTGTCATACCCTGATCTGCAGCCCAGGCAGCGCATTCCGCAACCATAAGGCAAGAAACCTGAGCATCCTTGTCACGGACAAACTCGCCGACATTGAAGCCGTAGCTTTCCTCGCCTCCGCAAATGAACTCTCCGCCAAGAGCTTCCTGACGTTTAACCACCTCTGCAATGTATTTGAAGCCGGTGAGCACATTGTACACAGGAACATCGAAGCTCTTGCAGATATCAGTAATGAGTTCAGTAGTCACAATGGTTTTCACAACATACTTTCCCTCTGTGAGTTTCCCAAGTTCCTTCCATCTGTTGAGAATGTAGTAGGTAAGGAGGGAACCGGTCTGGTTGCCATTGAAAAGCACCATCTTACCGTCATTGTCACGGACTGCTATACCCATACGGTCAGCATCCGGGTCGGTACCGATTACGATGTCCGCGCCTGTCTCCTCAGCTCTGTCAATAGCCATCTGAAGAGCTGCAGGCTCCTCAGGATTAGGAGAAACGACTGTAGGGAAATCGCCGTCGCTTACATCCTGGTCAGGGACATTGATGATATTTTTGAAACCTGCACGATGGAGAATCTCAGGGACGAGACGTACTCCGCAACCGTGAAGAGGAGTATATACTATCTTGAGGTCCGAATGACGCTTATTGGCCTCAGGGCTGAGCGAAAGCGACAGAAGGTCACGGAGATAAAGCTCATCCACATCACTGCCCATCACGTCAATCCCACCGCATTTCAGTTCGGATTTGAACTTGACCATCGAAGGATCAGTAATCTTGGCAACCTCGTCAACTATCTCCTTGTCAACAGGGGAAGTGACCTGACCGCCGTCAGACCAGGATACCTTGTAGCCGTTGTATTCCTTAGGATTGTGGGATGCGGTAATCATAATGCCGGCAACAGCGCCCTTGAGACGTACAGCATAGCTCATCTCGGGAGTAGGACGGATATTGTCAAAGATATAAACGTGGATACCGTTTGCAGAAAGCACGTCGGCAGCTATTCTGGCGAATTCCTTGCTATGGTTTCTGCTGTCGTATGATATGCAGACTTTAAGGTCATCCCCTTCACAATGAGACAGCATGTAATTCGCAAGTCCCTGGGTAGCCATGCCCACAGTGTACTTGTTCATTCTGTTCGTACCAACGCCCATAATGCCTCGGAGTCCTCCTGTTCCGAACTCAAGATTCTTGTAGAACGCATCTTCAAATCCTGCGGGATCTTCATTTCTGAGTTCAATGATTTTGCACTTGGTTTCCGGGTCAAAATCACCTTTGAGCCAACTCTCGGCCACTTCTTTATAGTCTTTCATCGTATATGTGGTAGTTTTGATTAATGGTCAAATAACGATTTCAAATTTAACACTTTTTTGCAATAATCAGTACCTTTGCCGGTATGAAAAAGAACTTTGCCGATATTTTGAATGACATTTCCGTTTCGGACTTTGCCAGAATGAAGAAAAAAGTACCGGAGTGGTCCGCTTTCGAAGGTCTTTCATACCCTTCCGGGCTTAGTATGGAGCAATGCAGTTCATCAGTCACAGCCCTTTACAAAAGCAGACTCTGCCAACAGATTGCCCCACATCCGACAGTTGCCGATCTCACCGGAGGACTTGGAGTCGACAGCTGGGCATTCTCTCAGATAGCCGGCAAAGTACTTTATAATGAGATGAATACGCAGCTGTTTGAGGCAGTCAGGAGCAATTTCGGAGTTATGGGGATAAGCAATGTCATTTTCAGCAACTGCGAAATCGTCCCAGGCTGCATCCAAGCTCTCCTGGGCAATGATTTCAAGCCCGACATCATCTATATTGACCCCGCAAGAAGAAGCAACACAGGCAAGAAAGTTTTCCTGATAGAGGACTGCAGTCCCGATGTGCTGACCCTTAAGGAAGAACTGTTCGAAGCCGCCCCGACACTCCTGATCAAGCTCTCTCCTATGGCGGATATCACTATGGTCCTCAAGAGATTGGGGCCCGAAGTTCGCGAGTTGCACTGCGTCGGAGCCGATGGAGAATGCAAGGAATTGCTCGTTGTGCTGCAGAAGGGCTGGAGCGGAGCGACGCGCATCATTGCCGGCGGATTCAGCTTCCTTCCCGAGGAAGAGAGTGTCGCTGCAGCCTCCTATTGCCCTGACAGCAAAACTCTCGGAGCAATGCCATTGCTCTTCGAACCTTCGAGCACCCTTTTGAAGACCGGGGCATTCAAACTGCTCTGCGAGCGCTTTCCCCTTTTGAAGCTCGGGCGTCACACCCAGCTCTATGCCGCGAGAAACATCATACCGGCGTTGGATGGTCTGGGCAAATGGTTCAGGATAGAGGATTGCCTTCCCTTCGACAAAAGAAACGTGACAGAACTGGGCAAGAGGCTGGAACGTTGCGAGGTAACTGCCCGAAACATTCCTATAAGCAGTGAGGAGCTCAAAAGAAAAATGGGCACCGCCTCAGGAGGCAGCACCCACATTTTCGCTTTCAGTGCAGACTTCACAGAAGAAGAATCCACACGACTGATACTGCTTACATCCCCTTCAAATACTTGAGCCAGAACGATCTGTCGACATTGGTCGAATGAGTCCCCTGATAGCCACGGTAACCGTGCATACCGTCAGGATATATCATCAATTCGAACTCCTTCCCGGCTTTCTGAAGTGCATCAACCAATTGAAGGGTATTCTGGAAATGAACATTATCGTCACCTGTGCCGTGAGTGATCTTCAGCATCACCGAACCGTCAGCCTTTCCGGCTTCAACAGGATATTCGGCAATGAAGTTCAGGGCCTTGGATGCCTCATAGCCCTCCGGATTGGACTGAGGAGTCTCCATATACCTTTCTGTGTAATGGCTGTCATAAAGCATCCAATCATATACTCCGCCTCCGGCAATACCGTAATGGAACACATCAGAATGACGGCAAAGCAGAACTGTCGTATTGGTGCCTCCGAATGAGAAGCCTTCCACACCTATCTTGTCAGCCTGTACATAAGGCAATGACTGGAAGTACTTACCCCAAGCGACAAAGTCCTTGACAGGGGCATCGATAAGGTATCTGTGATCATAATCGGTACCTGCACGTCCATTATGTCCAGCCACTCTCGAATCGCAGGTCACATTGATGATACCGTTCTCACTCCACCAGTTCTTTGCAGAAGGTGTACTCCACCTGTCATTGACATAAGCAGTGTTCGGTCCGCCATAGATATTGACGTGCACAGGATACTTCTTAGACGGGTCGAAGCCCAAAGGATAGGTAATGGCAGCAGGGAGTTTGAATCCATCTTCCGTAGTAAGATAAATCAACTGAGGAAGAGGATACTTTCCCGGATCATAGTCCGGTCCCTTCATATCGGCCACTTTGTAACAGGCAGTAGCATACCTGTCCTTCACAGCTCTGCCCGTTTTCCGGGCTGCAGCGACGGCTGCACGGCTCTTCCACGCCAGATCGGCAGTTTCTGTGCGGTACATCCAAATCTGGCTTGGAGTATTGAAGTTCGATAGAGTGGCAATGAAGTGTTTTCCGTCCGGAGAGAACTTGACTCCCGTTACATTGTAGCTGGTATCGGTAAGAGCCTTGATATTGCCCGCCTTGTCCACCTTGTAGAGGGCAGCCTTGGCCATAGCGTCACGGTTGGCTGTATAATATACATTGCCGTTCTTCTCATCCACTCTGACTATATTGACTCTCCAGTTGGTGCCATCAGTAAGACGTCTGAGTTCCTTTCCGTCATATGAAAGGAAATATATCTGCTCCCATCCGGTCTCGAAACTGCGGGCCATATAGAGTCCCTTTTCCGTGAATATCATACCCTCGATCCAATCGAGCCAGGTCGGATACTCCTCGTGATAGATCAGAGACTTGGAGCCATCGGAGATGTCAACCCTGTATAAATCCAAACGCTGCTGTATTCTCGGCTGGCGTGAAATGAAGAAGCCCTTGCTGTCCGCTCCCCAGAACGGGATGCCGAAATACTGGTCTTCCTTTTCATCGAAATCAGCCCAAACTACAGGAATCTGTCCCTCGGGAGCATTCAAAGCAGTCTCCAAATCGACTATGCCTATTCTGACCTCCGGGTTTTTCTCGCCTGCCTTCGGGTATCTTGTAAGATTGAGTTCTCCATCCTGTCCAAAAGGGGAATAAATCGGAAACATAGGCACTTGCGAGTTATCAAAGCGGTAGAAGCCTATTTTCTTGGAATCAGGCGACCACCAAAAAGCCCTGTACTGCGATGCTCTGCCCAGGATTTCCTCATAATAGACCCAGGAAGCATATCCGTTAAGTATGAGATCGCTTCCGTCATAAGTCAGACGGGTCTGCTTGCCGCTGGCAATATCCACCACCCAAAGATCATTGTTACGGGTATAAGCCAGCATAGTCGAGTCCGGGGAATAAGTCAGATTGACAGCACCCTCGGGCTTTATCGGAAGGCTGGAATACTTCTCCGGAGCCTTGACTCCTTCTGTGACTTTGAAGCCCTTGGTGGAAACTGAGAATCCGTCTTCTGCTTCATAACCATACGACATACTGAAAACAGCCTCGCCCGGAGATATCCATTTGTAGGCAACAGGAATTCGATTGAACTCCTGTGACAATGCTGATGCTGTGAAAATCAAGCCCAGCGCCAAAGTAATCGATAATCTTCTCATCATATAAAAAAACGGTCTTTAAAATTCACCAAATATACTTTCTCCACCCCTCGCGTGATAGCCGTATACAGCCATTTCAAGTCGTCAAGGCTAAGTTCTTCCTGCCAGAATGGATTGTCAATGAAAACACAGCGCCATTGACCGCCCTGAGATTTGTGACAGGTAATGGCATTGGCATACTTCAATTGAAGGGCATTGTAGTACCTGTCCTCCTTGACGGCATCATATCTCTTCTTTTTGGTTGCAATATGCTGATAATCCTCCAAAACCCCTTGATACAGAGCATTCTGCTGTTCATAACTAAGAGAAGGGGCCTCGGATTCAAGAGTATCCAGACACAGCTTCGCATTGATTTCCAGATCTCCGTAATCAGGGAAGGACAGACAGGCATCGGCGAAATGAAGTCCGTACCTTTCCTCGAAATTCCGTATGCTTTCGAGCGATGCTATGTCTCCATTGGCTATATAATCCAGCTCATCAATGTCTTCAAGGAACTGATAGCAGTTCTTTACTATCATCAGCCTGTCCTTTTTAACCAGTCTTTCCTCTTTGAACTGCACTTGACTGCGTATTCCTGCATTGTAGCGTATTGCCCGCCTGTTGGATCGGCAGAGTATGAGGGTCTCATCCTCCCCGTAGGTCGAATAGGCATCCCCTATCTTCTCAATCAATTCGCCACCACCGATGCGCTCAATGTCGCCATAGCCTCCGACATCGAGCTTCAAGTTGTCGAAGAATCCGTCACCCTTCGCTCCCGCTATCAGTTTGCGGAGCAAGGTAGCATTCTGCAAGATGCCGGAGCCCTCAGCCTGCCGCACAACCGTCGTGAGAGTCGAGAAAAAGACTCCCCCGAAATTGCCCATATACTCCCGAGACAGCGCAGGGCTGCAATCCATTCCTACCGGAGGCAATTGAGCCGAATCGCCAATAAGTATCAAGCGGCAATCAATGCCTGAACGCACAAAGGAAATCAGGTCCTCGAGAAGATTGCCGCTGCCGAAGAAGGTCGAAGACTGCTGCTGCCCCTGCTCTATTCCTATCAATGAAACCTCGTCAACTATGAAAAGGGTATTCCTGGCCTTGTTGGGTGACAGGCTGAACTGGCCGAATCCGTCATTGCCAACGGACTTTTGCCTATAAATGTGCTTGTGGATGGTAGAGGCTGGGCGGTGCGAATAGGATGAGAGGACTTTGGCCGCCCTTCCTGTGGGAGCGAGCAGCACGCAGGGCAGCTCCATCGAAACAAGGCTGTCAATCACGGCTGCGATTGCAGTGGTTTTGCCTGTACCCGCATAACCGTTGACAACAAGAATGTCCCCATCATCACTGCTCAGGAAGGCTCCAATATCGCGTAGGAGGGAATCCTGGCAGGCTGTGGGTTCAAAGGCAAGCCTCGATTTGAAACCGGCATATAAGAAAGCTCCTCTATCCATCATTTCCGCCAGTCAGAAAAAAGCATAGCAAGCACGGCAACTACAGGATATATTTCGATACGTCCGATGAACATATCAATTGTAAAGAGTATCTTGGCCCCTTCCGTAATCGAATTGAAATTGCCCATAGTACCCAACAAGCCAAGTGCAGGTCCCTGATTTCCAAGGGAAGAGAGGGATGCCGCAATGGCGTTTTCACTGTCAACCCCCAGCATTACCGAAAGCACTACCGACACCACGAGTATCAGTACATAGAGGGCAATGTAGAGTATCTGTGGAGTTATCTGCTCCTCCTTCATCATACGTTTTCCTATCCTGATTCCGTTCATTGCCGAAGGATGAAGTATGGATGATATCTGGCGGCTGATGGCTTTGAAAAGGACTAGAATACGATCAGCCTTGATGGCGCCGCAGGTCGAGCCCGCACAGCCGCACATCAGGCTTATTGCCAACACCATAATGTTGGCAGTCATAGGCCAATGGCAGTTGTCGGCAATGGCAAAGCCTGTAGTCGAAGCCATGCTGATGGTATGGAAAGCCGCATTCCATAATGCTCCGCCCCAATCATCGAAAACGCCCTGAAACTTGAAAGCAAAACCCGTTACGAGAGTTGTCAGAGCTATCGCCCCAAGATAGAATTTTAGTACAGGATTGTTCAGAGGCTTGAGCGAACGGGTAGCAAAGACCATGAAGACCATACCGAAATGCACGGAGGATAGTATCATAAAGAGCATAGAAAGTCCTTCGATCAGACGTGAGTCGAAAGCCCCGATTGAAAGGCCCCTGGTACTGAAACCACCTGAAGAGCAAACGCTGAATGCGTGATTGATGGCATCGAAGGCAGACATACCGGCAGCCCAATAGCTGAGGAAGGCCACAACAGCAAGCCCCAGATATACATAGGTGAAAATCCAGATTGTTTTGTTAGCCCTTGCATTGTACCCATCCTTTGACAGGGAGGAAAGCTCCATATTGGTAAGTCTCAGGCGTATAGGGCTGGAATCCGGAATAATCAGCAGCAAGAAGACAACGATACCCAAACCACCGATGAAATGTGTGGAACTGCGCCAGAAAAGCAGTGAATCCGGCAATGCCTCTACATTCTCCAATATGGTAGCTCCGGTGGTTGTATAGCCTGAAACGCTTTCGAACCAAGCGTTGATTACAGTGAAAGGCCCTCCCCACAACAGATAAGGCAGCATTCCGAATATGAAGGAGAGCAGCCAGGAGAGCACAATAATCACGTACCCCTCCTTCATTGTAATCGAATTGTTCCTGCGGACGAAAATCAGAGGAAAGGCTCCGACTATCGCGGTAATGGTGAAGGAAATGAGAAGCGCAGCAAGTGCGCTGTCATTGCCACCGGCAACCGAAACAAGTATGGAGAAGAACATGAACAGCGCACTCACGAGGAGCGCGATTCCAACGGTTCTGCTGATGGTCTTGAAGTTCATTGTATCAAATCGCCTGGATTCTGTTTATTCAGTTCGTGTTTCAATGCGGATATGCGTCTGCGTAGCTGCTGATTCTCTGCCGCGAGCTCCGAGATACCGTCATTGAGCTCGGACAACTGGTCGTCTCCGTCAAAATCATAGCTATACTTGCGGTTACAGGTCCTGTAGTCATCTAAAGAGCGGAGCATTCTGTAAATTGGATTTACATAGTAAGCCAGCATAAAGAAGAGCAGCATAAGGATGAGAAGGAGACCGACCAGAACGGCCACCATACCAGGGATTATACTGCGATAGAAACCACGGTCAAAGGTCATAGAGTTGGCTTTCAGGTCATTGTATATCCCGTCACTCAGCTTGTCTATATCACTTTTCAGACGTTGGTATTTCGGCTGGAGCCTGTCAAAGTACCACGTTCTGGTATCTATGAAATCAGACAGGATAACGTCCTCAAGTTCAAGGCTTGTCAGCATGTATGCTGAATAGGAGTACATTACAGAATCTGTCAGAGGAAGGAGGGAGTTTGCTGAGAGTATGCTTTTCAGGCTGTCACAATGAGCCATGAATTCTTCCTGTTTCAAGTCCGGCAGAGCACTTGCTCCATCCTCGCCTATCACTGCAAGAATATCCAGGTTGTAGGTATTGCTCAAGTCGGAAAGATTTTGAGCAACATTGATGGATTTGATATTGCCGGCAATCAGGTCTGACACGTATGTACTCATACGGACATACTCCATCACCGACAGGATGCTGGATATGAGCAGTATCACCGCAATTGCAGAAAGAGCCATCGTGAGCTTGGCCCTCAGTGACAATCTGTGGGATGATAACCAGTTCTTTATTTTGGTCAATAGCATTTCAACCCTGATTAATCAGTTTCGCAAGTATATGATTATCTGTCATTCCGAGATTTGTGCGTCTTGCGAAACTATTCCCTCCGCACAATTCTCTTCTACGTTATTAGCAATTTACAAAATTAAGAAATAATATTGAATTGTATCTGTTCCCAAGCGGCCAATCTGAAAGTAGGCAACTTATTAAACAAATCAAATAAATAATGATTCCTTTTTAAAAAAATTTGTTATATTTGCACTTAATCTAACCATAATATTATGAATAAACATTTCCTTAGCGACAAAGACAGCAAGAACGCAAGTCTCAAGAGGCATATTATTAAATTGTGCATAGAGGCAGGCAGTTACAGCATCGCTGAACTGAGCAGCAGAATAAACTCCAGCGTCCCTACGGTCACAAAACTCATCAATGAGCTCATCACTGATGGCTTTTTGCAAGACTTGGGCAAGCAAGGCACTACCGGAGGGCGCAGGCCTTCCATTTTCGGCCTGAATCCTAAAGCCGGTTACTTCGTCGGAGTAGATATTGCGCGCCAGCATTTCCACATAGCCATCTGTGATTTCAAAGGAGAGCTGGTCGACTTCATTCAGGATATAGAATTTGTACTTGAGGACAATCCTGCCTCATTCAGCAGGCTCTGCAAATACATAAGGGAATCAGTAATCAAAACCGGATTGAGTTGGGATGATGTCCTGAGCGTTGGTGTCAGCCTTTCCGGGCGTGTAAACCCTGAAAAAGGCTATAGCCTAACATATTTCGTAAGTGAAAAGATACCTCTGAAGGATTTCTTCGAGGATGAGCTTGACGTTCCTGTATATATTGAAAACGACTCGAGAGCTATGACCTATGGCGAGTATATGTCCTCTGTTCAGGGCAGCGAGAAGAATATGATCTTCGTCAATATCAGCTGGGGTCTCGGAATGGGTATGATACTGGATGGAAGGCTTTACTACGGCACTTCCGGTTTCTCCGGGGAGATAGGTCACTTCCCTATTCTGTCGAATGACAGGATATGCCGCTGCGGAAAAGTGGGATGTTTGGAAACCGGAGCGTCAGGTTCAGCGCTTCACGATATGATAATCAACAGGTTGAAGGAGGGCCGTGTATCTTCACTCACTAGGAAATATGAATTAGAGCACGACATCAGCTTGGAAGACATATTGAAAGCAGTTGACGAAGAAGATGTTCTGGCAATAGACTCAATGGGAAGGATAGGAGAGATATTGGGGCGTGGCATAGCCGGCATAATCAATATATTCAATCCTGGACAGGTAATAATAGGAGGCAGATTGATAGTAGGAGGGGACTATCTTATGTTCCCTATCAGAACAGCCGTGAACAAATACTCGCTGAACCGCGTAAGCAGCGACACAAGCATACGCTTTTCTAAACTGGGAAGAAAGGCTGCTTCTGTCGGAGACTGTCTCCTTTCAAGAGCAAAACTCCTGGGACTACCTCTGTAGCCAGGAGTTATGTACGGAATTCAAATATTTACTAACGGCGTTCAGGAGATTTTGAAAGAATCCTTGAGCGCTGTGGTTTTATTGAATACAGGGCAATCTGGAGTGCTGTCGCTATCCTTAAAGAAATATCCGATTCTTTCAAACTGCACCGCTATTCCGGAATTGTCCTCAAGCAGAGCAGGTTCC
This sequence comes from Rikenellaceae bacterium, assembly GCA_022766385.1. Taxonomy (GTDB): domain Bacteria; phylum Bacteroidota; class Bacteroidia; order Bacteroidales; family UBA932; genus Cryptobacteroides. The sequence goes on from JALEPJ010000041.1 coordinate 24,805, forward strand.
GCATAGCCCTTGCTTACAACGAGAGAAGCCGGATTCAGGAAATCCTTATAATCCTTGTCCTCAGGAACCTGGCTCATATCCGCGAGGGTAAAGAGAAGGTCATAGAGGCGCAGCTCGACTTCTTTAGCATATGCCGCCGATACCCAATGTATTGTACCCTTGACTGAGCGCCATTCTCCAGCACCAGGCCGGGTTGAAGGGTCGTAACTGCACTTCAGTTCGATGACCTTGCCGTTCTCATCCTTGACAACTTCATTGCACTTGATGATATAGGTGTACTTCAGGCGCACCTCACCGTCCGGTTTGAGACGGAAATACTTCTTTGGAGCATCCTCCATAAAATCTGCCCTGTCAATGAGGATTTCACCGGTAAAAGGCACCTTACGTGTAGCTCCGTCAGGTTCAGCAGGATTCAGAGGGCAATCGAACCACTCCACCTTACCGTCTTCCCAATTGGTAATGGTGAGCTTGATAGGGTCATCCGAGACGACCATATACCTGTTTGCACGGGCATTGAGATCCTGGCGGACACACCATTCCAAGAGTTGTATGTCAATCAGCTGGTCTCTCTTGCTTACTCCGATTTTGTCACAGAACATCTTGAGAGCCTCAGGGGTATATCCGCGACGTCTGACGCCACAGAGTGTAGGCATACGCGGGTCATCCCAGCCTGCTACAAGACCCTTTTGCACAAGTTCAAGAAGCTTGCGCTTGCTCATCAGGGTATAGGTGAGGTTCAACCTCGCGAACTCATACTGGTGGCTCGGATAGATGCCCAGGGTCTCGATAAACCAGTCATAGAGAGGTCTGTGGACATCAAATTCGAGAGTGCAGATAGAATGGGTAATATTCTCGATGGAGTCGCACTGGCCGTGGGTATAGTCATACATAGGATAAATGCACCACTTATCTCCAGTCCTGTGATGATGAGCGTGCTTGATCCTGTAAAGAATAGGATCACGGAACATCATATTAGGATGAGCCATATCTATCTTAGCTCGAAGAACTTTCTCACCATCAGCATATTTGCCATCACGCATTTCCCTGAACAGTTTGAGATTCTCTTCAGGGGTACGGTTTCTGTAAGGACTGTCAGTTCCCGGAGTCTCTACCGTACCGCGATTGGCACGCATTTCCTCCTGCGTCTGGTCATCTACATATGCCTGGCCCTTCAATATCATCTGCTCGGCCCATTCATAGAGCTGATCGAAATAATCGGATGCATAGCACTCCTTCTCCCACTGGAAACCAAGCCATTTGATATCTTCCTTAATGGCGTCGACGTACTCGGTATCCTCTTTTGTCGGATTGGTATCGTCATAGCGGAGGTTGGTCTTGCCACCATATTTCTGAGCCAGGCCAAAATTAATACAGAGGCTCTTGGCATGTCCCAAATGAAGGTAGCCATTTGGCTCCGGGGGAAAACGCGTCAGTATACTTTCATACTTGCCGCTGCTAAGATCGGCCTCGATGATTTCCTCGAGAAAATTGAGTTTCTTAGGCTCCACAGCCTCTTCGATGTTCTTCTTTTCTTCCATAATCGTAGAATTCCGGTTCTTGAAACCCATAAGGGATACAGAACCTAAAAACAAAGTGCAAAAGTAACACAAAAATCCTTACATTTGCATTTTAAAAGCAAAAAACCTCACTTATATGATCAAGTCAATGACCGGCTATGGAAAAGCCGAAGCTATACTCCAGAACGGCAAAATCACCATAGAGTTCCGCTCGGTAAACGGAAAGAACGCCGATATCAATATCAAAACCGCCATACTCCCCAAGGACAAGGAACTGGGCATCAGAAAAAAGATTGCTGAAGTCCTTCAAAGAGGCAGCATTGATTTCTTTATGACTTGGGAGCCGAATGCTGCAGACTCTGCGAAGCAGATCAATATGGACATTGCCCGAAGCTATATCGCGCAGGCTGGAATACTGGCAAAGGAGATGGGTTGTCCGAACATAGGGATTTCGGCCGAGGGCTGTTCTTCCATACTGAGTGCCGTATTTAGAATGCCCGATGTCATTGATCAAAAGAAGCAGGAAATCATAAGCGACGAGAACTGGAGCATGGTGGAAGCCGCCATTGACGAGGCGCTTGCAATGATAGATGATTACAGGGTCAAGGAGGGAGCTGCCCTGTACAAGGATGTGACAGGCAGGGTGAAGAACATTCTCGCTATCTACGATGAGATTGAAGGCTATGAAGGCGAACGTATCGCTACCGTCAGGGAAAGGATAGAAAAGAATCTCGAGGAACTCCAGGTCAAGGTGGACAAAGAAAGATTCGAGCAGGAGATGATTTTCTATATTGAGAAATTGGACATCAATGAAGAGAAGGTCCGCCTCCGCCAGCACTGCAAGTACTTTATGGACACCATCGACAATGAGCCATATCCAGGAAAGAAGCTCGGTTTCATCATCCAGGAGATGGGTCGCGAGATCAATACCACCGGAAGCAAAGCGAACCACGCATCCATTCAGAAATGCGTGGTCCGTATGAAAGATGAGCTCGAGAAAATACGCGAGCAGAGTATGAATATCCTTTAGTCTACCTCAATTCTGCCGACCTCAAGTCCCCATTCCCAGTCTTGAATGACCGGTACTTCCTTGCCGTCGGCATCTTCGACATACTTGAAACCATCAAGTTTCGTGTGCGAATGGCCGCCGATAACAAGGTCCACGTTGCGCAATCCGGTCACCGCAGACAGATCAGCGCTGTAACCCATGTGCGAAAGCAAAATCACCATATCGCAGCCTTTCTCATTTTTCAGGTAATCGGCCCACTTATTGACAGTCTCCTCAACTTCCGGTATTTCAGGAATTCTGGATGCTATGTTCGCATCCACCACTCTTGAAAGCTTACAGGTTGCACCTATGATACCTATTTTTCTGCCGCCCCTTTTGACTATGGTATAAGGCTTTACCTTGCTGCTCAAAGGGAGCGAGCTGAAATCATAGTTTGCACAAACGACTTCCGCATCAAGTCTGTCCAATCTCATAGCGAGGTCTTCAATACCGTTGTCGAACTCGTGATTGCCCAAGGTAACACAATCAAACTTCATTGCATTCAGAATGTTGATTTCAAGCTCACCTTTGAAAACGTTGAAGTAGGATGTTCCTTGATTCCAATCCCCGGCATGGAGAAGGAGCACATTCCTCCTGCCCTCAGCCTTACGGACACTGTCTACATAGGCAGATATTTCAATAAAGCCACCGCGCCCATTCAGGTCATCACCGCGCTCTGGCTCAAGATGACTGTGGGTATCATTGACGTGAAGTATCACAAGTTTCTGTGCACAAGCATCAAAAACGCCAATAAATATTATGCAAAGAGCAATCGAAAAAAATCTTTTCATATTCTACCTCCTTCTGTCGCCGATAATCTGTACTCTTCCATCCATCTCATACTCGATCACTTCACCCCGCTTGGTCATTTCCCTTACGTGATTGATTACAGCATCGAATATATTAACCTGGGTATCAACCACTTCAATTGCATTCTGAGCGAGATTGAGGCCATCTCCCCCGTTAAGAAGGAAGGATATAGTAGCCAGATTGTAAATTCTGTTGTCATCCAAAGGCTCGCCGCCAACCAGAATACTCTGCAGTTTCCTGTCCTTTACGACAATTCGGACTCCTCCAATAACCTGGACTGAAGTTGAGGCCATCCTTTCAAAGATTCTGCGTACATCGCTGCCTTTGAGTTTAACGCAGCAAAGAGTATTGTTGAACGGGAACATAGACTGCAGATCATCATATAGCACATCTCCAGAAGGCATATCGACCCTGATTCCCCCGAAATTGGTAATTCCGAGATCGATGTTCTGCTCAGTCAGCCTGCCTGTCTCCTCCATCAGCATATCTATAACCCAGTTAGTGAGTTCAGACTCAGGAGAGTGCTTCTTCATCTCTCGGGCAGAGTGGCCGACCAGCTCTTTGACGAAGGCCATAGATGGCTGTACGTCAATCATCAGCTTTGCCACCTTGGCTGTAGAGCTGTTCTTCTTGAATTCTTTGCCGTTAGGGGCAATGTATTTGCCTCTCACAATACGTCCCATAGTCTCATCGACATTGTCGGGACCTGCAGTTACGACTCCTGTTCTGGAGCCGTCCATCTCAGCTTTCTTCCACTTGAATATAGTGGCTCCAGAAGACGGAGCAAGCAGAGAAAATACCAAACAGATTAGAAATATCCTTTTCATTATTTTTGTTTTAGCCATTTCCAAAGATCTTTGAAAGTGGATTTTTTGCCATACATCAATATACCCACCTTATAAATCTTGGCCGAAGCCCAGGCACAGACGCAGAAGGTAAGCGCAAGAAGAACAAAGGAGAGTATCAGTTCCCAAATCGGAACCCCAAACGGGATGCGCGCAATCATCACTATAGGAGAAGTAAACGGGAAAATAGAGCCCCAGAATGCCACGCTGCTATCAGGAGCCTTGAAAGCATAGAGGGCAATGAAATACGCGAGCATCAGAGGAATAGTGAGCGGCAATTGCAGCTGCTGGGTATCGCCTTCGTTTTCAACGGCCGAACCGACCGCTGCAAAGAGAGATGCATAAAGCAGATAGCCGAAAACGAAGAAGATTACGAAGGCAAAGATAATCTGAGCCCAAGGAAGATTTCTCAAAGTATCCAGAGCCACACCAAGTTCATTGTCCTGAGATGCGAGGACACTAATGGCATCCATCTGAATAGCACCGCTACCACCGGCCATACTCGCTATCATTTCAGTCTGGTCATTATTCAGCATCTTCTCTCCGAGGAACTTGCTGCCAGCTCCTATTATTACTCCTCCGAGCAATATCCAAAGAAGGAACTGGGTAAGGGCTACCAATGCAATTCCGATTATCTTGCCGAACATCAACTCTGTTGCCTTCACAGATGAAACGAGAACCTCAACGATTCTGCTGGACTTCTCCTCGATTACGGCCGACATCACCATACCGCCGAAGAGGGTCACAAACATAAAAATGACTATGCCAAGTATCATTGATACCAATGAATTCACACCAGCTTCAGACACCTTATCCTCTCCGTCAGCAGAAATAGTGTAGGTGCGGAGCTTGACATTGGCCTTGATTTCATTCATTATTTGGGAGAGTCCCTCAATATTGTATGATGCCACTCTATAGTCTTCCAAAGCTTTGTCAAGGCGATTGTTCACGCTCTCTGTGAGTTCAAGGCCGAAAGCCTTGTTCGAATATATGTCGGCTGTAAAGCTCTTGGCCACGGTGTCAATGGAGGAAATGCTAAGAGCTCCGTCATAGCCCAGCCCATCCAGGCCAGCCTTCAGATCATCAAGATTCATCCCGCTGCAATCGACGTAATGAATGATTTCACTGTCCTGCAAATATGGCAGACAGATAGCTGAATCGTCGATTACGGCTATGGTCTTGGTTTTCTCCTTGGTATTCATTACCAAGAATATCATGCCGATGGTAAAAACGGCGACAAGGATAGGGACTAGCAGGGTTGTGAAAAGAAAACTCTTTTTCTTGACTTTGTTCAGGTACTCGCGCCTGATGATGATTCCAATAGTATGCAGATTCATATTACTTCTCCTCCGATTCCTTTACGAGTTTGATGAAAATATCATTCATTCGCGGCATTAGTTCTTTGAAAGAATTGACGGTCACTCCTCTGTCAATGATTCCCCTGAGGGTCTCATTGGTATTGTTCTTGACAGAAAGTACCTCAGTGTGTCTTCCTTCCTCATCTGTGTAAATCAGCTCGACATTGTTATTGCCATACTTTCTTCTTATTTCCTCCACACCTCCGGTGATGACAAGCTTCGACTTGTTTATCAGGGCAATATCGTCACAAAGCTCCTCGACAGACTCCATATTGTGAGTCGAAAGGATGATGGTAGCTCCTTCATCACGAAGACGGAGTATCTCCTTGCGAATGACATCGGCATTGACAGGATCGAAGCCGGAGAAAGGTTCATCGAGTATGAGAAGGCTCGGGCGGTGAACCACTGTGGTGATGAACTGGAGTTTCTGGGCCATACCCTTGGAAAGTTCCTCAACCTTCTTTTTCCACCAGTCCTGGATACCGAAACGCACGAACCACTCTTTCAGTTCCCTTTGGGCTTCACGAGCGCTCATACCCTTCAGCTGTGCCAAATACATAGCCTGCTCGCCGACTTCCATCTTCCTGTAAAGGCCTCGTTCCTCCGGCATATATCCGATTCTTTCCACATCACTCTGAGTGATGGGTCTTCCGTTGAACAAAACCTCGCCAGAATTCGGTATAGTTATCCTGTTGATGATTCTGATGCTTGTGGTCTTGCCGGAGCCGTTAGGGCCCAGGAGACCGAAAATCCTGCCCTCGGGTATGTCAAGAGACAAGTGATCGAGAGCAACTTTCTCTCCGAAGGATTTACACAAATCCCTGCATTCTATCAATCCCATAATATATAGAGTAAAATATTACTATTCAAACATTCAATATTTTAACAACCAATTCTTTAAACAACGCACCGGGCTCGGCCTCCCCGCTGTCACCTCCCTTGCCCTTGAAGTCATACTCATTCAGCAGTGAAATCACGGTCATACATTTGGAAGGGGGATAATTTCTGACTGCCTCATCATACTCCCTATAGAGGAACGGAGGTACGCCTGGCAGAGCCTTGGCTTTTTCTTCAGCTGAGGGATAACGCTCGACCTGCAAGAGGGCCCCATAGCGAAGGAGCCTGTAAAAATAGGCAAACAGAGCGCTGGTGGCCATTGGCATTGCAAATCTGGCACTCGATCCCAGAAAAGTGGCAATCCTGACCGCCTTTGAGGCATTTTTGACCGCGAGTTCCTTCGTAAGTTCGAAAATGCTGAACTGGCGGCTGATGCCGACATTGCGCTCAACATCCGCTACGCAAACTTTTCGGGTCCCTTCAGGCAGATTTTTCAGGAGTTTATCAGTCTCCACGACAATAGTGCCTAAATCTGTTCCGGCACTCTCCCCCATAAGAGCCGCCGCAGCAGCTTCAATTTCCAAGCCTCGGGATGCATAATAGCTTGTAATCCATGAATTTATCTCGTAGTCCCTGACTGCAGGAGAATCCACGACCACTCCTATCTTCTGAACGCTTTTGTAAAAAGCCTTACGCTTGTCGACGGAAGCCTTGTGGAGCAATACCACCAGGACTGTGCTGTCCATTGGCGCTTCGCAATAAATGGCCAGCTTGTCGAGGTCCTTCATCAGCTGAGCCTCCTTAACGACAACAAGAGTGCGCTCGGACATCATTGGATATTGTCTTGCAGCGGAAATGACTGTTTCTGCATCAGTATCGGAGCCAAAGAAAATATACTCGTTGAAATCCTTGAAACTCTCGTCCACGCAATTGGCTATAATGGCATCGCAAATCAGTTCCGGATAATATGGCTCATCACCCATAAGCAAATACACGGGTTTGAAGACAGATCTTTCAGCATCGCGAATGATCTGCCCCGACATTGCTTCCATATTAACAGAGCCTTTAGCCATATCGGACAAATTTATAAAAAAAAAAGCTTACATGAAAGTACCTAAAAATCGCTATCCGATAGAGTATTCAGTACCTTCCTTCTTCAAAAAAAGGAGATGACCGCAAAGGCCATCTCCAGCTCATAGTATCAATATGTAGGTTATGCTT
>JALEPJ010000060.1 GCA_022766385.1 Rikenellaceae bacterium
TCACAATCTTTCTTCCGGGTATCTTATAGTCAAGAGCCTGGAGAGCTGTAACAGTGCGCAGCAGGCTTTCCTTTACAGCAGTATCGGCAAGGCCGACAAGATGTATGCCTATTCCCGGGACTATGTCAACCTCGACATTGATGGGGATAGCATTGATTCCTATACATTTGGCCGCAGGTATGTTCACAAGCATAGCAGAGAGTTTTTCTGCAAAGCTTGATGAAAAAAAGATAAAAAACTTTAGGATTTATGTATTTCTTCTTCTCCCTCCCCCATTAGTTGAATTATCGAGGTTAAGCTGGGCATTTCTCCACTTGTTTGGAGTAGTTCCTTCAAGTTTATTGAACAGTCTTACCAAGGAACTGGCACCGTCAAGGCCTATAGAAATGGCCACATCCTCCAGGGTTCTGGTACCACCGTCTTCGAGAAGAAGACTCTTAGCCTCATCCAGACGAAGTTTTGAAATGAAACTTCGGAAATCGGTTCCGTACTCGCTGTTGATATGCTGGGACATATACTTGGCATTGGTACAGAACTTGGCGGCCAGAGTCTGCAGATTGATGCCCTTTTCACAGTAAGCTTTGGACTCAAGGAAAGAGCTGATGTCAAGTTTCTTCTGACGGTTTATGACCTTCTCATCCGCTTTGATTTGAGGAGATAGAAAGACCAGAAGCAGAACCAGGGCTATGACTATCATCATCGAGAAAAGTATGCAAACTACGACAGGATTGTACCCTATGGTCATAAGGACAAATATGAAGGACATAGTTATTGTGAGAATGGATACATTCCTCTGGACCCTTTTCAGGTTTTCGGGGTGATTATCATCTTTATAGTTGCGCATTCTGATGAACATATAGCGCAGAACTGTTCCCAAGCGGAGCAGCATAAAAAATGAGGTAATCCAGACTGCAAGCTTGAGATACAGGCTGTACCTGCTCAGGCTGTCGCCACCTTTGAAAGCAAATACTGTAATAAGCAGGATAAGAATATTCGGGAAGCTCGTCATCCAGTATGTTTCTACAAAAGAAACGTCTATCTTTCTAGTAATGAAAAAGCGTTCTATCAGGAGGGATGCAGTTATGGGATATAACAGAACAGGAATGAGGCATACACTCAATCTCGCATCCTCAGACATAGGATGTATGACATAAGGGAGATAGAGTATGGCAGAAGCGAAGAAGAAAACCAGTTGAAATCTGGAAGGGTAGAAAAAATCCGGGTCCTTTCTGCATTCGGGACAAATGTGGAAGGCTCTCACCAAAGCTGCCACCAAGCTTACGATGATGCAAGTATAAACAATGTAAGTACTGACCACGACTGAAACTTCCATATGTTCTATTTCCACTAAAAACAAGAATAGTTCTTTCACTTGGCACACTACGAAGCCAGTCGCTAATATACAAAAAAATGGAACACATACGGACTATCTTTTAAAAAACCTTACACCAGCAAATATTGCCCTGGTTTGTCGGCGCAAGACTGTTAGTCCGATGGTTCCATTCCCTTCCCTTCATTGTTTTGCCCGACGTCAGAAGTTGACGTCACACCGAACCTATTTCCCATCAGTATCGATGCAAGGGCAAAAGTAGAAAAACACCCGGATTGACTGTTTTCAAAACGGGAAATTCTTCATTTAACAATGATTTTTCTTAGATATTACGGCTTAAGAAGTCCGCGCAATCCTTAAAAGTGTCAAAAACGTGATCTTCCGGTACTACGTCCGGTACCAAGTTGATGGATTTAAAACTCTGCATAGGCTGACCCATCACCATTGAGAAATACAGCTCCTTATTCTTTTCGTGGAGGTCATGTACTGCTGATTCTATCGCATAAAGACCAGACTGATCGATATAAGCGACTTTCTTCATCCTTATTATGACTATATCCGACTCCTTCGGCACGGACGCTATCATATCGTTGAACTTGGTCACTGAACCGAAGAACAGAGGGCCGGAAAGATGAATTATGCAAACCCTTTCTTTGATGGACTCTGGGATAAGGGCATCGTCATCCCAAGGCGACTCCTCGTCCTGAGCTTTGATATGGTCAAGTTCCTCACTTTTCTCTATGAGATCACCGAAATTTTTCATGAAGAGCACGCAAGCCGCTACCATACCTATGGCCACTGCTGTCAACAAGTCAAGGAAGACGGTCACCAGGAACACTGCCACCAGCACGAAGGCGTCGCTCCTATCCACTTTCAGGAGGTCCTTGAAACCCCTTATGTCAATAATTCCGGCACCTACGGTAATCAGTATGCCTGCAAGGACGGAGAGAGGAACGAACTTGACGAGCGAACCGAGGCCGAGCAGGATGGAGAGGAGAAGCAGGGCGTGAACCATACCGCTGAGCTGGGTGCGGCCACCGGACTTGACGTTAACGACGGTTCTCATAGTCGCACCGGCTCCCGAAATGCCGCAGAAGAGACCCGCAACGGCATTGCCAATACCCTGACCGATGAGTTCCTTGTTCGAATTGTGCTTCGTTTTCGTGATATTGTCGGCAACGACAGAGGTCAGCAGGGTGTCAATGGAGCCGAGGCAGGCAAGGGTGAGTCCGGGGGCAATGGCCGCCTTGAGCGCTGAGGCCCAATCAATGCCCGCCAAATCAATATTGCTCTTCGCAAAGAAAGGCATAGGCAGGCCGGAAGGAATCGTTCCGATGATGAGGCTGTCGTTGAGATTCAGGAACAGCGAGAGAACGGTCATTGCAATCAGCGCCACCAGAGTCGCAGGAACGGTTTTGGTGAGCTTCGGGAGCAGCCAGATAATGAGTATAGTGCCTATTCCGAGGAGCAATGCCGTAAATGAGATACCTCCTGCCAGTGCGGAAGGATAGTTGATGAGCATATCGAGCACCTTCACCGGAGCCTTAAGCCCGACTATGGGATAGATTTGTTGCAATATGATAATGACTCCTATACCGCTCATAAAGCCTGAGAGGACAGGATAAGGGATGTAGCGCACATATTTGCCGATTTTCAGAACTCCGAAGAGTATCTGGAAAAGACCGCAGAAGAGCCCTGAGAGGGACATAGTCACGAGCACGGTGGAGAGACTGCCACCTGATGAAGCCCACACGCCACCGATGAGACTGGCTGTGATTACGGTCATAGGGCCTGTAGGGCCGCTTATCTGTGAGTGAGTACCGCCGAAGAGTGATGCGAAAAAGCCAAGAAAAGTCGCGCCGACGAGTCCTGCAAGAGCTCCGAGTGAGCTCGCGGAAGGATCAGTAACACCGCTGAAGGCCTGGATACCGAAGGCCAGGGCCAGTGGAAGCGCGACAATACCGGCGGTCAAGCCGCCGAACAAATCTCCTTTCAGATTCTGTGCTTTCAAAAAATTCAGAGTAGCCATTATTGTCAGTTGTTCAAAAATAAGACAGCAAAATTATGACTATTTGGACTACGGTCAAAACATAAAACGATAAAAACGGCTATCCAATAAGGCGGACAGCCGTTTAAATTCAGATTTTAGTGTATTTCTTTTACTTGAAAGACATCAATCAGCCTTCAAGGAAATCGCGAATCCTCCGCCTCGGGCCATATTCATAGAAAGACTGTCCTGTGAAGTCACCTTCCTGCTGCTTATGGTATATGCCTGAGGATTGGTTTCGTAATCCGCATCCGCAGCATCAGCGTAAATGGTGGCGGTATAGCTCTTGCCAGGGCTAAGGAAGTCAAGGGCAAACTCGACAGTCCTCGACTGCTCGTCTGTGGTTCCGCCAACGAACCAGGTATCCTTACCCTTGCTGAATGCAGCTGCAGCCCCGCTCAGGGTACTCTGTTTAGGCTTGCGGGCGATTACTACATAATCATTCGGTTCAGCTGCAAGATAACGGCTCTCTTCCCAGTCCACAGCCACGTCCTTGATGAACTGGAAAGCGTCCATATGCTCAGCATAATGCTCAGGGAAGTCCGCTGCCATCTGCAGTGGCGAATACATAGTCACATATAGAGAAAGCTGGTTGGCAAGGGTGGCGAGCACCTTGGTATTCTTGCCGGGAACGAACTTTGAGAAATCCATTTCAAAAATACCCGGAGTGAAGTCCATAGGACCGCCGTTCAGACGGGTAAACTGGAGTATGGTCGTATGGTTAGGCTGGGTTCCGCCGAAAGCCTGATACTCGGTACCGCGCGCAGACTCATTGCCAATAAGATTAGGATAGGTCCTACAAATACCGGTCGGGCGCACAGCCTCGTGGGCATTGACCATAATGTGGTGCTTGGCAGCCTCGGTAACGGCATACTGGTAATGGTTCACCATCCACTGGCTGTAGTGATGGTCTCCCGGAGTGACCATATCGCCCACATAACCGCTCTTGACAGCATCGTAACCATATTCTTCCATAAGCTTGTAGGCGGCTTCGAGATGGCGCTCGTAGTTTCTAACCGACGACGAAGTCTCGTGATGCATCACCAGTCTGATGCCCTTGCTGTGGGCATAGTCGTTCAAAGCCTTGATGTCGAAATCAGGATATGGAGTTACAAAATCGAAGACATAGTCCTTATTGCAATTTGCCCAGTCCTCCCAGCCAATATTCCAACCCTCAACCAGCACTGCATCGAAGCCATTGGCCGCAGCGAAGTCAATATAACGGCGCACGTTCTCATTTGTCGCACCGTGGAAGCCGTGAGGAGTGGAAGCAGCATAATCGAAATGCTCCAAGTCAATGGTAGGTGCATCCGCTGTGTAGCTCCAGCTGCTCTTTCCGGAAATCATCTCCCACCATACTCCCATATACTTTACAGGATGTATCCAGGAAACGTCCTCAAGGGCGCAAGGCTCATTGAGATTGAGCACCATACGCGAAGCGAGCTGCTTTCGGGCATCGTCAGTAACCTGAACCGTTCTCCAAGGAGAAGTGCGCGGAGCCTGCATATAGCCCTTCCAGCCGTTTGCCTCAGGAGTGAGGAAAGAGGTGAAAGTCAAGGTCTTAGGGTCGAGAAGCAGGTGCATTGCCCCATAATTCTCAAGAGCTGCCTCGTGGATGTTGATGTACAGTCCGTCATCGCTCTTCATCTGGAGTGAAGTCTGGACTCCGTTAGGTGAGAAAGGGGTCTGTGAGTCGTTCGGGCAGAGTGCATCCGCGAAACGGCCGGCAATCTCGCTCAGCCTGCTTTCGGTATATTCATACTCCTGAGTGTCGAAGTCGCCAGGAATCCAATATGCAGTATGATCGCCTGCCATTCTGAACTCGGTAAGCTCCTCCTTGATGACGAAATAGGTAAGCGAAGGCTGCTCAGGGAACTCGTATCTGAAGCCAAGGCCGTCATCGAAGAGACGGAAGCGTATGATTAGTCGTTTTTCGCCCTGAGCCAGCTCCACGGCCATCTCGTTGTAATTGTTCCTGATGCTGCTCTCCTCGCCCCAGACAGGTGTCCAAGTCTCGTCAAAGCTATCATTGTCAACGGAAAGCACTTCGAAACCGGTGTTGAACATATAGGAGGCTTCCTTGTCCTCCTTGGTGATATTGTCAGCATTGATTACCACCTTCTGCGCCTTCAGGCTTCCTCTGAGTTCATAACCGAGGGAAGAAGGCAGGATAACAGGCTTGTCCCCGAAATTCAAGGAGTACTGCGGAGTTCCCTGGGCCGTCATATAGAAGCCCATAGTCAGTTCTCCGTCAGGTGAAGCCATAGTAAAGAGAGGCTCTTGCGCCTGATTTCCAGCATTTTGTGAGCACGAAACACTAAAAAGGAGTATCGAAGCCAGTATTGCTATTGTCTTTTTCATTGGAAGTTTATTTGAATTCAACTATCAACTGTGAATAAGGCTTAAGGGTCACTGCTGAGCAATCCACGCTCGCTCCGCTGATGACATCGGTGCCGAGAGCAAGCTCAGGGGAAGACACTCCTCTGCGTGCTGCACCTGCCTTGGTAAACTCTGCGTAGTCTTCCCAAGGAACAGTTACATTCTTGTCACTGTTGTTGATGAAGACGAAGACAGTTTCTTTTTCAGTGTAGCGGAAGAAGGCATAAGTATTTTCGCGACGCAAAAAATGAATGGTGCCACCCTTCTGCACGGCCTCGGAACCCTTGCGCCAATTGAATAGTTTCTTAGCGAAACTGAACACATCCTCGCGTGTGCCGGCCTGCATTGCACTGCCGTCGAAATGCCTGTCCGCTGCGAGACGGCCCTCCTTGGTGAAAAGGTCAATAGCATCACCCTCCCAGCCGCCAGGGAAGTCCACGCGAAGGCCTCCATGTCCTTGTGAGCGGTCAGCCGATGTGAACATCTGCTCATCACCCGCAAAAATCTGAGGTATGCCGTTCAATGTTCCCACGAGGGTTAGGGCAATCTTCTGCCGGCCAGGGTTTGCAGCTACGATGTCTGCAATGCGGTCAGTATCGTGATTTGCCGTGAAAATCATCATATTGGAGAGGTCGTGATAGTACTGGTCATCGGCCACAGCATCATAGAATCCTACCATACCCTCGTCCCAGGATACTTCTCCATCATAGCTGAGTGCCTTGCACATAGCGCTTTGCAGAGGGAAATTCATAATGGAAGGGAGATGGCTGTCAAAGCCGTCCCAGTTCGGATTGCCACCCTGCCAGTATGCCAGCTGAGGCACATTGTTGCTCCAGACCTCACCGACTATATTGATGTAAGGATACTCCTCGCGCACAGCCTTGCACCATTCGCTCATTGGCAATTTTTCGTTGTACGGGTAGGTGTCCACGCGGAGTCCGTCGAGGTCCGCCCACTCTATCCACCATACAGCCCACTGCTTGAAGTACTGGAGCACATAAGGATTGTCGAGATTCATATCCACCATAGAGGTATCGAACCAGCCGCCTATCATATTCTCCTTGTCAATCTCAGCAGCATAAGGGTCATTCTGCATCGAGAAAGCGCAATTGGAATGCGTATATTCAGGCCACTGATGTACCCAATCCGCGAAAGGCAGATCCGACATCCACCAATGCTTGTCACCGCAATGGTTGGTAACTATGTCCATAATCATCTTGATGCCCTTTTCATGGCCAGAAGCGACCAGATCACGGTAGTCTTCATTGCTTCCGAAACGGCTGTCAATATGATAATAATCCGTGCAGGCATAACCGTGATATGAACTTTCCGGCTCATTGTCCTCAAGAAGAGGCGTGTTCCAAATTGCAGTCACACCGAGTTCTGCGAGGTAGTCAAGGTGGTCGGCAATACCCTTGATATCGCCACCGTGCCTTCCGAAGAATTCATTGCGTGCAACCTTGTCGAGAGTACAGTCGGTATTGTCATTGGAGCTGTCTCCGTTGGCGAAACGGTCCGGCATTATGAGGTATATGAGGTCCGCAGTGGTGAAACTCTTGCGTTCAGCCGAGCCTCCGCGCCTCTGCGCGAACTCATAAGAATGTCTGAATGAGGACGTTCCGTCCGAGAAAACGAGCTGGTACTCCCCAGCTTCAGCATTGGCAGCGACTTCAATGTCTATGAAAAGATAGTTCGGACTCTCTGCCTTGCTTACGGCCTTTACCTTGATTCCCTTGCCACCCTCAATGCTTACACGGTCGAAAGAGCCAATGCCCTTGCCCTGCACGAGAAGTTGCAGAGGAGTCTTCATTCCCACCCACCAGTTGAGTGGCTCTATTCTGCTGATTTCTTCTCTGCTCGCTTCCGGTATGGCTGAAAGGTCCATCGAGGAAGTCCTTGAGCACGCACACAAAATGATGCTCAAGAAAACAGGAAGAATGAAATATTTAATGTATTTCATTGTATATCAATCGTTTATTACACTAATATCAAGACTTGAAAGGAGCGAGCGCGGATGTAGGCTTTCCGTTTTCGAAAGCGCCGTAATCATACTGATTGCGGGAATTCTCAGACTCCGGCTCCCACCAGAAAATGCCCTTGAACCAATCCTTGCCCTCAACTCCATCGAAGATGTATGTCAATGCTTCCGCTGCCTTTTCCGGCTGAGATGCAGGCATTCCGAACTCGACCAGCATCACTTCCTTGGAATAGCGCTCGTGGAGTGCCGAGAAATTGGCCACAGCCTGCTGGGTCGAAGGTTTCCAGTCCGGATAGGCATTGCCCGACCAATAGGAAGGATAGAGCGAAAGGCCTATCATATCGTACTTGGCTCCACCTGCCTTCATAAGGTCGAAGAACCATTGGTTGGCTGGAAGATCGTGTGCGTTTGAGTGGTGCAGGAGCACCTTGGCCTCAGGATAGACAGCTTTCACAGCATCATATCCCGAATTGACCATCCTGATAAAATCACTGCCCTTATTGGAGTTGTTGATCCTGCCTGCCTCCCAGAGCATACCAGTGTTGGTTTCGTTTCCCACCTGCACCCATTCTACGTCTATTCCATTGTCCTTCAAGAGCTGAAGAACTTCCTTGGTATGGTCGGCGACGGCGGAAACCAGGGCTGCCGTGTTCATTGACTTCCAGGCTTCCGGTATATTCTGCTTGCCCGGGTCTGCCCAAGAGTCGGAATAATGGAAGTCTATCATCAGCTTCATTCCCTGTTGCGAAGCGCGTTTGGCCTTGACGAGCACATCAGCTGCATTGCACCAGCTATCCTTAGGATTAACCCAGACGCGAAGGCGTATCGAATTCATACCCAGAGACTTCATTAAGGCAGTGCACTCCATATCGCGCCCGTCGGCAGACTGAAAGCGGTAGCCTTTGCTTTCCATTTCCGTCACCCAGCTGATGTCAGCGCCCTTGGCGAAGAAATTCTCCTGTACTTCCGGTTCCGGATCAGGCGGCACAGTCTCAGGACCCTTGCCGTTGCAGGAACACAGAAGGGCTGAGAACATTGCCATTGACAATAATAATATTCTTGCTTTCATTATTTGAGAAGTAATACTGCTGATGACCAGCCTCCGAGGCGGAGACTGAAATTTGAATTGACAAGATTTGCTGAAACCTCACCCATTGACGCAACAGCCTTGTCTATCGGGTCGCTGAAATTGAGAGTGACAGCCTTGGATGAGATATTGTGTACAACGAGCATCTTCTGAGAAGCATCGCTCATATACCAGCAAGCGACCTGCTTGTATTGGCTGTTGCTATCGTTGTAAAGCGGGTGGGCGGACATCTTTCCTTCCGCCAATGCAGGATAGGTATTTCTGAGCTGGCCGAAAGTTCTGTAAACGCTGAATATGGAATTTTCGTCTCCGGCCTGTTCCTTTACACTCTTTACCTTGTCCTGGCCCGTATATGACTGCTTGATGAAACTGGTAGTGTAGCTGTCTCCCCATTTCATAGGAGTGCGCACATATTCGTCTCCTCCTTCCTTCTTACCGAGGAAGCCGAGCTCCTCTCCGTAATAGATATAAGGCTCGCCGCCTGAAGTCAAGAGCACTGCCCCGGCCATCTTCATCAAATCCGCACTTGCATTGAGGGTGGAGCCGGTACGGTCCTCATCGTGGTTGGAGAGCTTTGTAGCCTCGTGATAATCAGACCTATAGCTCTTGTAAAGATCCTGATATGAAATGATATCCTTGGCGAAGTAGCAGCCTGTAGAGTTCTGGATGGCCCACTGCAGGCGATACCAGAAGGCAAACTCGAAGAGGGTCGGGAGGCCTTTATAGTAAGGCGCTGCAGCCTGATAATCATCGTAAACTTCTCCTACCATATAAAGGTCGTCAGAATGGGACTTGCGATAATAACTGTTCAGGGTGGTGTAGAAGCTGTTCCAGAAAGTTGGATTCTCGTCCGAAGAGGCATTGTGGTAAACGTGCTTTGCGCCATCCAGGCGGAAACCGTCCACTCCGAGGTCAATCCACTTCTCTGCAGCCTTCACTATTGCCTTGAATGCCGGACTCTGCTCGCACTTGTCAGCAGAACCGTAATTGAGGTCGGCGAAAGCCCCTGTCCAGAAGTGCGAATGGTAGTAGAGGCTCTTCATTCCAGGGAGTAGTATGTCATTGGCGTCGCTGCTGGAAAGGGCGAGCTCCTTGCCCCATTCGAGTTGATGCGCATTGGAAGGTGCTCCGAACTTGGTGCCATTGTCCCAAGTGGTCTTCGAGGTACGCACGAGCACTCCCCAAGGAGAGTTCAGGGCCAATGAAAGGGTGTAGATACCATTGCCCTCAGAATAGAATTCTGTGGACTTCCCTGGATCTCCCCACCAGAGGTACTTGCCGCTGTTCGCGCTGCCGTTGTTGGCAATCTCATCGACCTCCTCGATTTTCAGAGTCTGAGGAGTGCCTGTTGAGGAGCACTTTAGGGTGAACTTGACCTTCATCTCCTTCGAGCCGTTGCTGACTGCCGAATACCATTGATTCGGGTCGTAGCCGTTCTTGCCTTCGGTAGCAATCATAGGAATACTGCCTGCGGCAATGTCAGCTGCCGGGTCTTCAGAGAGTACATACCAATCGCGGTACTCGCTGTCAGGACTTGAAATGGCGGCCTTGAACCAAGGATGGTTTACACTTGTATGATTGATGACGTAGTCCATATAGATCTTTATGCCGTGAGCATGGGCATCATCTATCAGGGCCTTAAAGTCTTCTTCTGTTCCATATTCTGGGTTAAGAGCTTCATAATCAAGGACATCATAGCCGTGATATGAGCTCGCAGGGTGGGCCGGACTGAGCCAAATAGCGGATACGCCAAGCTCGTCCAGATAATCCAGCTTCGATCTGATACCCTGGAAATCTCCTATGCCGTCTGCATTTGAATCGGCAAAGGAATAAATGAGAAGCTGGTATGAAATATCCGCTCTTTTCTTTCCGTCCCAAGGATCTGGATCAAGTTCCATTTCCTGAGACTGAGTAGCGTTCTGGGTAACCTTCACCACCTGCTTTTCAGCTCCCGGGGAGGTAAAGGTGATGGTAGCCGTTCTGGCTTCCTTGAGGGTATTTGCGGATACGGTAACATTTACACTGCCGTTGCCGCTTCCGGAAGTGACAGAGGTCTGACACCACATTTCGGAAGCATCCAGATACCATTTCGCATTCGACTCTACGTTAATGGTCTGCGTGGAAACATCGGAGCTAAATACCAGTTCTGTCGGATCAAGCGCCAAAGAGGCAGGAGTGTCAGCTCCAGAAGAACCATTATCTCCGCAGGAATTCAGCAAGAAGGGAATGCAAGCCAATAGAAGGAACAATCTGAAATGCTTCATTATTAACAATATAAAAATGCCAGAGCGTCGGCTTAGTTTCCGGCGCCCTGGCAAAACAAACACATTATTTCAAAACCGTTACAGTAATCTTTTCATCAGCAGGAGTATATGCTACTGAGAAGGTAGCACCGTCACCAACAGCAATATTAGCGCCGTCGTGAACAACATCGAATGCTGCTCCGGATTCTACGAAGGTTCCGCCTCGGTTGACATCCCAGGCGCTTGACTTGCGAAGCTTCCAGCCGCCGTCCAAAGTCTGGCGATAAATCACCCACTTACCATCACCATCGTACATTAAATAAGCATCGCTACTCCATGAGTTGAAGTCACCTATCATTCCCCAGAACTCCTTGGTAAGGGTAAGTGTCTTGTTCTCAGGATCGAATACGACCATATATGTACCTGCCTCAGGTGCCATGATGTCCGAGCCGCTCGATACTGCCTCAAAGGCTTCGTCAACACCAGCACAAACACCGCCGTAATTGACATCCCAAGAGCCGCCAAAACGAACTTTGAACTTATCATCTGCAGAGAGGGTAACAGGAGAACTGTACCACTTGCCGTCCTTGCCAAGGTTCATAGGGAGATCCTTGTCCCAATTGAAACCGAGGCTTCCAATGCTGCCCACAAGAGCATAACCGAGAGTTCCGAGAGTGTTGTTATTTGTGTTGAGAACCACCTTGTAGCTTCCTGTGAGACTAATATTATCTCCACCAGGAACTGCCTCAACAAACTCACCCTGTGCAGCAGGAGTAGCAGCACCAAAGTTCACATCCCAAGATGCATCGTAACGTACCTTCCAGCCTTCTGTGAGTTCAATGACATTGTCGCTTACCCAGATTCCAGGAGCTACCTCTGACATCTTCTCATCTCCGGCCCAGCTGTTGAAGTTACCGATAACACCCCAGCTCTTGGCTGCATTGATCACAGTAATGGTCTCATCTGCAGGATTGTAGGTAATTGTGAACTTACCGTCACCGCAATTGATGTTGTTACCGCCCTTGGTAACGGCGAAAGGCTGACCGAATGCTTCGAAACTACCGCCTCTGTCATCATCCCAAGCGTGGTTGTATCGGAGCTTCCATTCTCCTGTGAGAGCCACATCGCTGGCAGTCCAGACACCGTCTGCCTCTACCATATCGACATCTCCGCTCCATGAGTTGAATGCACCAATGAGAGACCAAACCTGACCATTGCTTACTGTGATGGTTTCTGCATTTGAATCATAAACAACCTTGTAGAAACCGTCTGCAGGAACTTTTATGTTGTCGCCGCCATTTACTGCATCAAAAGGCTGTCCAAGCTCTACGAGGGTACCTCCACGGTTCTCGGTCCAATCTGCATCCTTGCGGAGCTTCCAAGTGTCAGTTGACTTGAGGTTTACATAGCCTGTCCATACACCGTTTTCCTCGGTCATAGCAGCGTCCGACTCCCAGTTGTTGAAGTCACCGATGATACCCCAGCCCTGATATTTTTCAGGCTCTTCAGGTTCCTCGCTGCCGCCAGGAGTGTTGGTAGGCTCTTCCTTGCCGAACATACCAGCATTGAAGGTATAAGAATTGGTATTAAGGTCAAGATATACACGGTATGCACCTGCAGATACTGGAATATTGTTGCCGCCGGTGATGCAGTCAACGCCCCAATTGAGATCCCAAGCGCCATCAGCATTGAACTTGAGCTCGCAGTCTTCAGCGAAAGTATAGTCAATCCAGAATCTATGGTAAGAGTCATTGTACTCCATCACGCAATCCTCGTTTGCAGGATCCCAGTCGTTGAATGAACCGACGATGCTGAGCTTGTCCCAACCGGCCACCTTGGTGAGAACGAGAGTGCTCTTGTTGAACTTGAATGAGTAGAATCTCTTTGAGTAAGCCTTGATATCCTTTGAGCCGCCACCTTTGACAAGCTGGATTTCGTTAGCCTCAGCTTCTTCTGCCTGAGCTTCACTACCCCAGTTGAGATCATCTACCCAATCGTCTATACCGGTAATCTTCCAACCGTCGGCTGCAGTCTTCTCTCCGTCATCAAAGTCGATGACACCGGTATATGTTTCGCCGTCCTTGTTGTAGTCATAGAGGAACTGGTAAACCTTCTTGTGATCCCAGCCGCTGACCTTAGAGCTGGCTCCAATAACCCAAACGTGTTCGTAAATATCTACGTCGAGGCGGTTTGCAGCATATGGAATGAATGTAGCTGATACGATGTTCGAGCTTACCTGTGAGCCCGCGATTGCAGCATTCTTGTCGCTAAGGAGATAAGCCTCGAGCATGAAATCCACTGTGAATTCCTCCTCTGCCACAGCGCCCATATTGAGCAAGAGGTTATTGAGATCCTTCTGAGTCATAGTGATGGTTCCGTCACCGATAGTGGCAGAAACCTTGGTCTTTTCGGCCATTGCAGTTCCTGAAGCTGCTGCATACAGGGTATATCCTGAAGGTGCAGAGAGCTTGAAATCTGCCTTCTCGAAGGTAGTGGTAATATCCGGACCTTCAGCTGAGAGAGTTGCTCCAGGAATATCTTTCAGTGTCTGTGCAGTCACATCGGCAGGGTTGAACACCGCCAGCTCCCTCTCATCCACGCAGGATACTGAAGCGAGGCTGAGTGCAACTGCAGCAAATGCTATTGATAAATACTTTTTCATCTTTCAAAATTTTGGTCGTTAATGCCAATACTACTTGTATCCCTCGTTCTGCTCGAGATTACCGTTGGCGTTCACATCACTTGAGGTGAGAGGATAGAGGTTGTACTTGCTGTCAACAGCCTTTCCTTCCTTCACACCGCCTTTCCAAGCCCAGAGGTACTCGGATGTAGTGAACTGACCGAAGCGGATGAGGTCCTGACGGCGTACAAGCTCATGATAAAGCTCACGGCCACGCTCGTCGAGAACGTCCTGAAGAGTGTATGAAGACTTCTCAGCCACACCTGCTCTTCTGCGGATAGCATTGAGAGCCTCAAGGCCTTCAGCCTCTGAAGCAGCGCTGCGCTTTGCACACTCAGCGAGCATAAGGTAAGCGTCAGCAACACGGAATACAGGGAAGTCTGTATCAACGAAGCTTGAATACTGTGCAGGAGTACCGTCATGGTTTACATTTCTGAATTTCATAGACTTGTAACCACCCTCCCAGTCTTCAGGATCGAACTTGTTGATCTGGTCGATGTTCTTTCCGTATCCGGTGTAGAAGTTGGCGCGCTTGTCACCAGCCTCGAAGAGGTCCACGAACTGAGGAGTAAGTGAAAGACCGCCCCAACCTGATGAGATGCCCATTGCATTCACATCCATCTTGCCACCTGTCGAAGCGAAGATGATGTAGTTGGTAGCTCCGTATGAACGGATATTGTAACCGTCCTGAGGAACTACAAAGATAATCTCGTCTCCGTTGTAGGTAGTGTTCTTGGTGAAGAGATGGTTGTCAGCAGAGAAGAGGTCAAGATACTCTGAGTGAAGCTCGTACTCGCCCATGATGGTCTTGGCGAGCTGAGCGCAGTCAGCATAGCGGTTCTGGCCTGCCCATACCTCTGCATTGAGATAAAGCTTGGCAAGTATCATCTGAACAGCACCCTGGTCGATGCGGCCGTACTCGCTCTTTCCGGCTGCAGGAAGTGCGCTTGAAGATGAGAGGAGATCCTTTGCCTCTTTCTCCATCCACTCAAAGAGATCTGCGCGTGAAATCTGTACAGGGCCTTCTGAGCCGACTGAATTTTCCTCAGTGAAGAAAGGAACGTTTCCGAAGAGGTCGATGGCGTGATAGTAGCTGAGGAGGCGGAGAGCCCTGGCCTCGGCGATAAACTGGTCCTTTTTGGTAAAGCCCTCGATTTCAGCACCGCTCGCACGGCGGATGAATTCGTTGCAAAGACCTACCTGGAAGAATACGCGATAGTAAGCGGCAGCCACGAAGGTGTCGGAAGTACTCCAGCAGAGATTGTGGATGTCGAAAAGGGTCTGGTCGTTCCAGCAGCAGACGGCCTCATCGGTAGAGAGGACCTCCATATGGAACATAGCACGGATATACTGGCCGTAACCGCCGTTGACACCTGAAATATCAGGGTCCGAATCCGGACCGTCAGATGCAGAGCAGGCAAGTCCCTGGTAGCACTTTGCAAGAAGCTGATTGTAAGCATCCTGGCTGTTAAGGACATCCTCAGGGAGCTGTGTATTTGGATCGATCGGGGTCACATTGAGGTCTCCTACGCAGGAGCTGGTACCCACTGCGAGAAGGGCTGCGGCCGCAAATGTAAGAATGATATTCTTTTTCATAACTCGATTCGTTTTAAGCATTAGAAGTTGAACTTAAGTCCGAGGATGTAAGTGCGAGGACGTGGATAGAGATTGTTGTCGATACCTGAGAAGATTTCAGGGTCGATTCCGGTGTACTTGGTGATGGTGCAGACATTCTGTACGGTAGCAAATACATTGAGTCTCATATCGCGTTCAGCCACCTTGCCGAGATTGAAGTTGCGGCCAAGAGTGATGTTGTCGAACTTGAAGAAAGAAGCGTTCTTGATGTAATAGTCGCTGAAATACTGCGCGTTGTTGGCGAAGTTGGTCTCCATTGCACCGTTTACGCGGTTGTTTACGAAGTTGTTGGTCCAGAGATCGGTAAGGAGCTCGCCGTTTGAACGGACATTGTCATAGACATAGTTGCCGATGTTCGCATGAGCTGATGCTGCCAAAGTCCACTGCTTCCAAGTGAAGGAGGTATTGAGGCCGATGGTGAAGTCAGGAGCTGCCTTGTGGCAGATGTACTTGTCGTTGGTATCGATCTTACCGTCATTGTTACGGTCCACATAGAGGCCTTCGATAGGACGTCCGTCTGTGTCATAAACCTGCTCATATACGAAGAATGAGTTAGGAGCATAACCGGTCTGATGAACCTGGATAGTGTTACCAGTACCGCCTGAGATGCCTCCGGTCTCCACTCCATAGTAGTCAGGGCGCTCGTCGTCAGCTGTAAGCTTGGTTACGAGGGTCTTGTTCCAAGCGAAGTTCGCACCGAAAGTCCAGGACATATCGCGGGTCTCTACAGGGATGGTGTTGATTTCGAGCTCGACACCCGTATTCTCGAGGTTACCGATATTGGCGTTGAGGTAGTTGGTGAGGTTAGCGCCTGCAGGAACAGGAGTCCAGTTGAGGAGGTCCTTGGTGTAGCGCTTGTAGTAGTCAACTGTACCGCTGATGCGTCCACCGAAGAAGCCGTAATCGAGACCGGCATTGTATGTAGTGGTGGTCTCCCACTTAAGGTCGGCATTGTATCCTTCCGGAGTAATAGGGAAGAGGAACTGATTGCCGAAGATATACTGGCTGGCGTTGGTGTTCAGTTTGTAAGTAGCGAGAGTGGTGATGTCACCAAGATCCTGCTGACCGGTCTGACCGTAAGAGAGACGTACCTTGAGGGTTGAGAGAGGCTCATAGTTCTTGAGGAAGCTCTCATTCTTCACGTTCCAACCGAGAGCGACTGATGGGAAGAGACCCCACTTGTTGTTCTGGAAGCGTGAGGTACCGTCGCGACGGAGAGTGGCGGTGATGAGGTATCTGTCGTCAAATGAGTAGTTTGCACGGCCGAAGAAAGAAACGAGGTAAGACTCGTACTTGTAGGTATAAGGTGCTGAGAGCACGGTTTCCTTTCCGTCAGCCGAGATGGACTCGTTGAAGCTCTCCTGATAGAACCACTGCCAAGAGTAACCTGCCATAAGGTCGATGTTGCTCTTGCCGAGGGACTTGTTGTAGTCAGCATAGAACTCGAGAGTCTCGTCACGCTTCATCTGAGAGTAGTTGGTATGGTAACCTGAACCAGCCTGAGACTTGTTGTGGAAAGACTGCTCGGTGCCCTGTGCCACGTCAACTGTACCATTTGACTTGGTGAGGTCGATACCGAGGTTGAGGTTGAGCCTGAGGTCCTCGAAGCCGTGAACCTTATAGTCGAACTGGGCATTGCCGAGGAAACGCTTTGCGTTGGAGAGGTCCTTTTTGTCATTGATAAGGGCAACAGGGTTCATATTGGCCATGGTGTTGCAGTTGTCAACGGTAGTGGTTCCCTTGCCATAATTCCACCAGCTATAGCCGTTGAGACCCTTCTCATCATATACAGGCTTGGTAGGATCGTACTGGATAGCCTGTCCAATGGCGTCCTGGTTAGCGAATCGGCTATCCATATTCATAGCCTTCGCATTCAGGTTGATGGTGAGGTGCTCGTCAAGAAGGGTAGGAGTGAGGTTGAGTGACACGGTCTCTCTCTTCATATAACCGGTCTTGAGGGTACCGTTCTGGTCGAGAGCGCCGAGGGATACGCGGTATGGCATATAGAAGCCATCGCGGCTGCCTACCTTTCCGTTGATGGAAACGTTTCCTTCGTAGCTCTGGGCGAGCTGATAGATTTCCTTCTGCCAATCGGTATCCGCATCACCGAGAGCCCTGTAAGCCTCAGTGTCGGTGCCACCGGTGTACTTGGCAACAGCTTCCTTGAGGGTAGCTGCGTCCATTACATCGACATACTTGGTGTTCTGGCTGACAGAAGCGGTGAAGTCGGCATCAACGTGAGGAATGCCATTGTCATACTTCGAACCCTTCTTGGTGGTAATCATAATGACACCGTTGGAAGCGCGTGAACCGTAGATGGCGGTAGCTGATGCGTCCTTGAGAACGGTGAATGACTCGATATCGTTAGGGTTGATGGATGAGAGGGCACTGGCCGTTCCACTGATTCCGGTATTTGAAACAGGAAGACCGTCGATGATGATGAGAGGGTCGTTGGATGCCTGGAGCGATGAACCGCCGCGGATACGGATGGTCGATGCTGAACCAGGAGCACCGTCACCTGAGGTGACAACTACACCGGCAGACTTACCCTTGAGGAGGTCGGTAGGTGAAGAAACCACACCCTTGTTAATCTGGTCGGCCTTTACAGTGGCTACCGAACCTGTCATATCACTCTTCTTGACTGTACCGTAGCCAATGACCACAACGTCGTCAAGGAAGAGGGCGTCTTCTTCAAGAAGTACTGTTGGAGGCACTTGGGATGCCTTGTAAGTAACTGAGGTGTATCCGATACAGCTGATCTCTATGAGAGCATCCGCACTGGAAACATTAAGGACGTAGTCTCCGTCGAGGCCGGTTGATGTACCGTTGGTGGTTCCTTTTTCCATAACGGTAGCACCGATAACCGGACCCATAGCGTCGTTAACCACACCCTTCACCTGATAAGCGCGCTGAGCGAAAGCAGGTGCAGAAGCCATGCAAAGAAGCACGGCTCCCAAGAGCTTTGTTACGATTCTATTCATAAATAATAATAATATTAGAAAGTATAATGTTAATTATTCTTATTAATGAGCAGGACTGAAAGCGCTCCGAAGACAAGAAGCACAGCAGCCACGATGAACATTCCCACCTGCGCGCCGCCTATCAGCTTGAGTATGAAGCCTCCGCAAGCGGCAGCCACGATCTGAGGAAGGCAGATGGCGCAATTGAAAAGCCCCAGGTATGTGCCGATATGGTGAGTCAGCGCATTGGTCACGAAAGTGAAAGGAATGGCCAGCATCGCACCCCATACCACTCCGATGAGAAGGAAGGAGATGAAAAGCGCATACTGATTGTGAATGAAGAAGACTGAAGCGAAACCCACTGCTCCGAGGAGCAATGAAACCGCGTAAGCCTGATTGAGGGTCTTGAACTTCGGAATAGCGAAGGCCCAGAGCATAGCGCCCACAGCCTCAACTGCGAAGAGCACTCCCACCCAGTTGCCTGCAGCCTGATAGCCGGCCGAAGTCACGTCGGTAGTACCCCAGCAGGTTTCGGCAATGGCGCCGTTGGTGTAGGTCCAAAGCAAAAGGAAGGCCGCCCAGCAGAAGAACTGCACCAAAGAAACGGTCCAGAAGGTCTTGGGAGCCTTCACAAGAAGCTTGAGCATACCCGGATTGTCTTCGCCATCCTTGGCTTCGGTTCCGTGGAAGGCCGCATACTCTTCAGGATCCATCTCATTGACCTTGAAGAAAGTGAAGAGCACGCAGGCGATGAGGATGAACGCTCCGCAATAGAAGCTCCATTTCACCGAATCCGGGATGACTCCCGCAGGAGCGGTATTGGCAATTCCGATCCAGGTGAAGAATATAGGGAAAAGATAGCCTGCGAGGCTTCCGGCATTGCAGAGGAAACTCTGGATGGAGTAGGCTTCAGCCTTCTGCTCCTCTCCGACGGTATCTCCTACCATCATCTTGAATGGCTGCATTGCCACATTGATGGAGGTGTCGAGGAAAATCAGAGAGAAAAGGCCGAACCACATCGCTCCGTTCAATCCGAGAAGCAGACGGGACGAGAAGCTGATATTGCCCGCATTGGGCAGAAGCAGCATCACGAGGACGGCAACGATGGCTCCGCCGAGAAGATAAGGCTTGCGACGGCCGAGACGGCACCAGGTCCGGTCGGAGAATTTGCCTACGAGAGGCTGGACTAGCATTCCCATCAGCGGGGGAAGTATCCAGAAGAAGCTGAGCTGATGCGGATCTGCACCGAGGGTCGCGAATATTCGGCTGATGTTGGCGCTTTGAAGAGCATAGGCAATCTGAACTCCGAAGAAGCCGAAACTCAGATTGAACATCTGCCAGAAGGTCAATCTCTTATTTTGCATTTTTGGGTTATTAGTCTTTAGTGTGGCAAAAGTATAAAACGTTTTCCTTTGCGTCTGCATTCATTATTCTTTTTTTGACGAACTGCTGATTTTTCAGGATGAATTGTTAAATTCGCGAAAGAAAAACTGCTTTTGGCTTAACATTCGGGGTCATGAAACGATCATTGGAGTCTTCAATAATCATTCACTCATTCGCGATTATACACGCGTGCGCCTGTGTGTTTCTGCTTTCAATAGGCGGTTCGGACGAGGCGATTCTGACCTTCCTGACCCTCACGATGGTCATACTTCTCTGCAGGCAGTGGAAGATGAGCCTCAGTTTCACCCTCTCCTGCGCGATACTGTCAAACATTGCCGGATACATCATAGGTCTTGCGGGCGCCGGTTTGTACAAGGTCGTTTTCTCTGACACCCTTCTGGCCAATGTAAGCTCGACCTTCATCACCACCGAGGTCATCGGATGGACCCTCTTCCTAATCAGCAGGACCCAGGAACAGAAACAGATTGCCTCGCTCAAAAAGAACAGAATTCAGACCTTCTGGCTGATGGCGATGCTGGTGGTTCTGTATATCGCCCGCATTCTGATAATGCACGGAACCAGGAACGGACAGCCCTCGAGCCCCGACATACTGTCCACCCTGAAAGATTATCTGATGAACAGCCCGGCGCTTCTGCTCCTAATAGCTGCCGGAATAATGATGTCCAGGTCGCTTATCCAGGCCAGGTCATCCCAAGGACGCAAGGTTCTCCATTTTTTTCTGCTGTCCTGCTTTTTCGTTCTCTCCATCATTGCCGCTGCACTGCTGGTATCATACAACATCCCGTTTCAAATGAAACGGACACCGTCTTCCGACCTCTATTTCAATTCAATTCTGGTTGGCACCGTACTCCAAACCTTTTTCTTTGTCTGCTCCTATACCGTCGGTTTCGCCCTCAACTCCAGAGCCCTGGCCAAGGAACAGGCATTCAAAGCCCAGCAAGCCCAGTATCTCTACTCCAGACTCAAGCAGCAAGTGAATCCGCACTTCCTTTTCAACAGCCTGAACATACTCGACGCCCTGGTGAGCGAAAACAAGAACGAACAGGCCACCACATATATTAGGAAAATGGCTTCCGTTTATCGCTATATGCTTAAGTATGAGGACAATACCCTCGTTACCCTGGGCGAGGAGATGGACTTTATGAACAAATATGTGGAGCTGATGAAGGTGCGCTTCCCCGAGGGCATCATACTATCCACCAGCATCCCGGAAGAGCTGCTCACGCGCAAGGTCATCCCCTGCTCCATCCAGATGATGGTCGAAAATGCCTTCAAGCACAATATCACATCCTCAGCCAAGCCTCTCCACCTTGACTTCAGCTGCGATGCGGACAGGCTGATAATACGCAACAATATACAGCTGAAGGCCAATGCGGAAATAAACTCCCTGGGAGTGGGCCTGAAGAACATAGAAGAACAGTACCGGAACATTTCCGGGCAATCGATAAGCGTCAAAGAAGACGCTCAGAACTGCACATTCACTGTAACACTGCCACTAATTTGACCCTGAAAGATGAAAGCATTCATAGTAGAAGATGAGCTTATTGCCCAGAACAAGCTCTCACGTATGCTCAAGGAAGCATTCGATGATGTGGAAATAGTGGGAAGCGCCAGCTCCGTGAAGGACACGCTCGAATGGCTCAGGACGCCAGATAACGAAGCCGATATCATCTTTATGGATGTGGAACTCGCCGACGGCAACTGTTTCAATATCTTCCGTGAGCAGGAAATCAAGGCCAATGTAGTAATGACCACAGCCTATGACAGCTACGCAATAAAGGCTTTCGAGGCGGGCAGCTTGGATTACCTGCTCAAGCCGATTGAGCCGGAGGCCCTCGCCAGAGCGGTGAGCCGCTGCCGGAACAGGCTCAATGTCCCGAGGATTGAAGATGCTCTCAAGGCAGAAGAGCAGCAGCGTCGCTACAAGGACCGCTTCCTCGTCCGCATCGGCGACCAGATTATACCGATAATGACCTCCGACATCGCCTATATCCACTCCGAGAGCAAGAGCAATTATATCTTCACCCACGATACGAGAAGCTATATCATAGACCAGTCGATGGAGGCAATGGAAGAAGCTCTCGACCCGAAACTCTTCTTCCGCTGCTCGAGAGGCTGCATTATTGCCAGAAATGCGGTCAAGAGCGTCAGCAAGCATATAAGCGGAAGGCTCAGAATCGTTTCCGAGCCCGAGCCTCCGTTCGAAACCACCGTCTCCCGTGCGAGGGTGGATGATTTTCTTGAATGGCTGAAATGACAGCGCCTTCGGGAGATTCTATCTTGAATAGTACTTCACCATCTCTCTCAGCTTTTCGTTGAATGCGTGCTGCGAGAGGAGATCCTCCAAAGTCCTGTGCATACGGTAACGCCAGTAATGGCGAGGATTTGCAGGGATATTGATGCGTTCCTGATCAGCGTGATCATATCTCAGCTCTGCATCCATTGCCAACCAATCTTGCAGCGGCAATATGGTCAGCATCGCAGGAGAAGCGAGATGCTGGCGGATTATCTGCTCGCAGATGTCAGCGGTGGCATTGGCGGGAGCAGTGCCTTGACGGCCGAGCATATTGTTGTAGAAACGCTGGATCAATGCTCGGTCCTCCTCTTCCCACCAGGCCCTGACAGGACTCATATCGTGAGTTGAAGTGGTGCAGACGCAGAGCATAGGATAGCGCATAGGGTCGCCGAACTCCACTGCAGGGTCCTTAGGCATTCTCTGAATCTCCAGCGAAAGAATCCTTTGAGAATCCATTACCGAAGCAACGCAGGCCGGAATCATACCTAAGTCCTCTCCGCAGGCAAGCATACCTGT
>JALEPJ010000008.1 GCA_022766385.1 Rikenellaceae bacterium
TGATGGCTATAAGGGTCTGAACGGAGATATTCTGCTGTGGAACAATGTGTTGGACAGCGCCTTTGAGGTGTCGAGTATGGGAATCCGCGTCGATGATGCGGCTCTTGAACGCCAGCTTGCCATTCGTGACCAGTTGTGGAAAAAGGATCTTATGTTCCACAAGCGTCTTCTCGCAGGAGAGCT
This sequence comes from Rikenellaceae bacterium, assembly GCA_022766385.1. Lineage (GTDB taxonomy): Bacteria > Bacteroidota > Bacteroidia > Bacteroidales > UBA932 > Cryptobacteroides. The sequence continues at coordinate 184 of JALEPJ010000008.1, forward strand.
TCCGGCTTGTATCGGAGGAGGTATAGGCCAGTCGCGTCTGTGTATGTATCTGCTCAGAAAGGCTCACATAGGTGAGATCCAGTCAAGCATTTGGCCTGAAGACATGCGCGAGGCTTGCCTCCAGGCCGGGATAGAACTCGTATAGAATCTTTATTCTGACAGTATCCTGTCGATGAGAGCCGTCTCCTCTGCTGTGAATACAGTATTGGAGATGGCTTTCAGGTTGTCGTTGAGCTGGGCTGTAGAGCTGGCACCTATGATGACCGATGTGACCCTGTTGTCTTTCAAATCCCAGGCAAGCGCCATTTGGGCAAGGCTCTGTCCCCGTTCTGCGGCGAGACCGTTCAGAGAGCGGAGTCTGGCTACCAGACCGTCGTCAATACGGGATTTTTTCAATGAAAAATCACGGGCGGCACGCGAATCTGCCGGGATGCCGTCCAAATAGCGTGAGGTCAAAATGCCCTGGCACAGAGGAGAAAAGGCAATGAAGCCGCTGCCGTTCTCCATGGCCTGTTCCAATTGCCCTTTCTCTGGCTCGCGGTCTATCATATTGTACTTGCACTGGTGGAGGAGGCAGTGCACGTCGTGTCTCTCCAGATAGTCCATTGCCTTCCCGGCGACCTCGGCAGGGTAATTGGAGATGCCGGCATAGAGGGCCTTGCCGCTGCGGACGATGTCGACGAGAGCCTGCATTGTCTCCTCGAGCGGCGTCTCTGGGTCGTAGCGGTGGCTGTAAAATACGTCCACATAATCGATGCGCATCCTTTTGAGGCTCTGGTCGAGGCTGCTCATCAGGTACTTGCGGCTTCCGAGATTGCCATAAGGTCCAGGCCACATATCATATCCTGCTTTGCTGGAGATGAAGAGCTCATCGCGGTAGGGCTTGAGGTCCGAGCTGAAAATCTGTCCGAAACTTGACTCTGCAGAACCGTAGGACGGGCCGTAATTGTTGGCGAGGTCGAAATGGCAAATGCCTGAGTCAAAGGCAGTAAGAAGTATTTCTCTGCTTCGCTCCAAAGGAGCTTGGTCTCCGAAGTTCTGCCACAGTCCGAGGGATATCTCAGGGAGATTTATTCCGCTCTTTCCGCAGCGGCGGTACTTCATGCCTCCGCTGTAGCGTTCTTCCGAGGCTTTGTAAACTGGATTTATCATATTTATGTGCTTAGGATTTGTCGCCAATATACTAAAAAAGTTGTTATATTTGTAAGCTAAGGGTGATGAAATGACCACGATTGAACAGATAAAGGATTTGCGCGAGAGAGTTGAGGCTTTGGACAAGTGCCTCAATATGGCTTCGCGCCGTGAAGACATTGCAAAAAAAACGGGAAAGACACTTGCCCCCGATTTCTGGAATGACGCGAAAGAGGCTGAAAAGTTCCTGAAGGAGCTTTCGGCTCTCAAGTTCTGGGTGAACGGCTACGACAAGGCGCTTTCTGCTGTCGATGACCTCGATGTCCTCTATGATTTTGCCAAGGAAAGTGCGGTTCTCGAGGGCGATGAAATGATTGAAACGGCTGAAATCAAGGAACTTGACGCAGCTTATCTGATGGCCTGTGAGCAGATTGAGGCCTTGGAGCTTCGCAATATGCTCGGGGCTGAGGGAGACAATCTCGGTGCTGTACTGACCATCAATTCCGGTGCAGGAGGTACAGAAGCCAATGACTGGTCGGCTATGCTGATGCGTATGTATATGCGTTGGGCTGAAAGAAACGGCTATAAAACCGAGGTTACTGAACTGGTGGACGGCGATGAGGCCGGCATCAAGTCTGTTACCGTGGAGATTGAGGGTGATTATGCCTACGGCTACCTCAAGGCGGAAAACGGAGTGCACAGACTGGTCCGCATTTCCCCTTTCAATGCCCAAGGCAAGCGTCAGACTACCTTCTCTTCCGTTTTCGTATATCCTCTCGTGGATGACTCCATCAACATAGAAATCAGAGACTGCGACCTTGAATGGGATACCTTCCGCAGCGGCGGACACGGAGGCCAGAATGTAAACAAGGTCGAAACCGGTGTGCGTGTAAAGCATCTTCCGACGGGAATAGTGGTGGAGAATACCGAAGGCAGAACCCAGATTGGAAACAAGGAAAATGCCCTGCGCATACTCAAATCCCGTCTCTATGATCTCGAATTGCGCAAGCGTCAGGAGAAACAGGCCGAACTTGAGGGCCAGAAAAGAAAGATCGAGTGGGGTTCACAGATACGCTCCTATGTACTCCATCCGTACAAGATGGTCAAGGACCTTCGCACGGGTTGGTCTACGGCTGACACCCAGGGTGTGCTTGACGGAGACCTGAATGAGTGTATGAAGACTTTCCTGATGCAGCAGGGTAGCGGGAACTTTACCCCTGTCACGGATGAAGATTGAAAGAAACAAACAGTGAACTACATAAAAGCTGAAGACTTCTGGGTTTTCTCGGCCATTACATTATAAATCAATAATATACGTTGTGGCAGAATTCAAATATGAAATACCCATAATGTACCAGCTGTTTCGTCTGAATTTTGAGAATTAAACAGATGAATAAACTATGAGAGGATATATTAAAGTTACAAGTTGCTTGCTGGCCTTATCGATGCTGGCGGGTTGTGAACTGAGTGATCCCACTGGAGCAGGTGATATCAAAGTGCAGATCAAGGAGATAAACCTTAACGGTGCGAAGGCAATGGCACATTTGCAGAACGGTAATTCCGGAACAAAAGCTTCCATGGAATTTAATCAGGAGGATGCTCTTTACCTTGTGTATGATAACAATGAGATTAGGCTTCCGGAAATCAAGTTTACCGTTGAAGCCCCTGACTCTTGGTCCGCGTATGAGAGAAAAAAGTGGATGGAAGCCCTTCATGTGAATCTTGATGATCCGACGATAAAGGATTTTGGTGATTATATTTATGTCTTCTCTTCACTAAACTATTATATTGACGGAAATGGTATTTTGGATGTACCACCTCATATGCATACTCCGCTCCCGGGCGAGATGACGAATCGGCCCCATTCGAATACTCTTATTAGGAAGAAGGACGGTCATTGTCTGACTGTTGATGACAATATAGGTGCGAGTTTGTATTGGGCAGTTTACGTAGCGAAAGATTCTGAAGGTCACACATATTTTATATCAGCGGACGACAATGGTTGGCGGTTTTGCAGATTGCATAATTCAAACGAAGGTATTGCAGTTCAATTAGTTAAATCTGTTGATATAATTGATAAAGGTGGAGCCCGTGTCAACATGCCAACTATGCAGGCTTGTAATGATAAAGTTTATATGGCATGCATGTGGTGCTTGCTTGATGACTGGGGCATGCCTTATATAGGTGGTACAGCTCTGGCTACGGTTTCTTCTGACCTTACCTGCGAGAGAATGTATTTAGGTGGTGAGGAATCGGAATTACTGGTGTTTGAAAAATATGGAGAGGCGGCCTATCTGTTTATGTATGAGGATTCGGAGATCAAGGTCTATAATGCAGTTTCCGGATGTGAATTGGTTGCATCAGTTACGGGTGTCGAAGCGCATCAAGGGAGCACTTTCACAATATTAGGGAATAATTGGGTAAAGCGTGCTGCATTATTATCAGATGCTGATGGCATTCTTACAGTATACTATGCTGATGCTATAGTGAGATTTAACACGACTACTGGCGAGTGCACATATTCTGCACTAGATGATACCATTCGTGATTATCTCTCAGCTGGATTTTGCTTAGCTGGGAAGAATTTTTATTGCGGATATTATTCAGAGGAAAGTACATATGTGGAGATATTGAAGATCGATGCGGTGTCAGGAACGGTTGAACGGCTTAAAAAGCTTGATGCTCCTACTGGATTTAATTATTCTGGAACCACCTTTGTGCTTGAGGATGAAAGCAAAGGTCATGTACATCTGACCAGTCATTTCGTAAATTATGATGGAAACGACTCAGTTGACATAGAAGCTGAAATATATGATCCCGAAATTGCTTCTGCTTATGCAAAAGCCAATGCAATTGAGGGCATCGACTTCGGCACCTATAAGGTTGTGAATGTTGTTCCTTTGACTGATGATTCTGCATCTTCAGAGAATTAGCAAAAGATTGACATGTTGATATAGGCCACTGCGTTTGCGGTGGCTTTTTCTTTTCCCGGCCAGAAAAGAGGCCTTTTTATGGTCAGGGTCTGGGATATTTGTTATATTTGCATGGTTTAGATCTCTCGACTCCCTGCGGTCGCTCGAGATGACACTCTTGTCATTCTGAGGAGCTCAGCGACGAGAGGATCTGTAAACAGAAATATAAACCAATACATATAAAAATGGCAGAATTCAAATATGCTCCAATGTTTCAGCTTGGCCCAGACAAGACTGAATACTACAAGATTCCAGGATCCGAGTCTCTCGTGTCTGTAGGAGAGTTCGAAGGACATCCTATGCTGAAGGTCTCAAAGGAGGCCCTCACCCTCATGACCAATACCGCATTCCGTGATGTCAGCTTCCTTCTTCGCCGCTCACACAACGAGCAGGTGGCCAAGATACTTTCAGATCCGGAGGCTTCGGAGAATGACAAGTATGTAGCTCTCACCTTCCTCCGCAATGCCGAGGTAGCGGCAAAGGGCAAGCTCCCTCTCTGTCAGGATACCGGTACCGCCATCGTTCACGGTGAAAAAGGCCAGCAGGTCTGGACAGGCTTTGAAGATGAAGAGGCTATCTCGCTTGGAGTATATAAGACTTACACTGAAGAGAATCTCCGCTATTCTCAGAACGCTCCTCTCGATATGTACAATGAGGTCAATACCAAGTGCAATCTCCCAGCGCAGATTGACATTGAGGCTGTCGAGGGTATGGAATACAGATTCCTTATGGTGACCAAAGGCGGTGGTTCAGCCAACAAGACCTATCTCTATCAGGAGACCAAGGCCCGTATCCAGAACCCTGGAACACTCGTTCCTTTCCTCGTTTCCAAAATGAAGACTCTTGGAACAGCAGCCTGTCCTCCTTACCACATCGCCATCGTAGTCGGCGGTACTTCTGCCGAGAAGAATCTTCTCACAGTCAAGCTCGCTTCCACCCATTTCTATGATGAGCTTCCTACCACAGGAGATGAAACCGGACGCGCATTCCGTGATATTGAGCTCGAGAAGGAACTTCTGGAAGAGACTCACAAGATTGGCCTCGGAGCCCAGTTCGGAGGTAAGTATATGGCTCACGACATCCGTGTGATACGTCTTCCACGTCACGGCGCCAGCTGCCCTATCGGTCTCGGTGTCAGCTGCTCTGCCGACCGAAATATCAAGGCTAAGATCAATGCCGACGGTATCTGGATCGAGAAAATGGACGACAAGCCATACGAGCTCATCCCTGAGGAGCTTCGCAATGCCGGTGAGGGCGAGGCAGTTAAGATCGACCTCGACCAGCCTATGAGCGAGGTTTGCAAGATTCTCACCAAGTATCCTGTCAGCACCCGCCTCAGCCTCAACGGAACCATCATTGTAGGCCGCGACATCGCCCACGCGAAGATCAAGGCACGTCTCGATGCCGGTGAGGGTATGCCTCAGTATATGAAGGACCATCCAATCTATTACGCCGGTCCTGCAAAGACCCCTGCAGGTATGGCTTGCGGCTCGATGGGCCCTACCACTGCCGGCCGTATGGATCCTTATGTCGATGAATTCCAGGACAATGGCGGCTCGATGATAATGCTTGCAAAGGGCAATCGCAGCCAGGCCGTAACCGATGCTTGCAAGAAGCACGGAGGCTTCTACCTCGGTTCAATCGGTGGCCCTGCAGCAATTCTCGCCCAGAACAATATCAAGAGCATCGAGTGCGTTGAGTATCCTGAGCTCGGAATGGAGGCCATCTGGAAGATCAAGGTGGAGAATTTCCCTGCATTCATCCTTGTGGATGACAAGGGCAATGACTTCTTCAAGACCATAGGTCTTTAGTCTGTCCGCTTGATATGTAAAGAAGAGAGAGAATGTCGGAAATCAAATGCATTCTATTTGACTTTGACGGTACTTTAGCCGATACCGAAGCCGGAATTGTCGCCACTTTCAAGGCTACTCTGGAGAGAATGGGAGAAAACGTTCTCAGCACTGAAGCCATAAAGTCCACCATAGGTCTTCCTTTGGCCAGACAGTTTGAAATGCTGGCGCACTTCAGTCCGGAAAAGGTAAAGCAGGCTACGGACACGTACAGGATTATTTTCCAGACTGTCGGAATAGCCGGAATTACGCTCTTTGATGGCGTGAAGGAGGCTCTGACCAGATTGAGACAGAGTGGTTATATCCTGGGAGTCGTGTCTTCCAGACACATGCTCTCTCTTCTTCAAATTTGTGATTTACAAGGAATTACGGAGTACTTTACAACCATTTACGGGGTGGACAGGGTTAACAGGCCGAAACCTGCACCTGACACTGTACTCCTTGCCTTGAAAGAATTGGGCATCAGCCCTGAGGAAAGTCTTGTGGTCGGTGATACGGTCTTCGATCTTCTGATGGGCCGAAATGCCGGCTGCAGAACTTGCGGTGTTACCTACGGAAACCAGTCCCGGGAGCAGCTCTTGAACGAGTCTCCTGATTATCTCGTGGACAGTCTCCTAGAATTATGTGACATCGTAGGATAGGAAGAACAATTTTTTCGTACTTTTGTGTCTCGATTAACCATAGATAATTTCCATTGATGAAACAGAAATTCAAGAAGGTGCTTGTACTCGGTTCGGGAGCGCTAAAAATAGGACAGGCCGGTGAATTCGACTATTCAGGCTCGCAGGCTCTTAAGGCTTTGAGAGAAGAAGGTATAAGCTCTGTGCTTATCAATCCTAACATTGCTACTATCCAGACAAGTGAGGGCATTGCAGACAAGGTTTACTTTCAGCCTGTGAATCCGCATTTCGTTACTGAAGTCATAAAGAAGGAAAGGCCGGATGGCATACTCCTCGCCTTTGGAGGCCAGACTGCCCTCAATTGCGGTACGGAGCTCTTTCTTAACGGTACTCTGAAGGAGTACGGTGTACAGGTTCTTGGCACATCAGTAGAAGCTATTATGGATACTGAAGACCGGGACCTTTTTGTAAAGAAACTCAGCCAGATAGACTTGAAGACTCCTGTTTCTGAGGCCGTCGAGTCTATGGACGCTGCCCTTGATGCTGCCAGACGCATAGGCTTCCCTATTATGATACGTTCGGCATATGCTCTTGGAGGCCTTGGCTCGGGTATCTGTCCTGACGAAAAGACCTTCCGCGAGATAGCCGAAAGCGCGTTTACCTTTGCGCCTCAGATACTTGTAGAGGAAAGCCTCAAGGGATGGAAGGAAATCGAATTCGAAGTCATCCGCGATGCCAGTGACAGGTGTTTCACCGTCGCTTCGATGGAGAATTTCGACCCTCTCGGCATCCACACGGGCGAGTCGATAGTCGTGGCCCCTACCTGTTCACTCAAGGAAGAGCAGGTCAAGATGCTTCAGGAAATTGCTGTCCGCTGCGTCCGTCACCTCGGAATCGTAGGCGAGTGCAATATTCAGTACGCATTCAATGCCGAGACCAATGATTACCGCATCATCGAGGTCAATGCCCGCCTCAGCCGTTCTTCTGCTCTCGCGTCCAAGGCTACAGGTTATCCTCTCGCCTTCGTGGCTGCGAAGATTGCCCTCGGCTACAATCTGGACCAGATTGGCGAGATGGGCACTCCTAACTCTGCCTATGTCGCTCCGAGTCTCGACTATATGATCTGCAAGATTCCTCGCTGGGATCTTACAAAATTTGCCGGCGTCAGCCGCCTCATCGGCTCATCAATGAAATCGGTTGGAGAGATTATGAGCATCGGACGCTCTTTCGAGGAGATGATCCAGAAAGGTCTCCGAATGATAGGCCAGGGTATGCACGGCTTTGTCGGCAATGACCACGTTCATTTCGACAATCTCGACGAGGAGCTTGCCAACCCGACTGACCTCCGCATTTTCGCCATTGCCCAGGCATTCGAAGAGGGCTACAGCGTCGAGCGCATTGCCAATCTCACGAAGATTGACCCTTGGTTCCTCGAGAGGATGAAGAATATCGTTGACCTCAAGAATGAACTCCTCAGCTACAACAGCCTCGACGAAATCAGCGACGAGAAGATGCACGAAGTCAAGGCTGCCGGATTCAGTGACTTCCAGATTGCGCGTTTCGTCCTCAAGCCTGAGGGCAATATGGAAAAGTCCAATCTCGAGGTTCGCAAATACCGCAAGGAGCGCGGTATCCTTCCTTCGGTGAAGCGCATCAATACTGTGGCCAGCAACAATCCAGAATTGACCAACTATCTGTATTTCACATACTTGCCTAAGGTCGAGCCGACTTGTGCCGACAGTCTCAGCACCGAAGAGTGGAGGCAATATTGCCACGGAGCCTGGAACAGGACTGAACACGACATCCAGTGGTATCGCAATGAAAAGTCCGTGGTTGTCCTCGGCTCGGGAGCATACCGCATCGGCTCTAGTGTCGAGTTCGACTGGTGCTCGGTCAATGCCATTACCACTGCCCGCAAACAGGGATATAAGTCGATAATGATCAATTACAACCCTGAGACAGTCTCGACCGATTACGATATGTGCGATCGCCTCTATTTCGATGAGCTGTCACTCGAGCGCGTACTCGATGTGATTGACCTTGAAATGCCGCGTGGAGTGATTGTCAGTGTAGGAGGACAGATTCCGAACAATCTTGCAATGAAGCTTCACCGCCAGGGTGTGCCTGTGCTGGGAACTTCTCCTGTCGATATCGACAGGGCGGAAAACCGCGACAAATTCTCGGCTATGCTCGACAAACTCGGCATAGACCAGCCTGCGTGGCGTGCCCTTACCTCTATGGATGATATCAAGGAATTCATAAGCGAGGTCGGATATCCTGTGCTCGTGCGTCCTTCGTATGTGCTTTCCGGTGCTGCAATGAACGTCTGCTACGACGATGATCAGCTGGAGCGCTTCCTGAATATGGCCACGGAGGTGTCAAAGGATTTCCCTGTGGTGGTTTCTCAGTTTATGCAGGATACGAAGGAAATCGAGTTCGATGCTGTTGCAGATAAGGGAGAAATCGTGGAATATGCTGTTTCTGAGCATGTTGAGTATGCCGGAGTTCACTCGGGAGATGCTACTATGATTTTCCCTGCTCAGCACATCTACTTCAGCACAGTAAGACAAATCAAGAAGATTGCCCGCCGTATCGCTGCGGAATTGAACATCTCGGGACCTTTCAATATCCAGTTCCTGGCCAAGAATCGCGAGCTCAAGGTGATAGAGTGCAATCTCCGTGCTTCCCGCTCCTTCCCGTTCGTTTCAAAGATACTCAAGCGCAATTTCATTGAAACCGCTACCAAGATTATGCTCGATGTTCCGTACTCACGTCCTGACAAGAGCGAATTCGACATTGACCGCATAGGCGTAAAGGCGTCGCAGTTCTCATTCAACCGTCTTTCGAATGCTGACCCTGTGCTCGGCGTGGATATGAGCTCGACAGGCGAGGTAGGCTGCTTGGGAGATGACCTCAATGAAGCTGTGCTCAACGCTCTCATTGCTACAGGTTACAAGATTCCTGAGAAGAGTATCCTGATTTCGAGCGGTGGCGCCAAGGGCAAGGTCCAGCTGCTGGAACCTGCTCGCCAGCTCGTGAAGAACGGCTACTGCATCTATGCTACTTCCGGTACTGCCAAGTTCTTCAGGGACAATGGTGTGGACTGCAATCTGGTATCCTGGCCGGATGAAACTGGAGACAATAATGTGCTGGATTTGATAGCATCCCACAAGTTCGATCTCATCATCAATATTCCAAAGAACCAGACCAAGCGCGAACTGACCAACGGATACCGTATCCGCCGAGCAGCGATTGACCACAATACACCTCTTATGACCAACGCCCGTCTGGCGCAGACCTTCATAATGGCCTTCTGTGCAATGAGACTGGAGGATATTAAGGCCAAGAGCTGGCAGGAATACGTGAACTGATAGAGCTCTATCCCCTGCTCTAGTCTCGTATGCGGTGGGGGATAACTGCTTGATACACAGTAAAATAAGCGATTGTCTATGGGGAATTTTGCCTATAGACAATCGCTTAAATCATTGATACCCAATGGATTATCTCCCACTCTCGCGATGCGTAGAACTGAGGGATAATCATTGTTTTGGTAGCAAACAGCAGTATTATGCGTCTAATAATTGCTTCTTACTCAAATAATAAAGAAGCGCTTGCTATTTTATTATTATTTTTACTATTTTTGTCGTCGGAATATTTGAATACTAATGAAACGGATTGCATTTATATTGACTGCACTGATGGCAGTATCCCTCAACGCATTTGCCGCTGAAGATTGGAGAGGAAGAGTGATTGATGAAAAAGGGGAGCCTGTGGCTTTTGCCAATGTGGCTATCTTGTCAAGGGCTGATTCTACGCTTGTTGCTGGAACTACCACCTTGGAGGACGGCTCTTTCTTCATCCCTACAGACAGCAGGGATGGTATTATGATGGTGGCGATGTTGGGTTATAGAACGGTATATCTCCCTGTCAGTGACAATGCAGAAATCAGGCTCCAGGAAGACAATACTGTGTTGCAGGAGGCTGTAGCAGTAGCAGTTATGCCGAAAACCAAACTGACAGGAGAAGGTCTGCAGACTCAGGTCCGCGGTTCCGTACTCGAGAACATAGGCACTGCCGATGATGTACTTGCCAGAACTCCGGGTATACTACGCGGACAAAACGGGCTTGAAGTAATAGGCAAAGGAGCTCCGCAGATTTATATCAATGGCAGAAAAGTCACAGACGGAGGAGAACTTGCACGACTGCAAAGCAGTGATATTCAAAGTATTGAAGTAATTACCAACCCCGGGGCACAATACGATGCCAGTGTACGCTCGGTAGTACGCATCAAGACTGTGCGTCGTCAAGGTGACGGCTTCGGCTTCAATACGGGCATCTCTGATGAGCAATCCCTGAGAAGAGCCCCAGAACTCGGCGGCCACTCGGATGATTTCCCGTTCAATGACCCTTCAACCCATTTCAATTTCAATTACAGGAAGAATAATGTAGATATCTTTGCCGGTGTCAATGCCTTCAAGTACAGCAGCCGCCAGGTAAGCCATCTTATCCAGAAAAGTGTGGGAAGAATCAATTTCGCCCAGGAGGGGGACCTCGTGAACGAGTATATCCAGAAAACGCTGGCCTTCAACGGAGGTGCCAACTGGCAGATCTCTGACAATCATTTCGTCGGTTTCAAGCTCGACTGGAACGGAAATCTTGCTGCCAACCAGCATCAGGCGGTTGCGGGTGATGTATATCGTGACAATGTCCTCTCTGACAGGCTCGAGACATACGGTGAGTATGGCAATGGAAGCCGTACCCCATACAACTTCAGCGGAAATGCTTATTACAATGGCCGCGCAGGAAAACTCGGAATCGATTTCAAT
>JALEPJ010000016.1 GCA_022766385.1 Rikenellaceae bacterium
GCAGCCTGGCAGAGCTGTAAACTCCAATCAATCTTTAACACAATCTTTTATGACTAAGAAAAACGGGAAACTTACGTTCACTATTCTTTCTATCTCCCTTCTTACAGTAATGGCTGGCGCTGCCATGGCACCGGCACTTGGTGTAATCAGGTCGCATTTCGCTAACCAGAGCAGCCTCATGGTCCAGCTGATTGTCAGTCTTCCGGCGCTCACCATCATCATCACCAACCTGTTCTTTCCGATCCTGTGCAGACTGATGCGCACAAGAACGATTGCCGTGACAGGCCTCGGCATGTATATCATCTTTGGCGCAGGTGCATTCTTCGTAGATAATATCTGGGTTGTATTGCTGCTCAGGGCGCTCCTTGGTGTAAGCGTGGGCATGATAATGCCTCTGTCCACCGGACTGTTAGCGTATTACTTCCAACCGGAGGATCAGCCACGTCTCATGGGACTCGCAGCATTCATGAGCCAGATGGGTGGAGTCATAGCCACTCTTCTTAGCGGCCTTCTCGCGAACATAAGCTGGAACTCGGCCTTTCTTGTCTATTTGCTCGGCTTCCCTGCACTCGTACTCGTTGCCCTCAATCTCCCTAACGAAAGGCTCAAGACAGGATCTGCGACCATGGAGGATGCTCCGGACTATTACGAAAGTGAAACAGGTATAACCAAAGCCAGGAAGAAAGAAGGCCGTCCGCTTGCTTCGCTGATGCGCTTCGCTCCATCAGTTCTCGGTATGTACCTGCAGATGCTGCTTTTCTTCATCTTCCCTACGAACTTTGCCATCACTGCATATGCCAACAAGGCCTTGACAGGCAATGACATTACGCTGATTATGGTAGGTCTCGACGTGATAGCAGCCATAATAGGCGTCGTCTTCGGATGGATGATGAAGAATATGGGACGAACGGTCAAGTATATGGCTCCGCTGACTTTCACCATAGGCTATGCTCTTTTTGCGATGGGAGTTGCTACGCCGCTTCTCCTTGGTGGAGCATTCTTCGTCGGTCTTGCCAATGGTATCGGCATGCCTTACCTGAATACCATTGCCTCTATCAAGGGCGGCAAGGATGCCGCGACGACAGTGATGCCGCTTATATCAGCCGCTATGTATCTTGGTCAGTTTACCTCACCACTGATTGTAAACCCAATCAGCGAGGCTCTGGGCGGAGGAAATTCCCCGTATCTTGTGGGCGTGATTATCTCCATACTATTCCTTCTCCATGCCTTTTATTCTAGAAAATTCCAGGCGCTCGGGGTAAGATAGATTGAAAAATTTTTCCTATAGTTGTTATATGGGTAAGTTATAGGAACTTCACCTTAACTCATTGTAATTCACCGATGAACAAGATTTATCTGGATATGCTGTCCAAGTCAGAGATGCTGGCTGAAGGTATCTCTAGGAACGCGAAGGAACTCGCCTCGAAAAACATTCACATCAACACTGACAAGATCCTTTCTTTGAGGAAAGAACTTGAATCAGCAGCTCAGAAGCAGGAATCTGCTGAGATGCAGCTGACGGAAGCACGAGAGAAAGCTCATAGAGCGCTGGATGAACTGAAGCAGTACTGCATGGATGCCAAGCTGCCGATCAAGCAAAATTATTTAGTGGACAGTTGGCCCCGCTTTGGCCTGTCAGACAAACGTTAGATTACCTACTGCTTGTCTAAAGGGATGATCAAAATCAATTGGTCATCCCTTTTGAATTATTTCAAGACATCAGAAAATGCCCGACTCCAAGCTTAATCTCAACAAGTCCTTAATCACCATTTCTTCGGTGTAGGACAGCATCGCATTCCAATCCGGAGGAATCTCGGTAGTGGTATAGGTCTCCGCTGAGGGCATGAGCATAAGTGCGTAAGTCTCTCACCGCCATTGACTCAAAATATAAGCCGAATGTTCGTAAATCTTAATCAGGTCCTTCGGTCCTAATGACAATGCAGATGTCGCAATGCTGAGATTGACAAAATACCTGGTATCTGATGACTGTATGGCAGCTTTACTTCTTAGGTTTGGATTCCATGCCGGCATGTCCTCCAGAACAAAGAGTTTCTTAAGCGCGTCTACATAATCTGATATGGTCTCATACGTGATAGATGCATTATAGTTCTCTTTGATATCCGCACTCATCTTGCTGAAACTGTTTGCTGAACCATTGTTTCTAGCTTATGATCTAAGCAGAAGTCTTGTACGCTTACTGCTACGGCGAACCTTATCCACACGATGGATGTCAACCTTATAAATGGTCTCGTAATAGTCACGAGCCTGGTCGAGCCACTCCCTTGAGATCGTGTCAAAGATTGAAGCAAGCCTTGGTATTCAGCTTTTTTCCCATATTCGAGATGTAGGGCTATGCGTCCGTTAGTGTTTAAAACCCAATATGAAGGCAACATCCTCGCCAGGAGTTGCTGAATCTATGATTCGTAATGATTTCTGGAGTAGAGTCGGATGTTTGCAGATGAGTTTGCGCGGAATTTTGATTGTTATTTCAGAAATTCCGACGGCGTCAGGCCAGTGACCTTCTTGAACAGGCGGCTGAAATGGTTGGGATAGTCGAAGCCCAGCAGGTCAGCCACCTCGCCCACGCTCAGACCTTTCATCAGGAGATTTTTGGCCTGGTCAATCACGAAACCGTGTATATAACCGATGGCGGTGCCTCCTGTGGAATGGTGAATCAAATCACCGAAGTAACGTGCTGAATATGCCAGTTTGTCGGCACAATATGCCACTGTAGGAAGGCCCTTCTCATGTTGCAGCCCCAGGGTGAAGTAATCGACAAGCAGGCTGTGGAAGCGTTTGAGAATGTCGCTTTCACCATTCGCCTTCAATGAGTGCTGGCGAAGATAGATCCGCTGGCAGTATTCCAGAATCAGTTTGAGATAGCTTGTGAGTATATTCCTGAGCGCAGGGGAATCGGGATTCTCCTGCATTTCTTTGCGCATAGTGACCAGAAGAAGCGAGAAACGCTCATATTCGGAGGCTGTCATTCGCAACCAGTCTGTGTCGAAGTATGAGAAAAATGGTATTCTTCCATTTTTCCTTCCAGAGTGGAGCCTTTGAGCAGTTCCGCTGACCAGAGCAAGGCCCACCCATTCATGAATAACGGAGTGCCATTGTCTTCTGCACCGCCTATCTGCCCGGGAGCAACGGCGATGATGGAACTGTCACCTACAACAATCGATTTTGTGCCATAGGACAGATATTTAGGGAATTGCTTCTGAATGAACAGACCGTATACGCCATAGTTGTTCATGCTGCTGCGCAGAGGGGAGACTTCGTCATAACTGATCAGCGCCAATTGCGGATGCAGCAGGGGAGCGCCTACATATTCTGCATAGACATTGGGGTTGTCAACCTTCAGAATCGTCTTCATATTCTTCATCATAACCTTGCAAAGATAGCATAATCTGCGAAATTGGTATATATTCAGCGAATATCAGTACAATTATTCCGCTGTCTCGGGATACATTTGCATCATGAAAATTAAAATAATATTGGCCTTGTCGGCAATGTTGCTGGCCGGCTGCAAGCAAAACACGAATATGAGTACACTGAACCTCACACAGGAATGGGACAAGACCTTTCCGAAATCCGACCTTGTAGAGCATTCCAAGGTCACATTCCACA
>JALEPJ010000028.1 GCA_022766385.1 Rikenellaceae bacterium
GGGAAGCACCACGCATCCACACTTGTACGGCTGATGCCTATAGGGAGATCGCCCTTGAAAACCACTCCACGGGCGTGAGCATATGCCACAACCTCCTTCAACTGCTTGTCGAGATGATATTGTACGAAGCAATGGAAGTCCACCTCATCCTTGTGTTCAGCATAGTACTCAGCAGCCTTTCTGGCCGAATATTTGGCATAGGAACCCCATTCATTGAAATCAGGAGTGCCCTTTTCGTCACGAAGCGCACAGAATACAGCATAAGGAAGGAGCCAGGTCTTATTGGCCTCTAAGAAATCCTTATAACTCTCACTGTCAAGCACTTGCCCACCTTCAGTGCTAAAAAGCCTCTTCAGGAGACGAGTCTTTTCATTGTTCACCTTCTCGTAATCCACCTGAGGCAGGGAATTAAGTTCATTGCGCATCTTCTTGAAAGAAGGCGTCTGTTTCACTCCGGCAGCCTGCAGATTGATGAACTGAGGGTGGAGGGCGAAGGTCGAATTGGCATTGTACGGATAGGAATCCGTCCATGTATGGGTCATCGTGGTGTCATTGATAGGCAGGAGCTGCAATATGCCCTGACCGGTTGCAGCCGCCCAATCGACCATTTTTTTCAAATCGTAGAATTCTCCGACGCCGAAATCCTCCTCACTTCTCAGGGAGAACACCGGGATGGCCGTGCCTGCTCCTCTGTAGCCGGGACAGTCGAACATAGAGGTAGAATGCTCGCGCACGAAACAATTGCCCTCAGGGACATCAATCCAACTGTCAGAGAAGCTGTTTTCGCCTTTCGCTGCCTTGCGGCTATGATTCTTCCACTCCTGGCGGACGATGATGCCGTCACGGATCAGCTCATACCCGTAATCAGCGAGCATTGAGGCAGTGAATTTGTCGATGGTGACAGTCCATACTCCCCCTTCATTGTAGGTCATAGGGAACTTCTTTCCACCCGCAACGAGCTGGAGATTCTCGCCCCAGGCTGTCTTATATTCAATCCTGAAAAAAGCTTTCATTTAAGCAGTGTTATTGTGGTTATCGGACGCAAATATATAAAAAAAGCTACAATTGTGCGGAAAAGCTGAGCATTATGCTAAGACTCAGGATATCTCTGCCCGCCAGCACAGGATCGGAATTGAACTGATGCTCATACTGTCCCCTGACGGATACAACTTGTCCGAAACGGTGAACACAAGCAACGCCCGCCAAGGTCGTGACGGAGGCTTTGTCTCCAAGATCCCGTTTGAAAGCATCGAGTTTCAGGGCAATGGTGTTGGCTTCATTGAGAGTCATTCCTCCATAGCTTGAGAGTCCCGCGCTCCTCAGTCGGTCTGTAAGGCCGTAAATGCACTCCAGACGATAGAAAAGGCGCTTGCGGTCATATTGCAATCCTGCCGAGAAGCGCTGCTTGACCAGAGGAGGCCCCAAAGTTCCGTCCTCGTGAAGAGGAGAATAGTGACCGACAAGAGCGCCCGCCACCAGGACTAGCTCCTGTGAGGGCTGGAATTGAAAGCGTCCCGCGAAATCCTTCTTGTCATCAATATCGGCGAACTGAAGACCGGCACCGTTATACAGGCCGGCAATCAACTTTATGGCGGAGAAATTGTCCCTGGGGAAGAAAGAACCCTCAATCGAGATGCCGCAATCACGGCCTCGGCTATTCATACCGGAGAGATCCCTATAAGCTCCGAGATAGGAGACCTGCTGCGAAAAGCCAATGAAGGGATGGAGCGCCAGATTTGTATTGGCCTCCATAAGGTTCGGCAATTTTTGAATACCAGCCTTCAGTTTTATGTTTGGGGCAGGGCGAAGGGCGACATCAAGTTCGTAAAGGCAATTGCGAGTCAGATAGTATCCGGCATTGAATTCCAGCATGCCTCCCTTATTGAAAGAAATCATTCCTATGGACAAGGTTCTCGGAACCAAATCCCCGGATTCAAGGTCCTTTGTTACATATATGCTGGACAAATTGGACACTCTCGGGTGCAGGAAGTTGCTCAATTCCCCCCTGAAGTTCTTTTCTGATGATTCCCCGTCCTGTGCCACTGCCATGATGCTCGGTATTGCTGTCAATAGCAGTATAAGAGTCGATATTTTTCCCATTATTTTTTTCATAGTGCTAATATGGCAACAAATCGGCAGATAATTTTGCATTAACTGAAAAATATCATATATTTGCATTCCAATTCGGTATACCAAATACCTCTGGAGAGGTGGGTGAGTGGCTGAAACCACCGGTTTGCTAAACCGACGTACGGAGCAATCTGTACCACGAGTTCGAATCTCGTCCTCTCCGCTAAAATTAAGTCCTAAGTGTTTTGATTATCAATCACTTAGGACTTTTTCTTTCCCTAAAGAATGCACCAAAAATGCACCGAACAATCATTCTAACCTCCTGTAGGGCACATTCATAGACCAAGTTATTACAAAATAAGAGACCGTCGTGGTCTCTCTTAACTCATTTTAAAACTGTTCAATAGAGCGTTTTGTCTTGTCTTGTCCGTCAACGCTATATATGGTTTCATCGTGTCATAGTCATTGTGTCCTGTAAAGGTCATGACCATCTCCGGTGACATCCCTTCCTCCAAGGCGTGGACAACAAAGGTTCTTCTGGCCGCATG
>JALEPJ010000034.1 GCA_022766385.1 Rikenellaceae bacterium
CACATTCTGCTATCGTATAGAAACAATCCTTTACCTGAAAGACGTTCTTTTGCTGCTCGCTAAAATAATGTGCCATCTTGTTTACTTAGTCTATCTTCTGCTATTTTTATGAATTCTTCTTCAAGTTCATATCCAACATACTTTCGCCCCAATCGCTTTGCTACTGCGGCAGTAGTTCCGCTGCCCATAAATGGGTCCAAAACTAAATCGCCTGGGTTAGTTCCCGTCTTGATAATCCTTTCTATTAATTCTTCTGGATATTGCGCGGGATGTTCTGTCCTTTCTGGCGAGTTACCACTCACAAGCGATATTTTCCATACATCCGTTGGATTTTTCAACTGACTCTTATACCTATCTGGGCGATAATTCAACGCGGGAATCTTAACATCGTCAAGATTGAATGTATAGGTATCCTTCTTTTTAGTGAAAAAGAAAACATACTCGTATCTTGAACAGAACCTTTTATTTGTAGAGCCACCCCAATCGACATTCCATATAATGATATTTTTCAAATACATATCTGTAAAATAGTCCATTATCCAAAAGGGAGGTACAATTACTCCGTTTATGTATCTGTTCTTTATGTTGAACCATATCTGTCCATCATCTTTTAATACCCTTTTTGTTTCGCTTATGACACGGGCAAGCATAGAGCGATATTCTTCTTCTTCCTTATTGTCAGAGTATTTTTTGCCCTTTGATTCAACGAGTTTTCCGTTTTCCCATTTGTTACCATAAGTTATTCCAATGTTGTATGGAGGTGATGTAACCATTAAAGAAACGGATTTGTCGGGGATTTCCGACATATCTTCACAAGAGTGATTAAATATGATGTTTTCGTACATTGTGCTAATTTTAGTATGCAAAAATAACCTTTTTCTATGAGTTTACAAACTATTCAGCCTTATATTTGAACACGTGGAAATTATGAATAATCAACTTTGCACGACATTCGTATGTGTATTGATTGCTTAGTTTTGACTGATGTTGTAAAACACCCGATATTATTTCCTCCATTTCCTCCAAACCAAAGTGAGCAATTCCTCTTTCAACAGAAATCCGATGCAATCTGAGTATTTCATTCTTTGTCAAGGGTGAGATACGAATCATTTCCCCAGAGACATAGTCAAAATAGCCCGACTGTGTTCTTCCATCCGTGCTTCCGTCAATTCCTCTATTGTAAGGTGTGGTATTGTCCACTGAAAAAGTATTCGAGTTCCCAACATACTCTTTAATAATTGCAGAACGCCTCATTCCTCCACACCCAAGGAAGTGAACTCTGTCATAATGAGAAAAATCGAGTACGCTGTCCATCTGTTGGAGGGCTGCTCCCATATTGTCATAAGAATAGAAAGCCGCTCCACCTACGCCAAGTTTTGATGGGGTATAATCCAACTTGTCCAAATAGTTATTTACGTCAGCCTTACTCCAACACAAATTGACTATCGTCAAAAGTTTTTCTTCTTGCCCGTGTAACTTATGATAAATGTAATTTGCGTATCTGGCACAAGCATCAATCAAATCGTCTTTGCAGTTTCCTTCTGTGAACAAATCACGGGAGACGCTACCAATTTGACTCCTAACCTTAAACAGATTAGGGATGTCGAATGTTACGGCATTATTAATCCCAGAAGTCTCAATAATATCACAGAATTTATCTAATACGCCTTCATCTTCAAGAATTCTATCGAATCGTGCGATAAGTTGTCTGGCTGAAATGTCCGCGTCATCACTTGTGATATAACTTACGATTTTGGTTGTGCCCACATCCAATATCATATCTTCATACGCCCGAATTGAATCATCATTTGTGTTTCCGATAATCCAAGCCTTCGCATCACTAATCTCACGCCACATCTTCGGTTTTATGATTGAAGTGGATGAACGATGGTTAAAAAAGATATCACCAAATTTCAGCAATATGTGATTCTTAAAGTATTCTGGCATTGACTGACGGAATACCCTATCAACACCGCCCCAATCTCCCGCTCCACCTCCTGAACTATAAACGAAATAGTAATTCATATTATTGCGCTATCAGTAAGTTAATATATTCTGAGAATGTAATCATATTGAGAAGAGGTGGATATATCTTTGTTCTGATTTGCTTCTTAATAAAGTCTCCCTCTCTCGCAGCCCGCGTCCATACATCTCCCGATAAATTATCGTGATAATTAAATACGTCCTGTGCCGACATCGCAAATAATCCTTTGATATGGAAGCAATCATACCACCAAAGGAAGTGCACTGGTATGCCCTGAGGAAGCAAATCTCTCTCTATTTTTGCCCTTTGCTCATCCATCTTTCTTCCAGTGTCAAGTGTTAGAGATGCCTCGTAGTCGTACCTTGTGGAATTGTATGGATATGTCTCCTTCATTTTTGTAGAAGCCAATACAAATGGGGCTTCTATATATTTCAATTCATAGTAGCCCACAACTCTCCCTCCGATTTTAACCTCAAAATCGGGGAATGGAAAGCCCATCTTTGTCACCTCGATACCTTTTGTGGATAGAAATAGTTTTAAGCCTTTCTCGTACCAATCTCCTTTCTGAATATCCATTCCTTTATTGTAGCGGTTCCTCGGTGTCAGATATTTGGGGATGTTTACGGAATATGCTTCTGCTAAACCTGGTATTATCTCCTTGAAATGTTTCACGGGCAACGGAGCCTCTATATTGCGGCATTTGAAAAACATTTCTTCATAGCATTTCTCGTTCAATTCTGAGTAATCAAGTGTCTCCGTAAACTTTGTTTCGATTTCTGCCTGATGAGAGTTACAAAAAGCAATTAACTCTTTATAAAGGGCGATGTCTTCATTCATCATAATTCATTTTTGATTTTTAGGAGTAAATCACTGAATGTATCGGAATTAGCAATAATGAAATTATATAATCCAGACTCTCCGTTTTCAAGGATATATTCTCTGATAGGCGTGCTCTCAATCCCCATAATTTCCGAAGACTCATTTTGGTATATGAAGAATAAGGGTCTGTCAAGTTTTGAATACTGAGTCTGAATAACACTAATGATTCCAGAAAACAGATTGTTTGTATTCCAATGAACGCTTTCCAATGAGTTATTAGTTAGAACGCAGAATTCAAGATAGGAATGTATGTTTCTTGTAGAATCCAACAAAATATAATTGGGAATACTATCCGTAGCAAAGCACGCCTTTTCAATATGGATTCGATATTGTTTTGTTAGGAGTGCCGCTAACCTATTTTCATTTTCAAAAGTATCCATACTTATTAGACTAATTCTTTGATGCTAACGTTCAGTGCGTCAGCAATTTTCTCGATATTGCAAAGAGTGATATTCTTCTCCGCTCGCTCTATCATACCAATGTATGTCCTATGAACGCCCGCCCGTTCTGCCAATTGAGCCTGAGATAATCCTAGCTCCTTCCGTAACCTTTGAACATTTTGTCCAAACTGAACCATAATTTCCTCTTTCATCGTTATTAAAAGTGAAATATTTCACAAAAATAGAAATGCTAACTAAAGTTATCAACATACTAAAGTTAGCATAATAAAAAAAGCGGCTTTTAGCCGCTTAATTTCAAGTTATTGTTTGTTAAAATTGCAAAGAGTCATATACTTGTCCCAATTCTTGCTGACGAAGCCCTATGTACCTACGGGTAATGGCAACGGAAGAATGATTCATCAGTTCTGAGAGCACAACGAGACTCTGTTCCCCGCGTCCGAGAGCATTTTCATTCTCCCATATCTTCCTTGCCCACGTTTTGCGGAGGCTATGAGTCGAGAAGTTATTCACCTTGATTCCATATCTCACCTTAATTTCCTTGAAATGGCGATTCACCATCTGTATGCTGATGATGGAGCCGTATCTATTCAGAAAGCACGGCTGAGTAGCATCCTTGATGTTCAAAGCATCGTAGCAATCTTTTGCGTGCGCTTGAAAGCCCTTATTTACGCGAATAACGCGCCTTTTACCCGTCTTGTGCTCATAGATGGTAAATTCCTCGCCTCTGAGTATCTGAGCCCACGTAAGGGCAAGCAAATCGCTTATACGGAGCCCGAAGAAGAATCCGCATCCCAGAAGGAGACTTGTGCGGTAATCGCCATCCTTGAAAAGTTTGCGGACGAGGCTCATTGCGGAATCCCAATTCAGATATTCGGCTGTGGTGTATGAATGTTTTGCGCTCATAATGTATTCGTTTTGAGAAGTTTTGATGTAAGTGATATGAAATTTTATGTTTTGAAAATTAAGTGGTTGATTATCAATGCTCGTTTCTCTTTTCGCAGAGGTGGAACCGCCTATTTGTATCCGTAGGCGGCATTTACCCTCTCCACGTATTCGCTCTGGCTGCAATCCTTTTCTACGGCTCTGTCTATTACGTCCACCAAGCAATCGAGATATATCTCCGTGTGCTCAGATTGGAGGCTCCCGTCAGCATTTTCCAATCTGACTACGAATGTGTCTGAGCCGCCATCGTACAGAACCTTGACGATTCCCTTAAATACGAATCCTTGAACGTTGAATTTCAGCCCGTCTTTGATTGCGGTGAAATTATGTGCTCCCCAACTGAATAAGACTGCTACCTGAGTGCGGAGGATGCTGAGTATGTATTCTGCCATTTCCATTATATGAGTTCGATTTTGCCGTTATTAAGATTCTCTGTGAAGTATTCCTCTGACATATTACAGAACGAGTCCATTGTCATTTTGTGTGGAGGAACCATTTCGCACATAACGTATTCGCCTTTGTCGATGATTCCCGTGAAGAAATATCCCTTCTGATTGTCTTCCGAGAAGTGATATACGAAGCATTGTCCTTTCTGTATCATATGTGTTGATTTCGCTATATAAAAAAGTAATGTATGATTGTGAAAAAGGGAGGATTGTTGCATCCTCCCTATGATGCCTTAGCAAACCTTAATCAGAGACTGAATCTGCGCGCTGCGCCATTCTCCTTTTTCTGTGTCAAAGAATGTTATGACAGAGATTGATGAGGAGCCTCGTCCGTTGATGTGGGCTTTTGCCAGAGCGGGCATCGTGGTTCCGAAAGCCCTTCTTATTTCCCCATTCTTCTTGTGGAAATAGAATTCCACTACTCCGCTCTGCATCCTTTTGCGAAGTTCATTGCCGAGGCTGAGGAGGTAGCCCGCTGCGAAAGCATTGCCCGTGCGCTTTGCGATGATGTTAGCCTTTACTACGTCTGTGTTTGCCATTGAGATAATTGCCATATTTTCCATAATGTCGTGTATTAAAAGTTATTACTATTTCTGTATTCCGTTTTGATATGTTAGTAAGCGATATTGAGTCCGTATCCTTCCCAAATCTTGAAATCTTTGAGCCAAGGGTTTTCGCGTACATACTTGCTGCGGTTCCAATCCCATCCGTTGAGATAGTAGAGGTAGCGAAGAGCCTCATAGCGTCCTATCGAGCGGGAAGTGAAGCCAGCAACCTTGTTTCCGTTCTCATCCCAAACGCCCCAACCGCTTCCACTTGCACCGACATTGTATTTCCTTGTTTCCATATCAGTAATTGTTTATCATTAATTCCAATGCAAATATAATACTTTATCATTAATCCACAAAATATTTTGGCTGTTTTTTCATTAATTTTTCGATATTTTTACTGACAACTCATTATTTTATCTATATTTGTCGTGAAATTGTTAATGATAAACTATTATGGAAGAGATTATTCGCAAATTACTTAAAGAAAAAGGGCTTAAAATGGCGGATTTGGCTCTCCGCGTGGGTATGACACAGAGCAATCTTGTAGCGTCCATAAAGAAGAATCCAAAACTGAGTACGCTTGAAGATATATGCGAGGCTTTGGGAATAGAATTGTCAGATTTGTTTGCGTCTGGCTCCTCTGACAAAGTTGAGGGGATTATGGTAGTAAACGGGCAGACATTCGCCATCGCCAAGCCGAGGAAGTCCGTGGTTCAGATTCCCGTTTATAACGATTACAAAGTGCTTAGGGGCGAAGTGAAGCGATTTGTCCATCAATGTATCGAGGAAAAGAAAATGGCTTCGATGTGCGGAATGGTTGAGGCTCTTGAATACTTTACCTTAACATACGACTACGATGCA
This sequence comes from Rikenellaceae bacterium, assembly GCA_022766385.1. Lineage (GTDB taxonomy): Bacteria > Bacteroidota > Bacteroidia > Bacteroidales > UBA932 > Cryptobacteroides. The sequence goes on from JALEPJ010000034.1 coordinate 6,065, forward strand.
CAGATAGGCAATCAATCCATTTACGATAAATTCATTCTGACTCTGTGCTATTCAGACGGGAAGATATATACTACGTCCTATGAAGTCTATGAGGAGTGTATGAAAAACGGTGTCGAGAAATGGGATGAAAGCAGCGTAATTCAGTCAATACAGAATGATATTGAAGGAATCGTAATAGGTGCATTGGGGATTCAGAAAGATTCTCTGGTAGAAGAAGAGGAATAAGGAAACATCTTTGTATATTTACAGAACCAACATTAAATCAAACGAATATGAACAAAGCAAGGAGAAAAGAGATTTCCAAGTGTCAAGATGATTTGAACGCCATCCTTGATAGGCTCCAATGTGTTCTCGATGAAGAGCAAGAGGCATACGACAATCTTCCAGAAGGAATTCAGATGGGAGAAAGAGGCGATGCTATGCAAGAGTGCATCGACAATCTTGACAATGCCATCAGCGATTTGCAGACTGCCATAGACGATTTGGACGAAATAGAATAGTTCTGTCCAAATTGGTGAATGGGATTCCCCGTGTGAGCGAGGAATCCTTTTTTTATTTCCAAAAGTGAAACAATATTGATATATTTGCAATAGGGATTACTAAACAAAATAATCAATGGCAAGGGACAGCAAAATCATCTATTACGAGAATCTTACAATCGCGGAGAACGCGGAGAAGAATCACGTTTCAATATCGGGTATGAACTACTACATCAAGACTCATAATATTGATAGACGTTATGAGAATTCAGCACGACTCATATCCGAGTGCCGCAAGTATTTCCGAAAGCACCCAAAAGCCACAAAGGGCGAGATAGCAAAGGAGACGGGGTATAGCAGATTTGCCGTTAATAAGCATTGGGAGTATATTTCTACCGATGCAACATATTCCAAGTTGAATCCGAAGAAGGTAAAGATTCACGCTGAGGAAAACGCTGAATCCGTCAAGACTCATACTAATAGAAAGGAATTGTTGTCAGAGGCTCTTACCGACATCCCAGAGATGTTCAGAAAGGCTGACGAGGCTGATGTCTCCGAGTTCAGAAAGTTCATTATGGAAGAGCCTCAGAAGCCAATGCTGTTTATCGGTTCGGGTGGTATGGGAGGCTCGTTCCCCGCATTGCTTTACGGAATGGGTAAAGGAATAGGGCAAGCGATTACGCCATATTCGTTTGCCTCTGTTTCCGATGATGCCGTTAAGAATTCACGTTGTATGCTGATGTCTGCGGGTGGCAACAATGACGATATTGCCTATGCAGCCCGTAGATGTGTCAAATTGAATCCTCGGAACACGGCTTGCTATACATACGAAACGGGAAAAGATGATGATGGGAGGAACTATCTGCTATCGCTTCTGAACGGAACGGGAGCAAGGGTTTTCAAGTATCCTCATCCGTACTATCTTACACGACAGAAGAAGGGCTTTCTATCGTCCAGAACAAAGTTCTACAAATACGCCATTCTGTATCGTGCATTTACGGGGAAGACAATATCAGATAGGATTGAAGTTGATTTAGCACCAGAGAAGTGCTTTACATATAGACTGAACAAGGAAGGCACGAACCTGCCGAATCTCAGAAAAATCAATCATTTCTGCGTGCTTTATGGCGGTTTCGGACAGCCCGTTGCGGGAGATATTGAGAGTATGTTTGCCGAGACGGGTATGGCTTCCGTTCAGATGAGCGATTACCGAAATTTCTGCCACGGGCGATTCATCTTCGTAGGCAATCACACAAAGAATCCCAAAGAGCCGCGAATCGAGTCCGATGCTGCCGTGATAATGCTGATTACTCCACGGGAGAAGGAAATCGCCAAGAGGCTTTTGGACAATGTGATTCCGTATCAGACTCCCATCGTATTCATTGAATCGGCGTTAAATTCCCCATTGGCTACAATTGATTTGATGGTGAAGAGCAATGTCTTTATCTCCTATGTCGGGGAGAAGTGCTATGGCATCAATCCTAATTCACCAGAAAACTATTCCTCCATTGATAAGGAATTCCCGATTCAAGGCGTGAAGTTCTTAGAGGAATTGAATAGGGGCGGCAATCTGACTTATGATGAGCCCGATAATTCCGTGATAGATGGATGGAAACGTCAGATTGATGACTACATCGCCCAGGAGCACACAAACACGGAACAGATTGAATCGGAGAAATCCTATCTGCCGTATCCGACAAAGAAAGACTTATTCAAGAAGGAAAAGGAGCAATACGATGCCTCCAAATACCTATGCTATGCGTTCAGAAGGAAGGGAGATTTACATAAAACCGAACAAATGCCGCTCGGCAATATGAACGGAGGGTTCCCGTTTAAGATTAACGGAATCAAGTTCCACACGTCAGAGAGCGCATATATCTGTGGGCTATTCTCAGACAATACAGAGAAGCATCAGATGATTCAGAAGTTGTTGGCTGAGGAGACTAATGGATATGCGGCAAAGAAGGAAATCAGAGGCGCATACAAAGGAGAAGGAAGAAAGGATTGGAAATCATTCAATATCGAATGGATGCTGTATGTCGTTTGGCAAAAAGTTCAAGGAAATAAGGAATTCCGCGACATTCTGATGGAAATACCAGAGGGAGCCACAATCATTGAGAATAGCACATTCCATAAGAAATCTGTTCCCGACACGGCAGCGTTTTGGGGATGCCGTAATCAATCAATGAAGGATTTCCATACGATAGTTGGCAAATACGTTTCAGCATTGAATCCGACATCTGATGCGGAGAAAGATAGAATGGTATCTGCGTATATGAACGATTTCTGTAATCACGGAATCTTTGAGGGGAACAATGAGATGGGAAAGATTCTGATGATTGTTAAGAAGTGCCTCCACGATGGAACCGAACCTCAGATAGACTACGAATTGTTGAAGTCAAAGAATATCTATCTGATGGGGCAATCGGTATTCTCGGAAGAGCAGCCAAAACTGAACGAAAAATCCACAGATGTTGAGGCTATTGAGCCCGTTTCCGAGATAAAGGAAATCAAGTATCTCGAACGAGGGAAAGGCAGAAAGCCATATTACGGAATGGTGCGATGCTCCGACAAATTTGCATATTTCTTTATGGGGGTTCCGTTCAGCAATTGGTGGCTTTCACCAGAGATGAAATATGATGGCTGCACATTCCGTTCATCGGAAGCAATCTATATGTATTTGAAGGCTAAGGATTGCGGAGACACGGACGTAATGAGGGCGATTGTTGAGGCTGATAATGACTTGGCAATGGAGGAAAGCAAGCGATTCGCAAAGGTTAAGAGTCTCGGCAAGCAAGCGGGCAAGAAGAATGGAAAGGCTCCGAATTTCAGCAAATCAGACGATTGGATGTACGAGGCATTGAAGGTAAAATTCCAATATGATTCCATATTTAAGGATGCATTGCTCTCTGATGAATACACGGGCAAGACATTCGTTGAGGCAAGCCCGTATGATGAGATTTGGGGCATAAAGGCGGCTGCTACCGATGATGTCGTAAATGGCGGTGTTAGCCTATGGAAAGGGACGAATCTTTTGGGAAAGGTGCTGACGAAGTTTAGAGATTCATTGAAGACGAAAACGATAAGAAAAGGAATTATGGGTGCCGTGATTGGGGATATTGCGGGCTCATCCAGAGAGGGTTCGTCAAAGGACGTATATACCACGGACTTTGATTTGTTCCCGCCTCGTTCAAAGCCCACAGACGATTCAGTATTGACGATTGCTGTTGCCGATTGGCTAATGAATCAAGACACAATGAGCATTGATGAATCGCTACGGAAATGGGGGAAAGAGTATCCGAGAGCGGGATATGGTGGAGGATTCAAGAAGTTCATATCAGACGGAGTTAGATATTGCTCCAACAGAAATGGCGCGGCTATGCGTGTAAGCCCCGTTGCTATTGTATCTAATTCACTTGAAGAGACTCTGAATTTGGCTGATTCCGTTTCTGTCCCTACGCACAATTCGGAAGAGGGCTTAAAGGGAGCCAAATCTATTGCCGCAAGTGTCTATATTGCCAAAGAAGGAGTAAAAAAGAATGTTCCCGTAGATGAGATAAAGAAGAGCATAAGAACTTATGTTGAGTCAAATTTCGGGTACAATTTGGATGAAAGCATAGAAGACATTAGAGAACGTTCAAAGAGACTTGCAAAAGCGAAAGTGGATTTCAGAAGAACGGGTATCCCGAGTGCTGATTTCCGACATATGTCAGAGGCTTCTTTATCGTGCCCAATGGCAATCATAGCCTTTTTGCTTGGGGATAGTTATGAAAGTGTAATTCGGCTTGCGATTTCAATGGGAGGAGACAGTGATACCATCGCTGCTATGGCGGGGAGCATTGCTGCGCAAGCATACGGAATACCAGAGGATATTATTGCAAAGGCTTATGAAATAATGCCGCAAAAGATGATTGACGTAGTTGATAGATTCTCCGAGAAGTATCCAAATATGTAATAAAGAGGCTCCCGCGATTGGGAGCCTTTCCGTTAGACAATATCTCCATTTTCGATGTATCCCGTCTGTCCATCCTCGTAATGGACGGGAATCTTGCTCCAATAGCCTCCCGTGTCTGCTTTTAATGCATCAGAGATATGCTGCTTATGCTCGGCTGATTTTGGACGATTTTTCAAGGAATTGGAAATCTTCTGACGCGTCTCTGGTGAGACGCTTCTGTCTTTGCGTAGGTAAGTCTTTTGCTGTTCCATATAAATATCTATTTTCTATATAAATATCTCTTACTAAGCAAAAAAGACAAGATAAGCGAAAAAAGTTTTGAAGAATTATTAGGTTAGGTAAGACTACATAAAAAAGTAAGGAAAAATTTGGCGAAAAAATTTTTTGAAAAGTAGTACCTACGGAATTCGATGGGGGGGGTAAATTTCATTCGTCTATCTGTTTCCTCCTATTAAGCCTATTTGAATAGGAGTCCCTTGAAATGAGGTGGATATCAGAAACAACCTACCTCGATTTACACTCGGCATAGGGGGTTCCCCCTATTCAGCCTATCATTTTGGACTCGGGAAAACAGACAACTGACATTGGAAGCCTACCTCGGAAAATTTCAGGATAATTAGAAGAATTATCACGTCCATCTGTTAAAACACGGGATTTTGGCTATTTTCAAAATCGAATTAATTGATTGATTATTGAAAAACATATCGCTCATAACATATTGAAAGGCAAGAAAATGCGGAGATATGAAACATCATACCTCCGCGTAATTATTGGTATTATTCACCTCTTAAATCGAGATAGACAAAATGATTCAATTTCTACACTATTTCCACGCTTTATGAGCAATTTTGGGATGATTTAGGAAAGCATCCAAATCTTCTTGTGTATACCAAATCTTATCGCTTCCTTCAACTTGACGATACGTGAGCCATCCATCGTTTCTGAGTTTGCGAAGGGTGGTTTCCTTTATGTCAAGTATTGACATAATATCTTGACTTGAATATACGGGAGCACTTACTCCTTGGACATTAATAGGAAGAGGACGAAGATTGTTGACAAAATTAGATTTCGCTAAGGTTGTTAGGAGTTGAATAATTATGACAAGGCTGCTCTCCCTCACATATTCGACATTCTCATAATGTTCGGTATTTATCATTACCAAATCATACGGATAGACACGAAGAAGAGTGTGTACTACCATATAATCATCACCGAACAGGTCTTGAACCCAGAAGATACTCAACAAATTTTGCATATCCCACGGATAGTGCACGGGATTGCCTTCTTCATCTGTGGCTCCATCTAATTGGGTGTCCCATATAATTTCCTCGGGTTCATCCTCGCTCCAACTGCCTCGTGCTTTACGTCTCTCTTTATTTGCTTCTACCAAAGACTTGTACTTGGTGTAGATTGATTCGTCCAAATAAGGTTTCATATATCTGATTGCTATGATGATACAAAGTTAAGAAACTTTCTTATCTTTATAGAAAGGAATGAGGGATTTCCTTGCCCATAATGCCGTTTGGCGCGTTTTAGCGTGGCTTGGCTCGGGATATCCTTGCCTCATTTCGCAATATTTATTTGTAATATATTGTTAATGAATAGTTTATGTTATTCATTCTCCGCTTCAACGAGGAGGAATATTAACGGCTAAATCGCTTATTCTCAACGTATAACACTTATCTTACCGCCTTTAGGGGCGGTTTTTTGTTTTCTTGTAATCGCATTTCTACGCATTTGAACGCAATACATAAAAACATAACTTACCTTAAAGTTTATCCAAAACTTTATCTTAACTTTGCGATAGGAATACTAAAAACCAGAGAGTTACGCCACAGATTTAATCTCCGGAATAATCGGAGAATGATGCAATTTACCTGTTCTGGTAGTGACCCTTCATTGAGAAAACATATACCAGAATCTTTTCTCCGTCTACTGTGTAGATAATCCTGTCAGTTTTGTTGATTCTGCGGGACCATTTGCCGGAGAGGTTGTGTTTAAGCGGCTCCGGTTTTCCGATGCCCGAGTAGGGATGCTCAGCAATATCCTTGAGGACTTCCTTTATTTTAATGACCGTTTTCCCATCAGTTTTCTTCCACTCGTCAAAATCCTTCCGCGCCTGGGGAAGAAAGGCAATATTATAGCTCATCGACGTTTACAACTTCATAGTTCCCGTTTTTCACATCCTCATCTCCCTGTCTGATTGCTTCAACAAGGTCTGGCTGAGACATAATGTAGGCCGTTTCTACCATTGACTCATACTCTTCCAAAGACATAATGACAACGGCGGATCCGTTTCCCCTGTTCACTATGACATTGTCGGAATCCTTGACCACCCTGTCGAGATATTCTTTGAGATTTGACCGAAGGTCTGTATATGTTGCTGTAATCATATTGTAAGTACTTAAATAAGTACTGCAAAGATAATGCTTAATTCTGAAAACGCAAAACTGGAAAGGAAAAACTACCGCTTTTTAAGTTCAAGCACTGTCCGGTTAACATCGCTTTTTGAAAATCAATATAGAAAAACATCTTTAACGAGGAGGAATATGGGGTTTCGAGGGAAAGTGAGGAGACGAAAAACAAGGAGATCTACTTGTATTTAAGGACAGTTGGCTCCGCTTTCAAGAAGATGGACTTGTGGGAAAGGAGTTCGAAGAAGGCGGCTTTGCAGGAGTCGGAGAGCGGGATGACGGCGTCGTCGACCAGGATTTTTCCGTCGCGGATGCCGCGGACTTTGTCTACGTTGACGATCCAGGAGCGGTGCGTGCGGCTAAAGCGGTCGAAGGGCAACTGCTTTTCCAGGGTCTTCAGGGTCATGAGCGTCATGAGTGTCTTCCCGTCGGCTTTGTGGATGACAATGTAGTCGCCTTCGGCCTTGATGTAGAGGATGTCGTCCAGGGGGACTTTGGTCATCACTAAGTCTACTTTGACGGTGATGGAGTCGGCGGTGGGGGCGGTCTCGCGGCGGCGGAGGGCATCGACCTGGCCTTTCAGGCTGTCGATGTCCCGCCCGAGCCGCTCGTTGAGCTGTTGCGCCTCCCGGTACTTGAACGCGGCGAGGAGCCACTCGTCCGACAGCGCGACGGCCAGCGCCGTCAGCACCATGATGCCGCCCAGAATGGGCGCAAAGACCCGCCGGGACACCTTCGTTCCCATGTCCAGCACGCTGGAGACAGCTACTCCATCGCCGATGGGCGCCCAGTCGGAGAGGTCCATGACGAGGAGTTCCAGAACGACGCTCGCGAGAACGAGAACCAGATTCCAGACGGCGAAGGCGCCAAGCCGCCCCTTCAGGAAAAATCGGTCGATGAGGAACAGGCGGTTCGCAAGGTAAATGCCCGCATTCACCAGGAGGAAGAAGGCATACAGCAGGTAGACCCAGAACGGCAAAAGCAACTGTCCGATCAGGTACGGAAGCACGGTCGGTACAAGGAGCAGCGCCAGCAGGATGCCCAGGAAGAGGATGGTTCTTTTGCGTTTCATAGGTGGTGGTGTGACACGCAAAGATAAGCATTTTCCGCGGATCAGAAGGAGAATCCCAGGTTGATGTAAACGCCCATCGTCCCGTCCTGCGGGTACAGCGGATGGCCGAACTCGACGGCGGTGATGAAATTATGGTTCATGCTGAAGAAGAAGCCGCCGCCGACACTGGTATGGAGCCGCTCGCGGCCGGCGATGCCCGGGTCAAAGACGGTCCGGTAAGGTCCATGCGTCACGCCGTCGAGTGTCTTTTCCACGGTACAGCCGCCCAGGAGCCGCTGCGCGTCCAGCCGATACGGCCGGATGACCCCGCCGGCATCGGCGAAGCCCACCAGGCCCAGCTCGAAGCTCTGCTTGAAGGCCTGAAAGGAAGCGAGCCGCAGGCGCAGGTCCAGGCTGCCGCCGAGGACATCCGCCCCGACAATGCGGCTTCCGAAGGTCCCCCGCATCTCGAACGAGGGAAGGGCATAGAACGGCAGGGAGCCGGCGACAAGTCCGCCGCCTTTCACCTGCCAGGCCAATGTCAGCCGGGAAGGGATGATGGGCAGGTACTGGCGCACGTCAAAGGCGAACACCATCGACAGGCTCCGTTCCGACGAGAAACTGGCGCCGCCGGTGAGCGTGGCCGTCGCATACAGTCCACGGGCGGGATTGGCCTCGAAATCGCGTGTGTCATAGACTAGACCGCCCTTGAGTTCGGCACGGTGGCCCCACGTTTCCGCCTCCTGGATCAGCCCGTTCTCCACATACTGGCGGAACAGCGACTGCTTCCCGTCGTACACACTCACGGAAACGTCTTTATAGTCCTGCCAGGCATAACGCACGCCCCCGATCCAGGTCAGATGGTCGGCCATCCTCCCCTGAAGATCCAGCGAAGCGGTAAGCTGATGCTGGGCATTGGCATAGAAGGCGATTCCGTCCTGGCCGTCCGCCGCTTTCCGGCGATCCAAATCGGCATAGTACGGCGCCACCGCACCGTTGAATCCGTAGAATCCATGCAGCGGATTGTCCATGTACTCCGCATGGGCCGTCACCCGCATATCCCGCAGCAGGTGCTTCGAGTCATAATCCAGCGAGAACTGCTTCGCGCCGCGGGAATAGACGCTGGCGACCACCATCACTTTGTGCCGATAGTTGGGATAATCCGATCCGTCCCCATAATGATAGAACTGGCTGAGCGCTCCGAACTGGAACCCCAGGTCGTTGTCGTACCGGAACGCCGGCAAGAGACCCATGTTCCACCCGGTCTTGACGATTTCTTTCTTGTTGCTCTGGGCCGGGGCGAGGACCGGAACCAGCAGGATGGCGAGGAAAAGGAGAATGCGTTTCATGGCGTGCTTCGTTTTGTTTTCGGCACAAAACTACGCACACGCTTCCTGTATTACGATTTTAATCGGTGAATGGGCCCGTTTTCTCGGTGAACGGTTCTCATGAAATGCCCCTCGTACCTACAACCGTCACAATGGCAAGAGGAATTCCATAGCGAAGGTGTTCAACATACTATCATTTTAGAAGGCTAGGCAGAAGGAAGCTATTCTCAGATATCTCGACTCCATCGAGACGATAACCAATGCGGAAGCACGAGAGTTGCTGAACTTGCCTGAGAAAGATCGCTCAAAGGTTTCGCGTTTGTTTGCAGAATTGGTGGCTGCAAACGAGATCGTGCAAACGAGAGGAATCAACCCTAATAATGTAAAATACAAGAGGTTACAAAAGAATTAATGAAATTTTCGTTTGCAGATTCGTTTGCAGATTCGTTTGCAGAAATGAATTGTTGCAAACGGGGATGACGAAGAATGAGAGCGTTAATACACTAACGATTTGCCATAAAAATAAAGAAGATGGAGGAGCATGATATTGCTATGAATAAGAGTCTTCTTGGTGATGCCCCCAAATTATTTGGAGATGATTATGCGCCCCTCTACTGTGTTAATCAGATAGATTAGCAGGGATTAAATTTGTTTGGACTAAATTTATTGATTGAGGAGGACGAAAAGCTATTTTGAAAAAATATATCTAAGGGCCTCCAGCGGATGATGGAGCATCATCCTCGGGCCGCTGAAGCGCATAACAGCACGAATCTTCTCTCGCATATCGGGACGGTAGCAGTGCAGAGGGCACTTATGGCATTTGGTCTTGTCATTCCCGAACTTGCAGTGCTCCAAGCGGGCCAGAGAGTAAGCCAAAAGTTCATTGCAATCACTGCACAATTCCTTACCACCATGGTTTTTCCTGCACCACAGCTCGATCATATGCCGGACCGTGCTCTTTTCCCAATCAATGCGGCTCATACCTCCTCTTATACTGCTGACGTTTTTATTTGCAAAGATACGCATAATTTGCGAGCAATTCTTCCATTACAGTTTCCAATATTGGAAATAGCTGGACACAAGCAGCAGAATGCTTGACAGAATGGCTGCCGTCAGCGCATATAAACACTTATAGACTGTAACTGCATCGAATAGCAATGACAGGATTATGATTGATACTGAGACCAATACGCCGGACAGCAGAACTTTCAGCATTAATCTGCGTGTTCTTTCAGATCTACGGTCATTCCTTTGTTTTGCTTGCTCAACAAAAGCCAGATTTCTGTCGAGTTCTTCCATAAAGGTTTTATCTTCAGACAAATTGCCTTTCATCGAGGCAAGCATTTCTTCAATTTCAGTTTTCATTGTCTTACAGTTTATTCTTTAGATGTAACCTTGCCCTTTGGAGTTGTTTCTTCACACTCGGTTGCGACTCATCCATAATGCCTGATATTTCTCGAATGGAGTATCCGTATATGTAGTGAAGCATCACCGCTGAACGTTCACTGTCGGATAGTGAATCCAAGGCCTGGTATAAGGATTGATACTCAAAAGAAGCATCCGAAGCACTCCTATCGGGCTTCTCCCGCGCAAACTCCATTGGCAGTCTGTTCCGTATGTGGTAGAGTTTACGATGGTCAAGGTAGGTATTGTAAGCTATCTTCAGCAACCAGGTGGAGAATTTGTATATACTCCTGTATTCGGAAGATGCCAAATAAGCCTTCATCAAGCTCTCCTGAGCCAGATCGTCGGCCAAGACAGGATCAGCGCAAAGCCCGAGCAGAAACAATCTCAGATGCTTCTGCTCGGAATTAACCTTGTCGATGAATTCCTCTCTGGTCATAGAATCATTTTTTCTTCCCTACAAAATAGCAGATCAAGGAAGGAATGCACAAGGCAAGACACACCCCGGTGATAAAAATAAGGAATACTGTCCCCTGTTTTGAAGCAAGTTCCTGGGTGGCAAGTATCCCAATCAACAACCCGGCTATTATCCCGAACATGATACCGACCCATAGCAGAGGCAAGAGCATGGCATTTTTGTCCAACTTAGGCTCTATCTTTCTGACCAGATCCTCCAGATTGCAGTGAGGATTCTCTTTCATATAAGACAGGGCAATTTCTGTCCTTTTTTCTGCCTCATACATCTTCCTCCTTGATACCATCCACACCACTAAGGCCGGCAGGAATACGCAGATACCCAATACAGATACCAATATTACAATAAGTTCGTTGTTCATATGGCTTTATTATTTTGAAGCATACATCCGGATAATTGTTTCCCAGGTCGCAGGCTTGTCGTCAAGGTCCAGAACAATGTCAGGGACAATGCTGCTGTCATCAGCATGGTCTTTGTCAGCCCTTTCAAAATACTTGGTGCAGACCGAGCCAAGAACCCCTGTATTCGGGAGGCGGAATGGCAGCACCTCACCGTAATGCGAAGGAGAGAACGTTGATTCGGTACCAATGATTGTACCTATATTATTGTCTCTGGCCGTCGTAATGAGTATCCCTGCGCTTGAGAAGGTCCGAGGACCCTGGATGAAAACCACCTTGCCCTCATAATACTTATGTTCCGGCATCTGTTTCTTCTTCTGAGGTACAGGGTACAGCTCATCTGAGTGACCGGCTTCCTCCCAAGCCTTCATCGCCTGACCCGCCTTGGGATTATATAGAGCAAGAAGCGGAGAGAAACGCATATATGTATCAAGCATCCGAATCTCCGAAAGCGGACAAAGTCTGTCAAGAAGTTCATCGCAAAGCTTGCTACTGCCTCCGTTATTGTACTGAACATCCACAATCAAGGTCGCAATTCCCTGTTTTTCAATATCTGCAAACATTGCATCCAGCAATTTATCAAATCGGGGCAATGATTCATCCCCTAAAGTTCTGGCATCATTGCACTGATTGAACTGCAAGTAACAGATTGACTCTTTCTCAAAAAGCTGATAGCTGAAGAGTTCTCCATTATTGTCAAGAGCGCAATTGAGGCCGCTACTTTTCTTCCCGTCTTGCGTCTGCGTTTCCGCCTTTGAAGTACTTTTGCGACCATATGATTCAGCATCGATGACATCCGTGTGTTTATCACGTACTTCAATCATTGCAGCATGAAGCAACTCCACAAACTCGCTGTCTGTTTTGCAGACGGCACATTCAGCAAGGAGGCCATCTGATCGGGAAAGAAGCACTTCCATTCTGTCTGCCTTAATATAATATGGATGAGTACTTGCGAGCATATCCATAAACAAAAGGGCATCTTTCTGATACTTGTTCCCGTTTATGTACGACAGTTCATTCACTACATCACTTAGTGGAACATCCTTGAACTGACTGGCATTCTGCCCGGATGCGGACAGCACGATGAATAATAGAAGAGGGGTAAAAAACTTTTTCATTGTCACAATTTTCCTCTTTTAACGATTCTCACGACTGAAAGGTGACATGAAGATCAAAAGATTATCAATGATCGTCCGAACTAAATGGCAGCCGCCATCGTGATTCAGTATCTACGCCTTCGTGACAATGACCTCGCTATCCTATTGGAAAGACTCCCTGTAGTCTGCCGGAGATTGCTTCACAAGGCGCTTGAAAAACTTGGCGAAATATGAAGGATCCTCAAAGCCGAGCCTGAAGGCTATCTCCTTGACAGACAATACGGAATAGCGGAGCAAGCGCTTAGATTCGAGTATTATTCTGTTGTTAATCAGCTGCAGAGGCGAATATTGCGAACACTCCTTGACATAAAGAGTAAGAGTCTTGGTGCTGACATTCAGGCGCGACGCATAGTCCTTGACGGTGTGCAGGCGGCAATAGTTCTCCTCAATCAGCTGGCGAAATTTCAGGAAAGCCTTATGGGATGGCCTGAGCGGAGTGAGAGCGTTAGGGCTTCCATTCTCATTGCCCCTTTTTATATTGATAACGAGTAATTTGACAAGAGCCTTGAGAGCCTCCCTATGTCCCAGGCTGTCAGTTTTGGGCAATTCTTCCTCTATTGCCCTGAAAAGCTGGGAAAGACCGGCATTGCAGGATTCGGGTATTACATAATCTGCTTCACCGATAAAGTCGTCGAAGAGCTCAGTACAAATCTTAAGCACTATGCCCTTTTGGTCGTGCTTCATATCGAAGGAGTGAATCTGCCCTGGAGAGATGAAGAAAACGCTGCCGGGGACAATGGGGTATTGGCTGAAATCGATGAAGTGGGTTCCACTCCCCTCCTCGAACCAGATTATTTCATAGAATCCATGCAAATGCATTGCCTCGGTTTCCATACCCTTCATTTCCTTGAAAAATTCAGGCATGTGATAGAGTTCAAGCCCCACTCCGGAAGGATTGTCGCATACCATATCGTAGCGGCAAAAAATATCTTTCAACTCGTTCATATAGCACCGTTAATATGGTACAAATATAGAAAATGAAAGGTAAAAAAGAAACCCTCACAAAACATTATTCGGCAAAGGTAACATATCTACCATTCTATTTCTCTTATAGCCATTGTCTATCAGCTTCAGCTTCAATACCTTTGCATAAGAAACATTAAATTATTTATTATTATGAGAAGCATTGCAACATTGGACCTTCAGTACGCCCACCGTTTCTACGGATTCAAGGGCGAAGCCCAGTACCTTCACGGACACACAGGCGTCCTCACCATCGAAGTGGAGGAGCCTATCAATGAAGGTGTAAATATGGCATATCCTTGCAACGAGATTCAGAAAGTTGCATGGTCAGTACTCAAGAATTTCGATCACGCCCTCATTCTGCGTCAGGACGACCCTCTTCTCCCTGCCATCCTCGACGTATATGAGAAGACCGGATTGAAAAATGGCACTCCACAGAACACTATGAAGGGTGAGGCTTTCAAAACAGAGTTGTGTCAGGCATACCCTGATTGCCGCCTTGTTGTAACCAAGGAAACAATGACGGTTGAAGGAATGATCAAGATTGTCTATGATTTGCTCAAGGACAAGCTCAATATCGTCAAGCTGACATTCACCAGCGGCGTAAATGCAGCGACTCAGGAGTATCCTTCACACACCAGCATCGATCGCTGCCCACTCTGCGGAATTGCCCTCAATGAGAATGGGGTGTGCCCTAAGTGCGGATACAGGAAATAGCACCTTCCTCCGAAGCAGGAAAGCCTGATCGGAGGCAATGATTGGCAAAAAGAGGCTGAACACAAAAGACCTGTTGACTTTTGTGTTCAGCTTCTTTTTTGTGCTCAATTGCAAAAAAAATCTATAAAACACTTGGCTTATTTACGAAAATGTTATATTTGTGGGAAATTTCTTACTTTTCTTACTATGAACGTACCAAATACAGAAGGAAAATATGCTTTCGGCGTTGTTAAGGTCGGAGACAAAGGACAGATAGTCATCCCCAAGGATGCAAGAAAACAGTATTCTATCAAGCCTGGCGACACTTTGATGATGCTTGGTGATGAGAATGGCATGGCGTTGCTGAAGACAGAGGTTTTCACACGTCTTATCGGTAAATTAATGGAGGACATATTGCCATGAGAAAACATTGGTTGGACAATCTGAGATGGTTTACGGTACTCTTGGTACTGTTCTATCACGTAATCTACATTTTCAACAACAAGGGAGTTGAAGGAGGACTCGGAGGCTTTGTCGAAGGGCCTTCAGGTCAGCCACAGGATATTGTGATGTACATCCTTTATCCTTGGTTCATGATGTTGCTCTTCCTTCTTGCCGGCATCAGCGCCAGATACGCACTCGAGAAGAAAGAAGTGAAGACTTTCCTCAAAGACAGGACGCGCAAACTCATTGTCCCGGCCACCATAGGACTCTTTGTATTTCAGTGGATAGTAGGATATTTCAATACAAGGGCCGTAGCTGCGACTGGTGCATTTGACCAGCTGACAACTTTCAATAAATGGATGCTCTATGCCCTGAGTGGTGTAGGTCCGCTCTGGTTCGCACAGGAATTGTGGGCATTCTCCCTTATCCTCATAATAATCAGAAAGTTGGATTCTAAGGATAAATTCAGAAAGCTCTGCGCGAAGTCTACTTGGCTTGTTATCCTGCTGCTGGGAATACTATTCTGGTTCGGTTCACAGTTTATGATTTTCGAGTCCGACACTCCGAATCCGAAAGCAGGTCTGGTCAATCTTTACAGGCCTCTCGCCTATCTCATACCTTTCCTGATGGGATACTTTGTATTCTCGAACGATAGTGTGCTTCAGAGGCTCAAAAAGGGCTTCCTACCGATTGCCCTTGGCGCATTGGCATCTGGCATTGCCCTATGCATTACAGGATGGGGCACATGTCCGGTTCAGGCTTCTTACCTTGCAGGATGGCTCAACTGCCTTTACGCCTGGATGATGGCGCTGGCGATGATGGGAATTTTCCTGAACTTCTTCGACAGGACAAACCGTATCTTCAGCTACCTCAGCCGAATCAATTACGGTCTGTATGTTCTGCATTACCCGGTCCTGCTGGTCTTTGCATACTTCTTCAAGGAGCAGACGCAGATGAGTCCATGGCTGATTTATCCGCTTCTCACCATCTTAGTATTTACGCTGACACCTGCTCTTTACGAGTTGATACATCGTATTCCATTTGTAAGATGGGCAGTCCTTGGAGAAAAGAAAGTCAAGAATTGTAACGATACTTTACAGCATATGTAAAGAAACTTTACAACTTTTTTAAACACTCAATTTTGTAATTTATTATATATCAACATATTGCATTCTTTGGCACAGGAGGTGTACGAGTTCAATCGAAACCAGAAAAACAAAATATTGATATGAACTTTTTACACTGTATGACTTTGAATGCAGTAATCCTGACAGGCAGTCTGTTTTCCTTCGCCGCGAAGGCGCAGGAGCAGGCCCCTTCAGTGATGAACATTCACGACTGTATGGAATATGCCATCAGCAATTCCACAGCAATGAGAATACAGGCGGCAGACCGCAATGATGAGCAATGGCAGCGCCGCCAGGCAATAATTCAGGCCTTCACTCCATATCTGAATGCACAGACCTATGCCTACAATCAATACGGTCGAAATCTCGACCCTGAGACCAATACTTATAACACGGTGACTACTTTCTACAACGGCTACAGCGTAAGCACCGGAATCACCTTATTCAATGGTTTTCAGGCAGTCAACAACATCAAGATGGCTGACACTGCGATGAAGCTGGGCATAAGCAAGGAGCAGCAGGAGCAGGACAGGATTTGCCTCGCGACGATGGAAGCCTTTGCCAATGTCATCTACTGGTCCGAAATGGAAAGCGTGTTGAAAGAGCAGGTAGAGACCGCCAGAATCGCTCTCGAACGCGCCGTGCGCCAAGAGGAACTCGGTCAGAAAGGCCATGCTGATGTCGTGCAGATGGAGTCAGAACTCGCCAAGCAGGAGTATCAGCTGATCAACAGCTCTAATGAGAAGAAAAATGCCCTCATCACCTTAAAGGACGTGATGTACTGGCCATACGATGAGGAGCTGCTGCTCGACACCGAAATTGCCGCACCGCGCTGCGAGGATGTCGATATGCTCAATCTTGAGGGCAATGCCAAAGCGCTGCTGCCTTCGGCCAGAATTGCCTCCCTCCAACTCAGGAATGCAACACTCGACCTTAAGAGCGCGCGAAGAGCGTACTCCCCTTCTTTAGGGCTTTATGGAGGCTGGTCAACGACCTATTACACCTATCCGGGTCTTTCCGACTATACAGCTGTATCATTCAAGGAGCAGTTCAAGAATAACGGTGGAGAATATATTCAAGTCCAACTGAGCATTCCGTTTTTCGATCAGTTCAAACGCCGTACAACACTCCAGAAGAAAAAGAACGCAGTGGTGCGGGCCGAAGCCGAGTATGACCAGGCTATGCGTGACATTGAAAACGAAGTGCGCAGAGCTGTCAACGACAGAAACGGAGCCAATGCCGCATTCCGTCAGGCCGAGCGTCTCGCCGAGGTTCAGCAGGAAGCTTATCGTTTGAGCAACAAGCAGTTCGAGAAAGGTATGATATCGGCAATCGAGTATCAGAGCGCCTCACAGACCTATCTGAACGCAACAGCTGAGAAATTGAACTCACTACTTAAACTTTATATCAAAGACGCAGTTGTCCGCTATTACGGCGGTGAATCATATATCAAGCAGCAAAATCAATAACAATGGACAAGATAATTGAAAAGAAAAGCGGCTGGAAGGCCCTGTTTACAAAAAAAGCTCTGCCTTGGTGGTTTGGAGGAGCGTTGACAATACTGATGCTTTTCCTTGTGCTCAGGCCGAATCGCAGCACACTCAGAATTGATGCGAACACATTGTCAATCAGCGAAGTAAGTGCAGGAGAGTTCAACGATTACATACGCCTCAGCGGTACAGTGCAACCTATGGTCACCATTCAGATCAGCCCGATCGAGGGCGGAATAGTGGACGCAATTCTCATCGAAGAGGGCTCCCAGGTGCGCAAGGGTGATGAAATCCTCCGTCTATCCAATGACAACCTCGACCTTCAGATCCTGAACTCGGAGGCAGAGCTCGCAGAAAAGGAGAATATCCTGCGCAATACCCAAATCCAAATGGAGCAGGACCGCCTCAACGTTAAGCAATCAAAGGCTGAATACCAGCTGAACACCAAGCGTCTGAAGCGCACTTATGAGCAGCAGAAGGCCCTTTACGAGGACAAGCTCATTGCCCGTGAAGACTATTTGAAGGCAAAGGAAGATTATGATCTCGCTCTTGAGAAACTGCAGATAATTCTCGATAAGGAGGTACAGGACAGCCTTTTCCGCAGCACCCAGATTGAGAGGATGCAGGAGAGCCTTGAGAACATGCAGCTCAATATGCGTATGATAAGAAAGCGTAAGGACAATCTCACCATCAAGGCTCCTATCGACGGACAGCTCGGCATTCTGGATGCTGTACTCGGAGAGAATATCGGAGCCGGAACAAAAATCGGCCAAATCAGTGATATGAGTTCTTATAAGATTGAGGCTCAGATAGATGAGCATTACATTGACCGTGTTACTCCTGGTCTTGCCGCTACTTTTGAGCGCCAAGGAAGCACTTTCAATGCATCTTTGAGGAAGGTATATCCCGAGGTCAGGGATGGCAAGTTCAAGGCCGATTTCAAATTTGAGGGCGAGGTGCCGGAGAACATACGCAGCGGCCAAACCTATTACCTGAATCTTCAGCTTGGCTCTCCTGAATCCGCAGTTCTCGTACCGCGCGGCTCATTCTACCAGAAGACCGGAGGCAAGTGGATCTATGTCGTTAACAAAGAAGGCACCAAAGCCGTCAAAAGAGAGATCCGCATAGGCCGCCAAAATCCTCAATATTACGAGGTACTCGAAGGTCTGGAGCCGGGCGAAAAGGTCATAACTTCGGGCTACGATAGTTTCGGAGACAATGAAGTTCTGATCTTCTGATCTGTAATACCAACAGGGCAAAGATGGACTTAAAAATGAATAAGCTATTAAATACCAATTAATTATGATTAAAGTTACAGATCTGTGCAAGGTATTTCGCACAGAAGAAATCGAGACAACTGCTCTCAATGGTGTATCATTCGAAATCAAGGACGGCGAGTTCGTGGCCATCATGGGTCCTTCAGGATGCGGCAAGTCCACGCTCCTCAATATCCTGGGCTTGCTGGACAATCCGACCAGCGGCTCCTATGAACTTCTGGGCACCGAGGTGGCGAAGCTCAAGGAGAAGGAGCGTACCAAGTTCCGCAAAGGAAATATCGGCTTCGTGTTCCAGAGCTTCAACCT
>JALEPJ010000048.1 GCA_022766385.1 Rikenellaceae bacterium
CTCAATATATGGGAGATGCCGGTTTCGAGCTGAGTCCTCTTGGTGGCAATAGCGCAATGCTCGGCCTTCCGGGCGACTTTACACCGCCATCACGTTTCGTGCGTGCAGCTCTTTTCAGCGCCAGTGCTCCGGAGTGGGACAGCGCCTTCGAGACCGTAACCCAGGCCTTCCACATCCTGAACAACTTCGACATTCCTATCGGTGCGCAGCATCGCGAGGGTATGGCTCCTGCCAATCTTCCGAGTGCGACTCAATTCACTTCTGCGACCGATCTCTCTTCGCTCAAGTTGTACTACCGCACCGCCTGGAACCAGAACATTCGCTGCATCGACCTGAAAACCATTGACTTCAGCAAGGTCAAGTACCGCACCGCTCCTCTTGACAACAGCAAGGTGCAACCGGTAGAAATGGTTAAGGTAATGTAAACGTGGGGGATAATCTCCTGATTCTCAGCGAGTTAGGCACTTGTCTATGGAAAATTTTGCCCATAGACAAGTGCCTATAACATTGATACTCAATAGGTTATCCCCCCCCCACGCTTTTCCTTTTGGTAAGGTGAAGAATTCTCACTAAATTCGCATGGCAGAATATCCAAGCCTCAAGTGCTGACTTATTCTGCCATGTTATTTTTTTGAGATTCTAATATTACGCAAAACAAATGAACCAGCGTTTTTCCACTTTCTTTAAGAGCTTTTGCATCGTTGCAGGACTTATTTTCTGTAGTGTTGACCTTTTTGCATGGGGGGCTACGGGCCACGAAACCACCTGTGCTATTGCTGAAAGGCATCTTACCCGCAAGGCTAAGCGCCATATCTCCAAGGCTTTGGACGGAAAGTCAATAGTCTATTGGGCGACTTGGATGGACAATGCCAGCCATACTCCAGAATTCGCATACACCTCGACCTGGCATTATGCCAATATTGACGAGAACGAAACTTTCGAGACAGCTGCTGTCGAGCCGAAGGGAGATGTTCTTCGTGCCGTTGAAGATCAGATTGCTCTTCTGAAGAGCGGAAAGCTGACTAAGGACGAGGAGGCGTTGGCCCTCAAGATGCTCGTACACTTCGTCGGTGACATGCATTGCCCTATGCATATGGGACATAAATCCGACAAGGGTGGCAACCGCTGGCAGCTTCAGTTCTTCAATCAGGGCAAGAACCTTCATAGCATTTGGGATTCCGGCGTGATTGACAATGCGCATAAATGGTCGTTCGATGAATGGGCTTCTCAGCTTGACCGTGTGAGCCGCAAGGAAATGGCCGAAATCGTCAAAGGTACTCCGCGCGATTGGGGCAAGGAGACCTATCTCATTGCAGGTCAGATATATGCAAGTACTCCAGTCGGCTCCAAGCTTTCATATGACTATGTCAATGAGTGGGCGCCGGTGGCTGAACAGCAGCTCCTTCGCGCGGGTCTTCGCCTCGCATACATACTGAACGACATCTACAGATAGACAAGTTCGCCATAATGAACGATTTTGTTGTATCCTTGATGCTGCTTGGGGCCATCTCGAACAGTGACTCCTATCTCCCGTTCTGGATGACCGCCAATCAGTATGGCCTTATGCCCGAGCGCAATGGAGCATTGGCGCTGCTTTCGGCTGAAACGCAGTTCGACTCTTCGAAAACTTTCCAGTACCGATGGGGAGCCTCGCTCGGAGTCAATGCCTACAATAACCCGCTTGCCCCGGATTCAGGTCCGTACAATGTGATGCTGGACCAGCTGTATGCTTCGCTGAAGTGGAAAGTGTTTACCCTTGAACTAGGTCAGAAGCATAGGGAGGCTGATTTTCTTGGCTCATGGGACCAGCTCGGTTCACTTTCTGTCACTGCCGGCCATTTGGTGGAGACTGGCAATGCCCGCTCTATGCCGGGTTATCTCTTCCGTCTGGACCCTGTCGCTATTCCATTGACCAATAACCACTTATGGATATACGGAGCATATGGTGACTATGCTACTACCGATGTACGCTATATGCAGGGAGCCTTGGTTCACAGGACTCAAATAGGCTTCAGATGGACTCCTGGACCGCGCCTGAGCTTTGATGCTATGCTCGACCATTACGGCATGTGGGCTGGAGAAAGTGAGCAGGGACGGAAGATGACAATTAGTCTTTCCAATTACTTCAGGGTGGTTACAGGTTTGCATGCAGGAAAAGATGGAACCCTCTCGGACAGAATCAATGTCATAGGTGACCAGGGCGGCAGTGAAATTTTCAGAATGCGTTACTGCGGGGATAGATGGACCTTTACTTTGCAGCACGACATTCCTTACAATGACGGTTCCGGTATGGGCTTTCAGAACTTTCCGGATGGAGTCAATACCTTGGCGATCAGTCATATAGACAAGAAGCGCTGGATTTCAGACTTCGTGTATGAATACCATTACACTATGTACCAGTCGGGTCCGATAAACGGTGAGAAATTTGATGAGAATGGCAATTCTCTTACTCCTCCGGGCACCAAAACCACAGGCTGCGACCAGTATTTCTGGAACGGGGAATACAAATCCTGCTGGACACATTACGGCCACATAATAGGAGACCCTCTTATTTTGCCTACAGGTATTCACGAAGGAACCTGGACCTCTGCCATAATGAACATCAGTACTGAGAATGACAGATATATTGCCCATCACATAGGTGTAGGAGGCAGTCTCTTCCGCCGTCATCCTTACAAACTGATGCTTACCTATAGTGACAATCACGGTTCATATCATTCCGGGCCATACCTTGGAGAGGATCCGAAGGGCAAACCTTGGGGCACGGTAAAGGAGAAAGGACTGAAACAGGTATCGGCATCTTTTACCGGAGCTATAAAACTCAACGCCGGGGGCAGAAGACATATTTCATCTCATACAGAGCTCAATCTTCTTTATGGCCTCTATGCTGACAAGGGCTCTCTTTATGAGGACAGTGTAGGCGTGACCATTGGACTCAAGTGCTCATTTTTTTAGTTGACAATTATTATGTATCTTTGCCGCTGCCCTGGAAGTTGAGTAAATCACCTATGATTTTGTAATGGGACTTAAAATCAAAGATCGCCTTAAAAAACTATTCTCTTGGTATTTGTCCAAGTCAGCTCTGCCTTATTGGAGTGTAGTATTTGTTGATTTCATCATTGTTTTTTCAAGCAATGTAATTGCACATCTTTTGAATTACGGCATACGAGATTATGCATCTAAGAGTGCCGAAGCAATGATTCTGAGTACAGTGCTTCCGCTTGTCTGTTACTTCATAGGGTTCAGAGTCTTCAGAACATACAGGGGAGTAATCCGCTATTCTTCGTTTTATGATCTGCTGCACGTGCTTTGTGCTGTGTTTTTGAGTTCTGCACTGCTTTTCTGCATCCTGAAAATATTCGGCCATCACTTAATAATTACCGAGGCCTTGAATCAGAGGGATATACTGATGATGGCGGTCTTCAGTACCATTTTGATGTGGACGGAGCGTCTGCTGCTGAAGACTCTCTTCGATGAGCTTCAGGTTAAGGATAAGGCACCTTCCGCTCTTATCGTAGGCACCAAGTTCGCGGGCATTGGCATTGCCAAAAGCATACGCGTGCAGAATCCTTCTCCTTATCATATAGCCGGTTTCATTACCGACGATCCTCAAATGACCGCTTTCAAGCTTCTGGGCTTGCGTGTCCTCTACGCCCAGCATGACGAAGTCTATCGTTTCATCAGAAATCATAACATCAAAGTCATCCTTGTCAGTCCTCTTGCTCAGGAGTATTTTGTCAATGAGTGTCAGACACTTATCGATTTTATGCTCCGCCAGGGCATAAAGATTATGCTTAAACCTGAGGATATTGAATGGGATGGCAAGAGTGACATCTCCCACCAGTTTCTTAAGGAGGTAAGCGTCGAGAACCTCCTGCCTCGAAAGAAGATTGAGGTGGATATGGAGGCGATTGGAAAGATGCTCAAGGGCAAGCGCATTCTCATCACCGGTGCGGCCGGTTCGATAGGCTCAGAGATGGTGCGTCAGGTCGCCAAGTTCTCTTTGGAGGAGCTTGTGCTCGTGGACCAGGCTGAAACCCCTATGCATGACATCCGACTTCTGATGGCACGCAAATATCCTGATATCAAGGCATTTACGATAGTAGGCTCCATTGCTAATCCGACTCACATGGAGGAGATTTTCAAGGAGCACAGGCCGGAATATGTCTTCCATGCTGCTGCCTACAAGCACGTTCCTATGATGGAGGATAATCCCGCTATGGCCA
>JALEPJ010000051.1 GCA_022766385.1 Rikenellaceae bacterium
AACAATTCAGGAAAAGAGAGGCAAAACCGAGGCCCTTAGCGAGAGGGAAAAAGAAATTGTCTGCTGCATTGCCAAAGGTATGAGCAACAAGGAAATAGCCGACAAACTCTTCCTTTCCGTGCACACCGTGACCACCCACCGTCGCAACATCTCTAACAAGCTTCAGATTCACACTGCCGCGGGACTCACCATTTATGCCATATCCAACAAACTGCTGAATATCGAGGAAATCCAGTAGTTTATTTGGCATGTTCTTCTATACGGAAGGCACAACTGCACTGCCGCATATCTTGACTAGATCAAGTATCCCATTCACGAGCCAAGAGCGAAGAATGGAAAAGTCCTATGTAACGATTATGAGTCAATAGCTTTGTTTGTACAAGCAGTGTTGTTTAGGACTTTTTCCATTCTGTCCATTTGCCTCTGGAGATGGAGTCTCATTGCCATACGGAAGGTCTCGGCATTTCCAATTCGAAGAATGTTGAAAAGTCCTACGTGTGACACGACCGTCTGTTCATGATAGTCTCTTTCATTGGAAGGAAAGTATAAGGTGAAAAGATGTTGTAGAACTTTATGAAAGTCCATCACGCTTTTGTTTCCCGTCATCTCAAATATTACGGAATGGAAGCGAACGTCTATATCTCTGAGTTGCTCTGACATATCAGCTTTTTCTTCTTCCGAAGCATTGAATCTCAGCTGTCTTATGCGAGTTTCTTCCATCATCAGTTTGTCAAGAGTCTCCATTTGCTCCTCGGTTTTGTTCTTGAAGACATAGTCAGCCATTCCAATTTCGAGCATTATTCTCAACTCATACAGATCCTTGAGTGTTTCTTTGCTTAGAATTCCCCTTCCTATGAGTTTTTTCATTGCTCCAAATACCTCAGGCTGGACTACAACAGTACCTTTTTTCTTCTTTGTTTCGATAATTCCGAGGACACGGAGCTGACTTAGAGCCTCTCTGACAACAACACGGCTTACACCCAGTATTTCCACAAATTCCTGTTCTTTAGGTAGTTGTGTGATACCGGGATGAGAACTGATGTATTCAAGTATATCGTTTTGAGCCTTTTCTACCAGATTAATTTCTTCCGCCATCTTCTCTTTTATTCAGAATGCTTGACTTTGATTACTATTTTTTTCAGTGGAGTATCATATTGTACACCATCAACAGCATATGAAGGGTTATGCAAATCTTCAGGGAAGAAAACAAAAATGCATTTTTCATCAGCCCCTTGCTTATATGTTTTAGCATCAAGGGATTGATAGAAGCCATTGTCTTTCGAAGAATCGTATTCACTCAAAACCTCAAGACTTGGGCTGTCTGAAGGACAAATTCCCCACATTACAGGTCCCTGAGTAACTTGAATGTCTATATATTTTTTATGTCCTTCGAATTTGGTTTCTGCTTCTGGTTTTGGAATATACTCTGACAATGTTGAGTAGCAGTCTTTTGAGATGATATCAAAGGTGCCAAACTCAGTCATAGTGTCGAGCTCATTGCATTTTTTAGCCAGAAACTCGAACGATGCGTCCCAAATACTCTTGTTTGCTTCATACTGCCGTTTTAGCTCAACGAAATTTACAGATGAATGGAAAGGGATTGTAATACCAACTGATTTGAGGAGCTCCGAAGCCCATTTTTCTGCTTCTTTCATATTGACTGAAGATTTGTTATTGCTGCAACTTATAAGTGTTAGAAATGTGGTAATAAATATAGCAATTTTTCTCATAATCTCATCTTTTTGTATTCATCAATTTCTTCAATACCATCAAGTATTCTAACCTGAATGTCAAAATCTTTACCTTGTCCAGGTTCTAAATAATCAAGTGTTCCAGATTTTGTATGAGCTTCTCGGCCAATCATTTTGCAACTTGAAGGCTCCAGCCCTAAAACATAGTCACATTTCTCAAATTGTTTCCACTGGGTAAGGTATGGGAAGTCATTGATGTTGAACTCCAATACTACGCCAATCTTCAAGGAAGAGTTGATCAATGCCACTGAAGTACTTCCGTCTTCCGCGCTTTTCAAACTGTGGAAGAATACTTGCTCAGGATAATTGTCTTTCGGCTCATCGATAACTTTCAAATTATCGAATCCCTTACGTGCATCTTCATCTCTCGGCTCAACTGTTTTCGAATCCAATATCAATTCTGAATCACCACAGAGTAAAGGATATCCGAAGTTAATATGAAGCATCAGCATCATTGCCTCCTTCTTGAATCCCCTGTTCTCAACACGGTTGCGTATAGTAAATGATTTGCCTCCAACCGGGATGATATATTCACGGATAAGGACAAGGTTTTGCTGAAAGATTCTGGCTTCCCGCATAATTCCCTTTATCCTGATTACAGCTTCATCGCAGGATAAGTTATCAATACTTGCACAAACTTCTTCTGCTGGTGTATTGCCAATACGACCGTGCAATCCGAATTTCTCCCCGTCTACCTCACAGGGTGCCCCAATGTGTCGCAAGCCACAAGTAGTCAGAAATCCTACGAAGAAACTTCTTAGCCACTCGAAACCTTCTGAAGAGTAGTACTCTGGAGCAACGATTCCGCATTTGGATAAATATGATAGATTTATTCCTTTGTATGACAGGCTGGCAATATCAAGACATCTGTCTGCCAACACTTTCATTTCAAGCCTGTTCCCGTTTCTAACGTCGAATGCGCGGACTCCTTTTGCTCTTCCATCCGTATAGGTAAAAGGAGTGACACCATAAAGCTGCAAAGAATGGCCTATATATTTGTCAAATATCATATTACTTTTTGATTGTGAATGAAAAATCATTACAAGGCGATTTCTCCCGGGCAAATTGTTTAGTAAGGTCGGAAAATCCGAAAAGTGGTGAATAGGTATGAACCTTGACGGTTTTACCGTCAGGTTTGAATTCAAGCAGCCTTAACCATCCGTCTCCACCATTGCCACTCATTGCACCGTCTATTCCCTGCATATTGAACATCATCTGGGTCACTTCCTTACCTGCATCATTCTTGCTCACCCTGAACCCATTGCCTGTTCTCATATCTTTGCTCGGAGAGGCGATGTGCCCACATAGCACAAAACGGATATTCGGGGTGATCTTGATAAGATTGTCCCAAATGAATTGTCCGCCATTTTCCTGGTTTTCAATCATTTTGTATTTTTCCGCCTGTACGTATTCAGCATTGTCTCCTGCCAGAAGATATGAATGTGTCATAAAAAAGACCAGATGATTCTTGAATCTGTCACTGATACATAATTCATGAGCCCAATCCAGTACTTCTTTTCTTGGCGCATATTCAGTTGTAATGATAAGTATATCGCCCCAAACTTCATCGTGAAACTCGTATGCTGAGTTCTCAAGAGTCATCTTACCTAAACGGTTGAATGTTGTCGAGACTAAAGTCTCTTTGTTCCGCAAATTGCGGGATGCTTTGAAATAGGTCGGATAGTTTGAGTCCGGAGTTTCTGAACGAGTATAACCGTAATCGTGGTTGCCTGGACTTATGATATAAGGCAACTTATTATCAAGTCGGCCAAAACTTCTTGATACGGCTTCCCACTGCTCATCACTTGGCAGATTTCCGAAGCGAGGGAAAGGCGGTACTTGACATTCGTTCTGGTCGACAAGATCACCGGTGCAAAGGACGGCCTTGATATTCAGATCATTCCTGTTCTCAACTATCCATCCCATCATTATGTCCAAAGCTCCTTGATTGTAATCATACTTTATATAATTCTGGACGTCCGGTAGGATTGCAAAGGTCATTGATGATTTGTCCTCAAGGCGCAGAGTGTCGGCTTTCTTTTGCTGTGCCATTGAAGTGCTCGCAATCAGTAACAATAACCCTGATATAAGATATAGCTTTTTCATATTAGAACGGATATTCATTGCAGAGATAATGTTCAATTGCTTCATTCTCCTCTATTGTTGAGAATCTGCCCTTTGGTTCAAGGAAATAATTGTCTGTTTTATCATCATTGACAGATGATACCTCGCCAACAAGAGTATCTTCTCCTTCTGCCCAGAACCTATGATAGAGATAAGGGGTGTAGCATACACTCTGACCTGGTTTGATACTGATTGTTTCTCCGGCCTTTACAATGAGGTCGATACCGTCTTTTTTTATCAAAACGTCGCTGGTATCGAGTCTCCCGTCCTTAGTTGAATTCCACAGCTTCATACACAAAACGCCTCCACCACGGTTAATTATATCCTCCGTTTTTAGCACGTGGTAGTGTTCAGGTGTAATCTGGTTTTTTCGTACGACCATAATCTTTTCGCAGTATGTCTTTTGGTTTGCTTTATTCAGATTGCCGTTACGGAGTGTGATGAGACTAAGACCTATTCTTTCAAAATCGCCCCATCCGAAATCGGTAATGTCCCATCCAAGACCGTTTTCGAAGATTTCACTGCATTTATCCTTTATCCCTTTCCAATCTTCAGGTTTGTAATATGCCCAATCAGGGAGCATGAAATGATGCTTTTTCATCAATTCCATATTGTAACGAATATATTCGTTTACTTCACTTCTTTTCATAATAGTATTATTTAGTGTTAATAATTTCAGCTATTTTTATTCTTTGGAATACCAAACAAGCGCCGCTGCCTTCATAGAGTACTCCTATTGTGTCATTATCCAAGGAAACCATACAGGAATAACCTGAGCCTTGTCCTTCATCTACTTCAAGCCAATTGCTTTCCGGCCAGGTCAATCCTTCATCAAAACTGCATTTCATTGTAAAATGCATTCTTTTGTCCGGATCATTAGGATTGAAAAACAGAAGCAATTCCTGGTCATTCCCATTCTTGTCCTTATAGATGTGTTTCAGAATTGAACCTTGACACGTAGGCTCAGTCAAAGTATTGCCGGATGTCGGGTGAATACTCCAAGTTTGCCCAAGATCATCGGTAGTAGCCACTAATCTACCATTTTCAACGTGGTTACCACGGTTTTTTGACGACCTCATGTTTAGCATTATTGAACCGTCTGACAGTTGTACTGCCATACATTCGTTTGAATGAATGGAGTAATCATCAAAGACAGCCTGGCCTGCTTCCCAGCTCTCCCCTCCGTCTTTACTTGTAATCAGAGTCGAGAAATTGCTTCCATCTTCCCTCCTTCCTTGGGCCGGGAAAACGAGAGTCCCATCCTTAAGTGTTATGCCTGCGCCCGGAGCATTGATCAATAAACCATAGCTTTCAGGCTTGACTTCTGTTGTTAAGTTCCGCGCTTCGCTCCATGTAATTCCATCATCCGAGCTCTTTACAAGCATCCATTGCGAACTTTGTTTTACATCGTACCCGGGGAGACTTCCATTTGTCCTCCATTGATGATTCCATTCCGTTGATTCTGAGTTCAGTCCTTCTATCCATTTGCCTGTCTTTTCGTCAATAACGCCATGCATCCAACAAGCTGAGATATAGATATTGTCCGAGTTATCATCAACCAATATACAAGGGTCACTGACGCCATTGAACTTTTGCGGCAGACCTCCCCATTCTCCCATGTCAATAGCAACTTGCATATCTGACCAGGTTACACCTCCGTCTGTACTTCGGTTGTAAGCAATATCGATATTGCCTTGCAAATCCCGATTCATGTCATACCTGGCATCATATATCGCGATCAAGCTTCCTGCTTTTGTTATGGCAAGTCCTGGAATCCTGCAATTATCTACCCCATCCTGTCCTTTTTGCCTTAGAGCAACACCCATACGCAATTCTATGTTGTCTGATAATTGGCACAATAGATCTCCCTTTTCAGTGATAAGGCGTACTTCATCAATCTTGATTTTGTTGTCGAGATTGACTGCGTCTTTTGTTTCTATGCCCAATTCAAAGATACTCTCTCCTTTAGGTAGCTCTTCATTGCATGCAATGGAGAAACTCTGTTTCTTCCGTTTGCAACTGAAGTTGCGTCTTGCAATTAAGTCTCCATCCTTAAATATTGAGATACTCTTGATATCTTCAAGGCTAATGCTGGCCTCTGCCTTGATAATAAACTCTTTGATGATGTTTTTATCATCATTCTCTGAATGGACGGTTATACTTGCTACCGTATTGATGTCTTTAAGCGCAAGAATAGGAGCATTCTTTACGTTTATTGATAAAGAGCCTATTGAGTCTTTATTATCTTCGCTACATGAAAGACAAATAAACAAAATGCATATTGAATAGATTATTCTTTTCATATTGAAGCAAATATCATTGGATTTTTTGGAGCAATTCTTCTACTTTGATTTGCTGGAATACCAGATTGGCGCCGCTTCCCTCATAAAGAATACCTATTGTGTCATTGTCAATACTTGTCATGCACGAATATCCTTCACCTGGTAATGCATCAAATTGTATCCAATATTCTTCCGGCCAGGTCATTCCGTCATCCAGACTCATCTTCAAAGTAAAGTTTTCACGTTTTGAAATCGAGCTGGGGTTGAAAAACAATAATAGATTTCTCTCTGAACCGCTTTTGTCGCGGTAACAGTGTTTAAGTAACGACCCTTGGCAGGCCGGCTCGATTAGTGCACTTTGGTTTGTAGGATGAAGTGTCCAAGTCTGTCCCAAATCATTCGTTGTTGCGATTTTTCGTCCGTTCCCCTCTATCTTGTTCCTGTTACTCCTTTCTCTGGCATTCAGCATTATGCTGCCGTCGCTCAGCTGGACAGCCATACATTCATTCGTATTGGTATATGCAGGACTTCCTGAGGTCCAAGTTTCCCCGTGGTCTTTGCTGTATATGATAGTTGAGAATTGAAGACCTGTTTCAGTTCTTCCTTCTGACGGCAGGACAAGTGTTCCGTCTTCAAGTACAATACCAGCGCCAGGGGCCGGTGCAATCAACCAAAACGCCTCCGGCTTGACCTGGCGGGTAATGTTTATTGGATTTCCGAAAGAAATGCCGTCATCAGTGCTTTTTGCAATAAGGTACTGGCAACTTTGCTTGATATCATACCCTGCTTGTGAACCGTAACTCCTCCACTGATGGTTCCATTCTGTAGATTCTTCTGTCAAACCCTCAACGAATTCACCTGTTTCTGGATCGTGTACTCCATACATCCAAAGCCCGGTCACGAAAATATCTCCGGTTTCAGTATCAACAAGCATAGACCCGTCACTGACTCCATTATATTTCTGAGGTAGACCACCATATGCACCCATATCCAAAGCTACTTTCATTTCTGACCAGCTGCGCCCTCCATCAGTACTCCTGTTATAGCATATGTCAATATCTCCCTGCAAATCCCTGTCGGCATCTCTTCTTGCATCGTACATCGCAAGAAGGGTTCCTTTAGTAGTAGTTACCAAACCAGGTATCCGACAATTGTTTACTCCATCCTGATATCTCTGACGTAGAGCAATACCGGTGCGATATAGCGGTGAACTCGAACAATCAAGCTTTATTTTGCCCTGATTGGTCAATATTGTCAATTTTTCCAATTTGATTCTATTACTCAAGTCAGGTGTATCCTTGATTTTGACGAGTAGATTGAAACAGCTCGAATCGTCCTCACTTGCAATCAATTTGGTGCAAACAATATCTTTGAGGCCTTTGGTCTCACTGAATTTTGCTTTGAATCCTTCAACCACACAATCATTGCCGTGGATTGTCACAGTACCGATAGCTGTTCCTTCCGTCAATGAAAGAATTGGAGTGTTATCCATATGGATTGAGGCAGAGATGTCTTTGTCTGTCCTATTGCAGCCAAACAGGATAGTCAGTATAGACAGGGCAATGATTGTGTGTGTTGAGTAATTCATTTCAATTCTATTTTTATTTGTCGAGGCCTGGTGTCTGAGTAATATTGCTGTTGGTGTTCAAACAAGCATCTGCTACAGGAATGTAGAGTATATTCTGCTCATTTTCTCTGCCAACGAGGGATGGTATCCTTGTGAATGCTTTACCATTTCTGACAATTGTGAAGAAGCTCTTATTCTCACAAGCAAATTCCTTTAGATACTCGTCAATGATAACATCAGTAACTTTATCTTTTGACAATGAACGTGGATATGCACTATCTGTATCATATGCACGCTTTACCAAACTGTTGATATAGCCAATGGCCTCAACTGTTTTATCTTGTCCATTAAGTGCTTCCGCCATCATTAAGTAGGCTTCAGCAACTCGATAAAGAATCATATCTGAATCAAAGGTTCTTGTCTCATTAGCCCAGGTTCCCGGGAATTTTGCGAACCACCTCCAATAGATGTCAGTGTCATCATATTCTTTGAATGTTACATTCAGTCTTTTATCTTCCTTTATTCCTTGAGGAGTGCTCTTCAAGAATGCCTCATACTCTTTCGTAGGGGTCACATACTGATTGTGTGAACCTACCTGAATTGGGTTTTCGATTTTTGAGAGATCAGTAACATACTGATATACACAAAGATAAAGTGATGGCGCTCCTCCAGTAAACTCAAGTTGATTATAGTTTATTGAAGAAATGATTTCAGGGTTGTTCTCGTTGGCTACACCAAAAACCTTTGAGAAGTCACTTTGAAGCTTATACTTATCGCTGTTAAGTACAGTCTTTAGTGCATTTTCTGCCTTTAAATAATAATCCTTCTTTCCTTCACGTCCTGCCATCCAAAGATCATAATCGGCAGTAAGCATTGCGATAGCTTCCTTGTTTGTGGTATAGTGGTCTGTTTGGGCCTTATCTACTATAGCAGCAGCTGCATTAAGATCTGATTCTATTTGGGCATAGATCTGCGCAACCGGAGCTCTGGATGGGAACATAGTAATAGGATCATCAGACTCATAACCTTCTGTAAGAAGAGGCGCGTCTCCCCATACTCTGGCAATTATGAAGTAACACCATGCTCTGAGATAATATGCATTTACAAGAACGGTATTTTTGGTGGTCTCATTAGTGAACTCAATCTTGTTTGCATATTTTGCAGCCAAATTTACGAGATTGATGGTTGTATAGAGGTCCACCCAGTTCGTACCGGTGTTGCTCTTCATAATGATGTTGTCCTTCAAATGCATTATGCTTGTGTCATCAATCAAACCCTGGTCATAAAGCCCGGAACGATACTCGCCCCAAAATGCCATATTGCTTGCCGTTGCAGATCTGAATGTTGTGTATGCGCCATATATTTCGCTCATCATAGTTGATTCCTGCCATACGTTCAAAGATGTATACTCGCTGGGCTGAACCACATTCAAATCGCCAATACAACTTGACATCGAAATGCCAACGATGATAGTACTGATTATATAAGTTAACTTTTTCATGATTCGTCAGATTAGAAAGTAAACTTTACTCCTAA
Source organism: Rikenellaceae bacterium (assembly GCA_022766385.1). Classification (GTDB taxonomy): domain Bacteria; phylum Bacteroidota; class Bacteroidia; order Bacteroidales; family UBA932; genus Cryptobacteroides. Next base: position 9,261 of record JALEPJ010000051.1, read on the forward strand.
AGAAATCTTCCTGATTGGAGGATACGTTTTGAAACCCGTGCCATAGGTGTTTGCCGAACCAACCTCGGGGTTGATTCCTTTTATTTCACTGAAATAAACCAGATTGTTTCCAGAGAGGGTGAAAGCTATGTTCTGTATTTTATTTCTCTGAAGCCAATCGGTAGCAAGATTGTATGAAATGCTGATATCACGGAGGCAGAGATAATCGTTGTTCTGAACAAAGTACTGGTTACACTGTACGTTCTTATTGAGGTCATCAGCATCACAGCCCTTGTACATCATAAAGTCACTATCAGGATTTGTTTCAGGATCCCAGCACTTGTATACCCAATCTGTCAGGTTTGCATTACCTGCAAAAATGTTCTTGAGAATCTGTGCTTCAAGACCGTTGTATGACTGAAAACCAAGTGCCCAGTCCATATAGATATCCAGCACGAGATTCTTGAATGTGAATGTGTTGCCCATACCTCCTGTATGTCTCGGGATGGTATTTCCCCTATAGAAGCAAGCATCCGTGCTATTTACTATGCCATCTCCATTATAATCCTTGTAGCACCAGTCTCCTATTGAAAGTTTACCGGTTGAGGCTTTCTTATCAGCTGCAAAGTCTCCGGTATTTACACACCACCAGCTGTTCAAATAATCATAACCTCGTGAGTTTGAGTGATAAGGAGCAGCCTCTGCTTGTGCCTGAGTCTTAATGAGATAATCTACTTCATAACCGTAGAAATTGCCAAGTCTTTGACCTTCTTGTGTTCCTCCGATGTATTGGATTGAACCGTCTGCCATCTTTACGACTTTAGCACCTATCGCATTGTTAGGAAGTCCGTTGTCAGGGAGACTTACGACTCTGTTGTCATTCCAGCTCCAAACAAACTTTGTGCTCCAGGTAAAGTCTTTTCTCACAATATTACGGGTGTTGATTTCGATATCTGCACCATAGTAACGAACTTGTCCTATATTTGTTTTTACAGATGAGAATCCTGAAGTGTTAGGCAATGTCTTTGAGAAAATAAGGTTGTCTGTCAATTTGTTATATACGTCAACACCAGCAGTGATTCTGTTCTCAAATAGGCCGAGGTCAAAACCTGCATCCAGCTGAGTTGTTGATTCCCAAGTCAGATTTCCATTAGGCATTGATGAAGTGATGATAGCTGCTTCATTGTTATAGTTTTTTGTCAGGCCGAATTGACCGACAGCATCATAATAGCCGACGTAGTTGTTACCCGTCATACCATATGAAACTCTGAATTTCAGGTTGTTGATTTTGTCTGCATTGAACCAAGGCTCTTCTGAGATAACCCAACCTGCAGAGGCTCCAGGGAAGAATCCCCACTGAGTACCCCTAAGGAAACGCGATGAACCATCGTATCTCGCTGTCAATGTCAACAAATACTTCTTTGCATAATCATAATTGATACGTCCAAAGAAGCCTATACCTACTTCTTTCTCTTTCTTTGATGTAGCTTCTGTATAAGTGGAGCCTGCATTCAAAGTGTGGATAATATCAGTTGAGGCGCCTTGTACTGCAGCTTTGGAATAAAAGTAATTGAAGTTCTGATAAGAGTATCCAGCCATAGCCGATAATGAATGCTTTCCGAAGTCATTTACATAGTTAAGATAGGCCTCGAATTTATTCCTTTGGTTTGTAGTTGTGGTAGTATTGGCAGGACGATTTCCATTATATGTGGTCTTCGCATAGAAATACTCTGTGGTCATTACATCATAATATGTTGATGCTTGTGCTACAGCTTTCAAACCGCTAACAATATCCCATTCGATGACGCCGTTCAATCCGGTCTTGGTACTAAGCTGGTTATTATCAACATAGTATTGGTAGAACAACGGGCTATATGAAGATGCATTGTAACTCTTGGTCGGTTTTCCTGCATTTTCACCATAATCATAATAGAATTTCTGGGTAGGAGGTGTAAGAAGCCCTCGGGATATTACTGCATACTGGTTATCAATAAGATTTGTATTTGTCTGTTGGAAATCAATTCCTCCCTTGAATCTCAGACTCTTGCTGATTTTTGCGTCAATGTTCGTACGCGCGCTGATTCTGTCATAGTCCGAACCGGCAACTACACCTGCGTCATTTGTATAACCTACAGAAGCCAAATAATTAACATTTTCCGATCCGCCATCAACTGACAGATAGTAGTTCTGCCAAATTGCACCTGAGAAGGACTTGCTTATCCAATCATTGTCTTGAAAAATGAGAGTCTTGCTGCTGTCGATTGGATCTACCATAGACTTGTATCCATCAGGAACAGTTTCTCCTGGTTGCAGATAACGTGTTGAATACTGACTCGTAAGTGAGTTACCGCTTGAAAAAGCATAATTGTCTGCTGACAAGTGGGCCTGGCCGGAATTATTCAACACATGGTTGTATCGAGTGCGCTGGAAATAGAGCCATTCCTCAGAATTCAGATAATTCAACTGTGATTCAGTATCCTGATATGCAATCTGGGTGTCGAATGTTATCCTTGGAGCATTACCCTTTGTGCCGGATTTTGTCGTTATAAGGACAACTCCATTTGATGCTCTTGAACCGTAGATTGCTGATGCTGCTGCATCCTTCAATACCTCAATGGACTCGATATCGGCAGGATTGATTCCGGATAAACTGCGCTCTATTCCATCGATGAGTACAAGAGGAGAAGAGGAACCGTTGATTGAAGAACCTCCACGGATCAATATAGTAGGGTCAGCACCAGGAGTGAAATCAGTAGTATAAATGCGCGCACCTGCTACTTTGCCTTTTAGGGCATCTCCTACGGATGTTACAGGAATGTTGTTTAATTCTTCTCCTTTTACCTTTGTAATAGCTTGTGTGATAGTTCTTTTGCTTTGAGAACCATAACCGACTACTACAGTTTCGTCAAGAAAGAAATCCTTGTCATCTGTCAGTATTACATTGATATTGGCATTGTCTCCAATGACAATTTCTCGATCAGCGTAACCAATCAGGGAAAATAGTATCGTTTCTCCCTTATTGGCTTTGATTGAGTAAGCTCCATTGTCATCCGTCATAGCATTGGTCATACCGCCTTTAACGAAAACAATGACTCCGCCCAATGGGACTCCTGCATTATCGCTTACCACACCGGAGACGGTCATCGTCTGTGCACCCATGCTTATAGAAAACAGCATGATGATTGCGATTGTAAGCAAATACTTGATTGTTCTCATAATAAGTAGTTTTATAAGTGATAGTGTATTTATTTTGTCAATTCATAAAACATTGTGCACTCCAGTTCTTTGGCAATTTGCTCCATTTCCTCTTTTGATACCGGTGTTATTGGGAATCTGCATTGCCCGCAATCAACGCCTGCAAGTTTCATAATTGCCTTTCCTCCTCTGGTGCCTCCACCATGGGCAATCACAATGTCAAGAATCTTTACTGCTTCCATCTGCCATCTCTGAGCAGAGGCAAGATCTCCCTTTTCCATTGAATCCATAACATTCCGGTAAATTGATGGAATGTAGTTGTAGGTGCTGCCGACTGCACCCTTGGCGCCACACGCAAGTCCGGCAATAAGAACTTCATCGAAACCGTGTAGAATATTGAATTCTCCATTATTGAGATGAATAAGTTCCTGCATCTCCATGAAATCATTATGAGTGAACTTTATTCCGGTCAAGGTTGGAATTTCCTTCTTGCCCTCTTCCAAAAATTTCACAGCGGACAGCCTTACGCCTGACATTGCCGGGAAGTTATAGTAGTAAAATGGCAGTTCATCGGCTGCGGCAGCTATTGGTTTAAAGAATTGCACCAGGTCTGTCACAGTATCAGGCTTGTAATAATTCGGTGCAATTGATGCAATGGCATAAGCTCCGATTTTCTGAGCATGCTTTGCGAGCTCTATACTGTCCTGAGGACAATTGCTGCCTACGTGCACAATAACCTTGAATCTGTTCTCGGTATATTCCATCCACGCTTCTGCAACTGCCTTACGTTCAGCAACGGTGGTAGTTGCGTATTCTCCTGTTGAACCACAGATGAATACGCCGTTAATGCATCCGAACCTTGCAAGATGATCCGCATATGTTTTAATTTTTCCGATGTTGATTGTTCCGTCCTCATTCATCGGTGTGAACGGTGCTGCAATCAATCCTTCGAGGTGCTCTTTATTTACCATATTTCACTGATTTTAAGGTATATTGAAATAATTCTATTAGTTAATTTTTAAAGAAAAGACTAGCTATCCAACCTGCAGCGAAGCATACAATAAAGCCGACAGTCGTGTAAAGCAGCAGATATACAGGCGTATATTTCGCTACGATAAATTGTGTAATTACGCTTATCGCCATTCCGATGAGAGCTCCCTTTGCATTTGCTCTCTTACTCACCATGCCAAGCAAGAACAATCCACCCATACTTCCTAGAATCAGGCCCAATATCTTGCTGAACTCATCCCAAAGGGAGTCGATATTCCAGGTGGCCATAAGACAAGCAAAAAGAAGTGACAGTGTTCCGATTACCAAAGTGGCATTCTTGGCAACTTTCAACTCCTGTTTCTTATCTGTAGATATTTTCTTTAGGATTCTTGGACGTATATCAACTACATAGGCTGTGGCAGCAGAATTCATACTTCCGCTCAAGGTTGACATCGCAGCTGCAAAGATTCCCGATATCAGCAAACCGGTAATGCCTGTCGGGAGGTTACAGTAGATATACCAAGGGAAAATAGCATCCGTGTTCTCCATTGCAACGCTAGCTTCAACAGGGTTCGTCTTGTAGTAGACAAAAAGTGCGGTACCAATTGAGAAAAAGAGTATTGTAGCTGGAATTACAATTATCGCATTTGTCAACACACTTTTTCTGGCTGCTTTTTCAGAGTTGGTCGTCAAGTACCTCTGAACCATACTCTGATCAGTTCCGTAGGTGGTAAGATTGGTAAAGAATGTCGCTATCAGCACTGTCCACATAGTGGCATTTGTAAAATCTATTTTTGTACTACCCAAATAAAATTTCCCGTATGACGAAGCCGCGGAAATTGTCTCAGAAAAAGAAAGACCTGAAGAATGAATGATATGAATAACACAGAAAAGTGCTCCTCCAAGAAGTATTATTGACTGTAGAGCATCAGTCCAGACAACAGCTTCTATTCCTCCCATTCTCGTATATATGATGCTGAATATTCCCATCAAGGCAATGCACAGGAATATGTTCATACCAGTTACAATGTGAATTGCAATCGCCGGGAGGTACAGTACAACTCCCATACGTCCTACTTGATAAATGATGAATGCCAGAGAGCAAATCAGTCTGGTTGCATAATTGAATCTTACCTCAAGATACTCGTATGCTGTTGATATGTTGAGCTTTCTGAAAAATGGGATGAACAGATAAATGATTATAGGGCAGACAAAGACTATACCTGCATTGAAAAGCATATAACTCCAATCCGTAGCATATGCTTTCGCAGGAATTGACATAAAAGTGATTGCACTTAAGGCTGTAGCGAAAAGACTTAAACCTGCAGCCCACCAAGGTATTCTCTGTCCTCCTTTGAAGTAATCGTCAGAATTCTTCTGCCTCTTAGAAAAATAGAATCCTATGAGTATAAGTGCCAGGAAGTATAATACCATTACAATTGAATCAACGGGAGTGAAGCCTTTCCTTACCTTTTGAATAATAAGTTCAGTAAGGGTGAATGCGCCTTCAACACCGTTTATCAGGTATAGTTTACCGTCATAAATGACCGGCTCAGCCCCATCTGAAGCGGGAATGCCCATACTTATAAAGGTGTTTGTAATTGTATGGTAGAAATAGACGGAGTCGATAGTATCGCTTATGAATGCAATATGAGCTGAACCTATTGCTGCGGCATCCTGGAATGCCACTTTTGGGGTATTGTCAGGAAGATTGACATTATCCCATTTCTTGAGACGTATGTTGTATGAATAAATCGAGTTCAGGGTGCTGTCCAGTGCGAAAACAAAGGTGCATTTATCCTGGCCACTGGTTTGGTTTGCGGTCAGAATGGTCTTGGACGCTTCTGTTTCTGGATATGCTTCCGGAATTTCAATACTTCTTTTTTGTGGCAATGTAGCCAGCTGTATCTGTTTTCCGAGTGCCAACATCTCGTGATGGCCACCGACTACATTGTCTTTCCTGGCTGTAGTACAGGAGTCGACACTTATGGCAACAATCACAATTGCCAACGCCGAAACAATTCTTGATACAATATTCCTCATTGATACTTATTTTTGTCAAAAGTAATATATAATATATAAAAATGCAATACATAATACTAAAAACCATGTAAATTGTTTTAAATAACCAAAAAACCGGCTTATATGTAATATTTATGACATAATTATGTAATATATATGTAATATGTATTTCCTACTCGATCTAAGTAGAAAGAATTATTTATCTTTGTAAATCATCTCGCCACGCAGTGAGCAACGCCAGATCATACATAGCCATCGACCTCAAATCTTTCTATGCCGCGGTCGAATGTGTCGCCAGAGGGCTCGACCCGCTGACGACCAATCTTGTTGTCGCCGATATGTCCAGAACGGAAAAGACCATTTGCCTCGCGGTCTCCCCTTCTCTCAAATCCTACGGCATCTCCGGAAGGGCTCGTCTGTTCGAAGTAATCCAGAAAGTTCGGGAAATAAATGCCCAGCGGCGCTGGAAGAATCGCGCTGAGCTCATTAAAGGGATTTATGACAATAATATGGTAAAGAGCAATCCAGCCATTGCTCTGGACTACATCGTCGCTCCTCCCCGTATGACCGAATACATGAAGGTGAGCTCGAAAGTCTATGCGACTTACCTGCAGTTCATTTCTGCCGATGACATTCACGTTTATTCCATCGATGAGGTATTTATGGATGTTACCGACTATCTGCGCAGCTATGATTGCAGCGCGCACGAATTGTCAATGCGGATGATACGCGAAGTCCTCAAGAACACTGGCATTACTGCTACGGCAGGCATCGGCTCAAATTTGTATCTCGCGAAGATTGCAATGGACATAGAAGCGAAACACTCCCCCGCAGACAAGGATGGCGTTAGAATTGCCGAACTTGACGAGATGAGCTACCGCCGCAAATATTGGGAGCACACTCCGTTGACGGATTTTTGGAGAATCGGACACGGCATTGCCAAAAAACTGGAGGCGAACGGTATGCGGACTTTGGGTGATGTCGCGAGAATGTCGCTGAATGGCGAAGAGGCTCTCTACAAGCTCTTTGGGATAAATGCCGAGCTTCTGATTGACCACGCCTGGGGCTGGGAACCGTGCACTATCAAGGACATTAAAGCATATAAGCCAGCTTCTCAAAGTCTGTCCATGGGGCAGGTCCTTTCAGAGCCGTACAGCTTCAATAAGGCCCGAGTTGTTATTCAGGAAATGGCTGACAGCCTTTCGCTTGACCTTGTTGACAAGTGCCTGCTTTGTGATCAGATGGTTCTTTATGTAGGATATGACAGTTCTTCTTTGCCTGCTTACGCGGGCGATCTTAAGAGTGATTATTATGGTCGCAGTGTTCCCAAACCGGCGAGTGCTTCAGTCAATCTCTCCGGATTCACTTCATCCTCAGCCGAAATCATAGATGCTGTAACAAGCCTGTTTGACCGTATTGTGAATAAGGATTTGTTGGTGAGGAGGATGTCCGTGGCAGCAAACCATACCCTCCCTGAAGGCTCGCCGGAGACAATGCAGCTGAACCTTTTTGAAGCTGAAGAGAAGAAGGAAGACAGTGCCAGGGAAAGGAGACGCCAGGAAGCGATTCTGGCAATCAAGAAGAAATACGGCAAGAATGCTATATTGAAGGGGCTCAATTTCGAGGAGGGCGCGACCCAGCGAGAGCGAAACAAACAGGTTGGAGGCCACAAAGCATAGGAGCATTGGCATTTATGGGACGCTACGACGATATTATCAATCTGGAACACCCTATTTCCGAAAGACATTCGAGGATGTCTGCTCACGATAGAGCTGCGCAGTTCTCGCCTTTTGCAGCGCTGTCTGGCTACAATGAGATCATCTCTGAGACGGGGAAGACGACGGATACTCGCCCTGAACTTGATGAAGAACAGCTTCAGCATCTCAATGAGGTGTTCTCCAAAATATTGGAATCCCTTCAGTCCAAACCACTTGTTAAGGGTGTATGCTTTGTCGCTGATACTTTTAGGGAAGGCGGACATACTGAAGTATTCAGCGCCAGGGTCAGGAATATCGATTTTGCCGAATCTGCATTGATTCTGTCGGACGGCCGCTCGATATTGTTTCAGGATATCTGTGAATTGAACATATGTTACTGATCTCATTTTCAGTAATTGCAATTTCGTGTCAGTGGAAGAATAATGGCAATATCTGACTTAATATTACTTTTCGTTTAAAATGTTTTTATTCAATTTTGTGTTATAATAATAGAAACAATGAAAAGTATGAAATTTTTCACAAAGATGCTGCTGCTTCTGGCCTTGTTTCAGCCCACAATGTGTATGTCTGGTTGCCTTCAGATTATTCCAAGGGCAAGAAATATTCCGTCGTCTATATGAGCGATGGCCAGAACCTCTTTGATGCAGAGAAGATGTTAAAGGAAGCAGGCTGGGATGACGAACATTTTGTCAGCAAGGTCTTCCCTGGTCTTGCACACGTTGAGGACTCTTGGGCATCCCGCCTCGAAGTGCCTGTGCTCTACCTTCTTGGCAAGTAGGCATTGCCCCGAAAAACATAATTAATTACATAATGCAATAATAATCAATAATGCTATGAGAAAGTTTATATTGATCAGTACGGCTATCGCTCTCGTCTCTGCAATGAGCGCCAAGGCACAGCCACAGCCTCAGGCAGAACCTGAACACAAAGCTGACAAGACTACAGTCGAATTCGTAGTAAGGGACTCCAAACCTATCCTGATGGATATCTACCAATTCAAGGACCAGAAGGATGAAAAGCGTCCGGTATTTCTCTATTCCTTCGGCGGAGCCTGGGCAATGGGCTCCCGTATAGACGCTCTTTGCAATCCACTGTATGACCATCTTTGCGAGAAGGGATGGGTATGTGTGGCAATTGACTACCGTCTCGGCTCTGCCAGAGGCAGGGATGGCAAGCCTCTCATCACCCCACCGGAAGGCTACAACCCGTTCCAATACTCAATTGACATAGGGGTAGAGGATATCTATGCTGCGACATCATGGCTCATCAAGCACGCTGATGAATACAACATAGACCCTGAGAAGATTGTAATCTCCGGAAGCTCTGCCGGCGCAATTAACAGTATGAATGCTGAGTATTACATCTGTACTGGCCATAAACTTGCCAAGGAGAATCTTCCTGCCGACTTCAATTATGCAGGAATTGTACCTATGGCCGGTGCTGTCTATCTCACTGGGGAGAATGATACCGAACTGAGATGGGACAGAAAGCCTTGCCCTATGTGTTTCTTCCACGGTTCTGCTGACCCTACCGTTACCTTCGATATAGAGAACAATCCTAATCGACACGGTTTCGGACCTTATTATGTAAGCCAGCAGCTCTACGCTATGGATGTTCCGTATATGCTCAATGAGTATTTCAAGGGAGACCACTGTATGGCCCTTCTTCCTTTGAAATGGTTCTGGAATGAAATCGACTCCTTCCTTGATAGAATTGTCCTCAATGGTGAGAACATTAAGGTTCATTCTATAGAAAGGTCTCCTAAACCGCGTACCGATGCCAATTTCCTCGACACTGTCCGCCCTGGACAATATGAGGCTGTGAACCGTATGCGTGCACAGGGTGCAGGCCAGGCTGGCGGCGCACGCCCTGGAGCTGCTCCACAAAGATAATCAATTGCTAATCTGACTGTTAATCCATTTTTTTGAACAATGAAAAAGTTTTTCTATCCAATACTGGTGTTTGCATTTCTGCTTTCATCCTTCAGTTGTTTCGCTCAGAACTTCCAGGCTTTGCAGAAAAGGGACTGGGCATTTTTGACACGTTATGCTGAAGAGAATGCTACAGTAACCACTACGCCTAAAGTAGTATTTATGGGCGACTCCATCACTGAATTCTGGGCAAGGCAGCGCCCTGATTTCTTTGCTCCGAACAATTTCCTCGGACGTGGTATTGGAGGCCAGACTACCAGTGAAATGCTGGTTCGTTTCCGTCAGGACGTGCTCGAATTCCATCCGAAATATGTTGCCCTGATGGTGGGAACCAACGACATTGCCGAGAACAATGGTATCATTTCCCTTGAGAATATGATGGACAATATCATTTCGATGTGCGAACTGGCAAAGGCAAACAAGATCAAGGTCCTGCTCTGTTCGGTTACCCCTTGCAAGGAGTACCCTTGGAGAAAGGAAGTTGATCCAAAATCCAAGATTCCTGCTTTCAATGCATTGATGAAGGAGTATGCTGATAAGACCAAGGGCGTGACTTATATTGACTACTTCTCAGCGCTTACAGATGGCTCAAATGCCTGCAAGCCTGAATACACAGTGGATAATTGCCATCTTACAAATGCTGGCTACGAAGTCCTTGAAGCCATTATCTTGAAGTATATCAAGTAGTTATTATGAAAAGACTAGCTTTAGCAGGCCTTTTGCTTTCCTTCTTCCTTGTATCCTGCAAGGAAGAAGGAAAAGAAGCTAATGCTCTTTCTCCGAACATCCCGGTAGCGCCTTTTGCGGTCATCCAGTTGAATCCTAATCTAACTCAGAATCCTTGGAAATAAAGCAGTGATTAGATAGTATAATTATTGAGGGCGGCTTAGGAATCAATCCAGGCCGCCCTTTATCCCGAAGGAGTGAAGGATAATCCAGACTATGTTGAGATAGGAGTCGAGAATACAGACAGGGTCGCAAACAGGCACTGGCTTGAAGACATGCTCAAACGAAACACTACCCTGCCTCTAAATTTTTATGAGCTGTCACACGAAATGACGTCTTTAGCGCCCGGCCTGAGGAAACTCGCGGTCGAAGATTTCCCGGAGAAGTGCCGGGCGACGTATCAGTTTGCGCAGATCCTCCAGCTTGCGAGCATTGTCAGACTCAGGAATCCAGAGCGTCAGATAGCCGCCGTCGGCATATTTTTCCTGGAGGTGCTCAAGAGTACGCAGCCAGTGTCCCTCCCGGTTAAGTTCTGGATAATGGGAGAGGCCGTAGCTTATGGTGCGACGGATAATGGTGAGGGGATCGATCTGGCGGTCCGCCTCCGCGACAATCTTGCCATAAATGCTGCGCGGTTCGGATCTGCTCGAGGCCCGGTGATCCTCCACTGCCTGAGCCATAGTCTCTATCTGCTCCTGCGAGAACCATAGTTTCAGCAGATTGTCCGAACGCAATATCCTGCCCGATTCCAGATGATGAGTCTTGCGATCGACGGCCAGCCCCGTATCGTGGTAAGCCGCGACAGTGTAAACCATATTCTTGTCCAGACCATAGTATTCCGCTAGCTTCATACTCTCATCGATAACATATTCGACGTGGTCGCGCCTGTGTGCACCGTCGAAAGCATCGTAGCGCGGAATGATTTCAGTTTCTATATACTCCCTCAGCGTCATTTTGACAAATTTTTGCAAATATATCGACATTCTCGCAGATTTACGCAGTTGGGTAAGCCTATTTCGTCGTAGGCTTACCCATTCTATACATATCTTTCAATCCACGCTCCCACGTGGGATCTGGGACCAGTTCAAGAACGATTTCAAATTGTTGATGCTTTATGGCAATGCAGGACTCACCGGCAGTCTGCCATCATCACTTGGAAACATCGTTTCCACACAGAGCAGCATCAGCTATCATCTTTATAACTGCAATTTCAGCGGCAACATCCCTGAATCCTTTGCCAATCTGCCTGCAGGAGTTAAGCAGCTCCGAATTCAGGGCAATAAATTGGAAGGAGAAGTTCCTGCTTCAGTAAAGGCACATGCTAATTGGAATACCTGGAAGCCGAACCAGTACATATTCCCGCAACAGGAAGGCTATGGCTTGAGGTAGCTGGTTCCATCCTTTGAAGAAATTTATCTATATTTGCGCGTTATCAACTACCCACAAACTGAAGATTTGTGGGCTTGTGACTGCCCGGTAGTGCGAACGCTCGGTTGAGCTCCTACCTTTTTGCGTCCCTTGGGACGTGGCGTCACATCGCAGGGTGGTTGACTGCACCCTCCGTCACCCGGCCTGCCGGATGGCGACTGTATCCTCGGATGCTCGGTACCTTTTAGGTACTCAAGCCCAAGCTGATACAGATTCATAGCCGCAATGCGGTCATCGTTGGACTGATAGCCGCAGTGCGAACATTTGTACACATGATTTGATTTGTCACGACTATG
>JALEPJ010000058.1 GCA_022766385.1 Rikenellaceae bacterium
TCCTTGCATTATTGACAGGATAATTGAGACTAGCTTCGGAAACAACATCCGCCCCGATTTCCATCCTCTCGAATACTTTGCCTACCAGACGTGCCTTGCCATTTTGGGCATATGTACATAGACAGCCCAGCAGCAGAAATAATGCTATGGGTATTGACTTTTTCAAGTTCATCGATGATTACTTGTTCTCAGATATAACCAGACACCACTCCTGCTGCTGACATTCAAGTTTTGTAGTGTCAATACGAAACCCCCATCCGTATTGAAGAAGTTCAGATTTTACGCCCTTGAATGACTTGAGGATTTTGAGAATGTTATCTCCAGTTTGTACAGAAGGCCAGATGGTCTCCATCAAAAGATATTTGCCGTCAGTTCTGGCGAGAAACCATCCCGGCGATCCCGGTCTGTTTTTGATTTTCTTGATGACAACTCCTTTCTTAGCCTCAGGGTCATAATCTGATTCAATGGTTTCTTCAGAATAGTCTCCCTCGACAGGAATGTTTACGTCCAGAAATATCAGGTTGGTTCCCGGATGTGTCTCGAAAGTGACAGACATTATGGCGTTGTTATCCCGATCGTAATACGTTAATGTGGTCATCCCTGCTTGTAGTTTCGGGAACCAGAATCCGCCAAACAGTGCAACATCCTTGTTGTCCAGGTTTGTTGAAAAAGTCTTGTCTCCATTGGTACAAGTAACAGAGCCCGTGAGCAGGGGCACAGAAGCGAAACCTTGATGATAGCTGGTCGCAAGGCCTATCAATTCGGCTGGCCGGGTATTTTGGCTATAAGTTGTGACCTCTGCACCGAATAAAAGGAGCGGCGCTAGCAATAGCCGGACTATAAAACTGTTATTGCACATAATTGAACTAATATATTACGGACCAAATACACATTCCATAGATGTAATTATCAGTATGATATCCCATCTGTATGGTTCCTGGACCATTCCCTTCGAATCCAAAATATCTATTGTCTTGTGAATCTCCTGTTTCAAATGAGGTTTCTTGGTTTACACTGCCAGATACTCGAAAATAGTGCGTAACCCACGGTGTTGAAGATTGCAGTCAATTGCAAAATCTGTTTCAGTGATGCCCAACTCCAGAGTGTTGTCTGCACAAAGACTCATGTCATCAGATGAGATGTGGATAGCAGATTCTCGCACCTTGCTTTCTTTGGTACATGCCAAGCACAAAAGGCAGCATGAAAGGATGAGGAATTTGTGCTTCATAATTTGATAGTGTTAAATTTGGTTGAATGAAATAATTATATGTGGTTATGGTTGCCGAAAAAATCCTGCAGTATAAGTCGGGGCACATAAGCCCTCGCCTTAATCTCACCCTACTGCAAAGATAATCAATTAATTGTCTCGTACAACTGTGGTCGTGGGGGTTAACTGCTTGATACTCAGTGAGATAAGCCATTGTCTATGGGAAATTTTTTTCATAGACAATGGCTTAAAGTATTGATACACAGGAGGTTAGCCCCCACCCTTGTCCTAATCTATCAGGCTTTGGCCTGACGGTGAGCCTGATGATAATGGCTTGAGCAGCCCCGGAAAGGAAATCGTAGGAACTTGTCGGCATTTTCGTTATTACCGATTTTTTATATATTTGTCTCGCGCATAAACTTTCCTTTCGTAACATAATGCAAGTATGAATTATAACAGAATGATAATCAGCACGATGGCAGTCCTCACCCTACTGTCATCGTGCAATGGAGGCCAAAGCAAGGGCAATGACTCTGCCCTGAATCTCGTCGTCGGCACCTATGGCCACAATCTCTATGAATTGAGCTTCAATCCTGATGGTTCTTTTGGACCGATGAAAGCCATACCCGCGGAGAATCCCTCATTCGTCATCAAGGATGGAGATCAGCTCTATTATGCTGTAAGTGAAAATGATCCTTATTCTGGAGTTTATTCGTTCCGGGACTCCAGGATGACTGCTTTTCAGGACAATGCAGACTTCTGCCCCTGCCATCTGCTTCTGCTCGACGGTACCATCTACACTGCTGACTACGGAAGAGGCTCCATCTCAGCCTTTCCTGTTCTCGATGGCGTAGTGCAAGCGAAATCAGCTGTTATTCAGTTCAATGGAAGCGGCCCCGATCAGGTACGCCAGACCCACTCGTACATACACCAGCTTAGGGTAATCCCAGAGGAAATTAAGGAGCAACTCAGCTTGAAAGGGGAGTGGGTGCTCGCAAGCGACTTGGGTGATGACAGCATTCACGTCCTTTCCAAGGACGGAGCTGACGCGACGCTGGAAGATTGCCCCGAACTTATCATTACCCTCGAGGACGGCACAGGTCCGCGACATATGGAGTTCGATTCCAGGCGCAATATGCTCTACTGCATCAGCGAGCTCGGAGGAATGGTCTATTCCATTGCCGTTGCGTCTGACAATGGCAGGCCTTGCTTTACGCTGGTTCAGAGCCTCAAGGCTGATCTTGTTGATGCTGGTGGCAGTGCCGACATCCACCTCCATCCTTCCGGCAAGTTCCTATACACCTCCCATCGTCTTGAGAATGACGGAATTGCAGTCTTCAAAGTCTTGAATGACGGGACATTGGAACGGGCTTCCTACCGCAATACCGGCATCCATCCAAGAAATTTCCAGATCACTCCTGACGGGCAATTCCTCCTTGTGGCCTGCCGGGACTCGCGTTGCATCCAGGCCTTCAGAATCGACCAGGAAGACGGTTCCCTCTCGGAAAGCCCTGTCAGCACCCTCAACTTCGAATCAGACCAACCTGTCTGCATCGCCTTCTGAGATTACTACGGTAAGGCTTGCCCTCGCAACTGTCTTTAGGGAGGAGACCGGGTACTCACGGTCGCTACGCGAAACTTGGGGCAAGCTTTTAGCAGCATTGTCATAAGCGCCAACGCCACAGAATCCCTCGAAAAAAGAGTTCAAGCAGTTAGAGGAGCCTTTTATAAAAGCAGGAGCAGACGGGAAACTAAAAATCCAAGGTAATTGCCCATGGCATAGCCGATTATACCGATAGTGAGACCTCCGACCAATACTCGGCGGTTTTTCATTGCCGCAGCCATCATAGGTACGAAAGGAGGTGAACAGATAAAGGCGGTGGAGGCGATTACGATAGTGTCGGCATCGATCCGCAGGAGCTTGGCCAGAAGGACCTGAATCAGCAGCGAGCAGAAAACCACGAAGCTGAGATAGCCGAGCATACTGAGACTGCTGGACAAATCAAGGGCGGAAAGGTCTGCCATCGAGGCTACCACTATGCTGAAGATGTAAATGCAGTACATACTGATGTCTTCAGCTATCTTAATGTCACTGAGACGTTTGCTGAACGATGCAGCGATGCCCAGCGAGGTCAGAAGCAGTATGAATGCAGTCATGAACCAGCCTTCTGGCAATAATAATGCGATGCCGGCAGAGACTCCGACTATTGCCACAGTGACGAGAAACAGCAGTCCAAGCTGCTTCCATTGCCCCCTCCTGAAAAAAGCAGCCTTCCCATCATTGCTATCATTGGCGGCAATGCTTGCGGACTCCTCCGTACTTTGGAGAGCCGCAGCTTCAAAAGGCAGGAAGCGGCGCAGGAACCTGATTCCGAAGGATAGCAACAGAGTCAGGAAGAGAAAGCTGATTATCATATCGCAGGAGTTCAGGAGCAGATAGGTCCTCTCGCTCACTCCGAGCATCGACTTGATGGCCGCCAGGTTAATTGTCCCGCCGGTATAGACTCCCATCAGCATTCCTCCGATATTGGCTGCACTGTCACTCGAAGCGGAGTCGGATGCCATGGCGTCGATTCCGCCGCGGAAAATGAAATAGCCGCAGACGACAGCGCAGAGTACTGCAATCGTTCCTGTTGCCAATGCCAGCAGCTGCGAACGGGTGTCGTTGAGTCGAAAATTGCACCTGAGCAGGAGCAGGGGTATGGCAATGGGCACCATTGCGCTGCTGAGTGCATCCTGGATGGCCGGAAGCGATGAAGGATGCGCCAGGGCTGCGGGCAGAAAGGGGAGCAGACGGAGATTGCCAATGATAATTCCGAGTATGTACAGAATCAGCACGGCACCGATTTTGTCCGCCCATTTGTGCTTCTTGCAGAAGGCTTTCACTGCTGCAGGGGCCAGCAGGAATATTGAAATGAATATGATTGTGGCTAATATTTCCATAAATAACACGACGTTTCTGTGCAAATATCACAAATTAAAACAATCATATCGCAAAAATATATTACATTTGGTAAATAATAACATAAGCGATTTTTTTGTCTTTATTAACTAATAACAAACTAATGAACTCTATCAAAACTATTCTCGCTGCGATGGCTATGACCCTTGCAGTGACATCTGGTGCGCAGACACTGAAGATGACGAATCAGGTCGTACGTATCACGGCTTATGAGGCATCGACCTCAGTAAATCTCGTAGTGGTCAAGCCTGAGCAGAAACTTGATGTACTCGACCCTTCAGTTTTTACAGTAGAAACCAACGGGGTGGAGAGAAACGTAAAAATCATCTACACCTGCGACGACCGCGGTGAGTGGGCTGACAACGGCGAGTATCTTGCTTTCGGACTTGAAGTAAGTTCTACACGTGGCGCAGCTCCTCTCGTTTCAAGGGGAATGGGAAGCTGGAGCACTGCCTATCCGGTAAAGATTGCCCTCAAGCCTGGCAAGAGCATCAAGGCGGGTGGCAAGAAATACAGCTCAGTGGAGTGCTCTACCGAGCACGCTCTCCGCAACTTCCTTTCTGAATCCGATTTCTTCCGTCGCGGAACTTTCACCGGCCCTTCAACCGGACGTCCGGGAGACGAGACCCTCACCTATGGCGCATACGAGCCTGAAGCATTGCGCATAGACGGGAAGCGCAACCCTCTCATCATCTGGCTCCACGGAATGGGCGAGGGCGGAACCGATGTCTCAATCGAGCTTATGGGCAATGAGGTCGTAGCCCTCATCCGCAAAGACATCCAGTCCCACTTCACCACCGAGGATGGCGAAAGTGGAGCATATGTGCTTGCTGTTCAGTGCCCTACCATGTGGATGAATACAGCTAAGGGCTTCGGCAGCGGCTCATATCCATCCATCTATTCCGACGTTCTCAAGTCCTGCATAGATAATTATCTTGAGGAGAATCCTGATGTCGACCCTTATCGCGTCTATATCGGAGGATGCTCAAACGGAGGCTATATGACTATGAATATGGTGCTCAGGAACCCTGGATTCTTCGCTGCAGCTTATCCTACCTGCGAGGCTTATGCTGATGTCAATATCTCAGATACCCAGATCAAGCAGCTCGCACAGGAGAATATCTGGTTCGTGCAGTCATTCGACGATACCACTGTAAGACCTACAGAGTACTGCATCCCAACATACAAGCGTCTCATCGAAGCAGGTGCCAAGAATGTATGGGTTTCAATGTTCGAGAACGTGACAGGAAGCGATACACCTGGCCAGAAGCTTATGGGCCACTTCTCTTGGGTTTACGTTTTCAATGACCAGGTTACCGGCGCTCAGGAGCAGAGCACTGCCGATATGAAGCCAAGCAACAATGGCGGCGGTTCAGTGGCTCCTCAGGGTTACAGCAACCTCTTCGAATGGATGAATGCCCAGAAACTCGTTGATGTTGTTCCCGTTCAGAACCCGAATTCAAGAAAGTAAATTGACAATAACACTTAGGACAATATGAATAAGATCAGAATAATAGCAGCGTCGGCAGCTGTATGCGCCGCTGTACTTTCAGCAAATGCACAGACTTTGAAGATGGAGCCTCAGGTAGTCGGCGTCACCACCTATGAGGCATCCACTGCAGTGAACCTTGTGGTTGTAAAACCGGAAATCAAGCTTGAAGTGCTTGATCCGTCAGTGTTTACCGTAAATACCAATGGAACTGAACGCAATGTCGTTTCCGCATATCCGTCAGACTCGAGAGGAGCCTTCAATCCTGAAGGAGAGTATGTAGCTCTCGGCCTTGAGAAGGCAAACGGCAGAGGCCTCGGCCTTACCAAGGGCGCAGGCGTATGGAAAGACGAATACAGCGTCAAGGTAGCCCTGAAGAAGGGCAAGGTAATCAAAGTCGGCAAGCAGAAATACACTGCTATCGAGTGTGAAACCGACAAGGCTCTTAAGGACTTCGTTTCTGAGTCTGATTACTTCAACAAGGGACACTTCACCGGCAAGGCAACAGGCAAGATTGGTGACGAGACCCTTACTTATGCAGCATACGAGCCTTGGTCACTCAAGGGCGACGGCAAGGCTAATCCATTGGTAATCTGGCTCCACGGAGGCGGCGAAGGCGGTGTGGACGTATCCATTACCCTTATGGGCAATGAGGTGGTGTCGCTCATCCGTCCTGAGATTCAGTCTCATTTCACTACCGAAGGCGGCGCGAACGGCGCTTATGTATTGTCAATCCAGTGCCCTCAGGCTTGGATGCGCACCGCCAACGGCTCTATGACCCGTGGAGACTATCCTTCTCTCTACGCAGATGTCCTCAAGTCTTGCATCGACTACTATGTTCAGCAGAATCCTGACGTTGACCGCAGCCGCATCTATGTAGGAGGTTGCTCAAACGGAGGCTTTATGACTATGCATATGCTTATCCGCCATCCTAAGTACTTCGCTGCAGCTTATCCTACCTGCGAGGCTTATGGTGACGAGTATATTTCAGACAATGAAATCAAGCAGCTTGCAGAGGAGAATATCTGGATCGTTCAGTCATACGATGACACTACCGTTGACCCAAAGACCCATTGTATCCCGACTTATCAGCGCCTTATGAAGGCAGGTGCCAAGAATGTATGGATGTCAATGTTCGAGAGCGTTGAGGGTATGGACAATCCTGGCCAGAAGCTCTTTGGGCACTTCTCTTGGTGCTATCTCTTCAACGATGCAGTTACAATGTCTCAGGAGCAGACTGATGCAGATGTCAAGCCAACCAACAACGGTGGCGGTACTGTAGCCCCTCAGGGCCACGCCAATATCTTTGAGTGGATGAACGCTCAGGTTCTTACCCCTGCAGAGGCAGCTCAGCCTCAGGGTGGTCAGGGAAGACCGGCCGGCCAGGGCAGACCAGGCGCTCAGGGAAGACCTCAGGGACCTGCTCCTCAGGGCAGATAGTGTCTGTGTAGGATAACTACCTGATATATAACAATATAAGCAAATGTCTTTATGCAATTTTGCAGAGGGACATTTGCTTTTTTT
>JALEPJ010000004.1 GCA_022766385.1 Rikenellaceae bacterium
AAGTTATGGTTAAATAATGATTTGGTCGATTGTTGGAAAATCCTATGCAAATTGAGCCACTTTGTCGGTCGTCTAAAACCGACCCTTGGAATTGCGGCGAAATGATAAAAAGGACTGCGGCAGCGTAGAAATAAAACAGCAAAAAAAGGCATTTCAAAAAGCCAAATAAAACAGAAGAAACCGGTCACAGAGCTAGTGATCGGTTTCTCTTTTTCACTGCCATACAGGCCTGTCTACGGCCATTTGGCGTGGTTATGTTACTAACTTCTCAGGCTGTGTTTTAGAACGTAATTTTCGGGCTTCTGGAAGGCTGGCTCACTTTCAATTGGAAAGGAGGCTCAGTTTCTAGAGGAAATTCCAGGAAAGCTGCATTGCGCTTGGTTTTCATTTTGCGACCCCTCCGCTAGTTAAAATCGCATCCCCAAAATATCCCAAAAACGCTCAAAGGTGAGCAAACCCGTTTGCAAAGATACGCAATAGAAAGCACTCCTGCAATGGTTTACGAAGGGTGTTGTACTTGGTTTACGAATCTCGTCCTCTCCGCAAAAATGTGACAATTTTGATTCCTCCAAGCCAGAGGAAGGTCCAGCATGAGCGCCAGAAGACAATCTGACGCCCAGAAAGGCAGCAGCTACTTAAAGAGGAGTGGAGCGAAAGTATTGAGATACAGTCTCCAGTTCTTCCACTCGTGACCTCCGTCTGAAACGAAGAAGGTATGGGTCAGTCCGTTCTTAGTCAGAGCAGCATCGAGTTCCTTGGCTCTGTCATAGAGAAAATCAGAGGTTCCGCAAGCGAGCCAATAAAGTTTGTAACCGCCCTTCTTGACAGCCTTCAACTGCTTGTCCAGCTCGGCACTCTGTGTTGTACCTATGCTGAGAGGGCAGATGTATCCGAACTTGCCAGGATACAGTGCAGATGCAGCCAAAGTATGGCCGCCACCCATTGAAAGGCCGGCTATGGCTCTTGATGCAGGCTTGGCTATCACTCTGTAGTTCTTTTCAATGAAAGGAACAATCTCGGTTACGAGGCTTTTCACATATGCGTTGGCATTCTCCGGCGCACGAGGGTCGAGGTCTGTGGTCGGAAGGCCCATAATGCTGGCAGCCTGCTGATTAGGATTGCCATTAGGCATTACTACTATCATTGGCTTGGCGAGTCCCTTTTGGATGAGATTGTCCATTATCTGGGCTGCGCGGCCCATGGAGGTCCAGGCTTCCTCATCACCGCCGCCTCCGTGGAGAAGATAGAGGACAGGATACTTCACTCTCTTGTTCGCGGGGCTATTGTATCCGTATGGGGTATAGACTATCATTCGGCGATTGATGCCAAGTGACGGACTATCATACCAAAGGGTGGTGAGATTGCCCCTCTGCTCGCACTCATTATAATTCTCTGAACGCTGGCCATCTACGAAGAGCATATTCAAGTAACGGCTGCCGTCCCTCTGGATGAATGGATTCAGCGGGTCATTGAGGCTGACACCGTCCACAACGAAATTGTAGGTGTAGATTTCAGGCTCGAGTTTAGGAATGGTAATGGACCAGATTCCTCCTTCCTTCTTCATCTGAAGCGGCTCAGAAGCGGGGTCCATCCAATTGCCCTTCAAGCCGACGGTAGTGGCATAATTGGCGTCAAGACGGAAGATAATGCCATCGGTGCCGACTTCAGGAGAAACCAAAGCGGTACTATTGCCTATGTTGGCAATTTCCTGTGCGGATGCGGCTCCAGTGAAAAGAGCCGCAAGCGCCAGTATTGAAAGAATTCGCTTCATTCTATGGAATATATAAGATTGAATATATAGGAATTACTTAGAGGCATATTTCTTAACGCGGGCATCATCGATGACTCCGCTCCAGTTCATACCGAAAGCGAAATCGTAGCTGTGACCCTCGGCATCCACGTAGCATTCCATATCCTGTGGAACATCCTCATACTGTTCCTCAACGGTCTTCATATTGGCAGGAAGCTGCATAGGAAGAAGAGCTGACGGCTCGGCTGCACCTGTGACGATATCGAGGATAGCCTGCTGCTGTACGCTGAAAGAGAGGAGAATAGCATCTGCATAAGGTTCGATTTCAGACATAATCATAGGTCTGCCAATGTTGACGATGGCTACAACAGGCTTGTCGCCCATTTCCTTCTTGGTGTTGATGACGAGTTCCATATCTGATTTGTTGCTGGCAACGGTGCTCTTTCCCTTGTACGAGCGGTTGGTGAAGCTCTCCTTAGGGTCACCGCCGGCAATGCTCTGCTCGCGGGCGTACTCGGCTGTATAATCGCTGTACTGGAGGCTGATTGGCAAATAGCCATTGCCACCCTTCTGCACATCCGCACGGCTGTAACCGGCTCCTGTCGAAGGCTCGCTGATGAAGCAGAGGGCAATGTCAGCGTCAGCCGCATTGTCAACGAAAGTGAAGTCTGAAGCATACTTGTCAATGATATTGCGGGCTACGGCATCCTGCCACTTATTGACAACGGCAGTAGCTGCAAGACCTGTCCTGGCCTGGCCGCCGGCAACGAACTTCTTAGGAATATAAACCTTTGTCTTCTTGGCAATCGGGAGGGAATTGCCCTTATTCTTGAGCATCACGATACTCTTGAGCTGGGCATCATAGCCGGCAGCCATGAATTCAGCCTTTCCGACTGTCTCGCTGCTCTCGGCAGGATCGAGGTAGGCGTTCTCGAAGAGACCTACGCGGAAGATGTTCATCAGCAATCTTCTGGCAGAATCCTGAAAACGGGCATCGGCAGCCTCCTGGCCGAAGGCATCGATATACATCTGATAAGCCTCGAGGACAGGGCCCTTGTCATTGTTACCTCCGAACTGGTCAACACCTGCGCAAATGACGTCGAAGTGACGCTCTGCCACGGTCTTGAGCTCCTCGCCCCAGCACATTCCGCCGAAAGCGTCAACTGCATTGTTGTCAGCAGTAATCATCCAGTCCGTGCAGACTACTCCATCGTAGCCGAACCTCTCCCTGAGGAGATCGGTAATAATATACTTGCTATAACTGTTGCCCACTCTGTTCTCCTGGTCGCCGAAGTCGTATGAGATTGTATAATAAGGCATTACAGCTGATGCAGAAGCAGTGCCGCCATTCAGTTTGAGCGCACCCTCCACGAAAGGCTTCATATGAGTCTCGAAGTTCTTGCCCGGGAAAACAGAATATTTGCCATAGCAGAAATGGGCATCGCGTCCACCCTCTTCAGGACCGCCTGAAGGCCAATGCTTTATCATGGCATTGACACTCTTGTATCCCCAAGAGTTCTCGATTTCATCAGCACCCTTTGAAGTCTGGAAACCGTCGACATAGGCTCTTGCCATATCGGTGTCAAGCTCAGGATTCTCACCAAAAGTGCCGCTGAAGCGCGACCAGCGAGGCTCGGTAGCCAGGTCAATCTGAGGAGAAAGGGCTGTGGCAATACCGAGAGCCCTGTATTCTTCTGAGGCTATCTCACCGAACTTCTCGACCATAGCAGGGTCGAAAGTAGCTGCCATACCGAGGGATGAAGGCCAGAGGGAAATCTTTCCACCGTTGCCGGCATCATATTCAGCTGACACTGAAGCACCATGACGAGGGTCTGAAGAGTTGTTTGCAGGGATGCCGTGGCCGAAGCTTTCCACGAAAGCCTGGACATTGTTGTTCCAACGTGCTGCCACCTCAGGGCTCTCCACTGTAGTTACAAGCACGTGACGGAGATTGTCCTCCTTGAGGAACTTCTTCTGTGCATCTGAAAGGTCATAAGGCTTTGCCCCACTTTCAGCATAAGGCTTACCATTGTAAGTGGTACCTCCGAAAGAGCCGGTACCCCTGGACATTGCACCTCCAGGAATGGACTGATGGCCGCTGTATAGCATCAAGCCGGCGATTTCCTCAATTGAAAGCTGGGAAGCAAGGTCCTTGGCGCGCTCGGCAGCAGGCTTGCGCCAATCCTCATAGACATCAAGCTCACCGTTACGGTTGAGATCCTTGAAGGCATATCCCTTGACTGTAATGATTTGGACTCCTGACTCAGGAGAATAACCCAGGGTCTTTCCTCCCTTCTGGGTAATGAGGTTGTAGCCATCCTTGGCTTCTTCTTGCCATTTCTGGCCGTTGCAGGATACAAGGAGCGCTCCCAAAGAGATAAGCGCCAAGCTCCTCACAACAAAAAAGTGTGTGTTCATATGAATTAGAGTTTATTGGTGTTTCTTATATAGGCTTGCACTTCTCCTCCAGCCACTCCGCGGTCTCCCGAGGAAGCTTAGGACCTAGCTGCTCATATACGCGGGCATTGTAAGCGTTCAGCCATTGGCGCTCGGCTTCCGTAAGCAGATTGACAATGATAGCAGATGTGTCTATGTGACAGAGGGTTATGGTCTCGAAACGGAGCCAGTCGCCAAATTCATTGCACTCATCCTCAACGCAGAGGACAAGGCTCTCGTGGCGCACACCGTGCATACCCTCGCGATAGATGCCCGGCTCATTCGAAGTGATCATTCCCGGGGCAATCGCTACGCGCTTGAAGTTCTGGCGTATGTCCTGAGGCCCTTCGTGAACTCCGAGGAAGAAGCCGACGCCGTGACCGGTGCCGTGACCGTAATTGCGGCGCATATGCCAGAGCGGAATCCTGGCGAGCGCGTCAAGCTGGCAGCCTGCGGTTCCCCGAGGGAAAACAGCCATTGCCAGACCTATATGGCCCTTGAGCACAAGGGTATAGTCCTCCTTCTCGAGCATAGTGCACGGTCCGAGCGGCACGGTGCGGGTGATATCCGTGGTGCCGTTCATATATTGCCCGCCGCTGTCGCAAAGATACAGGCCGCGCGCTTCAAGCATTGGCGCTCCTATCCTCGGAGTGACGTAGTGAGGCAATGCAGCCGATGCGCCATAGGCCGAAATGGTCTCAAAGCTGTCCCCGCGATAGCCCGGAATCTCAGCCCTGAAGCCGCTCAGCTTGACAGCAGCATCCCATTCGCTTATGGCAATGCCGTCGGCAAGGCAGCTTTCGAGCCAGTATAAAAACTTTTCCATTGCAAGGCCGTCGGCCTCGTGCACCTCGATCATCCCTTCGATTTCGGCCGCATTCTTGATCGACTTGCGCAGAGAAACAGGGGACTCACCTTCTACCACAGAAGCAGAGAACTGACTGTTTTTCAATATGTTGTAAAGGTCGTAATTCAAAGTTGAAGGGTCCACGAAAAGCCTCTCCACCAGGCCGTCCTCGAACTGAGACTGCAGATTGAAGGACACGTCCTCATAGGACTGTATGTCAATGCCGTCAGCGCGGAGCTCGGAGAAACTGTCTCTGGTTTCAGTATCCATCGCATTTCCTTTCTTGACAAACCAGCAAACGGAGTCACAGCTGACAAGGAGATAAGAAATTACCAGAGGATTGTACTCGATATCAGAGCCCCTTACATTCAGCAGCCAGGCGATTTCGTCCAATGCCGTAACGAGCATTGCATCGCAGCCCCTTGCAGCCATTTCAGCCCTGAGCCAAGCCAGTTTGGACTGCCGTCCCTCGCCCACAATGTCGCTGCCAAGAGTGATAATCGGGGTCTGAGGAATGATGGGACGGTCCTCCCACAGTTCCTCAAGCATATCCGGAGCGGAGATGATACGGAAACTGCTGCTCTCTGAAGAAGACTCTTCGCGTCCGGCTGAGATAAAGGCATTCTTAAGGTCCGCTACGGCACTGACTCCCTGACAAAGGCCGTCAATAGCCACCGCCACCATATCCTTGGAGTCAGAGAATGCGTGTTCAGCCAGCCATTCGGGTATCAGAATCTGGCCAGGAACCCTGGTCTTGTGGAGTTCGACCCCAGTGCCGGCAAGCTGTTCGTTGGCCTGAATAAAATAGCGGGTGTCAGTCCAGAGTCCGGCGTGATCTGCGGTAATGACCACGTCTCCCGCCTCTCCGGTAAAGCCTGTCGCCCATTCGACCTGTTTCCATCTCAATGCAGGATATTCGCTGCTATGAGGATCCGATCCTGAAATGATGACAGCGTCCCAGCCTTTGCGGGACATCAGCTGTCGGATGGCAGAGATTCTGCCCTGATAGAGGTTTTCCATATTTAGGAAGATCAATTTTCAGCCTCATCGGGATTCCTGAACTTGTATTCAAGCCCGGTCACGATTCTGGTAACATCCTTGGTAGGTCCTTCCACATAGAAACCGCCCAAGCCCCTTTCGATGGTGATACGGTCCTCGAGCATTCTTGTAAGACGGTTAAGTACGGACCTGCAACGGAAATACATCAGGCCATCTTCCTCTTTTTCAAGCACATACAATCGGCTTTCCATATACTCAAGCACTTCCTTGCGCAGAGGCTCAGTCTCACCGAGCACTGTTGCAAGCCTTTTGGTAAAACCGAAACGGGGATAAATCAGCGAGACTCCGGCAAACATCAGCAATATCTCGAGCACTGAAGTCCAACCCCTCTTGAAGAGGAGATTCACATCGGCCGACACTACATTGCAGAGGACAAGGACGGTCATAACAAGAGTCACTATGATACAGACATAGAAGAAGTATTTGATGGATCTGATGATGTATTTCATTGTGTTGCTTTATTTATTCACAAATATAATAAATTTCAGTATCTGCACGAAATTTGTTACTTTTGCCGCGTGTATGGCCTCTGGACGGTCCGGAGGCCGTTAAGGAAATTAATACTCATTGATATGAAAGAAGATCCACTCGAGCGTATTGCCCGTGAAGAGGCTGCCAAATCTGCCGGCGGTCTCAAGACAGTGATGATTGCCCTTGCGGCCGTTGCCGTTCTTCTGGCAGCAGCCCTCATTTTTGTCTGGACACAAAAGAGCTCGCTGGTCAAGGAGCTCAACATAGAGAAGGAGGAACTCACAGAGCAAATCGTTGCCCTCCAATCCGATTATGACAGTCTTTCTTCGGACTACGATACCATCAATTCACAGCTCGACTCTTCCCGCGAGGAGGTAAGCCAGCTTGTTGAAAGAATCAAGCAGACGGATGCCACCAACCGCGCCAAGATGCGCCAGTACGAGAAGGAACTCGGAACCCTCCGCAGCATTATGCGCAATTACATCGTACAGATTGACTCCCTCAACACCCTGAACCAGAAACTCACAGCCGAAGCAGCCGCTGCCCGCAAGGATGCAGCAGCCAGCAAGCGTGCCAACGAGGAGCTCAAGGATCAGGTCAGCAGCCTCAGCAGCCAGGTTGCCGCAGGCTCAGTCATCAAAGCGCGCGGCATAATGATAGAGGCCTACAATTCTTCCGACAAGGTCACAGACAGAAGCGGCCGCGTCGTAAGGATGCTCACCACCCTCAGCCTCATAGAGAACGACCTCGCCCCTACCGGACCGGTCCGTGTCTATATCATTGTCAAGGACCCTGAGGGCAATGTGCTTACTAATGCCAACAGCGTCGGTTTTGAATGCGCAGGAGAGGCTCACACCGCTTCAGCCTCACGCGAAGTTGACTACGAGGGCAAGGAGCTGACCCTGAGCATCTACCTCAACGACCTCGCAGACAGGTGCGTCAAGGGAGTCTATTCAGTGGAGGCCTATACTTCACAGGCTTTTCTTGGCAGTGCCGAGACTATGCTAAGATAGCGTGATATACATACACGTTCCTTTCTGCAGAAGCTTCTGCACCTATTGCGGTTTTTATTCCGAGCTTTGCAGCCGGGATGCATCGCAGCAGGTGCAGATGAGTTTTTATGTTGACGGCATAATCGACGAAATCAAGAGTCGCGGAGGAGCGGAAAAGCTCAGGCGCCAAGGGCCCGATACGCTCTACATAGGAGGAGGGACGCCATCCATATTGCCTTCAGAAGAGCTGGAACGTGTGGTAAAGGCTCTGGGAAAGTCTGATTATAAGGAATTTACAATAGAGGTAAATCCAGATGACATCAACGGCAATGGAAGGGAATACCTGCAGAGGCTGCGCGACGCTGGAGTGACGCGTATCAGTATGGGCATCCAATCCTTCGACAACGGCATATTGCGCTGGATGAATCGCCGCCACGATGTCGCAGGGGCACGGCTGGCCTTCCGTTTGCTGCGCGAGGCCGGCTTCGGCAATATCAGCATCGATCTGATTTTCGGTCTGTCGCAGCTCGAACTTCCGCGCTGGGAAAAGAGCATACGCGAGGCTATTGCCCTGAATCCCGAACACATCTCTGCGTATCAATTGTCCATCGACGAAGACAGCTCGCTGGCCTTGATGGTCAGCGACGGGCGCTATACGGAAGCCTCGGACGAGCAATGCCGTGAACAATATGAACTGCTCTGCGAGCTGCTGGCTGAAGCCGGATATGAGCATTACGAAATCTCGAACTGGGCAAAACCCGGATTCAGAGCCATCCATAACAGCGCCTATTGGAAACGCGTCCCATACTGCGGTCTCGGGCCAGGAGCGCATAGTCTGATCTGCAAGGACGGAAGAGCGGACGTAAGGCAATGGAATACCCGGGAGTGCGCAGGGATAGGTGCCGATGGAGGCCTGAAGCGTTGGCAGAGCGAAGGAGAAGAGCTCAGTCCTATGGAAATTGCGGAAGAAAGGGTAATGCTGGCCCTGCGCACCTCCGATGGCCTCGAAGAGTCTGAATTGAGGGCAATATGTTCAGATGCCAAGGTAGATGCTCTGATGGACGAAAAGGCCTTGCAAAGTTACAGGAAGACAGACGGGAGCAAGATGGTCAGAATCCCGGAAAAGCGTTTCTTCGTTTCGGACGACATCATTTCTGACCTTTTCAACGGAATGGTATAGGTATTCTGTCGGGACTATGCATCCACGAGCGCCGTACTCCGGAATAAAAAGGAAGAAAGGACTTAACTCGCTGTCAAACAACTTGTCAAGTCCTTTCTATTGTGCGGTAGGTGAGAGTCGAACTCACACACCCCAACGGGCACTACCCCCTCAAAGTAGCGTGTCTACCATTTCACCACTACCGCAGTTCCGTAGACGTTTTGTCGTTTTGGGATTGCAAATATACTGCTAAAAACTGAAAGTGCAAACTTTTTCTCGTTTTTTTCACGATTTACTCGCCAATCACTGATAACAGATAGTTACACTTGTCCGGATTGCCCAAAGTCTTGCCCTTGTCGCAGGAAAGCTTGACACAATCGTGCCACTCCCTGAGTTCGGTAATACGTCCCTTGGTCAGCTTCACGACTATATTCATAGGGCGGCATCCTTTCACGTCACAGGTCAGGAAGGTTCCCACACCATAGGAATCCTGCATCCTTCCGGCCACATACTTATGAATCTCGATGGCGCGCTCGATGTTGAGACCATTGCTGTAAACCACCTGCTTGGTCGCAGGATCTATGCCCAGAGACTTGTACTTGGCAATGATTTTTTCGGTTTGGTCCTCCTCGGAGCCGCTGTCGACACGCAAGCCCTTGTACATCATCGCCATACGCTTCGAAAGGTTGGAAAAGAAGACCTTGTCGCCGAAACAGTCATAAAGATAGATTCCGTTGTCGCCATCGAAGACGTCGCTGAACTTCTTCATTACATTGAAATTGCACTCGAAAATGCCACTGACTATCTCTTCGAAGGATATGAGCTGGTGGGACATCGTACCGAGGCATTTCACACCGTGTTTCATCGCGAGCCAGACATTGCTGGTGCCGGTGAAGATGCCAGGCCACTGTCTGGAATTGTACACCTCTTTCATCACACGCACAACCATATCCTGATGGTCAAAGGAGAAACGGCGGCGTGTACCCATATCTCCAAAGGTGAGGCCGTTTTCGAATATCTGGACAGCCTTGTCGCGGGCACGCTGTTCCTCCAGTGCAGCATCATAGCTCTCCTTGTCACCCAGAAGTTCGTGCATAAGCTCCGAAATCGATGACAGGATAGGCATCTCCCACATAATGGTCGAGAACCACTTGCCATGTACGCTAATTTCCAGATGACCTTCCTCATCCTGGCAAATGCTGACTTCAGCAGGATTGAAACGGTAGCCCTTCAGGAAGGTAAAATACCAGAGCGGGAGATAATAGCAGTTAACGCGCATATAATCCAGCTCTTCCTGGGTTACAACGACATTGGCCATACCGTTTATCTGTTCCTGGAGCAGCTTGTCGAAGCCTTTGGGATATCTGGTTCCGTTCCTGTCACGGAAAGAGTATTCCACTTCGGCACGGGGATATTGCCTCAAGATATAATACTGACAGCTGAAAGTGTAAAGGTCGTTGTCGGTGAAATGGGTGACAATCTGTCTCATTGATATTGCTTAGCGGTCATTTATACGTTTCCACTCCTGCGATTCGCCTATTCCGAGTAAGGTGGCGCGCAGGTACAAGTTATTCTTCTCATTGAGGGTGCAGACGACATTGGCCCTGATTCCTCTCGACGGGTCATAAATCTTGGCTCCGCTCCACTGCTTCTTGGCCTTGTCATAGCCGAGATTCCTGACAAGCACAACTTTGTCCATAGGAACAGTCCTGAGGGATTTGTCGGGGTTCTTCAGGTCAAGCGCACGGCTGCCATCGGGATTGTAAGGATTCTCTAACCAATAAATCTGGATATCGTAGTTCCCAGACTGATTCTTGGTCACAGCTACCTTCGCTTTCTCGCCGTTGCTGATGATTTCATATTGTCCAACTATATTGTCGGCTTTGTCATTGTAAGACTGGCAAAGAGCAGTCACAAATGCAGAAAAAGAAAGCAAAAGTGTGAAAATCAGACGTTTCATAATTGGTATTTAGTCGTTTGTTTTGCAAATATATGAAAAATATGTAACTTTGCACTCTCCCTCGGGTAGGGAGAATATGCAGTATTAACTTAAAAACAGATTCACAATGGCTGTTAAGATTCGTCTTCAGCGCCACGGAAAGAAGAATTTCGCATTCTTCCACATTGTAGTGGCAGACTCACGCGCACCACGCGATGGTCGTTTCATTGAGCAGATCGGCTCATACAACCCTAACACTAACCCTGCAACTATCGTTCTCAACTCAGAGAGAGCGCTCGCATGGCTCAAGGTCGGCGCACAGCCTACCCTTACCGCACGCCGCATCCTCTCTTACGAGGGTGTACTCCTCAGACATCACCTTGACGGTGGCGTTGCCAAGGGAGCACTCACTCAGGAGCAGGCAGACAAGAAGTTTGCAGACTGGAAGGCAGAGAAGGACAACAAGGTTGCAGCTAAGGTTGCAGGCCTTTCAAAGGATGCTGCTGCCAAGGCTAAGGCCGCTCTTGAGGCAGAGGCTAAGGTTAACCAGGAAAGAGCTGAGGCTATTGCCAAGAGAAAGGCAGAGGCAGAGGCTGCAAAGGCTGCTGAAGAGGCTGCCGCTGCTGCTGAGCCAGCTGCTGAGGAGGTCGCTGAGGCTTAATTATGTCTGAGGCCACTTCTGAAACATTGCTTCAGATCGCCAAAGTACTGAAGTCCAACGGTACTGAAGGCGGACTCCTGCTCGGATTCCGTGACATTCAGCC
The DNA here is from genome assembly GCA_022766385.1 of Rikenellaceae bacterium. Classification (GTDB taxonomy): domain Bacteria; phylum Bacteroidota; class Bacteroidia; order Bacteroidales; family UBA932; genus Cryptobacteroides. The sequence goes on from JALEPJ010000004.1 coordinate 11,418, forward strand.
CGAGGACATCGATTTACAGGAACCGGTATTCATCGAATTCGATGGATTGCCGGTTCCGTTTTTCTTTGAATCCTTCAAGAAGAAGGGTAATGACAAAGCCATAGTCCGTCTGACTGACATACAGTCCCTCGAAGATGCCGAAGAGGTCGTGGGCCGCGCTGTCTATGCAGATGAGAGCAGTATAGCCGAATATGAGGATGACGGAGAAATGAGCCTGGACGACTTTATTGGCTGGCACATTTTCAACGGTGACGAAGAAGTAGGCGAAGTCATTGATTATGAAGATATTCCAGGAAATCCCTGCCTCTACATTTCCCGAAACGGGGAACAGTTGATGATACCTCTGCACGAAGACTTCATCCTCGGAATGGATGAGGAGAAGAACAGTATCAGAATGTCACTGCCCGAAGGTCTGGTCTAAAGCCGGGGAGCCCTTCCCTCATATTTATTCCACGGAATTCATATCTATCAGACCGTTCAGCAGGGCATATACGGTCAGACCGGCAACACTCTTGATTCCGGTTTTCCTTGTAATATTTTTCCTGTGGGTGATAACCGTATGGATGGAGATATTGAACCTGTCAGCTATTTCCTTGTTTATCAATCCTGTAGCCACTCCCACCAAGATTTCCTTCTCACGCTCCGAGAGACTCTCGTGAGCAGTGTCGGAACTTTCAATCTCACGGCCGAAAAGCTCGCTTTCCATCAGCCTGATCATCGGCTCCAACACCAGTTCCTCTATACGCTCGTGCGCCTCCAAATCTTCTTTGAGCGCACTGACCAGACTCAGGGTTTGCAGCCTCTCCGCGCATAGGCATTGCGAAGGCAATGATTTGAGGATCAGACTCTTGAGGTCAGAAATCTTCTCAATGATATTGTCGTGGCAATCATCGATATGGTCAATATCCTTGGCTTCGTCATAACTGCCGGAACGCAGGTGCTCAATATAGTGGCGCACATGTCCCTCCTCGTGAGTGAAGTGTTTCGCCATCTCATCCTCATAATCGGTGAAAAAGCGCCATATCGCCTGTTTCTGCTTTTCTGCGCAGCCCGACAGCAAGCTCTCCAGCGATTCTGAGAGCAGAAGGAGCGCCTTGTCCCTGTAATATGCGTGGGAATTCTGCAGGTACTTGAGCACAGTATCCAGATTGGCCTCCTTCAAGGACTTATCTGACGGGCGGAAGCGTGGATCCTCACAGACCTCCGCTATCAAAACCAAAGTCCCAGCATCTGCATCGACACGCCTGCAGGCCTCCTCCAAACTGTCCTGCCCCAAGAAGGAGTAGAGTTCAAGCCTCTCCAACAGAGGCAGTATCCTGTAATTCTGCTCTAACAGCTCCGTTATCTGTATGGTCTTGCTGATTACCATATGTCAACGTTTGCCTATGTTACAGCTGCCCGAGCATTTGCAACAATCCTTGTCGTTACCGCACTTGCAGCCTCCACTCTTCCTCCTAACGCGGATGGCAAGTAAGACCGCTGCTGCCACTATAGCCAGAACCAATGCTGATTGAATATTCATAAACTAACAGAGTATCAAATAATTGCAGATACTATCAAATTTGCTGCCAAAGCGCAGACCCATGCGATAGCGCATTGGAAAGCCACTACATATATAGCCCATTTGACTCCCAGTTCCCTTTTAACCGCGGTGATTGCAGCGACACAAGGGGTATAGAGAAGGCAGAAAACAAGCATAGGGATGACATTCGACAGTGTCATTGCTGCAGAAGCTCCCAGAATAGTGAGGGTCGAAACGACGCTTTCCTTGGAAATAAAGCCAGTGAGGAGCGCTGCCACGAACCTCCAGTCTGATAGTCCGAGCGGAGCGAATACAGGACTCAGAAGACCCGCAATACCCGCCAGCATACTGTCCTCACCATCACAGAGATTGAGTCTGAAATCGAAGGACTGCAAAGCCCAGACTAGGATTGACGCAAGGAAAATTATGGTAAAGGCGAATTGGAGAAAGTCCTTGGTCTTGTCCCAAAGCAGGAGCGCAACATTCTTCATGCCCGGCATTCTGTAGTTCGGCAGTTCCATTACGAACGGGGCCACATCGTCCGACCTTCGCTTGAATTTGCCCAGGTAGGCCACAAGGGTTCCGACCAGAATAGCTCCAACATAGAGGCAGGCGAGCACAAGACCGCCTTTGCCAGGGAAGAAGGCGCTGGTAAAGAAGGCATAAATAGGGATTTTCGCAGAGCAGCTAATATAAGGAGTGAGCAATATGGTCCTGCGCCTGTCCCTCGTTGACGGCAGGGTGCGGGTAGCCATCACAGCCGGAACCGAGCAGCCGAAACCTATGAGCAGAGGCACTATGCTTCTGCCGCTGAGACCGATTCTTCGGAGCAATTTATCAGTGACGAAGGCCACTCTGGCCATATAGCCGCTATCCTCGAGCATCGAAAGGAAGAAAAAGAGGAGTATTATGACAGGAACGAAACTTACTACCATTCCCACACCTCCGAAGATGCCGTCAACGACCAGGGAAACCACGGCCTCACTGACGCCCCAGGCACTCAGAGCCGAGCCCACAGCTGCACCTAAACCCCGTATTCCCCTCTCGAGCAAATCCTGGAGAGGAGCACCAAGCACATCTATTGAGAGATAGATGATCATTGCCATTATGGTAATGAATATTGGAAGGGCTGTATATTTACCCGTAAGAAGCTTGTCTATCCTCCTGCTGCGCTTGTACTCCTTGCTCTCCCGAGGCTTGACTACTGTCCTTCTGCACAGGTCGCGAATGAAGCTGAATCGCATATCAGCCATTGCCGCAGCCCTGTCGAGACCGCGCTCAGCCTCCATTTGGGCAATGACGGAGTTTAGCATATCCTTCTCTCCGTCGCTGAGCTTGAGGGCCTTTTCGATAGCCTCATCCCCCTCGACGAGACGGTCAACAGCAAAACGGACAGGGATGCCCTCCGCCTCGGCGTGATCTTCAACAAGATGCCTGATGGCATGTAGGCAACGGTGGACAGCGCCGCCATTGTCATCCTTGCCGCAAAAATCCTGGTGAGCTGGTTTTTCCTGATACTTGGCTACGTGAATGGCATGCTCAACTAGTTCCTCCACGCCCTCGTTCTTGGCAGCTGAAATCGGCACCACAGGTATACCCAGGATGCGCTCCATTTCGTTCACCCTTATGGAACCGCCATTATTCCGCACCTCATCCATCATATTGAGAGCCAAGACCATAGGTATGCCGAGCTCCATAAGCTGCATAGTCAGATACAGATTACGCTCGATATTGCCAGCATCAACTATGTTGATTATGCCCTTTGGCTTTTCTTTAAGTATGAATTCACGGGAGATGATTTCTTCAGCGGTATAGGGAGATAGCGAATAGATGCCAGGAAGGTCCGTGACCAAAGTCCCGGGATGTCCGTTAATGACTCCGCTCTTTCTATCAACTGTGACTCCGGGGAAATTGCCTACGTGTTGATTGGAACCTGTCAGGACGTTGAAGAGTGTAGTCTTGCCACAATTCTGATTGCCCAGGAGGGCAAAGCTGAGAGTCGTACCCTTCGGTAGAGGATTTTCGTGGTCCTTGGAGTGGTAGCGGCCTCCTTCACCCAGTCCCGGATGCAGGTTCCTGATTGGAGGCATCACTTCCTCCGATAGCGTATCTTCTTCTGCTTCAATGATTTCTATTTGAGCGGCATCGGCTTTTCTGAGAGTCAGCGCATAGGAATGAATGAGCAGCTCCATAGGGTCTCCCAAAGGGGCATACTGCATCATTTTCACTTTCACTCCGGGTATCATACCCATATCGAGGAAGTGCTGACGCAGGCGTCCGTCACCTCCTACCTTGACTATACAGGCACTCTTACCCTTTTCCAATTGATCAAGAGTCATGCTTCAAGATAATAAAAAAAAGACCCGAAAGGCTACGTCAATGCACCCTTTCCGGTCGGTCGATTACTGTATTAAAGTCGGGACTATATCCTGTCCTTGAGAATGAAATAGTAAACAAGTATTCCCAGCCAGCTGGTGCAAAGAACGAGCACGGTAAGAAGTATTTTCTTCAACATATCAAGATTGTCCTTCTTGAAGATGTCAAGAACGCACCACACTGCGGCGATAATACCAAGGATGTAAATAATTTTGCCTAACATATCAACTCTAATTTTGAATTTTTAAAGATAAGCAAAAAATCCTGAATGTGTAACTTTTTCGTATTTTTTTATCCTTGAGGACGATGAAGGCTGAAAAGGGCGGATCCGCTGCCAGACATTGAGGCATATACAGCCCCTTCCTCATAGAGTCTGCGCTTGATGGCGGCCAGTTCGGGATGAAGCTTGAAAACCGTAGCTTCGAAGTCGTTGACCAGAGCGTCTTTCCACGCCTCGACCGGAAGCGCAAGTGCCTCACGCAGAGGGAGAAGTACCTTACCCAAGCGGTCGCGGGGGACTATGCCGCCATAGGCTTCCTTAGTGTTTACGGCAATGCCTTCAGGGACGTGCACCCTGAGTTCGAGTCCTTCAAGAACGGGAAAAGCGCCGGTCTCCAGAGGAAGTGAATCATCAGGGCAATGCCAGTCAAGTCCATCATAAGGTGTGAGAATTTCACCCCTTCCCTCACCTATCATAGGACGCCTGTAAATGAAGAATGCACAGTCACTGCCCAGACGGGCCGCGTACGATGCAAGAATTGCATCGTCCAGTCCGAGCTCAAAGAGCTCGGACAGCATACGCAAAGCGTATGCGGCGTCGGCCGAGCCTCCGCCCAGGCCTGCTCCCACAGGGGAGGTCTTCTCCAGGAATATTTTAACGGGAGGGAGGTCGAAGTCATTGTCCAGCAAGGCATAAGCCCTGGCGCTAAGATCATTGAGAGGGTCCCAGTCCACAGCTTTATCCCGGGCAATGGTAATCATCAGCTTGCCGTCCTCCCGTATTGCCTGCCTGATGCGCCCGTCATCTCCCTGGCCGGCGTATTCAGAAAACAGTTTCGCGTTGGTCTCACTGTACGAATCTGCCCGGATTATTTCCAGAGTATCGTGTATGAGCGGATAGGGCAGGAAGAGGGTCTCAAGTTCGTGGTAGGAGTCCTCCCTCTTTCTGAGCACACTCAGGCCCAGATTGACCTTGACACAAGGATGGCTTATCATAGATTGCGGACAGTAATTTCTACGTTTTCAATGAGGCCTTCTCTCTGTTCCTCAGGAACGGATGCCAGCACAGGCGCAAGGAAGGATATCATCTGTAGAACCCTGGCTTCAGGCTCCGGTATGCCTCTGGACCGCATATAGAACAGCTCATCCTCATTGAGTTTGCCCACAGTGGCGCCGTGGGAGCACTCGACATCGTCAGCGTAAATTTCGAGCTGAGGACGGGTATCCGCCCAGGCAAGGGAACTGAGCAGTAGATTGTGATTCTCTTGGAAGGCCTTGCTCCCCTGAGCATCGGGGGCTACCGTTATTTTTCCGTCAAAGGAAGCCTTGGCTGAGCCGGCCACGATTCCGTTGAAGAGCTGTCTGGATGTGCAGCCCCCTACCCTGTGCAGGACTTCCACACTAAGCTTAACCTCAGCATCTCTGCAGATGTAAAATCCAGACAGTGAAGCTTTTGCACCCTCCCCTACAAAATCAACGCGAAGCTTGATTTCCATAGGCTCAACAGGCATCATTACCAGACAGAGCTCAAGTTCGGCATCTTTTTCCAGCACGAAACTCAAATCTTCCGCCGGAGTGAGGCAAAGCCTGCGATGCTCCCCGCTCACCACCCTGATGGCGTCCGGATCCACAGGTTTCTCCTGATAATGTCCCTTGTCAATAATCTTTTCTTTCATAATCGGGCTCAAAATGCGTCATAACCGTTTGCCTCGATCTCCTGCACCAGCTCACGGCCGGCAGTCCTGACTATGCGTCCATCCTTCAGGATGTGTACCACGTCAGGGACAATGAGATCCAGAAGCCTCTGGTAATGGGTAATGACTATTGCCGCCGTCTCCGGGGTATGGAGGGCATTCACACCGTCTGCAACTATCCTGAGAGCATCCACGTCAAGTCCACTGTCGGTCTCATCCAGTATCGCGAGAGCAGGCTCCAGAACGGCCATCTGGAAGATTTCATTTCTTTTCTTCTCACCTCCGGAAAAGCCCACATTGACTTCGCGCTTGGCGAATTCGCCCCTCATCTGCACCAAGGCCATCTTCTCCTTCATCAGCTTGATGAAGTCGCCAGCCTTAAGAGCATCAAGTCCCAAAGCTTTCCTGCGTTCGTTAACTGCAGCCTTGATGAAATTGGTAATGCTTACTCCGGGTATTTCCACCGGATATTGGAAAGAAAGGAAGATTCCCGCCCAGGAACGCTCCTCAGGGCTCATTGCCAGAAGGTCGCGTCCAAGGAAAGTGACAGAACCCTCGGTAACCACATAGTCAGGGCGGCCGGCGAGAACGGCAGAAAGCGTACTTTTGCCGGCTCCGTTCGGTCCCATTACCGCGTGAATCTCACCCTTGCGTATGAGCAAGTCCACGCCTTTGAGGATTTCCTTTTCCCCAACCTTAGCGTGAAGGTTTTTTATTTCAAGCATTGTATCGTTCATAGCAAAACAGCGCCAATAAATTGTTATTCAAATAATTATCCCAAGACTAAGCCTTTCTCGAGTAGAGCTTGGACCAGGTGAAGAGAGACCATATGCCGTTCAGCAGATACAAGCCGCAAACTATAGGCATAAATACATGTCCCACTGAGATATGCAGTATTATCTGAGTGATGTTGACCACCAGCCAGGCTATCCAGCAGTCCCACTTCTTGAGTGCCGAGAGGAGCTGTGCCATAAGGATGAGCACGGTCACACAGGTGTCGAGATAAGGGTGAGGGTCCAGCGGGAACATAGTATCCAGCAACCAGCCCCATACTGCCGCCACTAAAAGCACGCAGCTTATGGCCAATACGCGCTCGTACCAACTGAGCTTTGTCACCTTCAAGGATTTGCTGTCAGCCGAACTCTGTTCATTCTCCTTCGGATGCGTCCACCTGTAATGGCCAAGCACATTGATGGCCAAGGATACCGGCTGGAGCAGGAGGCTCGCATAAAGGTTCTTGTTGAAGAACATAAGGAAGAGGGCGAAGGTATAAAGATAGCCTACCCAGAAATTGTATTTTGAATTGCGTCCAGCCAGGAACACACAGCTGAGTCCCAGCACCGATGTGATGATGTCGATGAGAAGCACCGGGGCATCCCCCAGATAAAAAAGAGTGTAATTAATCCAATCCATTTTTCAAATTGTTAACCAACAGATCCTTCAAGGGATACCTGCAGGAGTTTCTGAGCCTCAACTGCAAATTCCATTGGCAGGCGGGAAAGCACCTCCCGCGCATAGCCATTGACAATGAGTCCTACTGCATCCTCGGGGCCGATGCCGCGCTGATTGCAATAGAAAAGCTGGTCCTCGCTGATTTTTGAGGTGGTGGCCTCGTGCTCGACCGTTGCTGAAGGGCAATGACTCTGGATAAGAGGGAAGGTGTGCGCTCCGCAATGCGAGCCGATCAGGAGACTGTCGCACTGGGAGTAGTTTCTCGCACCTTCGGCGTCGGAATTGATGCGGACGAGACCGCGATAGCTGTTCTGGCTGCGTCCGGCACTGATGCCCTTGCTGACAATACGGCTCTTGGTGCCGCGGCCCAAGTGTATCATCTTCGTGCCGGTATCGGCCTGTTGGCAATTGTTGGTCACCGCCACGGAATAGAACTCCGATGAAGAGTAGTCGCCCTTGAGTATAGTGCTCGGGTATTTCCAGGTAATGGCCGAGCCAGTCTCGACCTGAGTCCAGCTGAGATGGCTGCCTGAGCCCTTGCAGATTCCCCTCTTTGTAACGAGATTGAGTATGCCTCCGCGTCCCTCCGAGTCTCCTGGATACCAGTTTTGGACGGTAGAATATTTGACATCGGCATCCTTTTCGACTATAATTTCCACCACAGCTGCGTGGAGTTGGTTCTCATCACGCATAGGAGCGGTGCAGCCCTCCATATAACTGAGCTGCGAGCCTTCGTCCGCCACTATCAGGGTCCGTTCGAACTGACCGGTGCCGCTGGCATTGATACGGAAATAGCTGGAGAGGTCCATAGGGCATTTCACGCCTTTTGGTATGTAGCAGAAAGAGCCATCGGAGAATACGGCCGAATTCAGCGCTGCGAAATAATTGTCCCCAGCAGGGACAACGCTAGCAAGATATTTGCGCACAAGCTCGGGATATTCCTTCACTGCCTCGGAGAAGGAGCAGAAAATGATGCCTTTTTCCGCGAGAGTTTCTCTGAATGTGGTCTTTACGGACACGGAATCAAAAACAGCGTCCACAGCCACTCCCGCGAGGGCGTTCCTTTCGTGGAGAGGGATGCCGAGCTTTTCGAAGGTCTCTTCAAGCGCCGGGTCTATCTCCTTGGGCCTGTCGGCATCCTTCTTGGGTGCCGCATAGTATATTATATCCTGGTAGTCGATCTTGGGCATATCCAGATGACCCCACTGAGGCTCTTCCATCCGCTGCCATTTGCGGAAGGCGTCCAAGCGGAAGTCAAGCAGCCACTGAGGCTCCTCCTTGAGAGAAGAAATGGTACGTATAATGTCTTCATTCAGGCCTTTAGGTATATAAACCTGCTCGACATCGGTAACGAAACCCTCCTTGTACTCCTGCTCCGTTATGTTTTGGAGCAACTCCTTTTCTTCAAGTGAATCCATAAAAAAACTGCTAATTTGTAGTCCGAAGACATAACTTACAAATATAGCAGTTTTTTTGATTATTTCACCTCGATGACATTCCCGTGATCTCTCGCCACGGCCTCCTTCCATTTTTCGGTGTAATCCGGATGCAGCAGCCCTTCAGGAGTGCCGGCATTGTACTGGCTGTGGAGGAATTGTCCATTCTCGTCCTGGGCTTTGACATTGCCATCCATAAACTTGACGAGCAATTCCTGCTCGAGGGCGGTCCAAACGTCGAACTGGCGCTGAGCGGTCTCGACACTGTAACGGGTCAAGGCCTTGCGGACCTTCCTCAGCGCACGGCGATTGCCCTTGCCATAAAGTTTGAGGAGTTTGGCGTCCATCTGCTCGACAGCGCCAAACATCTGCTCGTTCTCGAACTTGTCGATAGCGGCTCTGGTGTACGGAGCCATCTGGTTGTACATCTTGTAGCAGGCGTTGGCCACCCTGTTGTTCATCCAGAAGGATGAGGTTGGAGAATAGTGGAGTATGTCGCCGTTGCCAACTCGGAAGCACTCAGGTATCTCATTGGTATTGGTATAGATAGGGGTGAGATATGAGGTGGCGGCATCGTCGCAGCCGAACCAGAGCAGGCCCCCGATGGCATCAGGCAGCCAGCCGCGGGACTGACCTACGAACCAGAAACCGGTCTGCTGGGTGGCAATAGCTCGCTCATTGATATAGGTCCTGCCGTCCCAGCTGAACTCCATAGGCCTCCAACGGTAAGGAAGGGCATTGCCACCGGCTCCGATGTCAGTTGTCATATCCATTGGCGTGCCCTCGTAGTGGTCGCGCATCACATCGGCAACATCCTTGACGCTGACTTTGCGGGCAGGCTTCACGAACAGAGGGAAGGCCTCTCCGTCGAGCTTGTAGCCCATAGCATAGTCTATCCAGTCGTAGGAGCTGCGGGTGACCTCATTGCCATTTGCATCAAGATAGGTGAATTCGCCGTCGCAGAGGATGTTGAAAGCGCTCCACGCACGTGCCTCGCAGGCTCTTGCACCGCTGAAATCGAGAGGATTGTACGCTGCGCAGAAGCTGAAATCCTTGTCCTCACCGTCAAACCAGCCGTTCTTGCGTGCGAAACTGATTACGTCAGGCGCGTAAAGGCAGTTTTCCGGATCATCGAGAGGGAAGGTGCTGATGCGGGCCTGATTGGCGTGTGCGCAGATATAACCGTCAGGAACTCTGCGGGCTACCCAGACTATGCCCTTCTCATTGCCCTTGCCCACAAGGTCCATTACCCAGGCCTCGTTGGTGTCGGCAATGGAGAAGCTCTCTCCGCTCGAAGGATATCCGTACTCATTGGCCAGGGCAACGATGGTCTCAATGGCCTCGCGGGCTGTCCTCGCCCTTTGGAGAGTCACATAGATGAGCGAACCGTAATCCATTATTCCATCGGGATTTGCCTGCTCGTTGCGACCTCCCCAGGTGGTTTCGGCTATAATCAGCTGGTGCTCGTTCATATTGCCAACGGTCTGGTAGGTTCTGGCGACCTGGGCGATGCTGCCTGTCGGGCGGTATGAGTCCCACTCTATGATAGGGAGCATAGACCCGGCCTTCCATTTAGCAGCCTTGTGGTAGTAAAGCTCGCCGAATAGAACGTGGGAATCAGCTGCATAAGAGACCATTACGGAGCCGTCAGCACTGGCGCCCTTGGTGACAATGACATTGGTGCAGGCTTCGGCGCGGCCCTGAGGGAAAAGCATCATTGCGCAAACAGCTATGCTTGCCGAGAGGAGAGTCAGTTTTCTCATTTGCTATTTTTTTATTTAATATGTATTTTTGTCAACTGCAGCAGTTTTGCTGGCTTTTGAGCAAAGCTATGAAATTTTTATAACAGTATGAAATCGTTTTTCCGTATAGTAGCCCTTTGTCTGGCAATTTCTGCCTTTTCTGGTATAAAAGCCGGCGCTCAGGAAAATCCGAATGCCAAAAAGGAAGAGAAGGAATTCTTCGAAGGCATTGACAGGGAGGTGGAACGTCTGACCGATTTGCTGGATCTGGAGTATTGGCAGGTATTCTATGTGGATTCCATTCTGACCCACGACTATCAGGCTATGCAGGAAGAACTCAAGGAGCTCAGCGCCAAGAAAGTGAGCAACACCGACCTGTATTACAATGTGCAATACAAGTGGCTGGACAGCATCTATGAGGCTTATCAGAAGGTCTTCGACGAAAGGCAATGGGCGAAGTACCTGAAATCGGGAGCCGAGAGGGAGAAGAAGGCCAGGGACAAGAAGAGGAACAAGACGAAATAGGATTCGGATAATCAGACAAGAAAAAATTATGAAACAGAGAATAGAACAGATTCTGGCGGAAATCAACGAACTTAAGTGCAAGACACAGAAGGAAGTTGAGGAGGCCAGGGTGCGCCTTTTGGGCAAGAAGGGCGAGGTAACCAGACTCTTCGAGGAGTTCCGCACTATGGACAAAGAACGCAAGAAAGAGTTCGGCCGCTCATTGAACGAACTCAAACAGGCAGCTCAAAACAAAATAGAGGAATACAAGAACTCAATAGGTGAAGAAGCAAATGCAGCAGGCCCTAAGGAAGACCTGACCATGCCGGGAGATGCTTTTGAACTCGGTTCACGCCATCCTGTGTCCATTGTACGCCAGGAAATCGTAGACATTTTCCGCAAATTCGGATATGATGTCGCAGAAGGCCCTGAAATCGAGGACGACTACCACGTATTCGAGGCTCTCAATTTCCCTCCGAACCACCCGGCCCGCGATATGCAGGACACCTTCTTCGTATCTGCCGGACACCCCAATCCCCTGCTCCTGCGCACCCACACCTCATCCGTACAGGTACGCGCAATGGAGAATATGAAACTCCCGATTCGTGTCATCTGCCCTGGAAGAGTATTCAGAAATGAGGCAATCAGCGCTCGCGCGCACTGCATCTTCCACCAGGTGGAGGGTCTCTACATTGACGAAGACGTGACTTTCGCCGACCTCAAGCAGGCCATACTGCTCTTCGCCCGCGAAATGTTCGGACCTGAGACGGAAATCAGAATGCGCCCTTCATACTTCCCGTTCACCGAGCCTTCTGCTGAAGTGGACGTGAGCTGCAACATCTGCCATGGCAAGGGTTGCAATATCTGCAAGGGCACAGGCTGGCTCGAGATCATGGGCTGCGGAATGGTTGACCCTAACGTACTCGAAGCCAGCGGTATAGACTCCAAGAAATACAGCGGCTTCGCCTTCGGAATGGGCCTTGAGCGTATAGCAATGCTCAAGTGGCGCGTCAATGACCTGCGTCACTATTTCGAGAACGATATGCGCTTCCTCAAGGAATTCAACACTAGCATAGAGGTATAAGCTAAGACGGTGATTCAAACTGATCGGTGGAGGCTTTTGAGACCCCCACGAAGCAGGTATATCACGTTTTTAGAAAAAATGTTTGGTATTTCAATTTCGATTGCATATATTTGCAGTCCGAAACAATTCAAGCGGAAATAGCTCAGTTGGTAGAGCGCAACCTTGCCAAGGTTGAGGTCGCGGGTCCGAGCCCCGTTTTCCGCTCCAGAAAGTCCTTGAATGGGACCGAAATCATACCAAACGCTTCGCGGAAATAGCTCAGTTGGTAGAGCGCAACCTTGCCAAGGTTGAGGTCGCGGGTCCGAGCCCCGTTTTCCGCTCTTTAAATGAACAAAGGCTGTCTCAGGACAGCCTTCGTCGTATATTGCCCATGCTCTTCAATGAGGTGAGCGACCTCAACCCTTCCCCCGAGGGGTGGCTGCCGGGAGGCAGACGGGGGTAACGTGAAAGCTTTGACATCGCTTGATCAAAGCGATGTCGCGGGTCCGAGCCCCGTTTTCCGCTCTTTAATGAACAAAGGCTGTCGCAGGACAGCCTTTCGTCGTATATTGCCAGTTTTATTGGTTCAACTGGCCGGGAAGCACTTTTTTCTCTTTCTCAGGGAACTGCCTTTCAAAGGCTTCGAATCCTTCCGGATCATCCATTGCCACGTAGTAGCCTTTCGGGGTATGATAAGTCCCCTCTACACCGTCCAGATAGCCCGGTATCAGTTCCAAACCGAGGAAGTAAGGCACCTCGCTTTCGCGGGGCTCGGCATGGTAATGGATATGCAGGCTTGAAGCCAGAACGAATCCGGCATGGCAATAAAAATCGATGTTCCCTTCCATAAACACGGCTCCGTACCCAAGAGACTTGGCCTTCTCAAGAGCATAATTCAAAAGAGTGATGCCATAGCCCTTGCGCTTGTATTCGGGGGCAATGCTGATGGGCCCAAAGGTAAGAATCGGGATTACTCTGCCGTCATCTCCTATGATTTGTGCTTTGGAGAACATTACGTGGCCCATAAGGACAGCATCGGTCTCCATAACGAAGTCCAACTCGGGAATAAAATCGGGATTGGAGCGATAGCAATGAAGTACATAGTGCTCGGTGCAACCGGGCTGATAGATGTTCCAGAATGCCTCTCTGGTAAGGTTTTCAACCTTGCGCCAGTCGGATTCACACTCCTGGCGAATAATTGTATTGTGTGTCGTATTTTTATCGGATATTGTAAAGAAAAACAAAAACCACCCATACTTGCAAAGCAAGACGGGTAATAGCTCAACTGCATCTTTTTCCGCGCCTGGCGGAAAAGATGCTAGCAAACAATATCCAAAATAAGATTACGCATCCAATAGTTTTAGCGAACAAATATAACAAGAATAATCTTATTTCCAAAAGCAATGAAGAGCCGGTGAGAAGTCGAAACTGTATTTCAGGGTACTCCTTCCAGACAAATGTGCAAAGAAAGAGCCTGGCCTAACAGAGGCTCCCAAAACCCTACAGAGTCCAGCCGACTGTCCAGTCGTTGGATGAATCTACAGCGCCATTGCCATCGATAGTCCCTACGAAGCGGTTCTTGAAGCTTATTTGGGCTTTTTCCTTGTTGCTGCCGTCAGCGAGGAATGAGGCTGAATTGTAGAGACTTGACTGGCCTTCCTCAAGCTTTTCACTGAAGCTAGAGTCCATATAGATGTTCTTCAGGACTGATGTGCCATTGGCAAGAGCACTTCTGGTCTGGATAGTTTCGGCGGTGATTCCATTTTCCTTGCCACAGATGAGCGCATTCTCGAGACTTACCTCGGTTCCGGCACGGAGACGCACTCCCCTCTTGTTATCTTGCGAGCCATTGCCAATGAGAGTCACAAACCGCAGTGTCGGATGTGCGACCGGAGCGGCATTGAAATCGTCCGCATTGTTGTCACATTCCATAAGGCAATCACAGGTCGGATCTGATTGATAGGCAACGAGATACTCGCCTTTGCCGTTCCAACCTTCAGTCCAGTCAAAGCTATCGTCGGTGCAATCTACTACTACGCAGTGGTCAACATTCACGCTGCCTCCGAAGAACTCGATACCGTCATCAGAGCCCATATAGCACTCGACATAGGAAATGCTGGTGCCATTGCCCACGCCGTACAGGGAAAGACCGTTGGCTTCATGCTCTGCATCCAGTTTGTATCCTGTATATTCCAAACGCACATACTTGAGTATACCGGAGTTGTCGTTCTCCACATTGCCGCCATAGACGGCATTTCCGATTTCAGAGGTAAGCGACTCGCCTGCTTTCGCAGCTTTGTTTGAATGAGCTTTTCCGCAAATGTGCAGACCACCCCAGGCTCCGGTCTTCTTTGAGTCTGCGGTCAATACTATGGGTGCATCTGCCGTGCCACAGGCATTGATTTTGGCACCCTGCTCTATGAGGATGTAGTTGATTTCTCCGTTGTCGGCAGCAGAGACAATAACTCCCGGTTCAATTGTCAATACGGCCGGAGCGACAATCTGAAGGCTTCCTACAAGATGATAGGTCCTTCCCTTCTTCAAAGTAAGGTCACTTGTGATTCGCCCAGAGATATCGAGATTTTCCTCTTTTCCTTCATCATCCGGCATTGGTTTTTCGCAGGAAACCAAACCTGCAAACAGAGCTGCAAAGGCAGCCATACAAATTGTTTTCTTCATAATGTTTTTGTTCGAATATGTATTCGATTGATACCAATTGATACTAAAGCGTCCAGGCAAGTCCCAGACTGAAAGTTAAGCCTTCACTCCAGCCTTCAATATCTACGGTTTGACCTGTCAGAGGTATTTCCTGCTTGAAGAGTGTCTTGCTGCAGAGCATATTCTTCAGACCCAGACTGAGTTTCCATTGCTCCGAGAAAGACCAAGCAGCATTGAAATCAAGGCTATGGAAGGGCATCTGTATAACATCGCCCAAACCAGAAAGTCCGACGGAGTGTATTCTTGGACCTTGAAGATTGTAAAGGAGGGCCAGCGAGAGCTTCTTTTCCGAAACAGTGTCCTCCCCTCTTTGGCCCTTTCTGCCAAAATCAGTTGTGTAGGTAAGATCCGCATTAACAAGATATGGGGAAGCGCCCTGGAGACCCCTTTCGGTATTGGTATATACACCGCCCTCGGGGAGCTTTACATTCGTGTACATATAGGTACCATTGGCACTTAATGCCAAGTTCCTTGTGACTTGCTTGCGGAATTCTGCCTCAACACCGGCAGCCACACCCTTCCTTGCATTCTGGAATGAGTGTTCCGGAGCTCCACCCGAATACCTCTGTATTCTTTCAATAGGGTTTTTCAGCCACTTGAAATATGCGGTCAGGGCAATAAGGTCACTGGATTCCTCGCTGATGTGCTCCCATTTCAAATCAAGATTGTAGTTGAAAGCATTCTTCAAGGATGCATTACCCCTGAGCATTATTCCTCCATAGCTTTCCTGATAGAGGAAAGGAGCCATTTCCACGAAAGAAGCCCTGGTTATGGTTCTTGAGACTGAGAATCTCAGGTATTCATCCCGCGCGAAGCGGTATTTGAGATTCAGGGCAAAGAAGGGATCATACGAATCCAGGATTCTCGCTTTGTCCTCAACGTCATCATTGTAGTCCACGCGGCAGCGGCTCGCTTCGAAACGCAGTCCTGCATTAAGGGTCAAACGCTCCGCAAAGCTTCTGTCATACTCCAGGAAGGCTGCTCCTATGATGTTTCCCGCAGCGTACCTGTCCCTTTTGTTCTGCTTCCTCTGCATCAATGAGGGATTCTGCAGATAGGCCTCGTAGCCTATCAGGGGATCGATGTCCATTGCCATATCCTCTTCGAAGCTGAGATTTATTCCACTGGCATCATACAGGAAGCGGGTGGTCCTGAAGTCGCGGGTCTTGTCCTTTGCGCTTAGGCCGAAACAGAGGGATGAGGCGTCATCGGGATGATAGCTTGCCCTTAAATCCATACTGAGTTCGTTTTCCTGCAAAGCACCGAAGTATCTGTAGGTCTCAAGATTATTGGTAAAGAAATGGAGCCGTCCGTCCGAGGCTCTCTGGAATAGCATCTGGCGTCTGTCAGGTTCGTCGCTGCGTGTAGTTGACAGCGATGCTCCCCATTCTACATCCCAGGCTTTCCAATAATGGCGTCCCGTGAGCTGAATGTCCTTCAAAGTGTAGATATGGTCGGTCTGGCTTTCTCCGAAGACTTCCCTGTCTTCGAAATCTGTTCCGGTCTTGGCAATGAAGGCCCTGGATGCATTCCTGGCGTAAAACAGGGTGAGAGTCACGAGGTCAGAAGCCCTCAGTGTCTGTTCAATATTGACCAGTGCGGCCAGATCCTCCTTGCGCTTATAATCTTTGTAATTGAAATGACTTTTCCTCATACCTGAGGCCTCATAGCAGTTCAGATACCCGTCCGTCACCGTCTGTTCTGAGTATTTGGAACTAATATTGGCACTTATGCTTAGTTCCTGACCCTTTATCTTATAGTTCTTTCCGAAACCTGCAGTAAGATTCAAATCCGGCAAAGCTGTTCTTTTGTGCACAGAAAAGGCTGTT
Organism: Rikenellaceae bacterium; assembly: GCA_022766385.1. GTDB lineage: Bacteria > Bacteroidota > Bacteroidia > Bacteroidales > UBA932 > Cryptobacteroides. Next base: position 27,973 of record JALEPJ010000004.1, read on the forward strand.
CCGGGAAAGATGTTCTTCGTCGCAGCATAGGCTCCAAACTCTGAATAAGGCAGACTTTCTGCTTGACTGTCAAGCCTGTACGAAGACAGCATGGATGGTGTTTCCATAGCCCAGGAAGTTGAGAAAAGCGTCCCTACCAGACCTCCGCTTGCGAGAGAAAAGCTTAGGTAATCCTTGCCTCCGCTCTTTGTGCTAATGTCAATGTGGGCCCCGGAATAGTCAGCGAAAGAAGAAGCATCATATACTTTGCAGACGGTGAGAGCCTGAATTGTAGCCGATGGGAAAATGTCAAGAGGGATGAGCTTGTTGTCGGGATTGGGAGAGGCAATGGGAAGACCGTTGAGTGTAGTGGTGCTGTATCTGTCTCCCAAGCCCCTGACTATCAATTGCCCCGCATCCGCAAAAGAAATTCCTGACAGCTTGGCGACGCTCTCTTTCGCATCCGAAAGGCCTTTCAGCGACATCTCCTTTGAGCCAAGATTCTCCACAGCAAAGGAGCTCAGGCGACGCTCGTTCTGGAGTGCCTGCAGAGACTCCAGATTCTTCCTCCCAGTCACCACAGAACCGTCAAGAAACTCCGTATCCGGGGTCAGATATATGGTCAGAAAACCCTTGTCTTCTGTCAATTTCCCCTTGCCTGAGCTGTAATTCTTGATGGCAAGTTTCCCGGACTTGAGCTCAGCCGTAAACTCAAAATCCAGGCAACCCAAATAAGACACTTCCATAATACTCTCACCTTCAGAGAGTTGCAGAGAGAAACTTCCATCCATCGAAGTGATGCATCCGTAGGAGCTCCCCTTCAGAATAATGGACGCTCCTATGAGTTCCTCCTCGCTACCGGCCTCAAGCACTCTGCCCTTCAATACTGTCTGCGCCTGGCATACCAATCCCGCAAACATCAACAGTGCGGCCAGTTTCACTTTTTTCACAATCAAAACATTTTTCATACTTGCCGCAAAATTAGGCTTGAGATATTTCAGGAACATTACACAATTGTGAAGATTCTGGTACAACGTTTTCTTCTGCTTTTTATTAATTTTGTGGAAATACTTTTGAAAATGAATTCATTCGGACTATCATTCAGGGTCAGTATATTCGGCGAATCGCACGGAGAAGGCATAGGCATAGTGTTGGACGGGGTTCCTCAGGGCATCAGCCTTTCGGGGGCGGACTTCGACACTGACATTGCCAGAAGGTCTTCAGGAGCCAGAGGCGCTGCTGCCAGAGGCGAAATAGGCACTACAGGTACCACCCCGCGCATAGAAGCGGACGAAGCGCACATACTCAGCGGAGTATTCAACGGTCACACCACAGGCGCTCCCCTCGCCATCATTTTCCACAATAACAACACGAGATCCACTGATTATCAGCAGTTTTCGATAATGCCGCGGCCAGGACACGCCGACTATGTAGCTTCAGTTAAATGGGGCAATGACAACGACCCCCGCGGAGGTGGACACTTCTCCGGAAGAATCACACTCCCTATTGTCGCTGCCGGAGTCATTGCCAAAAAAATCCTGGGCAATGTCAAGGTGAGTGCTGAATTGATTGCCATAGGAGGCTGCGAGGATCGCGGGAAATGGCAGGAATTGCTCAAAGCCACTGCGGCTGAAGGCGATTCGCTTGGAGGTATCATCGAGTGCACAGTGGACAATGTACCTGTCGGTCTCGGAGAGCCTTTCTTCGATTCAGTGGAGTCGTTGATTTCACACGCAATATTCTCGATTCCCGGCATACGCGGAATCGAGTTCGGTGACGGCTTCAGGGCAGCTGCAATGAAGGGATCGGAGCACAATGACCCCTTCGGCGAGTGTGGACCTGAGAAGAACGGTTGCGGAGGTGCGAACGGCGGCATCAGCAACGGCGCACAGATCAAATTCAGAGTCGCGGTAAAACCGACATCGAGCATTGCCAAAGCACAGCAGACCTGGAATTTCGAGGAAGGCCGTATAGACACGCTGAGAATCAAGGGCCGCCACGACACTTGCTTCGCACTGCGCACGCCCGTAATCGTGGAGGCAATGACGGCAATAGTGCTCGCCGACCTGATACTAAGATAATTGGAACAGATTTAAAAGAATTATGAAAATCTTTCTCAAGCATTCCCGGCTGCTGGCGACGATTGCGGCTATCCTTCTTCTCGGCTGCTCTTCGAAAGAAAAGCTCAGCGTCAGCAAAGATTTGTGTTTCTCCACCTGCAATGACTATAAAGGAGAGCCTGTGGAGCTGAAACTGGATGTTTACCGTATGGAAGGAGCCCGCGCTAAGAAGCGCCCTGTAATACTATGGGTGCACGGCGGCGGGATGTACATAGGTAGCAAGGATGCATCCTGGGGGCTCGTACATCATCTCGCCGAGGATTTCGTCAGGATGGGATATGTCTTTGTATCAATGGATTACCGGCTCAACCCTGAATGGGAAGCCACCGCAGCCTTCGACGCGACCATCAAGGATGCCGCCATCGATGTTGCCTCGGCCGTCGATTGGATCAAAGGCAATGCCCGCGAATTCGGAGGAGACCCTGCGCGCATCATACTGATGGGCCACTCTGCCGGAGCCGAGATTATCAGCAATTATTACTACAGCAATGCCCTCGTTGACGAGGCAGAACACGACAAGAGCGCCATCAAAGCGGTCATTCCCATCAGCGGCAACCGACTCTTCTATGATGGCGATGCAAATTCCGGCTCGGGCAATGCGCCTTGTCTAATCATACACGGAAATGCGGATGACATCAACCCCTGCGCTGATGCACAAAAGCTCCTCTCGCAGCTCGGAAGCAAGGGTAGGATGGCCATTATGCAGGGCAATGGACATATGTGGACGGAGAATCCCGAACAGAAGGATTTCCTGATGAAGAACATTTCAGCCTTCCTGAAAGAACTTGACTGAAGCCCTCAAAAGGCTAATCTACGTCGATTTTGAGGAGGCTGTCCACTTCGAGTCCCTCTGCGTCTGGATGTCTCGGACAGGCGGTAAGTTCTATGAGACAATTCCTGTAAATAGCTTTCGGTGAGAACTTTGCAATCAGACGAGTAGCAGCTGCCATAGTGCCTCCTGTAGCATACAAGTCATCGTGAATCAGCACCACATCATCCGATGAAATGGTTCCCGTGTGAATCTCAATAGTGTCGGTACCGTATTCAAGGCTATAGGTCTCGGAAAAGGTCTCGCCAGGGAGCTTGCCCTTTTTGCGGATAGGAATGAAACCTGCGCCGAGTCGTGATGCGAGCACTCCACCGAGGATGAAGCCGCGGGCCTCAAGGCCTACAACCTTCGTCACGCCGAGATTCTTGTATCTTTCATACAGCCTGTCACCCAGTTCCTGAAGGCAGGCAGGATTGTTAAGAAGGGTGGTAATGTCCTGAAAATGGATGCCGGGGATAGGAAAATCCTCTATCACACGGATGTTGTCTATCAATTCCTGATCAGTCATAGTAATTCACTGTTATCGCTCTACAAATATACCCGTTTTTTTGCTATTTTTGTTCGTTTGTAAGCTTTTCGGATATGACAGATAAAAGTTTTGCGGAAATAGGTAAGGTGGAGGCCATCAGAGAGCTCTATAAAGGAACTCCATACAAGGCTTTCAGCACCTGCCGCTTCGAGGCTCCGGGCCGCGAATATGTCAGCCATTTCAGCAAAGTCCTGCTTGAAGGCATAGATTTCAACCTCGTATATTTTCCTCTGAAGCATCTCGGTTACAAGAGCGTGCTTTCTGTAAGCGGCGAACTTCTGGCCCAGCAGGCAAGGCCTAATACCCTTTCCGTGAATCTGGGCATATCGTCCAAACTCGACCTGGAACAGATTCGTGAACTCTGGTCAGGTATGGTCACCGCAGCCAGGGAGTTCGGATACAAGAGCGTATACCTGGACCTCAACCCATCACGCAACGGCTTGTGTATCAGCGTATCAGCCACAGGCGAAACCAGCCTTCTCAGTGCCCGGAGACGTCCTGCACCAAAATCGAAGGACCTTATCTGTGTGAGCGGTGCCCTCGGTGCAGCCTATATGGGAATGCAGATACTCGAAAAGGAGCTTGTGCGTTTCAATGAGGGTGAGCACAGTGACAGAAACAAGATTCTTGAGAGAAACAAGATGCTCGTCGGAGCCTATTTGAAGCCTGAACTTCCCTCTTCCCTGGTACAGCAGTTCGAGAACTCGGAGATTAGCCCTTCAAGCGGTTATTTCATCACTCACGGACTGGCCGATACACTCAAGAGGCTTTCTGCGGACACAGGACTCGGAGCCAAGGTCTATGCCGACAAGATTCCTTTCGAGGGCAATACCTTCCAGCTTGGACGTGAACTGAACATTGACCCCATTTCAGCGGCAATGAACGGGGGTGAGGATTACAAGCTCCTGTTTACCGTCCCTATTCTGCAGTTGGACAAGTTCCGCCACGATTTTCAGACCTTCGACATCATCGGCCATCTGGCCCAGAAGGAGGCAGGTACTGTCCTTGTGCTTCCTGATGGAAGAGAGATGCCTGTGCGCGCTCAGGGCTGGAGGGAGGAGGAGTAAGACTTCCTGACAGATACAAACATCATATGACCTTACAATACAGCATTAATCAATATTGACAATGAACAGAGTATTCAAAGCAGCTGCCGTTCTTGCAGCAGGAATAGCGGCATTTTCTTGTTCGGCCCCTAAAACGGAGCTCGGCCTTCAGGTCAAAACACAGGCAGGTACGGTTGAAGGCGTCCAGATGGAAGGACTTAAAGCTTATCTCGGAGTGCCTTTCGCAGAGGCGCCGGTCGGTGAACTCAGATGGCAGGCTCCTCAGCCTAAGCAGGCTTGGGAGGGTGTTCTCGAGACCAAGGAATTCGGCAACGACCCTATGCAGCCAAGTGTGTTCGGCGATATGAACTTCCGCGGAAGCGCAAAAAGCGAGGATTGCCTTTATCTCAATATCTGGACCGCAGCCGAATATGCCGAGGATGCACTTCCGGTGCTCATTTACTTCAATGGTGGCGGCCTTATGGCAGGTTCGGGCAGTGAGCCCCGCTACGATGGCGCAGCCATTGCCAAGAAGGGTGTAATCGGCGTTACCGCCAATTATCGCGAGGGCGTATTCGGTTTTATTGCCCATCCTGAACTTACTGCCGAGGCTTCATACAGCGGCAGCGGCAATTATGGCTTCCTCGATCAGGTAGCGGCCATCAAGTGGGTCAAGGACAATATCGCAGCATTCGGAGGTGACCCTTCACGCATCACCATAGTCGGTGAGTCGGCAGGTTCATTCTCAGTTTCATTGCTTATGACCTCCCCTCTCTCAAGGGATCTCATCGCAGGCGCTATGCTCTCTTCAGGAGCTGAGGTTATGCCTTATTATGCTGTAGCTCAGGCAGATGCAGAGAAAGCTGGAGAGGCATTGCTCGCCAGCAGAGGCATCAACAGCATTGCAGAAGGCCGTGCTCTATCTGCAGACGAGCTGCAGGAACTCATTCCGCCTATGGTAGTGGGTATGCCTAACGTTGTCATTGACGGCTACTTTATGAAAGAGAGCGCTGACGAGGTGTTCGAGAAGGGCGAGCAGGCTCAGATCCCTCTTCTTGCAGGATGGAACTCACTGGAGCAGAGCCCTATGGGCAGCCTCAGAGGCTTGGATCCTACAGTCGAGAACTACAAGAAGGTTATGAGCGGCACTTTCGGTGAAATGACTGATGAGATTTTCGAGGCTTATGGCATCAACTCAGACGAGGATGTTTACGGAATGCCTGGTATGACACTTTCAGGCGACCTCTTCACCGGCTTCCCTACATGGAAGACCTGCGATTATCACGCAAGAACTTCAGACCAGCCTGTATATCGCTATAAGTACAATCATCCGCGTCCTCAGGTTTCAGCTAAGATGGGCGATATGGTTGCAGCTCTCGCCGGTGGTGTGAGGGAAAAGACAGCCGAGGAGAAGGCTGCTGAAATGCTGCCTAAGAAGCCGGAACCGGTAGGTGCTGTTCACTCTGCTGATATCGAGTATGCTATGGGCAACCTTGCTACCAACGAGTTCTATGAGTGGACAGAGGAGGATTACGCTATCTCTGAGCTCTTCCTTTCATACTATGCCAACTTCTGTAAGACCGGCAATCCTAATGGCGAGGGACTCCCTGTCTGGACTCCTATCAACGGCAAGCTTGATGCGGCTCCTGTTATGCAGATCGATGTGACAAGCGCCGAAGTGGCTGATGAGAAACTCGAGAATGCTTACCGTACACTCGAGAAGTTCTATCGCAGCGTACGTTAATGGAATATTTCCGGTGACGCTTACGGGGTTCTGCACACTCTCTTTGAGGGCTAAGCCCCGGACTCAAAAAAAGCGACTGACAATTGTGTCGGTCGCTTTTTTCACGCTTATATCACAGCCCGTCAGGCTCTGTAGTTCTCTGAGCTAATAAGCTTCAGCTGCCTCAACGGCCTTGAAATATCTGTAAGAATCGACTTTCAACTCCCCTACCGAGAGCTCATCGCAGACTATAGTGCCCGCAGGGTGATTCTGAAGGCCGGAGAGGGTACAATAATGCGATATTGGTCCTTCGATTGCATCCTTTAGAGCGCGGGCCTTTTTGTGGCCGAAAGCGAGGATTACAACTTCCCTCGAGTCGAGGACGGTTGCTACTCCTACAGTCAGAGCCTGCTTCGGAACCTGATTGATGTCATTGTCAAAGAATCTGGAATTGACGGCACGGGTATCGTAGGTGAGAGTCACTGCGCGGGTGCGTGACTGGAGCGATGAGAAAGGCTCATTGAAGGCAATGTGGCCGTCTTCACCCACTCCTCCGAGGAAAAGGTCGAAACCGCCCGCAAGCTGAATCTGGCGCTCATACTCAGCGCACTCCGCCTCAACATCGATGGCATTGCCATTTAGAATATGGATATTCTCTTCAGGTTCATCAATGTGATTGAAGAGATTGGTGTACATAAATGAGTGATAGCTCTCGGGATGCTCGACAGGAAGGCCGACATACTCATCCATATTGAAAGAGATCACGTTTTTGAAAGACAACTCGCCCGCCTTTACCATTCTGACGAGCTCGGCATAGGTCTCCAGCGGAGTCGATCCAGTGCATAGTCCAAGGACGAAGGGTTCGTCAGTTCTGGCTGCCTTGGCCTTGATTTTTTCTGCAATATATTTAGCTGCCCAGAGGGAAGCCTCGCTGCTGTCTTTTCTGATTATTACTTTCATAAGAGTTGTTGAATTATTTCTTGTAATTTCTGTCAATGGACTCTCCGGCCACGACCTCGGACTTAAGTATTATTTTGGATGCCGGAGCGTTCTGGTCGATCATCGAATGAAGAAGCTCGACCGATTTCTCAGCCAATTGCTTGAGAGGCTGAACCATATGGGCAATTGATGTGCGTCCCAGCCTATAGATGTCACTCTCGTCAAAAGCAACTATCGCAACATCTTCAGGGGTGTGAAGATTGAGGGACTTGAGCGCTCCAAGGGTAGAAGCCGCAAGGGAGTAAGTCGGCAGGAAGAAGGCTTCAGCGCCATTCTTAAGGGATTCCTGAATGATGTCCCTTACAATTAGATAGCTGGCACCGTATGGTACATTGTGGACGTGGCTCTCCAGACCGCGATTGGACATCGTAGATTTGTAGCCCTCCTCTCGCTCCGAGATGCTGGAAATATCCAGGTCGTAGGAAATCATATGTATATTCGTGTAACCCTTTCCTATGAGCAGTTCTGTCGCCTGACGGCCTGCGTCAACATCGTCGAGAAGGACCTTTCCCACGCCCTCCAGACCATCAATATCCCTATCGAGGAGGACTACCGGTACCTTGGCGTCAATCGCCTTCCTGATAGCCGTTTCACCCCCGGGAACCGGGGCAATGATGACGCCGTCAATATTATATGCAAGGACTGTATCCATCACTGAATCAAGCTTGTCAACGCTCTCATCGGAGCTGCCGAAAAGAACGGTGTATCCATACTCGACCGACTTGTCTTCAATATATCTGGATATGCCGGCAAAAAAGCGATTAGAGATGTCTGTGGTAATGACGGCGATGGTGTTGGACTTGCCGCTTCGGAGTGAAGCAGCGGCAACATTTCTCCTGTAGCCAAGACGCTTCGCGACTGCAAGCACGCGTTCAGCCGTTTCAGGATTAACAGGGCAATCCAATCTTCCGTTTGCCCCCATCTTCGCATTCATAACGAAGGAAACCAAGGTTACGGATACGCCCGCCTCCCTCGCAACATCCTTTATTGTAATCTTTTTCATATGCCGGTAGTAATCATCCCTACAAAATTAATAAAAAATGATTTCTATTCCTGCATTTATTAAAAAAGGTCGTCTCTTTTTTTTAAGAAACGACCTAATTTTTAATGCTTTACGAAGATTACTCTGCCTGAGCTTCCTCTGCAGGAGCCTCAGCCTTCTTTGAGCGGCTGCGACGTGTTGTCTTCTTTGCCTCCTTTGGAGCTGCTGCGAGAGCTGCCTCATTGAAGTCTACAAGCTCGATAAGAGCCATCTCAGCTGCGTCTCCCTGACGGAAACCAGTGTGAAGAACACGGGTATATCCGCCTGGACGGTCAGCAATCTTAGGTGCTACTGTGCGGAAAAGCTCAGATACAGCCTCCTTGTTCTTGAGATAGCTGAAAACAACGCGGCGTGAATGTGTTGAATCTTCCTTGGATTTGGTGATGAGTGGCTCCACGTAGCTCTTCAATGCCTTAGCCTTTGCAACTGTGGTAACAATTCTCTTGTTGAGGATAAGAGAAGATGCCATATTTGAAAGGAGGGCCTTGCGGTGACCGCTCTTGCGACCAAGATGGTTGACTGCTTTATTGTGCCTCATTTTTATATGTTCTTTTTCTTAGGTTCAATATTATACTTTGTAACATCCATTCCGAAAGACAACTTCATCTTCTCGACAAGGAGATCGATCTCATTGAGAGACTTGCGGCCGAAGTTTCTGAACTTCATGAGCTCTGCCCTTGAATATGAAACGAGGTCGGCGAAGGTGTCGATATCCGCAGCCTTGAGACAGTTGAACGCTCTTACAGAGAGGCCGATGTCCGAAAGCTTTGTGAGAAGGAGGTGTCTGATACGGAGTGACTCCTCATCAAGTTCCTTTGACTCTGACTCGGTAGCAGGACCAAGGGTCACTGTACGCTCATCAGTGAAGAGCTTGAAGTGGTAAATAAGAATGTTTGCTGCATCCTGAAGAGCTGCATTCGGAGTGATTGAACCGTCAGTAACAACCTCAATGGTGAGCTTGTCATAGTCGGTCTTCTGCTCCACACGGCACGGTTCAACAGTCCAGTTGACACGCTTGATAGGTGAATAGATAGCATCGATGGCGATGGTTCCGATAGGAGCATTGTCATCTCTGCTGTCCTCAGCCTGAACATAGCCGCGACCCTTGGTGATGGTCAGGGTGATGTCGAGCTTGACAGATGGTTCGAGTGTGCAGATGTGCAGTTCAGGATTTAACACCTTGAAGGAAGACAATCCCTTTGAAATATCCTCTGCAGTAAACTCCTGCTTACCGCTTATTGTGATGTTTGCCACCTCAGAATCTACGGTGTCGACTATCCTCTTGAGTCTTACCTGCTTCAGGTTCAAGATGATGTCCTGCATTCCCTCAAGTACGCCAGGTATGGTGGCGAACTCGTGGTCAACTCCCGAGATCTTGATCTGGCTGATAGCAAAACCTTCCAACGAAGCGTAGAGGATGCGACGAAGGGCATTACCGATGGTCTGACCGTATCCAGGCTCAAGAGGTCTGAATTCGAAACGGCCGGTGGTATCAGTGCCTTCGAGCATGATCACCTTGTCTGGTTTTTGAAATGCCAAGATTGCCATATTTTTCTTTTGGGTGTTAATTGTTATTACTTAGAGTAGAGGTCGACAATAAGCTGCTCGTTTATATTCTCAGGAATCTCAGCTCTTACAGGAGCATTGAGGAATTTTCCTGTGAGTGTCTGAGGGTCGAACTCAAGCCAAGAGTACTTGGCTGCTGAACCGAGGCTGTTCTGGATAACCTCGAGGCTCTTTGCTCTCTCTCTAACAGCAACTACATCGCCAGGCTTAACCATAGCTGAAGGAATGCTGCACACCTCACCGTTAAGGGTGATATGGTTGTGGGATACGAGCTGTCTTGCAGCGGCTCTTGTAGGTGCGATACCGAGACGGTAAACGATATTGTCAAGTCTTGACTCGAGAAGGATAATAAGGTTCTCACCCTTCTGACCTGCCATACGGGTAGCCCTGTTGTAGGTGTTGCGGAACTGACGCTCGAGAACACCGTACATATACTTCACCTTCTGCTTCTCCTTAAGCTGGGTTCCGTACTCCTTTGACTTCTTTCTCTTTGCTGCGAGACCGTGCTGTCCTGGAGGGAAATTTCTCTTCTCGAAATACTTATCTGAGCCGAAAATAGGCTCACCGAACTTACGTGCAATCTTTGTGCTTGGACCAGTATATCTTGCCATAGTAATTTACGTTTTAAAATGTTGAAAAATTAAACCTTACGACGGCCTTTTGGTCTACATCCGTTATGAGGCATCGGTGTAACGTCGATAATCTCGGTTACGATGATACCTGCGTTGTTGATGGTTCTGATTGCTGACTCACGGCCAGCGCCAGGACCCTTAACATAAGCCTTTACTTTGCGGAGACCAGCGTCAAACGCTGTCTTTGAAGCATCCTCAGCAGCCATCTGTGCTGCATATGGAGTATTCTTCTTTGAGCCTCTGAAACCGCACTTACCTGCAGAAGACCAGCTGATAACCTGGCCCTGGTTGTTGGTCAGAGCTACGATAACGTTGTTGAAGGTTGATGAAATATGAGCCTCGCCATAAGCTTCAACCTTGACAACTCTCTTTGATGTTGTAGTTTTCTTTGCCATAATTCATCAATTGTTACTTGGTTGCCTTCTTCTTGTTAGCAACAGTCTTCTTTCTACCCTTTCTGGTGCGTGCATTGTTCTTGGTGCTCTGTCCACGTACAGGAAGACCGTTACGGTGACGGATGCCTCTGTAGCAACCGATATCCATAAGACGCTTGATGTCCATCTGGACTGAAGAACGGAGCTCTCCCTCGATCTTGTAGTTCTCGCCTACCTCTGCGCGGATAGCAGCAATCTGTGCATCGTTCCACTCACCGCACTTGATGCCACCATCGATACCGCATTTGTCAAGAATCTTCTTTGCAGAGCTGCGACCGATACCGAAGATATAGGTAAGACCTATCTCTCCTCTTTTGTTGTTTGGTAAATCAACACCGGCTATTCTTGCCATAATTTATTATTACTTATTATTGTTATACAACTGAATATTATCCCTGGCGCATCTTGAACTTAGGGTTCTTCTTGCAGATTACATAAAGACGGCCTTTACGTCTGACAATCTTGCAATCCTCGCTACGCTTTTTGATGGATGTTTTGACTTTCATATTGCGAAAATTTTATACTTTGTATCTGAAAGATATTCTGCCTTTGGTCAAATCATAAGGTGAAATTTCAACTCTTACCTTGTCGCCAAGAAGGATATGGATAAAGTTCTGTCTCATCTTACCCGAAATGGTGCAGAGGAGCACGTGACCGTTCTCAAGCTCGACTTTGAACATCGCGTTTGGAAGAGTCTCTATGACTTTTCCATCTTGTTCTATTGCTACTTGTTTTGACATTAAAATAACACTTTAAAAATTGATCTTTCCATCTTTCTCGATAAAATCGTAAGTTGACAGCTGCTCGGCACAGCCTTTACGGACAACAACCGTAAGTTCGTAATGGGCCGATTTGCGGTGGTCTGAAGTGTGTACTGCCCAACCATTTCTAGCTAAATACACTCCCCTTCCACCGGCATTGATCATAGGCTCAATACAGATAACCATTCCGTCAACCAGGCGGGTGCCTTTGCCCCTGTGTCCGAAATTCGGAATACCGGGATTCTCGTGCATTTCCCTACCAAGTCCATGGCCCTCCAATTCGCGGACCACTGAAAAACCGAATGATTCGACATACGATTGCACCGCGTATCCGATATCGCCTGTCCGATTGCCTGCTACAGCGGCCTCGATACCCTTGTATAGCGAGGCTTTTGTTACGTCAAGGAGTTTACGGGTCTCAGCATCCACTTCCCCGACAGGGAAAGTGTAAGCTGAATCTCCGTTATAACCCTTGTACAAGGTTCCGCAATCCACTGATACGATGTCACCCTCCTTGAGGACATAGTCTGACGGAAAACCGTGGACTACAACATCGTTCACAGATATGCAGAGCGCTGCAGGAAAGCCTTCATAACCAAGGAAGCTGGGAATAGCACCATTGTCACGGATAAAGGTCTCCGCTACCCTATTCAACTCGAGAGTTGTCACACCTGGGGCAACGCATTTACCGACCTCTGCCAATGTCTTTGATACAAGAATGGCGTTCTCGCGCAAAAGTTCAATTTCCTCCTCTGTCTTCGGCTTAACCATCTTCCTACAAATTTATTTCAAAACTACATACCTGAGCGTCCTGTCAGACGTCCGGTCTTCATAAGACCGTCGTAGTGACGCATCAACAAATAACCTTCAACCTGCTGGAGAGTATCGAGTACTACACCTACAAGGATCAGGAGCGAGGTGCCTCCGAAGAAGCTTGCGAACGAGTTGTTCACGCCCATGATGATTGCGATGGCAGGGAAGATAGCGATGAAGCCGAGGAAGATTGAACCAGGGAGAGTAACCTTCGACATAATAGAGTCGAGGAACTCAACAGTCTTCTTGCCTGGCTTTACTCCAGGGATGAATCCACCGTTTCTCTTCATATCCTCAGCCATATATGTAGGGTTTACAGTAACGGCTGTGTAGAAGTATGTGAATGCTACTACGAGGAAGAAGAAGATAAGGTTGTACCAGAAACCGGTATAGTTACCAAGGGTAGCTGCAAGTCCTCTGGTAGCATCCCAACGAGAGAAGAGCATAGGGAAAAGCATCAATGCCTGAGCGAAAATGATAGGCATAACGCCGGCTGCATTGATCTTGAGAGGGATGTACTGACGTACACCGCCATACTGCTTGTTACCAATTACTCTCTTGGCGTACTGTACAGGAACTCTTCTGACAGCCTGTACAAGAGCGATAGCTGCGATAAGAACGAAGAACCAAGCTACAAGCTCAACGATGAAGAAAAGAAGACCTCCGTTGGTGGTGGTAAGCTTCTCTCCGGCTTCAGCGATGATAGCGTGAGGGAAACGGGCTACGATACCAATCATAATGATGAGTGAGATACCGTTACCTATACCGCGGTCTGTAATACGCTCTCCAAGCCACATCACGAACATTGAACCGCCGAGGAGGATCAAAGTCGATACGATGTTGAACATGAAGTTGCTCCATCCGAGCTGGTTTACAGCTACAAATGCCTGACCAGGAATCTGATTGTGAAGACCTGCCAAATAAGCAGGACCCTGGATACAGAGTACAAGGATGGTCAGATATCTGGTGTACTGGTTCATCTTCTTGCGGCCGCTCTCACCTTCCATCTGAAGTTTTTTGAAGTAAGGTACGAATACACCGAGAAGCTGAATGATGATGGATGCCGAGATGTACGGCATCACACCCAACGCAAAGATTGAAGCATTACCGAAAGCTCCGCCGGAGAACATATTCAGAAGGCCTACGAGACCCTGCTGAGAATTGCTCTGGAAAGCGGCAAGCATAGCCGGATCTATACCCGGAAGCACTATCTGGCATCCGAATCTATAAATCAGGATAAGCAGGGCGGTATAACCGAGCCTCTTGCGCAATTCCTCAATCTTGAAGATATTCTTGATTGTCTCAATAAATTTCTTCATCGCGATTATTCAATTACAACTGCCTTGCCACCTGCAGCCTGAATCTTCTCGGCTGCTGACTTGGAGAAGGCGTTGGCATTTACTACTACAGCTGTTGAAATCTCGCCTACAGCGAGTACCTTTACAAGCTCGCCCTTTGAAGCGAAACCTGCAGCGATGAAATCATTGATACCGAGCTCTGCAACACCGAGAGACTCAGCGAGACCCTGGATGGTCTTGAGGTTGATAGCTCTGTACTCAACTCTGGTAGGGTTCTTGAAGCCGAACTTAGGAAGGCGTCTCTGGATAGGCATCTGACCACCCTCGAAGCCAATCTTATGCTCGTAACCTGCGCGTGCCTGAGCACCCTTGGTACCACGGGTAGCAGTGCCACCCTTACCTGAGCCCTCACCACGACCTACTCTCTTACATTTCTTGGTTGCACCCTTGGCAGGTGCCAAATTCTCAAGTTTCATAATTCCGTCCTCCTCTAGTCTATTTCTTCAACTTTAACGAGGTGACGAACCTTCTCGAGCTGACCCAAAGAAACCGGAGTCTTCTCCACCTCTACTGTCTGATGCATTCTACGGATACCGAGGCAACGGAGATTTGCAATCTGCCTTTTTGTCTCGCCGTTCTTGCTAATAACCTGTGTGATTCTGAGTTTTGCCATAATCGAGTCCTCCTATCCGTTAAATACCTTACTCATTGGAATACCGCGGAGACCTGCAACAGTATAAGCATCTCTCATCTCTGTAAGAGCAGCGATGGTAGCCTTTACGAGGTTATGAGGGTTAGATGAACCCTTTGACTTCGCAAGCACGTTCTGAATACCTGCTGACTCGAACACTGCACGCATAGCACCACCTGCCTTCACACCGGTACCGGGAGCCGCAGGCTTCATGAATACGCGTGAACCACCGAACTTTGCCTCCTGCTCGTGAGGAATGGTAGTGTTGATGATAGGAATCTTTACGAGATTCTTCTTTGCATCCTCAACTCCCTTTGCAATAGCGGAAGTAACCTCATTGGCTTTACCAAGACCATAGCCTACAACGCCGTTCTCGTCACCTACGACTACAATTGCTGCAAAGCGGAAGTGGCGACCACCCTTAGTAACCTTGGTTACTCTCTGGATGGCAACAAGTCTGTCCTTAAGCTCAAGGTCAGATGTCTTTACTCTTTTAACATTTGTATTTGCCATAGTCTAAAAATTAGAATTTAAGGCCACCTTCACGGGCGGCATCTGCCAAACTTTTAACTCTTCCGTGGAAAAGATAACCTCCACGATCGAAAGCGATAGTATCGATACCCTTAGCGAGCGCACGCTCTGCAATAGCCTTGCCGACAATGGCAGCAGCCTCGATACCGCTCTTACCCTTGCACTCAGCTGCAAGAGCAGTGTCATTTGATGCAGCAGCAACAAGAGTCTTGCCCTGCTCGTCGTCGACTACCTGTACGTAAATCTGTTTGTTACTTCTGAATACAACCATTCTTGGCTTCTCAGCTGTACCACTAACATGTTTGCGTATACGGTAATGAATTCTTCTTCTTCTTTCAATTCTATTCAATGCCATAACTCAATCTCCTATTATTTAGCGGATGCAGTCTTACCAGCCTTGCGACGAAGCTGCTCACCAGCGAACTTAATACCCTTGCCCTTGTATGGTTCAGGCCTACGGAATGAACGGATCTTAGCGGCTACCTGGCCAACAAGCTGTTTGTCACAGCTCTTGAGGACGAGGACAGGATTCTCACCCTTCTTGACCTGAGGAGTCTCAGCCTTTACCTCGGCAGGGAGGAGAAGCTGGATTGAGTGTGAATAGCCCAAGCTCATAGTAACCATCTGGCCGGCTGCCTCAACACGGTAACCGACACCGACAAACTCCTGCTTCGTTTCGAAGCCCTGTGATACGCCTACAACCATATTGTGTACGAGAGCGCGGTAGAGACCGTGCATTGAACGATGACGTGGCTGGTCTGTAGGACGAGCAAAACTAATCTGATTTCCCTCGATAGTGACTTTGATGTCAGCATCTACTTTCTGTGACATCTCACCAAGAGGTCCTTTAACCTTTACAACGTTGCCATCGAGGAGCTCTGCGCTCACGTTGGCCGGAAGGTTTACAGGCAATTTACCAATTCTTGACATTCTTTTGGAATCTTAATAACATTAATAAACGATACATAATACCTCACCGCCGACGTTCAGCTCCTTAGCCTCCTTGTCAGTGATGACACCCTTTGATGTTGAAAGGATAGCGATACCGAGACCGTTAAGTACTCTTGGCATATTCTCAACATCGGTATACTTTCTCAAACCTGGCTTTGACACGCGCTCAATCTTCTTGATAGCAGCGGTCTTGGTCTGAGGATGATACTTAAGGGCAATCTTGATGGTGCCCTGAGGCTTCTCGTCAACCACCTTGTAGCTGAGGATGTAGCCCTTGTCACAAAGGATCTTGGTAATAGCGACCTTCATCTTGGATGCAGGAATCTCCACTACCTTCTTACCTGCGAGGTAAGCATTGCGAACTCTTGTGAGGTAATCTGCAATTGGATCAGTCATTTTTTTGTCTTTTTTGTGGACCGGCGTCATTGACGCCCGATATCCGATTGTTAATATTTATGTATTGTCGACGCCTGTGCGTCCTTGTTTACTACCAGCTTGCCTTCTTGACTCCTGGGATGAGGCCGCTTGCAGCCATCTCGCGGAACTGAATACGGCTGAGGCCGAACTCACGCATATATCCCTTTGGACGTCCGGTAAGAGAGCAACGGTTGTGGAGACGTACCGGAGAAGAGTTCTTAGGGAGCTTGTCGAGGGCAGCGTAATCGCCTGCCTCCTTAAGAGCAGCTCTCTTCTCAGCGTACTTAGCAACTAACTTGGCGCGCTTTACCTCGCGGGCCTTCATTGATTCTTTTGCCATGGATATCTCTTATTTATTGTGTTTCTTGAATGGAAGACCGAACTCCTTGAGAAGGGCATAAGCCTCTTCATCAGTCTTGGCTGTGGTCACAAATGTGATCTCAAGGCCGTGGATACGAGGGTTCTTGTCGATGTCAATTTCAGGGAAGATAATCTGCTCCTTGAGACCGAGAGTGTAGTTACCCTGACCGTCCATCTTCTCAGCAACACCGTTGAAGTCACGGATACGTGGAAGAGTAACGCGGATGAGCCTCTCGAGGAACTCATACATCTTCACGTCACGAAGTGTAACCTTTGCGCCGATAGGCATACCCTTACGGAGCTTGAAGTTTGAAATATCTTTGGTAGAAGTTGTAACCACTGCCTTCTGGCCGGTGATGAGAGTGAGCTCAGCAGCTGATTCCTCGACAATCTTCTTGTCACCGGTAGCCTGGCCGACACCTTCATTAAGGGTAATCTTGACGAGCTTAGGGCACTGCATTACGGTTGTATAACCGAACTGCTTCATGAGCTTGTCTACGATTTCCTCCTTATAGACCTTCTTGAGAGTAGGTACATATCCTGCAGGCAGAACATTTGCCTCAACAGATGCGTTTGCTTTCTTTGCCATAATTACTTAATCTCCTCTCCTGATTTTTTAGCGTAACGTACCTTCTTTCCGTCAACAAACTTGTGACCTACTCTGGTCGGCTTTCCTGAAGCCGGATCAATGAGCTGAAGGTTTGATACATTTACTGGAGCCTCCTGATCGATAATGCCACCCTGAGGCTGTTTTGCGTTTGGTTTGGTGTGCTTCTTGACGATGTTCACACCCTCAACGACAGCACGGTTCTCTGATGGGATCACTGAAAGCACCTTACCTGTCTTTCCCTTATCGTTACCGGCATTCACATACACGGTATCACCTTTCTTAATATGCATCTTTTTCATATTCTCAAATGTATTAAAGGACCTCAGGTGCCAGTGAAACAATCTTCATATACTCATCACGGAGCTCTCTGGCAACAGGGCCGAAGATACGGGTTCCGCGAAGTTCGCCGGCGTTATTGAGAAGAACGCAAGCGTTGTCATCAAAACGGATATAAGAGCCATCAGCTCTGCGGATTTCCTTCTTGGTGCGTACCACTACAGCCTTGGTAACAGTACCCTTCTTGGCATCTGCGCCAGGGATGGCACTCTTGACTGCTACGACGATCTTGTCGCCTACGGTAGCATAACGGTGATGTGTACCGCCAAGCACACGGATGCAAAGTACCTCCTTTGCGCCGCTGTTGTCGGCCACCTGTAAACGTGATTCCTGCTGTATCATATACTATTTTGCTTTTTCTACGATTTCAACTAATCTCCAATTCTTGGTCTTGCTGAGAGGACGGGTCTCCATAATGCGGACGGTATCGCCGATGCCGCACTCATTCTTCTCATCCTGTGCAACAAACTTGGTGGTCTTCTTTACGAACTTACCGTACAAAGGATGCTTCTCCTTAATTTCAACTGCCACAATGATGGTCTTGTCCATCTTGTTGCTGACCACAATTCCTATTCTTTCCTTACGAAGATTTCTTTCCATAAGTCTTCAATGTTAGTTCTGTGATTTTTCTTTCTCAGCGAGGATAGTGATCATGCGAGCGATATCCTGGCGGGTCTTCTTAAACTTTGACGTATCCTCTAATGGAGAGATAGCGTGATTGATCTTCATAGAATCAAGATTTGCCTTTTCAATCTCGATACGGTCGCGGAGATCTGCTACAGACATTTCGCGTACTTCTGAAATTTTCATTGTTTTCTTACTCCATTAAATTATTATTCAACATAATCTCTACGTACAACAAACTTTGTAGCTACAGGGAGTTTGTTAGCGGCAAGGCGCATAGCCTCCTTAGCGACTGCGAGAGATACGCCCTCAGCCTCAAAAAGGATACGACCAGGAGTGATAGGGGCAACATATCCGTAAGGATCACCCTTACCTTTACCCATACGGGTTGAGAGCGGCTTCTTGGTGACTGGCTTCACAGGGAATACCCTGATCCAGATCTGACCCTCACGGTTCATATAGCGTGAAATAGCCTGACGAGCGGACTCAATCTGCTGTGCTGTGAGCCAGCAGTTTTCAAGGGTCTTGATGCCGAAAGAACCAAATGCAAGCTGGTTACCTCTCTGGGCCATACCTTTCATACGGCCTTTCTGTTCCCTTCTAAATTTTGTTCTCTTAGGTTGTAACATTTCCTTATTACTTTAATAATAAATTTCCTTTTATCCCTAAAATCCTGAGAATCAGCTGGTTGGGCGCACTTCTCCTCAATTTTGGGACTGCAAAGTTACAAAAAAAAATTGAAAATAAAATTTTTTCATAAGAAAATTTACACATTTTCGACATGGGTTTATGACATCTAACAGACGTGTTTTCAAACAGTTAACAAAGAGCGCAAAAAAAAGTTCCGGCACTTTTCGACAGAGCTTAATGCCGTTTATGGCATAGGATTTGGGGGAAATTTGTTCCTTGTTTCGATAATGACTAAATTTGCAAGAATGAAAAGATGGTCCCGAATATGCCTGATGACGGCGGCAGCAGCCCTGCTGGCCTTCCTGCATTGTCCTTCAACTGAGGCGCAGACCTCGAAAAAGGTACAAGGCTATCCAATGGCATACCGGGTCGAGAGCCCCGGGGACACGACTTACTTTGACTCATTACCCCCGGTGTGGTGCATGCCGAAGGGGACAAGACGGGAAAGGAAGGATTGGCGGCAATACTACAAACTCGTACACAACTTCAACAAGGTGTACCCTTACGCTCTGATGGCGAAAAGGCTCGTCGCGGAGGTGGACAGGACGATTGCCGCTGAAAATCTCAAGGGCAGCAAGGAGGATGCATACATAAATGCTTGGCAGAACGAGCTTCTGCACGAGTTCGAGCCAGTAATCAGAAAAATGACAGTCTCCCAAGGGCAATTGCTCTGCAGGCTCGTGGACAGGGAGCTTGGCAGAACCTCATACAAGATTGTGAAAGACTACAAAAACGGCTTCGCCGCTGTTTTCTGGCAGGGAATTGCGCGCCTTTTCGGGCAGAATCTCAAAACTCCTTACGACCCCAAGGGCAAGGATAGGGAGACCGAAGAACTTGTGAAGGCATGGGAGAGGGGCGAGTTCGATGAGCTCTATTATTCCGTTTTCATGGAGTGGCCTGTCAAGACCGAAATCCCGTTGAAGTACAGATAATCGCTGCTGTCGATCCAGTCGCCGAGCACCAGAAATCTTGCCCCATTGCCAAGAGGCATATCTACGGGGCAATGATAATGACCGAAGATGAAATAGTCCACCTTCCTCTCGCGTGAGTATGCTTCAGCATATTGATACAGAGGCTCTTGCTCACCCTTGAATCTATACTTTTCATTATGGGACAGACGACTGCCGCGCGACCAGCCCCGGGCAATGCGGAAGGCTATCCAGGGGTGGAGCATACTGAAGAGACGGCGAACAGCACCATTGCGGAGGACTGCCTTCATCATTTTGTAAGAACGCAAGCCGGGGCCCAGACCGTCACCGTGTCCCAGGCAGAAAAGCTTGCCCGAATGCTCGACCACCAGGGGTTGGTCGACGACTTTGATTCCCATGGACTGCAGATAGGAATACATCCACATATCGTGATTGCCGGGACAGACAAAGACCTGCACCCCGTCCTCGATAAGGTCCATCAAAGCGGCGAAAACCCTGACATATCCCTTCGGAACCACGTCTCTATACTCGTACCAGAAATCCCAGACGTCGCCAAGCAGATACAGCGCCTCGGTCCTCTCCACAGGAATCCCCCTCAAGAAACGCACGAAACGAGCCTCCCTTTCGACCGGATCTCCGACTTCGAGCCCCAAATGAATGTCGGATGCAAAAAAGACCAGATTCCGACCGTCCATAAGCTAAAAGAGTTGGGCAATGATGACTGCTGCACCGACAAGTCCGCAATAGAGTGCGAACCACTTGAGTTTGGCGCGCTTGACAAGGGCAATCATTACCTTGCAGGCAAAAAGCCCGGACAAGAAGGCTGCAGCAAAGCCCAGAAGCAATGGCAGCAGCTCAATCTGCGAAGCCGCAAAATCACCGCCCACAAGGTCCAGGAAGGCCTCTCCCAGAATGGGAACGAGGACCATCAGGAAGGAGAATTGTGCCACGACCTCACGTTTCACACCGCAGAGCAAACCCGTACTGATGGTGGTTCCTGAGCGCGAGAGCCCCGGCAGCACGGCCACGGCCTGACCGATACCGATCACAAAAGCCTGCCACCAGCCGATTCCATTGCGATGAGCGTTCTCAGTCACATCCTTCCGGCTCCTGTCGGAAAAGAAGAGGAGCAAAGCCGTAATGAGCAATGCGATTCCGACCACCAGCAGCGATGAGAAGAGCTGCTCGACATAATCCTTGAAAAAGAGCCCCACAATCAGGACAGGGAGCATCGAAATGGCAATTTTCAGAACGTAGTCGGTTTCGTCATTGTATTTGAACTTGAAAAGACCGCAGAGCAGTCCCCAAATCTGCTTTCTGAACACAACAATGGTCGCCAGTACCGTCGCCGCATGCACTGTAACCTCAAAAACGAGTCCCTCGGAAATCTCGACTCCGAGCATCTCCTTGAATATGGCCAGATGGCCGCTGCTGCTGACAGGAAGGAACTCCGTCAGGCCCTGGACCAGCCCCAGAATGATAGCTTGCAACCAGTTCATCTCTTAATCCTCCCTCTGTTTTCCGCCGAAACGGCCCATAATTCCGATTATTATGACAATGATGCCGGCGACAATGACCACGGGTGCGAGAACCAGGCGCCGGAAATTGAACATGGAATAGTTGAAGACCTGAGGGTCATCGCTGCCGCCGCCAACCATAAGTGCGTAGCCGACCAACATCAGGATGAGGCCGGCAAGAAGCAGAAGAAGACCCTTCTGCGTTATTGCCATTTTGTCGTTTTCTTTCATTATTGCAATCAATTTCAAATCAATAATACAACTCGTCCCGACTGGACGAGACTATGCGGTTCACTACAAAGAAGGTGCTGACCACGCATATTACTACGCCGGAAAGGAGCACTATGCCGAGCACCGCAAGCAGGCTGCCGAGCTGGAACACTTCGAAGAGTTGGATGAACTCCTTCTTTACGAAATACAGTATACCGAGCAGGAAGAGTATTGCCACAAAAGCAGAAATTATACCCTGGAACACGGCCTGAAGCAGGAATGGACGCCTGATGAAGGAGCGTGTGGCACCTACCAGCCTCATCGTATGGATGGTGAACCGGCGGGCAAAGACACTGAGCCTCACGGTATTGCCGATGAGCACGAAGGAGATGAAAAGCAGCAGGGCAATGAAGATGGCGAGAACGAAGGAAATCTTCTGAATATTCTCGTTCAGAGCTTCGATCAGGGTCTGCTGGTAGCTCACCTCATCCACGACCGGGGATTTCATGATTATGCTTTTTACTCTCTCTATGCTGTCAAGCGCCACATAGTCGGCCCTTAGCCTGATATCGATCGAAGCCGGAATAGGGGAGGTCTCGAATACTTCCAGGAAACCTTCTCCCAGCATTGCCTCCATCTCCCGTGTGCCTTGGGCCTTGGAAATGAATTCGGTGGAGTGGACAAAAGGCTGGGCGTCAAGTTCAACCTGGTATTCAAGAGCCCCGGCATCGCTTACTTCGGGCTTCATCAGGATTGAGAGCTTCATGTTTTCCTTGAAATAGTCGGTCACATTGTGGGCATTGACAAGCAGCAGAGCGGCCGATCCTACAAGCAACAGCACGAGGCTTATGCTCAGGACCGAGGACATATACGCGCTGCGCAAACGCCTGCGCATCATTTTGTTTTCCACCTTGGACATAAAATAAGTGCCAGATTCTTCAAAGAAATCAACTTCCAAAGATAATCAAATTAAGTTAAATAATTGCAATGTAGGGAAAACCGAGTTTTTTTCGTACCTTCGCAGTTTAAGAAAAGAATTGTAAAATGGCCGACACAACAAAAAGAGTTCTATTCGTAAACTCCGAGATTTTCCCTTACCTTCCGGAGACAGAGATTTCATCTATAGGAAGAAAGCTCCCTCAGGGAATTCAGGAAAGGAAGAAGGAGATACGTTCATTCATGCCGCGTTTCGGCTGCATCAATGAGAGAAAGAACCAGCTCCATGACGTTATCCGTCTTTCCGGAATGAACATCATCATTGGAGATATGGACCGTCCTCTCATCATCAAGGTGGCGTCCATCTCAGCCGCCAGAATTCAGGTGTATTTCATTGACAATGAGGACTATTTCAAGCGCAAACAGGTGTTCTGCGACGAAAACGGCAAGTTT
The DNA here is from genome assembly GCA_022766385.1 of Rikenellaceae bacterium. GTDB lineage: Bacteria > Bacteroidota > Bacteroidia > Bacteroidales > UBA932 > Cryptobacteroides. The sequence continues at coordinate 50,999 of JALEPJ010000004.1, forward strand.
TTCGAGGACAATGGCGAGAGGGCAGTATTCTTTGCACGCGGAGTCCTCGAAACAGTGAAGAAGCTCCGTTGGGCTCCGGACATCATACACTGCCAGGGATGGATTTCACAAGTATTGCCTCTCTATCTCAAGAAAGCATACAAGGACGATCCGATATTCGCGAACAGCAAGATCGTTCTCTCCATTTACAATGACACCCCGAAGGAATCACTCGGTAACAATTTCCAGGAAACAGTCCTTTTCGGCAATATAACAAAGGAAGATGTGCCTTTCCTCGCCGTGCCGGATGGCATAAATCTTGCGAAAACAGCCGCTTCGTACTCGGACGGCATTATTTTCGGGTCTCCCGACATCGAAGATGAAATCGCATCATACTGCGGGGAGCTCGGACTTCCTACCCTCCAATACAATGAGGAAGACATCAGGAGCGGCAGGTACATTGACGAGTACAATGCATTTTACGATCAACTTTAGAGTATGAAACTTAAAGCTTCGGGCAGCTTCGGCCTCTTGATTGCCGCAAGCCTTGCCATCTCTGTCAGCCAGTCCTGTGTACACGTGGACAATACACTGGGTTCATCTTTGATTCCGATGGACCAGCAATACGAAATTCATACTGTTGAATTCGATATTGAGGACATACAGCTGAGAATGCTGGACAGTCTTTCCGGTTTCTCCAATACCAGAATGACACTGGGTTCTATAAGGGATGAGGATTTCGGACTTTCCACCAGGACCTGCGCACTGACCCTCGTGCCGATAGCCGACACCCTTGATTTCGGTAAGAATCCTGAATTCCGCAGCTTCCACTTCACTGTGGCCAAGGATACCATTTCATGTTCAGACGAGAACAATGCCCGTATTATCCAGAATATCAATGTATATGAGTTAAGCGAGCCTCTTGACTTCACCGCTTCGGATTTCACCCGCAGTTTCAAGCACGGAGACAAGAGAATCACCAAGGGCATTCCGGTTTACAACGGCTCTGATTCATTGTCCTTTGACTTCAACAGGGCTTTCGGAGAGAAGTATATGCAGATCAGCCTGGATGACCTCAAGGATATGGACAGCTATTTAAAGAAGTACCCGGGTATAGTCATAAGCACTGACGATCCCGTGGGTAATGGCGGACGCATCAATATGTTCCAGCTCCAGCTTGGTCTGAACACCGACTACGGCTCACTTACAAAAGACTATGCAAAGCTTTCATTCTCAGGGGAGTACAATGGTGTAAGAAAGGACTCAAGTTTCTTCTTTATCCTCAGTGCCGACAATATGTACAACCTTGACTCCCTGGCATACGAGAAATCCATGAACTCATCCTACAAATTCCCTCAGTTCTGCTTCAACACCGTAACACACGAAAGTGCAGGCAAGAATGTCGGCAGAAAAGGCACGCTTCTCTATGAAGGTGGTGCAGGTTTGAAGCCTGTTGTTCCTGCTGAGGAACTTATCCGCCTGGTACGCAGCGAGATAGCCCAGTACGGAGACCCTTCACAGGCCATTATCAACAAGGCTTCCATCATTCTGCCTTTCGAATTCCCTGAGGACTATAAACTGATGTACCAATACCCGCTCTACCTCAGTCCTACCTGTAGGCTCAGTTCGTCTGAAGGCGTTACCTACGCGTCCATTTCAAATTCCTCTTCGAAGACTGATGACCAAGGTCAGATTAACAGGTCCACCCTCACTTATTCTCCTGACATCACCTTCCATCTGCAGAAACTGCTCAGCCTTAAGAACGATGCAGATATATCAAACTACGATGTTTGGTTCCTGCCTATGAGCATGGAGATTTCAAAAGAAGAGAGTTCTTCCAGCAATTCAATGAACGATTACTACAGTGCTCTGTCATACATGAACTATATGAATATGATGTACGGTGGTTATGGCGGCTACGGCAGCTACGGTTATGGCTACGGCGGATATGGCTATGACAGCTACGGCTACAACAACTATATGAGCTATTATCTTATGTCAATGTACGCCAGCGGTATGAACTCCAACACCAACAGTTCGAGTTCGACTGTATCCCTGGACAAGGACAGGTTCTTCAAGGCCGTTCTCAATGCTCCGGGAGCAACTAACGGAAGAACACCTAAGCTAAAGGTAATCTATTCTGTACCAAAGAAATAGACAGAGTAATCATTTCCCATACAAGGCGGCTGATAAGTGATTATCGGCCGCTATTTTTGGGACTCTATAGGAAGCAGGGCACAAAAAAAGAGGCTAAACGAAAAAGTCGTCAGCCTCTGAAATTTTGTCTTTACCGCTCTGATTAGCTAAGTTTCTCTGCGACCTTGTCGCAAGCGTCCTTGACAGTAGCGATAGAGTTTGTTTCCTCATCTGGAATTTTGATACCGAACACTCTTTCGAACTCCATAAGGAGCTCAACTGTATCAAGAGAGTCAGCTCCGAGATCATTTGTGAAGTTTGCAGACTCAGTTACCTCTGACTCCTCAACTCCAAGCTTGTCAACGATGATCTCCTTTACTTTTTTTACGATTTCCTCGTACTGCATAGTAGTAATTAATTAGTTTATGTTTGAAAATACACTGTCAGTAAAGTTCAGCAAAGGTAGTAAATAATTTCTAAAAAACAAAACTTATGCCTCCTTGCGGCTGAGAGCCAACCATATCCTCAGTCCGTAAATTGAGTTAATAAGGTAAAAACTATACTTGATGATGTAAATCAATGCATAGGAACCGCCTGTCTGCGAAAGGGTCCAGGACCACATAAGTATGGAGAAAATATTGACTCCTATCCAGAAAAACCACTGTTCCATATAGGCATTTGACATAAAGAGCTGGCCCAAAATATTGCAAGCCAGGGTAATAACGTCAAGGATTACTGACCATTTCAGGAAAGTGCCGGCCGCTGACTTGTCAAAGTGAGCCAAAATGAAATATAAGGCCACAGAGCCCAGCAGCAAGAGCAGGGAAGTAATCAGCCACCCACGGGCATCAAGACGTTTTGCTGCCGGTTTATCGGTGCTTGAAGCGCCACTCTTGCGCCATTGCGCCAGACCTATGAACTGCATAGGCACAAAATAGACCAGGTGGAGCAATGCATTCCCGAGTCCTGTGCCCCCATTTCTCCAGTTGATAAAGCAGATCACTCCGTAGATACTCACATCCAGGAAACCGAACAGGAAGGTAAGAATATTGCCATTGGCTGAAAATACAGTGCTCATAACGCCCATCAGCGAGCCGAATGCGGATACCAGAAGCAAGATCTTTCCGCCTGTAGAATCACCCAGTTTGAGGGCTGTGGTGAGCACAAGCGCCACAGTCATACCTATCAGCACGAAGGCGCTGAACAATTTATTGAATTTTTCTTCGTTCTTCATTTTTCGTTCAATGATTTGTGTATGCGCTCGGCCAGCTGTGCGCCAACGAGTGCAGCAATGTCCTCAATGCTTGCAGAGGCTATCCGGGCAACGCTCCCGAAGTGCATGAGGAGCCGGTTTTCGGTCTGTTCACCAACGCCCTTGATATCCCTCAGCGCCGATTTTACCTGAGCTTTGCTGCGTAGATTGCGGTGGAAGGTGATACCGAAACGGTGAGCCTCATCCCTTATCCTTTGGAGCAATTTAAGAGCCTGAGAGTTGCGGTCGAGGAAGAGGGGATAAGGGTCCCCAACGCGTATTACCTCCTCCAGTCGCTTTGCAAGACCGATTACGGTGAGCTTGTCGGTTAATCCCAGCTCCCTGAGCGCCTCGTAGGCGAAGCCCAATTGCCCCTTGCCTCCATCTATAACAATGAGCTGGGGCAGGTCCTCGGGATGTTCCTCGAGCATACGCGAATAGCGGCGGTTCACTACTTCCTTCATCGAAGCATAATCGTTTGCGCCAATGACGGTCTTTATCTTGAATCGGCGGTAATCCTTCTTCGAAGGCACGCCATTGCGGAAAACGACACAGGAGGCAACGGGATTCGTGCCCTGTATGTTCGAATTGTCGAAGCACTCCATATGGACCGGCGCCTCCTTCATGCCCAGGGCAATGCGCAATTCCTCGACCACCGCAGCCTTGAAGGTCTCCGGATCGGTCTGCTCGCGCTGCCTCAATGAATTGAACTGGTATTCCTTTGCGTTTTTTGCGCTGAGTGAGAGCAATGCCAGCTTGTCGCCCTTTACAGGAATTTTGAACTCCACCCCGAGAATCTCGACATCCGGCAGGAAAGGGACAATAACCTCGTGCGAGAGCTTGCCGAACTTCGATTCTATTTCTGCAATGAAACAGCTGAGAACGGAGGCCTGTTCCTCTTCGATATTCATCTTGAAGCCCAGATTCAGGGACTGGACTATGCTGCCTGAGCGTATTCTGAGGAAATTGCCATAAGCATCGGCATTATCGAAAACGAGGGAGAACACATCGGCATTGATATCCCTGGCACCGCTGATGATGGATTTGGAGTAGTGGTTCTCGAGCAATGCCAGCTTCTCCTTATAGATCTGAGCTGTCTCGAAGTCCAATTGTTCCGCTGCCTGCATCATACGCTGGCGATACTGCTGGACTATTTCAGCTGCACTGCCTTTCAACAGGGACACAATCTCCTCAATATCAAGCTTATACTCCTGCATTGAAACGGCACCTATGCAGCAGCCCCTGCACTTCTTGATCTGATAATCGAGGCAGGGTCTCATCTTGCCTCTAAGTATGCTTTCGGAGTCTATTTTGAGTTTACAGGAGCGCAGACGGTAGTTGGAATTGAAGAAATCAAGCAGGTTTCTGGCGTGCAGGACAGAGCTGTACGGCCCGAAATAACGGGAGCCGTTCTGTACTACTTTCCTGGTGAGATAGACACGCGGAAAAGGCTCGTTGCTGATACAAATCCAAGGATAGGTCTTGGAGTCTTTCAGCAGTATATTGTACTTTGGCTTGTATTGCTTTATGAGATTGTTTTCAAGCAGGAGCGCGTCGGCTTCGCTGTCCACCACCGAATACTGAAGATCGGCTATTTTGGAGACCAGCACGCGAGTCTTGGTGTTAAGTCGCTCAGGGGCAACAAAATACTGATGGACACGTTTGAAGAGGTCCTTTGCCTTGCCCACATATATGACCTTTCCCGAGGCATCATAATACCTGTATACTCCGGGGGAGTGCGGCAATGATTTGATCTGTTCCCTGATATCCATTCCTGCGAACTATAAAGTCCTTATCTGCCGATCGCGCTTGCAATAAAGGAGCTGTAGATACAAAAGTGCCGTTCCCTGACGGCAACGGCACTAATATAGTCAAATTTCCGTAAAGAAAATTACTTCTGGTTGTTGTCTCTGCGAGGACGACGGTCACCACGACGTGGACCGCGGTCTGAACGACGGTCATTGCGTCCTGATGCTGCCTGAGCATTTGCTGCAACACCTGAATTAGGTGAGAGATCCTGCTTTCCGTAACGCTCGCCATTGCAGATCCAAACCTTGATACCGAGGCAACCAACCTTGGTGTTTGCTACTGCAAGAGCGTAATCAATGTCTGCACGGAAGGTGTGGAGAGGTGTACGACCCTCCTTGAACATCTCCGAACGAGCCATTTCAGCACCGCCGACGCGACCGCTGATCTGAACCTTGATACCCTCTGCACCAACTCTCATAGTGTTGGCTACTGCCATCTTGATAGCGCGTCTGTATGAAACACGGCCTTCGATCTGGCGGGCAATGCTGTCTGCTACGATGTGTGCGTCTACCTCAGGACGCTTAACCTCGAAGATGTTGATCTGAACATCCTTCTTGGTTACCTTCTTGAGCTCTTCCTTAAGCTTGTCAACCTCCTGGCCGCCCTTACCGATGATGACACCTGGACGTGCTGCATGGATAGTTACAGTGATAAGCTTGAGGGTTCTCTCAATAACAATCTTTGAAAGGCTGGCCTTTGCAAGACGGTTTGTAAGATATTTGCGGATCTCGTAGTCTTCTGCAATCTTCTCTGCGTAGTTTCCACCACACCAGTTAGAGTCCCAACCACGGGTGATACCGATTCTGTTGCTGATAGGATTAGTTTTCTGTCCCATAATATTACTCCTCTACTGCTGCTGGTTTAACATCAAGAACTACTGTAACGTGGTTTGAACGCTTGCGGATGCGTCCTGCTCTTCCCTGAGGGCATGGGCGGATTCTCTTGAGCGTACGTCCCTCATCCACCATAATGGTCTTAACGTATACGTTACCGTTGTCAAGATCCTTGGTATTCTCAGGATTCTTAGCCTCCCAGTTTGCAATAGCGCTGCGGAGGAGAGTCTCGAGACGGATTGAAGCCTCTCTCTTGGAGAACTTCAAAAGATCGAGCGCACGGTTAACCTCGACTCCTCTGATGGTGTCTGCAACGAGGCGCATCTTGCGAGGTGAGGTAGGAACGTCATTCAGCTTGGCAATTGCTGTAGCCTTCTTGGCCTCCTTGAGGCCTTCTGCCATAAGTCTTTTACGCTTTCCCATTGTGATTACTTCTTATTGTTACCTGAATGACCTCTAAAGTTACGTGTAGGGGCGAACTCGCCGAGTTTGTGACCTACCATCTGCTCAGTAACATAAACAGGAATGAACTTGTTTCCATTATGAACTGCGATAGTATGGCCGATGAAGTCAGGTGAAATCATGCTGGCGCGAGACCAAGTCTTGACCACCTCTTTCTTCTTGCCACCTTCATTCATAGCAAGAATCTTCTTTTCCAGAGCTTCCTGGATATATGGACCTTTTCTTAATGAACGACTCATAATCTCAAAGTATTACCTGTTTATTTCTTTCTTCTTTCAATGATGAACTTATTTGAAGCTGCCTTAGGGTTACGTGTCTTGTAGCCCTTTGATGGAAGACCCTTGCGTGAACGTGGGTGTCCTCCTGAAGCGCGTCCTTCACCACCACCCATAGGGTGATCTACCGGGTTCATTACGACACCACGGTTGCGTGGACGACGGCCAAGCCAACGGCTACGGCCAGCCTTTCCATAAGACTCGAGATTATGATCCGGATTGGATACTGTACCAACTGTAGCACGGCAGGCTACAGATACCATTCTGGTCTCACCTGAAGGGAGGCGGAGAACGGCGTAGTTGCCCTCACGTGCAGCAAGCTGTGCAAAGGTACCTGCAGAACGTGCCATAGCGGCACCCTGACCAGGACGGAGCTCGATGTTGTGAACGAGTGTACCTACAGGAATCTCCTTGAGAGGAAGAGCGTTGCCGACCTCAGGAGCTACGCCTGAACCGGAAGCGATGGTCTGTCCCACCTTGATTCCGTTAGGAGCAATGATATATCTCTTCTCGCCGTCTTCATACTGAACGAGAGCGATACGTGCTGAACGGTTAGGGTCGTACTCGATAGTGAGGACCTTAGCTGTGCACTCATCCTTGTCGCGGAGGAAATCGATGACACGGTACATTCTCTTATGACCGCCACCGATGTAACGCATAGTCATCTGACCTGTATTGTTACGGCCACCGGTATGCTTAAGAGGCTCCAACAATGATTTCTGAGGTTTCTTTGCGGTGATCTCTTCGAAGGAGCTGATCGCCTTGTTTCTCTGACCAGGAGTTACTGGTTTGAACTTTCTGATTGCCATTGTTTAGTCCTCCTTAAATATTAGCATAGAAATCAATCTTATCATCTCCGACGAGGGTGATGTAAGCTTTCTTGAAATGATTCATACGTCCACGGAGAAGGCCAGACTTGGTATAGCGTGACTTTCTCTTTCCGTGATAGTTAGCGGTGTTGACATCGGCTACTGAGACATTGTACATCTGCTCGATAGCCGCCTTTATCTGGAGCTTGTTGGCTCTACGGTCCACGATGAAACCGTAACGGTTCAATTTCTCGCCCTGATCCGTCAGTTTCTCTGTTACGATTGGCTTAAATATGATTCCCATCTCTTAATCTTTTTTAGCGTCTTACTTAACACGTGATGAGATGATATCCTGAACACCGTCAACAAGTACGAGTGAATTTGCATTCATAATAGCGTAAGTGTTGATCTCGTCTACAGTGATAACATTTGCCCACTCGAGGTTACGAGACGAAAGGAAAATATTGGTTGAATTCTCTGGAAGAATCACGAGGACCTTTCTGTCGCCTGCCTTGATGTTTGAAAGGATCTTTGCGAACTCCTTGGTCTTCGGAGCATCCATTGTGAAAGGCTCAACAACTACGATAGCGTTCTCCTGTGCCTTGTAAGAAAGGGCGGATACGCGTGCGAGGCTCTTGACCTTCTTATTCAACTTGGTTCTGTATGAACGTGGCATAGGACCAAAAACACGGCCTCCGCCAACGAAAATATTAGCCTTCAAGCTACCGTGACGAGCGCCGCCGCCACCCTTCTGACGACCGAGCTTCTTGGTGCTGTATGCAACCTCGCTGCGGTCCTTGGTCTTGGCAGTACCCTGACGCTGGTTTGCGAGATACTGTACTACGTCGAGATAAATAGCGTGATCGTTAGGTGTCACACCGAATGCGTTCTCTGGGAGAACAACCTTCTTTCCGGATTCTGATCCGTCAATTTTGTAAACTGACAACTCCATAACTTAAGCCTCCACAATTACATATGAACCTTTAGCTCCTGGAACAGAGCCCTTCACTACGAGAAGATTGTGCTCAGGGATAACCTTGACAACCTGAAGGTTGAATACCTTCACTCTTTCATTTCCCATATGGCCGGCCATGCGCATTCCAGGGAATACACGTGAAGGCCAAGATGATGCACCCATTGAACCAGGGTGACGGAGACGATTGTGCTGACCATGGGTCTGACCACCTACACCCTGGAAGTGGTGACGGTGTACGACGCCCTGGAAACCCTTACCTTTAGAGGTACCGACAACATCAACGAACTTTACGTCCTCTGTGATGACATCAGCTACTGCAAGGGAGTCGCCGAGTTTAAGCTCTCCTGCGAAGTCAGCCTCGAACTCAACGAGCTTCTTCTTAGGAGTGGTTCCTGCCTTTTCAAAATGGCCCTTAAGAGCCGCGGTGGTCTGCTTTTCTTTCTTTTCGTCATAGGCAAGCTGTACAGCGGCATAACCATCTTTTTCTACTGTACGAACTTGTGTGACAACGCAAGGACCAGCCTCAATAACGGTGCATGGTATATTCTTACCATCAGCACCGAAAACGGAAGTCATTCCGATTTTCTTTCCAATTAATCCAGGCATTGGTTTGATAATTAATTGTTAATTAATACTTTAACGTTTCCGCACACTTTTGCGGGTTGCAAATATACGACTATTTTTTCAATTGACAATCAATAATTTAGAATTTTTTAATTATTTTATCAATTCACGCAACCTGTCCCGGTCTCCTCTCCCTTTGCGCGCACATACGCGGTTTTTTAGGGAAGAATCGCTATATTTGTCTATATTTGTAAACTATGTTGCTGGAGATATTCGGTTTTTTGAGATTGTCCTTCGCGGATATCGTGGACATTCTGGTGGTCGCAGCCCTCATTTCGGTGCTCATACGCTGGATCAGGGGGTCCTCGGCGATGAATATCTTCATTGCCATACTGATGCTGCTGGCGACAAGCCTGCTGGCCGAGTCGCTGAACATGAGGTTGATGTCAGCCATCCTGAAGACTGTGCTCGACGTGGGAGTCATTGCCCTTGTGGTGATTTTTCAGCCAGAAATCCGTCACTTCCTGATAAGATTGGGCAGCCGCTCCGGACTCACCGGCAAATGGAGGAACCTGGCAAACCGTCTTCTGGGAATATCCGAGACGGCGAACATTGATGGAGAAACAGCCAAGGAAATCACCGAAGCCTGCAGAATGATGAGCGAAGACAGGACTGGTGCGCTCATTGTCCTTCCCGGCGAAAATCCGCTCCAGCAGATTGTGGAAACCGGTGATATCATTGACGCACGCGTAAGCAGAAGACTCATACTGAACATCTTCTTCAAGAATTCTCCACTGCACGACGGCGCGATGATCATCAGAAGCGACAGGATTATTGCAGCGCGATGCACGCTTCCCATTACATCCAGGACGGACATTCCCGCCAGCTATGGAATGCGCCATAAGGCCGCCATCGGTATGTCGGAGGAGAGCGATGCCTCCATCATTGTCGTATCTGAGGAGACTGGAGGCATTTCCTTCATCCGGAGCGGCAATTTGACCAAGATAACCAATATCAATGAGTTGACGTTGCTCCTGAGCCAGTCGCGCCAGGCTGATGGAGCCCAGAAAAAGGAAGAGGAGAACGATTGATGACGACAGATACCAGACTTGAAGAGAAACTCGGATTCGATAGGATAAGAAAAATCATTTCGGATCGCTGCGAGACGGAATATGCCGCCGACAGGGTAGCGAACGAGTCTTTCTCCACAAAGAAGGAAATCATACGAAACAGACTCTTGCTTACAGATGAGATGAGGCTCATCGTAATGTTTGAGGACAGCTTCCCCACAACGGGATACATTGACACGCTACCCTTCCTGAAGCCTTTGCTCAAGGAAGGTTCGAACATTGACCTGCTTTCAGTCGGAAAGCTGAAAACCATGCTTGAGACCACAAGGAAGATTACAAATTTCTTCCATTCCATAAAGGACGGTATCTATCCCAACCTCAAGCGCATGGCGTCGACAGTCGAGGCTTTCCCCGAGATTCAGAAAAGGATTGACGGCATTATTGACCGTTATGGGGACATTAAGGACAGCGCTTCCGACGAACTCTATAGCATACGCAGGAGCCTCAGAGACAAGGAGGCGGCCATTTCGAAGAGGGCTTCTGCCATTCTTAAGCGCGCACAGGAGGAGGGTCTCGTGGACAGTGACGCCTCTGTAGCAATACGCGACGGCAAGTTCCTCATCCCTGTCAGCAGCACCAACAAACGCAAGTTCAGCGGCTTCATTTATGATGAGTCGGCATCCGGCAAAACCACTTTCATCGAACCGGCGGAAATAGTCGGTCTGGAGAACGAAATAATAGAACTTCGCTTTGCCGAGAGCCGCGAAATAAGCCGCATCCTGCACGAATTCAGCGAGTTTATCAGGCCTTATATTCCTGAACTTATGGATTCTGCTTCCTTCCTGGGAGAAATAGACTTCATCCTCGCCAAGGCCCAGACAGCCCTGGACTTCATTGCCGGAATGCCTGTGATCTCCGAAAAGGGAGAGCTGATTTTGCGCAAGGCCCGCCATCCCCTGCTCGAACAGGCCCTTAAGAAGGAAGGCAAGAGCATAGTCCCGACATCGCTCGCCCTCAACCCGGAAAAGCATATTCTGATGATTTCAGGCCCCAACGCCGGGGGCAAGTCCGTATGCCTGAAAACCGCCGGTCTGTTGCAGTATATGTTCCAATGGGGTATGCTCATCCCGACATCGGAAACGTCCGAACTGCCCATCTTCGACAGAATCATCGTCATCATAGGAGACGACCAGTCCATTGACAATGACCTCAGCACCTACAGTTCTTTCCTGAAGGACATGCGCGATATGCTGGGCAATGCCGATGATAGGACGCTGGTGCTCATCGACGAGTTCGGCTCGGGCACAGAGCCGGCAGCGGGAGGGGCAATTGCCGAGGCTATCCTCAGCGAAATCGACCGCAGAGGCGTCTATGGCGTCATTACCACCCACTATACGAATCTGAAGCTCTACGCCGCCTCAGGCGATAACGGCTGCGTCAACGGCGCGATGCTCTTCGACGCCAAGAACATTGCCCCGCTCTTCCAGCTCGAAATCGGACTTCCGGGCAATTCCTTCGCGTTTGAGCTTGCGAGGAAGATGGGGCTGCCCGAGAGCATAGTCAAGGAAGCCGAGAGCAGGGCAGGAGAGGAGTTCGTGGGCATTGAGAAGAACCTCAAGCAAATCGCCCGGAACCGCAGAGTCCTCGACCTGAAGCTCCAGAAGGTCAAGGTTGCCGACAAGACGCTTGAAAACATAACCGGAAAATACCAGAAGGAGCTTGAGGAAATCAAGCAAAAGCGCAAGGAAATTCTGGACGAGGCCAAAAAGGAGGCTGAAGACATAGTGCGCGGAGCCAATAGGAAGGTTGAAAAGACCATAAGGACCATAAAGGAAGCTCAAGCTGAAAGGGAGCAGACAAAGGAGGCCAGAAAGGAGCTCCAGAATTTCTTGGGAGCTCTCGAAAGAAGCAAGAGCGAACAACAGAAAACGCGCGAAGAGTATCTGGAGAACAAACTCGAGCAGCTGAGCAAGCGAAAGGAGAAAGAACAGCAGCGAAAGGCTCGCAGGGGAGTGACGGACCCGGCCGAGATTCAGAAAATAGAGGAACAGAAAAGGCTCGAAGCCTTCCGCTCGGCCCCGCTAAAAGTGGGGGAAAAGGTTCGCGTAAAAGAGAACGGACTGGTCGGAGAGGTCTCAAAAGTCTCAAACAAGGCAGTCACCCTGATTATCGGCAGCATCAGCAGCAAGATGCCTCTCGACAGAGTGGAGAGAATCTCTTCAAATGAGTACAAGGTCGCGGTCAAACAGATTGCCAAACCTTCAGCTCCGAAGGAGGATGCCGGAATCACTGCAAGGAAGCTCAATTTCAAATCGGAGCTGGACATAAGAGGGGAGAGGCTGGGCGATGCCCTTGACATTGTGACGCATTACATTGACGATGCGATGATGCTGGGAATGGGCTCTGTCCGCATCATACACGGAAAAGGCACGGGCGTCCTGCGGGAGGAAATACAGAAATATCTGCGGACCATTCCGGGCGTGAATTGCCACGATGAACACATCCAATTCGGTGGAAGCGGAGTAACTATTGTTGAATTCGATTGATAGACGGATATGAGTACTGGAAGAGCTGAGATTGGAAGGAGAGGCGAGGATATTGCTTGCCGGTACTTGATAGAAAAAGGACATACCATCCTGGAAAGGAATTGGAGAAGCGGTCACCTGGAGGTGGATATCATCTCATTGGACAGGGAAGGCCTTCATTTCGTGGAGGTCAAGAGCCGGGTGGCTCCTTTCTCCGCGGCTCCGGAGGAAAGCGTCGGCTATGTTAAACAGAAAAGAATAATAGCTGCGGCTGAACGCTATATCCATTCCAGAAAAAGGATAGCGACAGTATTTGAGCTGCCCGACATCAGTTTCGATGTTATAAGCATTATTTTTGAAGGGGGAAGAATAGGGATAGAATGGTTCCCAGGAGCCTACATCCCCATACACGTATAAAAAAGAAGCACTATGACCAATAACCATTACTACTGCATTATTATGGCGGGAGGTATAGGCTCCCGTTTCTGGCCAATAAGCAGAGAAGCGAAACCGAAACAGTTCTTGAACCTTTCAAGGTCCCGGAAATCCTTTCTCAGACTTGCTTATGAGCGTTTTGCCAAGATAATACCTCCCGAGAATATCATCGTTTCATCCCAATCGAGATACAAAGAACTGGTAAAGAAAGAGATTCCCGAAATTTCTGATGAGAATCTGTTTCTTGAACCCTATAGCAGAAACACGGCCCCCTGCCTTGCTTACGCCACATATAAGCTTCTTAAGAGGGATCCGGAGGCCGTTATGATTGCCACACCGGCCGATCACTTGATTTACGATGACGAACTGTTCAAGGATACCATACTTAAAGCCCTCGATTACGCATCATGTCACGATTCCCTGATGACTCTTGGCGTTGTTCCCAATGGTCCGGACACAAACTTCGGTTACATTCAGGTATGTTCGGATGTAGAGACTCCTAAAGGCGAGCCTGTGAAGGTCAAAACCTTTACAGAAAAGCCAGACAAGGAACTGGCGGAAGTATTCTATCAAAGCGGGGAATTCTACTGGAACTCCGGTATATTTGTATGGCAGGCAAATATCATCCGGGCAGAACTGGAGAAACACCAGCCTGAAATCACCACCTTGTTCAGCGGATGGGAGCAGGCTCTTGACAGCCCTGAAGAGGAAGCCTTTATAGAAAAAGCCTTCGCCGGCTGTATGAAGATTTCCATTGACTACGCGGTGATGGAAAAGACAGACAAGGCATGGCTGGTACCTGCCGACTTCGAATGGCACGATATAGGAAACTGGGAAGCTCTGCACAGTTACCGTTCCAAGAAAGATCTTGACGGCAATGCACTGAAGGCCCACAAAATCCTCAACAAGGATACAAAGAACACCCTCATATATTCAGATGAAGATAATAAACTGGTAGTGATCAGGGGTTTAGATAATTTCATCGTGGTGGATACGGATGATGTCCTGATGATTTGCCCGCGTGATGACAAGCAACTGAAGGAAATCATCACTGAAATTGCTATGCCTGACTATGAAGAATATAGATAAGAAAATGAAGAAAATACTATTGTCTGTTCTGGCATTGACCCTGTTGATGCCGTTTACTCTGTCCTCCAAAGATAAGGAGAGCCGCAAAGGACTCACGGTAATGAGTTATAATATCAGACTGGCAAGCGGCAAGGACGGCACCAACTCCTGGGAATACCGCTATCCTGCCACAGCGATGATGATTGAAGACCTCATGCCCGATGTTATTGGTATGCAGGAAGTGGAGTATGTGGCATTCAGATATCTGGGGGACGTGTTCGACAAGACCTACAAGATAGTTGGGGTCGGACGTGACGACGGAAAGAAGGGTGGAGAGATTATGGCAGTGATGTACAATTCGAAGACTGTCAGCCTCCAGAAATGGGGCACTTTCTGGCTCTCGGAGACGCCTGACAAGCCGAGCCGTGGCTGGGATGCCGCCTGCAACCGTTGCGCTACCTGGGCAGTGATGAAGGACAAAGGCAGTGGAAAAAGCTTCTTCTTCGTGAACACTCATCTGGACCATGTCGGTACGGAAGCTCAGAAGAACGGAATGCAGCTCGTACTTGACAAAATAGTAGAGTTGAATAAGGGCAAGCTACCTGTCGTGCTGACAGGAGACTTCAATATGGAGCTTGACAATCCGGCTTTTGAGAGCATCAAGAAGAGGATGAGCAATGCTCGCCAGAGTGCGGTGGTAAGTGATGACCATTTTACCTACAATGGCTGGGGCAGGGCTTCTGACAGCATTGACTACATTTGGCACGACGGTTTCTCTTCTTGCATCCAGTATGAGACTGTGACCAAGCCGTATATGGACAGAACCTTCATTTCTGACCATTTCCCTATCAAGGCTTTGCTTGTATTTTAATTTACGTTTCGCAAGTTATAACTTATCCGGGAAGGGATTATTTACGGTCTAAAGATCTCTGAATTTGGCAGTTACGCTTGTTGCGAAAGATATTTGCAAAGAAGGAAGGTACTCTTGGAGAGCTCCTCGAACTTATGACAAGCTTCACTCCCAAGAGTACCTTCCACCTTTCTTATTTGACAGCTTCAGATAGCGTAGACTGTGTATGCTGACTGATTCCCCATCAGCAGTTTAAAGATTCCTCAACAAGTTATTCAAATTGACCTTCTTGTCGATCAGAGCACGAAGTTCAGAGATTGGAACCCTCTCCTGCATCATGGTATCGCGATCACGAACGGTCACGCAACGGTCCACAAGCGAATCGTGGTCAACGGTAATGCAGTAAGGAGTACCGATGGCATCCTGACGGCGATAACGCTTGCCTATTGAATCCTTCTCGTCATATTGGCAATTGAAATCGAACTGAAGCTCTCTCAGAATCTCCTGTGCGAGCTCAGGCAGGCCATCCTTTTTCACGAGAGGCATTACTGTAGCCTTTACCGGTGCAATAGGAGCAGGAATTGAGAGCACGACACGGCTTTCTCCGTTCTCGAGTACCTCCTCCTTATACGAGTGTGAGAGGACGGCAAGCACCATACGGTCAACGCCTATTGAAGTCTCGATAACGTATGGGGTGTAGCTCTCATTGGTCTCAGGATCGAAATACTGAATCTTTTTGCCTGAGAACTTCTGATGATTGCCAAGGTCGAAGTCGGTTCTTGAATGAATGCCCTCGAGCTCCTTGAAGCCGAACGGGAACTGGAACTCGATGTCCGTTGCGGCATTGGCATAATGAGCAAGTTTTTCGTGGTCGTGGAAGCGGTAATTCTCAGCACCCATTCCAAGATTGACATGCCACTTCATTCTGTTTTCCTTCCATTTAGCGAACCAATCGAGCTCAGTGCCCGGCTTGATGAAGAACTGCATCTCCATCTGCTCGAATTCCCTCATTCTGAAGATGAACTGGCGGGCAACAATCTCATTTCTGAAGGCCTTTCCGATCTGAGCAATACCGAAAGGAATCTTCATTCTTCCGGTCTTCTGAACATTGAGATAGTTTACAAATATTCCCTGGGCGGTTTCAGGACGGAGATAAATAGTGTTCGCGCCTTCTGCCGTGCTTCCCATCGAGGTGCTAAACATAAGGTTGAACTGGCGCACGTCAGTCCAATTGCAAGTACCGCTGATAGGGCAGACTATGCCGCAATCAACGATAATCTGCTTATATTCAGCGAGATCATTGGCTTTCTCTGCTGCTACATAGCGATTGTGAACCTCATCATACTTGGCCTTTTCGCGAAGAACGTTAGGATTGGTGGCGCGAAATTGTTCCTCGTCAAAGGCCTCTCCGAACTTCTTGCGTCCTTTGGCCACTTCCTTGTTCATCTTTTCCTCGAGCTTGCCGAGATAATCCTCGATAAGCACGTCAGCCCTGTATCTCTTCTTTGAATCTTTATTGTCAATGAGAGGGTCATTGAATGCCCCTACGTGGCCAGATGCTTCCCAGATTCTCGGATGCATAAAAATGCAGGAGTCAATTCCGACTATGTTAGTGTGGAGACGTGTCATAGCGTTCCACCAATACTGCTTGATATTGTTTTTGAGTTCAACACCCATCTGACCGTAATCATATACGGCAGCAAGTCCGTCATAAATCTCACTTGATGGGAAAATGAAACCATATTCCTTGCAGTGAGCTACAAGTACTTTAAAAAGTTCATCCTGTGTCATAATCGTCTTCGCTTTTACTTCGTTACAAACTGCAAATTTACTTATTTCTTTAAATAATGCAGTATTAATCGTCTTTTCATCCTAATATTTCCCTTAGAGGAAGCATTACAAATTCGCGTTCATACATCAAAGGGTGGGGAACGCAGAGCCGCGGATGCGATATCTTTTCAGAGCCGATGAGGAGTATGTCAATGTCAATTATCCTGGAATGGTAGATCCTGCAACCTTCTGCATCGTATTCGATATTCTCCCTCCTCCCCATCGCCACTTCTATTGCCTTAAGCTTATCCAGCAGCTTAAGCGCTTGATTTTCAATATTTTCACTATCGAAATCCAGCTTGTAAAGGACGACGCAATTCAAAAAGGGACGGGAGCGGAAACCCCAGGCTTCCGTTTCAATGATAGAGGATAGGGCACTGTATCTGACTGAGAAAGCCTCGTCCATCATCGCCAGAGCCTTCTTGATGTTCGCTTCCCTGTCGCCAATATTGCTGCCAAGGGAAAAATAAACGTTCATTGCCCCTGTCAACGATTATTAACTAACATCATTATCGTCCTCGAAATCAAGATCATAACCGAGTATGACCCTCGCCTCGTCAGACAGCATGCTTTGGTCCCATACAGGCTCGAAAACCAGCTCAATATTGCATCCGCTAACTCCAGGAACATCATGCACGACAGCCCTGACCTCTGCCAGCACCTCATCTGCCATAGGGCAATTCGGGGCCGTGAAGGTCATAGTTATGTCCACCATTCTGTTCTTCCTGATATTAAGCTCGTAAATCAGTCCGAGATCATAGATATTGACAGGTATTTCAGGGTCATAAACCGTCTTCAATGCGAGAATCACATTATCATACAGAGGTGCGAGTTCCTTTACATCCTCGGCAGTGAGGATTTCCTGTTCCTTATTGTTGTCGATTCCGTTTTCCATTTGCTTATTGTTTGTGGCAATTGGCAATTGCCGCCGCCTTAATGGTATCTATCATTGACACGAGGCCGTTGGCCCTGGTAGGCGAGAGATTCTCCTTCAAGCCTATGCGGTCGAGAAAAGAGAAATCGTCCCCAGCAATTTCCTCGGCACTTCTGCCGGAATACACGCTGATCAATAGGGAGATGATACCTTTGGTAATTATGGCATCACTGTCCGCACTGAAGTCAATGCGTCCGTTTTCCACGCGATAATCAAGCCATACCCTCGACTGACAGCCCTTGATGAGCCTGTCTTCCGTCTTCTTCTCTTCCGGATATGCCGGAAGCTTTTTGCCGAGCTCAATGAGGTACTCGTACTTGTCAAGCCACTCGTCATAGAGCGAAAAATCTTCCACTATCTCACTCTGAATTTCCTTCAATGTCTTTTCCATCTGTTCTATCAATAATTGCCGAAGCGGTGCATTAATTGATGGCATTTCCGCTTCTTAAAGCAGCATATCTATCGCTTTATTCAGGGAGGCAATGAAATATTGCGCCTCCTCCATAGTATTATATGGGGCAAAGGATGCTCGCAGCATTCCACTGACACCGAACCTGTCCATCAGCGGCTCTGCGCACATCTGTCCCGACCTTGTGGCTATTCCCATCTTGTCAAGGATGAGAGCCAAATCTTCGTGGTGAACACCATTGACGCAAAATGAAAAGAGTGCTATCTTCTCAGATGTTCCTCGTGGAACCTTTTCATCTCGCGGGATTCCATACAAGCTTATCCTTTTGTCGGATAAAAGAGCATCCAGAACATAATCCCTTAGCTTTCTGTAAGAAGCTTCTACACAAGAATTCCTTGTCAATTCAGCAAGCTGAATAGCAGGTTTTAGAGTCGGAATACCTGCCATATTCTGGGTCCCAGCCTCAAACTTGCCCGGAAGGGGAGCATAGCTGGTAGCATTAAAACTTACGTGAGCTATCATTTCACCACCACCCATATACGGTGGCATAGCCTCAAGATACTGTTTCTTTCCATATAGCACGCCTGTTCCAGGGGCCGCATAAAGCTTATGACCGGAGAATGCATAGAAATCACAGTCCAAATCCTGAACATCCACCTTTTCATGAACGATGCCCTGAGCTCCATCCACCATCACAAGACAACCCTTTGAATGACAATAAGTTATTATTTCCTTTATGGGGTTAACAAGGCCAAGGACATTGGAAATATGAGCTACGCTTAACAGTTTGGTCCTGTCTGTAATGAGTTCTGGAAGCAAATCAATGCGAAGATGACCTGAATCATCCACGGGCAAAACTTTTAGCTGTGCTTTCTTCCGCTCGCACATCATCTGCCAAGGGACTATATTGGAATGATGCTCGCACTCGCTCACCACTATTTCGTCACCCTCCTTGACAAAAGCCTCGCCAAAACAAAAGGCAAGCAGATTGATGGATGCCGTAGTTCCTGAAGTAAATATTATCTCTTCCCGGCCTGCAGCATTGATGAAACACCTGATTTCATCCCTTGTACTTTCATACTCTTCAGTAGCATCCGCAGCAATTTTATGGACAGCCCTATGAAGATTTGAGTTCTTATGGGTAGACAAGAATACCCACTTGTCGATTACGGATTGTGGGCGCTGTATAGTCGCAGCATTATCCAAATAGACAAGAGGCTTGCCGTATACACATTCGGAAAGCTGAGGGAACTGTGATCTGAGTATTTCTACATTCATAATCGATTTCTCAATCAAGTATCATACAAGTTTAGTATGAAGACCACAAATTTACTAAAGTAATTTCAGTTTTTTGATATCTTTGTAGAAACATCATTCACTATGCTGGACTACATTTCAGGAAATATCGCAGAACTGACTCCTACAAGAATCGTAATTGACAATCACGGCATGGGCTATGGAATTGAGATTTCTCTCCAAAGCTACGAACTTCTCCAGGGTAAGGAACAGGTCAAAATTTACATTCACGAAGCAGTAAACCAAAGGGATGCCACTCAAGTATTCTACGGCTTTGCAAGCAAGGACGAGAGAGCTCTCTTTGAGCTCATTATCGGAGTTTCCGGTATAGGTGCAGCGTCGGCCAGAATGATACTCTCTTCTATCAGTGCCGACGAGTTGCGGGAAGCGATACTCTCAGAAAACGTAGCGAAAATCAAAAGTATTAAAGGAATTGGCGTGAAGAGTGCTCAAAGACTTATACTCGAACTGAAGGACAAGATCGTCAAAGGAGAGGGGAGCAATGTTGAAAGCATATTCAAGAGCGACAATAATGCAGAAATCGATGAGGCTACAAGCGCACTCACTATGCTCGGGTTCTCCAAGCCAAATATAAACAAAGCTATACAGAGCATTGTCAAGAGCCATCCTGACGCTAAAGTCGAAGAAATTATCAAAATGGCCCTTAAGATACTCTAATCTTAAGCTATACTATCTTCTATCGACCGAAATAAACCAATAATACAGATACATCAGCTGGAGAGACTCCCGAAATTCTGGAGGCTTGAGCTATAGTTCGCGGAGCATATTTCTTCAGCTTTTGTCTACACTCTATAGTAAGGCCAGATACACTGTCGAAATCGAAGTTCTCAGGAATAGTTAGATTCTCCAATCTCATGATCTTCTCTGCGACTCTCTTTTCCCTATCGATATATCCTTGATATTTGATCGCTATTTCAACAGAATCGGCAAGCTCACGGAGATAATTAGCATTGATAGTTTCCAGATTCTGATTATCTGGAAGAATTGGATTTGCCATACCATCAAGGCTTATTATTCTATCATCAAAGTTGATGTTATTTTTGAGTAATGTTCCACGTGGAACAACCATTAACAACTCAGAAAGAATAACTTCAGGTCTTGAACTGAGTTCTGCTATCTTCTTAGAATCGGTAATTAAAGCTGAATTAATAGACTCTAGATAAGGATTTGCCTGCTTATTGGTCAAATTTGTACTATGGACGAAGGAAGACAGATTCTGAACATCCTCGTACTTCCTCATAGTATAGGAATATCTAAACTCGTCTGCAAGACCGATACTGTACGACTTTTCGGTTAGGCGGAAATCAGCATTATCCTGTCTTAAGAGTATTCGATATTCAGCTCTCGAGGTAAACATACGGTAAGGTTCATCAACTCCCTTTGTAATTAAATCGTCTATCAATACTCCTATATAAGATTCATCTCGCTTAAGGATAAAAGGCTCTTTTCCCTTAGATTTCAAATGAGCATTGATACCGGCAATTATTCCCTGAGCAGCTGCTTCCTCATAGCCTGTAGTACCATTGACTTGACCAGCAAAGAAAAGATTCTCGATACTCTTCAATTCGAGTGAAGCCTTAAGCTGTGTTGGATCGAAATAATCATACTCCACAGCATAGGCTGGTCTGAAGACCTTTACATTCTCAAGACCAGGTATAGTATGTAGAGCATCCATCTGGACGTCCAGAGGAAGTGAAGAAGAAAAACCCTGTAGGTAATATTCGTTCGTATTTCTTCCTTCAGGTTCGAGGAAAAGTTGATGTGAATCCTTGTCGGAAAATACTCTCAACTTGTCTTCGATGCTTGGGCAATATCTGGGACCTTTGCCGGTAATCAGGCCTGAAAACATAGGAGAATCAGCGAAACCTGATCTCAATATGTCATGAACATTCTTATTGGTATGCAGTACATAGCAAGGCATCTGTTCGCTTCCATTCTGGACAGAGGAGAGATAAGGAAGATATGAGAAGCGTTCCGGTTTTGAATCTCCTAATTGCAAAGGAAGCTTTTTTACATCAACAGAAGAAATATCAATTCTCGGTGGAGTTCCTGTTTTCATTCTGGCAGTCTTGATTCCTAACGAAACAAGCTGTTCTGTGAGTCCATGCGAAGCAAGTTCTCCTATCCTTCCTCCTTCAAAGACAGTACGTCCGATGAACATTCTACCATTAAGGAACGTTCCTGCAGTCAAGACAAGTGTTTGACAATTGAAAATTGCCCCGGTATTAGTACGGACGCCTACAATTTTTCGATTCTCAAAGAGAAAAGAAGTCGCAATATCCGCGTAAATATCTAAGTTACAATTAGTTTCGAGAATTTTCCGCCATAAGAGTGAAAAGGCAATTTTATCACATTGGGCACGTGGACTCCACATAGCCGGACCTTTGGACTTATTCAGCATCCTAAACTGAAGTGTCGATGCATCAGTTACTAAGCCAGTATAACCGCCTAAAGCATCTATTTCTCTGACTATCTGACCTTTAGCTATTCCACCTATTGCTGGATTACATGACATCTTTGCAAAAGCCATCATATCCATAGTGATAAGCAGGACAGAAGAGCCCATGTTTGATGCAGCCATTGCTGCTTCACATCCAGCATGACCGCCACCGACTACAATCACATCATAAGTCTTCTTCATAATGATAAAAATATAGACCGATTACCCTTTCAGGGCTTCGCGAAAAGAAAGGTAATAGTCCTCCTTCTTTCTGATGAGTTGTTTATCCTTCTGACTATGGTCATCGTATCCTATCAAATGAAGAATACCGTGAACCATAACACGATTCAATTCGTCATTAAAATCAGTATTATAAAGCTTTGCATTCTCTCTGACTGTGTCAACACTTATAAAAAGGTCGCCGGATAGTTTATCACCATCACAATAATCAAAAGTAATTACATCGGTGAAATAGTCATGTTGAAGATATTTCATATTAACATCCAATATATAATTGTCGGAGCAGAAAATGATTGAAATATCTCCAATTCTCTTGATTTCACTCTCTGCGACCATCCTCAACCACTTATTGTTGAACTGCTTTCCTTTGAATACAAAATCCGTATCCTGGGTGTAATATGCGATCATAATCAAAAAATTTCTGCAAATCTACAACTATTAAATCAAAAAATTGGAATTCAAAATATTTATTTATAACTTTGAGCGTGGTTTGAAAATATTAAAACTAGGAATATGGAAGTAAAGAAATCAGAGAAAGCAAATCTCGAAAACAGAAAATTGCTCTTCACGGAGATTGGTTTCGTAATCTCTCTTCTTGTTGTACTCGGAGCATTCTCCTGGACATCAAAGGAGAAAACAACAACAGTATTTGAGGATGTTACTACAGAATTGATCGAAGAAGAGATCATTCCTATTACACAGGAAGAAACACCTCCACCACCTGAAGCACCAAAGATTCCTGTTCTTTCTGACCAGATTGACATTGTCGACGACGACATTCAGGTTGAAGACGATATGTTCATGAACCTTGAGGATAATGCAAACCTCGGAGTTGAGATTATGGACTACGTTGAGACCGTAGAAGAGGAAGAGGTTGAGGAAGAAGCTATTCCTTTCCAGCTCGTTGAGGAGAAACCAAAATTCAAAGGCGGTGATGCCAATGAGTTCTCAAAATGGGTGAATTCAAACCTCGTATATCCTGAAATTGCCAAGGAAAATGGTGTACAGGGTCGCGTTACTCTCCAGTTTACAGTAAACGTTGACGGTTCAGTTACCAATGTAAAGGTACTCCGCGGTGTTGACTCTTCACTTGATAAGGAGGCTGTCAGAGTGGTATCAAACTCACCTAAATGGACTCCAGGAAAGCAGAGAGACCGTGCAGTAAAGGTTACCTACACTTTCCCTGTTATATTCCAATTGAGATAATTTTTTTAACACAATATTGGAAAGGCTGTCCTATCGGATAGCCTTTTATTGATTTATAAGAGCTTGAATGAAAGAAGATAATAATAAAGCAATTGTAAAGACTGAAAAGGCAGTATTCGTAGGCATTATCAGGCAGAATGATGATGAAAGAAAGGTATTGGAATACCTTGATGAGTTAGAGTTCCTTGCTGAAACAGCCGGTGCAATAGGTGACAGAAAATTTGTCCAAAGACTTGATAAACCGGAAAAAGCAACTTATATCAGAAGCGGAAAACTTCAGGAAATAGCAGTTTATTGCGAAGAAAACTGTATAGAATACGTAATTTTCGATGATGAGCTGACAGGTATGCAGCAGAGAAACATCGAAAAAATTATAAAAGTTGGTCACGTCATTGACAGAACCAGCCTGATACTGGAAATATTCGCCCAAAGAGCCAAGACCTCATACGCAAAAATGCAAGTTGAACTTGCACAATACAACTATATGCTTCCAAGACTTGCCGGAATGTGGACTCACCTTGAAAGACAACGTGGAGGCGTAGGTACAAGAGGAGGTATGGGTGAAACTCAGATAGAAGTCGATAGACGTATAGTGAAGGAAAGGATCAACCGGCTTAAAGAACAACTTAAGAAGGTTGATAAACAGATGGCTGTACAGAGAAGCAATAGGGGACAGATGGTCAGACTTGCTCTTGTTGGTTATACCAATGTAGGAAAGAGCACTCTAATGAATTTACTGGCCAAGTCTGACGTATTCGCAGAAAATAAACTCTTCGCTACGCTTGATACTACTGTAAGAAAGGTCGTAATTGAGAATGTACCGTTCTTATTGAGTGATACTGTAGGATTTATTAGGAAACTGCCTACACAGCTCGTAGAAGCCTTTAAAAGTACCCTTGACGAGGTTCGTGAGGCTGATATTCTCGTTCATGTCGTAGATATTTCACATAGTGACTTTGAAGAGCAAATGGAAGTTGTTGAGAAGACATTAAAGGATATAGGAGCAGGGAACAAACCGGTATATGTTGTTTTCAATAAGATAGACGCATATGAATACGAGGAATACGATGAGTATTCTCTTGAACCTAAGCAGAAATGGAACAGGAGCCTTGAAGAACTGAAGAACAGCTGGATAGCTGATGAAAAAAGCCCTTGCATTTTCATTTCCGCTACCAACAAAATCAATATAGACAAACTGAAAAACGATATCTATAAAATGGTGGCTGAAATCCACGCTGGAAGATATCCTTTTAATAATTTCCTTTGGTAATTAAGATTTTACTGGGAAGTATACGAAGAGGTATATTGACAAAGTAAATGAAGGTCCTTCAGGATGCTCCGGAGCCCTCCACAATCCCTACCAACCCTTGTGTAAGCATAATAGAAAAGAGACTGACTAATCTGTCATATTGACTTTTAGTCAGCCTCTTTCTATTATTATCTAGTCAGGAAATATTATTCCCAACCCTCATTCTGTGTCATACCGTCAGAACCTGTATTGAGGTCAATGTAGGTCTGAGGGATAGGAAGGAGATTGAACTTCAAATCTGAAGGATCCTCTGACCAACGGCGGATATTAGGATAAACTTCAGCACCAGGACGAGCAGAATACATACCGTAGTTGTAGATTCTAGGCTTCCACTCCTCAGGCTTCATTCTAAGGAAAGTAGCCCAACGGAACTCCTCATATACAAGCTCACGAGCTCTCTCATCAAGTATTGTATCGATAGTAACATTAGCGATAGGATTAGCATTAGCTCTTCTTCTAACTACATTAAGAGCTTCAGCTGCACCTGCTGCATCGCCTGAACGGAGCTTAGCCTCAGCCAGAAGGAAGTAAGCCTCAGCTGAACGTGCTGCATATCTTGAACGGTAGAAGTTTACGAAGGTACCCATCCAACCGAACATAGGCTTTGATGTCATATCATAATCCCACTCTGAGAAAGGAGTCTCCTTGTAATAAATAGGGAAGAAGATACCAGAAAGCTCAGGGGTAGAACGGTTGATGTGATTCCAACCTACCTTCTGCTCGTAGAGAGGGTGCTTATCGTCGCAGCACAAGAACTCTGTCTGAACCGTAACATCCTCCTGATAACGGAGATCCTGAGTAGAATTATTGTTGTGCTCAGCATCCCACATAGTGTAGCTTGCATACCAGGTAGGAGTAGTCTGAGCCCAACCGGTACCACCGTGTGATGCAGGGCTGAGAGCACCGCCATACTTAGCAGAGAAAGACTTCCAAGGACCGTCTGCTGCACCTGCTGCCTTATACTCAGGAGCCCACTCATAATCCTGGAGTGCAGGGGTGAGACCGAGAGTATTGTTTCTGCGGCCACCGTTTGTTGACCACTCAGCATAGTTTGGAGCGCATACCATAATCCAAAGAGCCTCAGTATTCTGTGAACTGATGATGTTGTCAGCTACGAAGAGGTCTGAATAAACATTGCCCTCAAGATACTCATTGGCAATGCCGTTGCGGGAACCGGTAGCTCCTGGTGCACGAACACCGAAACGCTCAGTCATAAGAGGGTGCTTGCTGACTACTTCCTGTGCGTACTTTGCAGCCTCGGTGAAGAGAGCATTGTTGTTGGTCTCAACACCCTGTGCGAGAAGTGCCTCTGCAAGATACATAGCAGCAACGCTCTTTCCTGCACGACCATACTCTACAGACTCAGGGAGATTTGTATAAGCGGTCTTGAGGTCGTTGATAGCTGTATCATAAACGTCCTTGCGAGGATCGCGGTTGAAAGCATAATTAGGAGTCTCTGAGTACTCGAGAACAAGTGGAACTGCTCCGAAAAGCTCACCGAGACGGAGGTAAGAGATACCGCGGAGGAATGCTGCCTCACCTACAGTACGTGTCTTCTGTGCTTCGTTATCCCAAGTTACATTATCCATCTGACTGTTTGCAAGATTAGCATAAGAGATAATCTTGTAGAACTTGTCCCAAAGGCTCTTTGGAAGACCGGTGGTAGAAGACCAAGCAGCACTAAAGTTGCTCATATGTTGAGACGCACCAAGCTGGTACTTATTGTCAGTCATATCGGTACCTGCCGAAGTATTGTAGCAGATTCCCTGTCCGAACTCTCCTGGGAAGAAGAGCTCTTCATACTCATAATATCCGGTAAGAAGGGTATTAACTACCTGTGAGCTTGAATTATATGCATTGTTTACAGTAAGCTGTCCCTTTGGCTTTTCTGTAAGGAATTCTTTGTCAGAAACGCAAGAAACAGACATAGAACCAATCAATGCAACTCCAAGAATACCCAAGAAAAATTTATATGATTTCATTATTTACTCTTGTTTAAATGTTGATTAGAATGTTACGTTGAAGCCAAGGTTGAGAGTTCTAGGAAGATAACCTGCATTCTTTGAACGAGACTGAGGGTCTGACATCTTCCAATGAGGAGCGATGAAGAAGAGGTTACGTCCAGAGAGAGTTACTTTAGCATTGTTCAAACCAATCTTCTTAGCGATATCCTTGAGATTGTAAGAAACGGATACATCCTGCAGACGGATATGTCCGAACGAATTGTAAACCTGATACTTGCTATCTGAATAATTTGGCTTCGGATATACTGTGCTAGGCTCCTGAGTTGTATAGAAAGGAATATCAAGAGCATTGCAAGACATCTGGGTATTGTAGGTAGAATAAGCGAAGGTATTGTTTGCAAGACCGTAGCCATTGCCACCGAAAATACCATTGAACATTACATAGAACTGCCAGTTCTTGTATCTAACTGTATTTGACCAAGAAAGACGGAAGTTTTCATCGGTGTAACCGAGAATCTCACGGTCTGTAGCACTTGGGTTGGTAGTCTGCTCACCCTCCTTAGTAAGGAAGATAGGATAACCAGCGTTAGGACCCTCCTGGAAGATTCCGTCTGTGCGATAACCATAGATTACGCCGAGAGGATGACCGAGGAAGAGATTGCTGGTAATATCATCCTGACCGTCACCATAGAGATCAACAAGCTTGTTTCTGTTGAGAGTGAATACGAAATCTGAAGTCCAGGTAAGATTCTCTCTCTTAAGATTTACTGTTGAGATATTCATTTCGACACCGGCGTTGTTAACCTGACCCATAGTAGCCTTCTGTGTAGTGATACCCGCTGTCATAACAGGGATATTTCTATTGAAGATCTGGTCTGTGGTCTTTGAAATATAAGCATTCAAATCGATATGGAAGATACCCTTGAAGAGATCAGCCTCGAAACCGCCGTTCCAAGAAGTGGTGGTCTGCCAACCGAGGGTAGGGTTACCGAGTGTTCTGAGTTTCTGTCCCCAGTGGATTGTACCGCCATAGTAGTTAGGAATACCGCCCTTCTTTGCAAGTGCAATGGTAGAAAGGGTACCATAAGGAGAAAGGGTCTGTGCACCGTTCTTACCCCAAGAAGCCTTGAGTTTGAGCATGTCGATCCAAGTGTACTGCTTCATGAAGTCCTCCTTAGAGATAGTCCAAGCAGCACCGACTGCAGGGAAGTTACCCCACTTGTTTTCTTCTCCGAATACTGAAGAACCATCACGACGGATAGACGCATTGAAATGGTACTTGTCGTTGTATGAATACATTACACGTGCAAGATAACCTACATCAGTATGGAGTGAGTATGAAGGGCTGGTGAAGGTCTTTACATTTGCGTTCTCAAGACCATACCATCCGAGAATAGTATTTCCTGCTGTGCTGAAGTCCTTACCTGTCATAGACTCGCCTGTTGACTCAGCGCTGTCCCTGGTATAAACGAGAGATGCACTTACATAGTGAGCACCGAACTGCTTAGCATATGAAAGTATATTATCTATGACCCAGTTCCTAGAAATTGAAGAACTTACAGAACCCTCTGCTGATGAGAGTTTGTAGTACTCTGAGGACTGTCCCTTGCCTTCGTAGTCGTTTGAAAGGAACTGAGGAGTAGCGTTCTCGTGAGTGAATGAGTAGTTCTTTGAACCGATTTCAGTATAAGAAATATTCATTCTGTAGCTAAGACCTTCTACCCAAGGAAATTTTACATTTACATAACCGCCGAGGTTAAAATTGTATCTTCTGTTATCCTTATCAGGACCATACTGGGTATTCCAAAGAGGATTGTATGAAGCTGAGTTCACACCCTCGATGTAATAACGGAGAGTCTTTCCATCTGGAAGATAAGGCTCTGCATAAGGTGAGTGCGATACATCGGTACCAGCTGAATTTGAATTGTCAACGCTGTTGGTATAAGCGAAGTTGGTTCCGATTTCGATACTGTTTGTGATATTGGTAGAGAGGTTGGTAGAGATATTGTTTCTTACGAACTCATTACCAATCTGAATACCCTTCTGACCTGAATGACCGAGAGCTACATAATAGTTTGAGTTAGAAGTACGTCCTGAAACGCTGAGATTGTAGTTCTGGGTATGACCGGTCTGGGTGGTAATGTCAAGCCAATCTGTAACCTTACCCTTCTCATAATTTTCCTTCTCAAGGAATGACATCCAAGAAGTGTTTGTAAGGTCCTCATAACCCTTGCGGGCATTGGTGTACTTGATGTAATTTTCAGGAGAAAGATATTTCTGGTTGTATGAACGGCCTGAAAGCTGCTGAGAGGTAGAGAAGCTTACCATAGGTTTGCCTTCCTTACCCTTCTTGAGAGTAACCATAATCACACCGTTTGCGGCCTTTGAACCGTAAGCTGCGAGTGAAGTAGCGTCCTTAAGTACACTGATTGACTCAATTGAATTAGCATCGATATCCTCGATAGTTCCAGTGAAGATAACACCGTTAACAACAAGGAGAGGGGCTGTACTTGTAGAGTTTATAGATTTCTTACCACGGACAAGAATACTTGAATTCCTACCTACCATATTGGACTCAGCACCCATAACGACACCTGACATACGTCCACGAAGCATATCAGAAGCAGTATTGAGACCGAGATCGGCCACTGGTGAATCCTCCATCTTCATAACATCCACAGAACCTGTGAAGTTTTTTGCACGTGTGGTACCATAACCGATGACAACTACATCATCAAGTATTTCCTGTGCAATTGAAAGCTGGATTTTTAGAGGTGAAACGGTCTTGTCGGTAATGGTTATTTCAACATCGTCATAACCAACGCTTGAAATAACGAGAACATCACCGTTCTTGCAATTGAGTTCAAAATTTCCGTCAATGTCAGTGGCAACACCATTGGTGGTACCCTTGACCATTACAGCTGCACCGATGACTCCCATTTCGGTATCATCTACCACTACTCCCTTCAATGTACGGTTCTGGGCGTACGCATTTGTAAATGAAGCGCTTGCAAAAAGAATCGACATTGTAAGAAGCAGATTTAAGAATGCTTGTTTGATTCTCATAATGTCTTGATTGTGTTAGTGTGTAATAATGGTGAAAAATGTGTGTGTTAGCGGTCTAAATAACCGAGCAAAGGTATAAATTTATATGAGATATTGAAAATTTAGCTTCATAATATTTAAGGTATACCAGGTGATTTTATTAAAAATTTCTATTCTTTAATAATTAAGTTGGGATAGTAATGGTGATAATAACCACACTTCCGCCTTCGATAAAAAAAAAGGATGACCATAAAGGCCATCCCTATTAAATTATTAATTGAAAATTAGTCTGAGAACTTGGCTTTAAGGAATTCCCTGTTCAAACGTGCAATATGAGAAACAGATATTCCCTTAGGACATTCCATCTCACAAGCACGGGTATTGGTACAGTTACCGAATCCGAGTTCATCCATCTTTGCAACCATAGCCTTGGCTCTCTTCTTAGCCTCAGGACGTCCCTGTGGAAGAAGTGCGAGAGAGCTGACTCTGGCAGCTACGAAAAGCATTGCTGAACCGTTCTTACAGGTAGCTACACAAGCGCCACAACCAACGCAAGCAGCTGCATCCATACTCTCCTCAGCCTTATCGTGAGGAATGAGAATAGCATTGGCATCCTGAGCTGAACCTGTACGTACAGAATTGAAACCTCCTGCCTGAAGAATCTTATCGAAGGCTGTTCTATCTACAACAAGGTCCTTGATAACAGGGAATGCAGCGCTTCTCCAAGGCTCAACGGTAATGGTAGCACCATCTTTGAAATGACGCATAAAGAGCTGGCAAGTAGTCACGTGATCATCAGGGCCATGTGCGCGTCCGTCAATGTAGAGCGAGCAAGCACCGCAAATACCCTCACGGCAATCGTGGTCGAAAGATACGGGACCACTGCTCTTGCAACCCTTCTCCACAGCTACAGGATCGCAACCCTCTCTGATGAGCTGCTCATTGAGGATGTCAAGCATCTCGAGGAATGAAGCGTCCTCCTCGATTCCTTCAATATGATAAGTCTCAAAATGTCCCTTATCCTTGGCGTTTTTCTGACGCCATATTTTCAAGTTGAAATTCATCTCTAATTAGTCTTTGTAGTTTCTAGTTTTAACCTCAATGAACTCGTACTTGAGAGGCTCCTTATGAAGCTCAGGCTCAACACCTTCTCCCTTGTACTCCCATGCTGCTACATACATATAGTTTGCATCGTCTCTCTTAGCCTCGCCTTCTTCGGTCTGGCTTTCAATGCGGAAATGACCACCACAAGACTCATTTCTGTTAAGGGCGTCACGAGCCATAAGCTGACCTATTTCGAAGAAGTCCTCGAGACGGAGAGCCTTTTCAAGTTCCTGATTGAACTCATATTGTGTTCCAGGAACCTTCACGTTCTTATAGAAGTCCTTCTTGAGATCTTCAATCTCTACAATTGCTTTCTTGAGACCCTCGGAATCACGTGCCATACCTACGTATTCCCACATGATGTTTCCGAGTTTCTTATGGATTGAATCAACTGTCTTTGTACCGTTTACAGAGAAGAGTTTGTCAATTCTTGCCTGAACTGCCTTCTCTGCTGCCTCGAACTCAGGAGCATTGATATCTGTCTTAGGCTCGGAGAACTTATGTGAAAGGTAGTCTCCGATAGTAACAGGGACAATGAAATATCCGTCAGCAAGACCCTGCATAAGGGCTGATGCTCCAAGACGGTTTCCACCATGATCCGAGAAGTTAGCCTCACCGATAGCATAAAGACCAGGGATGGTAGTCTGAAGATCATAGTCAACCCAGATACCTCCCATAGTATAATGGATGGCAGGATAAATCATCATAGGTTCCTCCCAAGGGCTGGTAGCGGTAATCTTTTCGTACATCTCGAAAAGGTTTCCATAACGCTCAGCCACCCTCTGATGTCCAAGTCTCTGAATAGCTTCAGAGAAATCGAGGAATACCGCCTTACCTGTCTCATTCACACCGAAACCTGCATCGCAGCGCTCCTTGGCAGCGCGTGAAGCCACATCACGTGGAACGAGGTTTCCGAATGCAGGATATCTGCGCTCGAGATAATAATCCCTGTCTTCTTCAGGAATCTGTGAAGGCTTGATTACGTGCTTGCGCAACTTCTCCACATCCTCCTTCTTCTTAGGCACCCAGATGCGGCCGTCATTTCTAAGCGACTCTGACATAAGGGTAAGCTTGCACTGCTGCTCACCGTGTACAGGAATACAGGTAGGGTGAATCTGAGCGAAAGCAGGGTTTGCGAAATATGCTCCCTTCCTATAGCACTGAACTGCAGCTGATCCGTTGCTGTTCATTGCATTTGTTGAGAGGAAGTAAGCATTTCCATAACCTCCGGTAGCGATAATGACAGCATGAGCACCGAAACGCTCAAGTTTTCCTGTTACAAGATTACGGGCAATGATACCCTTCGCCTCACCGTTGATAACAACGAGGTCGAGCATCTCATAGCGAGGATAAGACTTGACAGTACCGTTAGCAATCTCCTTATTAAGGGAAGCATAGGCACCGAGAAGGAGCTGCTGTCCGGTTTGTCCTCTTGCATAGAAAGTACGGCTAACCTGAACACCTCCGAAAGAACGGTTCGCAAGATAGCCGCCGTACTCACGGGCGAAAGGAATACCCTGAGCAACACACTGGTCAATGATGGCAGCGCTGACCTCTGCAAGACGGTAAACGTTGGCTTCGCGGCTACGGTAGTCACCACCCTTGATGGTATCGTAGAACAAACGGTAGATAGAGTCGTTGTCGTTCTGATAGTTTTTAGCTGCATTGATACCACCTTGTGCTGCAATAGAGTGAGCACGACGTGGTGAATCGCTAATACAGAACACCTTGACATTGTAACCGAGCTCTCCGAGAGTAGCAGCTGCGGAAGCACCGCCAAGACCTGTACCCACTACGATGACCTCAAGTTTTCTTCTGTTGTTGGGACTGACAAGATGGATTTCCGACTTGCGCTTCGTCCATTTCTCGGCGAGCGGTCCATCAGGAATTTTTGAAATTAGTTTATCTGCCATTTTATTGCTTTTAATAATTGATTTTCAAAAATATCTGCAATTTTAGTCATTTTTGCTCAAATGACCAATTAAATTACTCGTTTTGTCCGAAAAGCGCTTTATAATCGTAAAAGTATGAGTTCATCAGTGTAGCATAATCAGATTTGAACTCATCATTACCCATTTTTCCGGAAATCCAGGATGAATACAAAGTTTCCCACTCAAGAGACATTGAATACTCCAGAGCACTGCAATCCGTAAGCATACTGATTACATTATCCAAGTCCAGATAATTCCTGCCGTTACTGATATTGAACCTGAAAATCCTTTCGTTCTTTGCCGCCAGGGCAATATCGCAGATTTCTGCATTGCCCCCATCCTGGGACTTAACAAAATGGGGAAGTGTATCCTCATCCATAACAAGAAGAGGCAAATAAACACTGCTGGCAGGATAACCTATAATGGTCCACATTACGGTATTCATAGGATTCTGTCCAGGAGCCACGCCCTCAATCACGATTGAAGCGGAAGTGGACCTTCGAGGTATAAAATCCTGGTCCACAAGTATTCCATTGAAACCGTGCTTTTCCTTAAGTTCCTTATAATCACGAAGATAGTCCATACCGATAAATTCATGCCTGTATGAGCGTGACAGTCTCCAGAAAAGATCCCTGTGAGTAATATCCAAAGTTCCTCCACCGAAAGAATTATCTATCTCTTCCATTATTGCGGAAGCCGTAAGATACCTTTCATATCCCATATAGTCCTCATAACGACCGGACTCTGAAAAATTGGTCACCACCCTGTAACCCTTGGGATCCTCATTAACATCATATTTGACCCAAGAATGGTTGTTCACCTCGAAATAAGCCGCTCCTCCATTGGCATCTATCACTCCGAAATTGGCTTCGACTCCCATAGGTCTTTCGTACTCCTCAAGCAGCTTTTCGAAATCGGCGACACTGGCGCAAATACCGAGGGCCTTGAACATAAGTTCTCCCTCCCTGTCCATCTTCTCAGCCGGTACATCATCGTCTTTTATATTGTACGAAGCTGTATTCATAATACTGAAACCGGAAGTGTTGGTGCCAGTCCAAACCTCACCACCCTTAGTATCGGAATTTACCAGTCCTATGAAACTGTAAACCGGTCCGCGAAACCATTGCACCCTGTTGTCAAGCTTGCCGGTATCCCTGTGCTTCAGCATCAGAGGCCTTCCATCAGCGCTTTTCTTCCCTGAAATGATGAGGGAAGTACAGGCGAAAGAAGGCAGTATGCTGCAAAACAACAGCAGTAGCACAAGCAGCGATTTTCTATTGCCTTTCATATCAGAAAAGAGTGTTTTCATCTTTTGCAGGGGCAATGCGCTCGAGTCCGAGATGGCTGTACGCGAGATCGGTAGCCACTCTTCCCCTCTGGGTGCGGACTATGAAGCCCTCCTTGATAAGGAAAGGCTCGTAAACCTCCTCGAAAGTGCCGCTGTCCTCCCCGATAGCCGTGGCAATGCTGTTTGCGCCCACCGGTCCGCCCTTGAAGCTGCCTATGATGGTGCGCAATATCTTGTTGTCAATGGCATCAAGACCCCTTTTGTCGATTTTGAGCTTGTCAAGAGCATATTTCGCAATTTTCAGGTCAATATGTCCGTCTCCCATCACCTGCGCGAAATCCCTCACTCTCTTCAGGAGAGCATTGGCAATTCTCGGAGTGCCGCGGCTGCGCATCGCAATCTCCCTGGCCGCGAGCCCGTCAATCCCTACATTCAGTATATATGCGCTGCGGGTGACAATCTTAACAAGATCGTCAGTGTCGTAATACTCCAGCGCGCAGGTTATTCCGAATCTCTCCCTTAGAGGAGCCGTCAGAAGACCGCTACGGGTTGTGGCTCCGACCAGGGTGAAAGGATTGAGATTGATTCTTACCGACCTCGCGCCCGGACCCTTGTCTATCATTATGTCAATAACATAATCTTCCATAGCAGAATACAGATACTCCTCAACCTCCGCCGAAAGCCTGTGGATTTCGTCAATGAAAAGGACATCACCCGTATCAAGGCTCGTAAGCAATCCAGCCAGATCGCCGGGCTTGTCAAGGACAGGGCCTGAAGTGATTTTCATATTCACTCCCATTTCATTTGCAATAATATGCGCGAGTGTGGTCTTTCCAAGTCCTGGAGGACCGTGAAATAGAGTATGGTCAAGGGCTTCTCCCCTCATTCTTGCAGCTTTTATATATATGCCCAGATTGGAGACAATTTCTTTCTGACCGGTAAAATCTTCAAGTTCCTGCGGCCTTATTATTCCGTCCAATTCCTTATCTTTGCCGCTGTTTGTATCGTGTGGGTCGAAGTCGTTCATCCGATTTTTTCTTTTTCAAATACAAATATAGTATTTTTTAATTTAGTTTTTGTTTATGTGCTTATAGCTGTTGAAATGTTGATAAGCTTTGATAATAAATTGAATATAAATAAATTATATTGCAGTATTTATTGTTGAAAAACTGTTTGTCCGGCTTTTGATAAGCAGTTGATAATTATTTCAAATGAGATTTTAACTTGTAGAGGTGGAGTTTTCAACCGATTTATCAACAACTTTTCAACCGATTTATCACCCAAATGTCAATAAGTAGCGAAGCTTGCATAAAACTAAGGAAAGCATTGGAAAAGGAGGGAACTGTATATTGTTCAGGTCTTTTCCTTTCCGCCAGGTGGATGGTCATTTCCCAGCTGGCAGCAGATGGTCTTCATTTGATTATGCTCCCTGATAAGGAGAGTGCCGAATACTGCGCCTCAGACCTATATAATCTTGTTGAGGGAGACAGAATATTCTTCCTTCCTTCATCTGGAAAGAATATTGAGAAAAGCAATTTTAAATCTTCCCTGAACGTTCAGCGCACCTCGGCCGTAAACCGCATTCTTGAAGCCAGGGGTGAGCAGCTTTTCATAGTGAGTTATCCCGATGCCCTTAAGGAACTTATTCCCAGCCGGAAGGAAATAAGTGAAAACACTCTGCATTTGAAGGAGGGTGAAGAATTCAAATATGACGACATCAATGCCATAATGAACTCCCTTGGTTTTGAAAAAGTCGACTTTGTTTCATCCCCGGGGCAATTTGCACTCAGAGGAGCCTTACTCGATATTTTCTCATATTCATCATCCGATCCTTATAGAATTTCTTTCTGGGGAGATGAGATAGAGGAAATTCACAGCTTTGATTGCAATACCCAGCTATCTAAGGAAAGGTGCGGGGAGGTGGATATTGTATCCTCTCTGGTGGCGGACGGTGATGGAGTGTCGCTTTCGAGCATTGCCTCAGTTCTTCCTTCAGACAGTGTAGTCTGGCTGGATTCTTCCGAACTTTATTCAGAGCAGGAATTCTTCGGCGAGTACTCTTCTTTCAAAAAGGTTTATCTGAATACACCGGTCAATGTATCCAAGGATGATAGTATAAAGTTTTCCATTGCCCCCCAGCCGATTTTCAATAAGAATTTCGAGTTGCTTACAGCTGATATCAGGAGCAGGCTTGAGAGCGGATATGCAGTATACATTTACGGGGAGAAACAGTCGCAGACTGACAGGCTCAAATCAATCATTTCCCAAAGCGGAGGCATATTGCCTGAATTCATAAGCGGAAAAACCCTGCACAACGGTTTCATTGATCACGACGACAAGGTCTGCATTTATTCCGACCACGAGATATTCGACCGCTTCCACAGAGTCTCGATAAGAAGGTCGGTGGAAAAGAGTGAGCAGCTGACTCTCAATGACTTGAATTCTTTCAATGTGGGCGATTACGTGGTACATATTGATCACGGTGTAGGAATATTCGGAGGTCTCGTGAGAATGCGCGATGACAGGGGAAGAATACACGAGGTTGTGAAAATTTCCTATAAGGACAATGACGTTGTATTCGTATCCGTTCATTCATTGCACAAAATATCCCGATACAGGTCCAAGGATGGAGAGGCTCCAAAAATCAACAAGCTGGGCTCGAAAAGCTGGCAGAATCTCAAAAGCAGCACAAAATCCAAGGTAAAGGACATTGCCAAGGAACTTATTCAGCTTTATGCGAAAAGGCGCGCATCAAAGGGTTTCGCTTTTTCGGCAGATACATATATGCAGGAGGAGCTCGAATCCTCATTTATGTTCGAGGATACTCCTGACCAGGAACTTGCTACAAAGGCTGTCAAGAGAGATATGGAGGACAATTGCCCCATGGACCGTCTTATCTGCGGTGATGTGGGCTTCGGAAAGACGGAAATCGCTATCAGAGCCGCTTTCAAGGCTGTCAGCGACAGCAAGCAAGTGGCTGTCCTCGTTCCTACCACCATACTTGCGCTTCAGCATTTCACAACTTTCAGCAGCAGGCTCAAGAATTTCCCTTGCCGTATAGATTACGTTAGCAGATTGCGCAGCGCAAAAGAGGTGAAAGAGATTCAAAAAGGCCAGAAGGACGGAAGCATTGACATAGTCATAGGCACTCATAAGATACTAGGTAAGGGTTTTGAATTCAAGGACTTAGGTCTACTGATCATTGACGAGGAACAGAAATTCGGAGTTTCCGCCAAGGAGAAGCTAAGGCAGATGAAACTGTCGGTGGATACCTTAACCTTGACCGCTACCCCTATTCCGCGTACCCTGCAGTTCTCCTTGCTCGGTGCGCGGGACCTCTCCATCATCAGTACCCCTCCGCCTAACAGGATTCCTGTCCAGACAGAGATAATACTCTTCGATGAAAAGGAAATAAAGGGAATAATAAACTACGAACTGAACCGCGGAGGACAAATCTTCTTCCTGCACAACAAGGTTCACGAACTTCAGTCCGTCTATGAAATCCTTCACAGACTGGTTCCCGATATGCGCATCTGTGTAGCCCACGGACAGCTCGAAGCCAAGGAACTGGAAAACAGGATGCTCGATTTTATGCGCGGAGATTACGATATGCTCCTGTGTACCACCATTATAGAAAACGGACTGGACATTCCTAATGCCAATACCATCATAATCAATCAGGCACAGAATATTGGTCTGAGCGAGCTGCACCAGCTTAGAGGAAGGGTGGGAAGGTCCAACAAGAGAGCCTTCTGTTATCTGATTGTGCCGCCATTGGTGACCATTTCAGACGATGCGAGACGCAGGCTAAAGGCAATAGAGGAGTTCTCGGACCTTGGCAGCGGCTTCAACATTGCCATGCAGGATCTCGACATCAGGGGTGCTGGCAATCTCCTCGGCGCGGAGCAGAGCGGTTTCATAATGGATATGGGCTACGAGACCTACCAGAAGGTACTGGCGGAGGCAATGGAGGAACTCGGAATGGAGACCGGCATAGTCACGAAAAACGATATTCATGGCAAGTTCGTCGATGATTGCACTATCGAGACAGACCAGATGGCCCTCATTCCTGACAGCTATATTGATATAACTGCCGAAAAGATGCGCATTTACAAGCAGCTGGACTCAGTTGTTTCTGAAAAGGAGCTGGACAGATACGCCGCTCAGCTGACAGACCGCTTCGGCGAAATGCCGGAAGAGGTGAAGAATCTCATTTGGGTGGTGAAGGTAAGAAATCTCGGAGCGTCGCTCGGATTTGAAAAGATTATCATTAAAAACGGTCTGATGATTTTCTTCTTCATCAGCAATTCAATGTCACCTTATTACCGCTCTGAGACCTTCCAGTCGGTTCTGGAAAAGTTAGGACAGCATCAGATGTTCGAAGTCAAGCAGGTGGAGAACAGATTGAAACTGATAGTGAGAAAGGTGACTTCGATGGAGAAAGCGTACAAAACTTTGAAGATGCTTCAATAATTATTCGTAAATTTACAGGTTTCAAACACTTGCACCCGTGTCGAATCTGGTAGTAGAAATAGGAAACACAGCCGTCAAAGCAGCACTTTCCGAGGGTATGACTCTCGGGAAGACGTTCCGGTATCAAGGAGAAAAGAGGCTTTCCTTCATCTTCTCACTGCTTTCAAGGGAAAGGCCTGAAGCAGCAGTAATTGCCTCTGTATCTGATATTTCCGCCACTGATGAGAGAAGACTCAGAAGCCTCTGTCCAAAATTGCTCATTCTCGACTCCAAGCATAGTGTCGCCCTCGCGGCCTATGATCTCCCGGACTATCTCAGTTTCGACAGAGCGGCAGGAATAATTGCCGCAAGACATCTTTTTAAAGGCAGAGACTGTGTGATATTCGACTTCGGAACTACCATTTCCATAGACTTTCTAAAAGCCGAAGGAAAATATGTCGGGGGCAATGTATCCCCGGGACTGATGACCAGACTCAAGTCCCTCAATAGATATTCCAAATCCCTTCCTTTAGTCAATATACCCGAAGATGTTCCTAGTGCAGGAGACACTCTTGAGAATTCGATAGCATCCGGTGTAGTATCGGGCATAATGTTTGAGATACAGGGCTACATTGATTTGCACAAGGATGAAATAATCATATTTACCGGTGGTGATGCAATTTATTTTGCAAAAAGGATGAAAAACTCCATCTTTGCAATTTGTAACCTTGTGCTGTTGGGTTTGGCACTAATCATAGAAGAATATGTTGAAAAAAAGAATGAATAGAATTCTTGCCTCTGTGCTGCTTTCTTGCCTGGGACTTTCATTGTCCGCCCAGGACGGAGCATACATTGGATATACCCCATATTCAATCTTTGGTATAGGTGACCTGGTATCTCAGGGTTCTTCCTATAACAAGGGTATGGGTGGAGTAGGTATTGCCACAAGGAACAAGCGTTACCTGAATTATATGAATCCTGCTGCAGTAACGGCCAGGGATTCCCTTTCTGTGATGGCGGATATGAGCCTTTCGCAGAACAATAAGATATTCAGTCAGGGCGAGCTTAAATCAGCCAACAATACTTTCAATATCAACGATATATCCCTTTCATTCCCTCTCTACAGATCTTCTGCCATGATGTTTGGTCTTGCACCGGTATCGACCACCGGTTTCGGCTATTCGACCATCATTACCGATCCGAACATCGTAGGCAATGTAGGAGATGCGATGTATTATGCCAAGGGCAATGGCAATATCTACAGACTCTTCGTTTCAGCTGGAGTCACTTTCTGGAAGAGACTCTCTCTCGGAGCCGAGAGTGATTTCTATTTCGGCAATATAAAAAGACAATACGGATTCACCTTCTCGAAATCAGATTACAGCAGCCTCAATAGCGGTCAGGACCTGTCCCTAAGAGCTGTTACTGGCAAATTCGGAATACAGTACGAACAGCCTATAGGCAGCAAAGCAAAGCTTGGCGTAGGAGCTACCTATACTTTAGGCAACAAAATAAAAGGCTATGTGGATGATTACAAGCTTGCTGTAGGAGGAAGCCAGGTGGATACCCTTGTTTTCAGAAGAGATACTCTTACAGCAGCAGGAAGCCCTGTCAGCATACCTTCCGAGTTGGGTTTGGGCATTTCATTCAACTATAATGATGTTTGGAGGGCGGAGTTCAATTATAGCAGATCAGATTGGACAAATTCGGGTTTTGACAGCACTCCGGGCTTCTGTGCGAACGGAACATCTGTTTTCAGCACAAAAGTTGCAGAATCCTTCAGAGCAGGTTTTGAAATTGTACCGAACAGAAATGATATTAGATACTACTATAAGAAGATAGCATACAGGACAGGAGCGTATTACGAAAAAGCATATTATGCACTGGACGGCATTCAGGTCAAGAATTACGGAGTGACCTTCGGAGCCTCCCTGCCTGTTTTCAACAATTATAACGCGGTAAACTTATCTGTGGACATCGGCCAAAGGGCCTCGCTCAGCGGAAATATGGTACGTGAGCGTTACATTAACTTCACCTTCGGTTTCAACTTTTTCGACTATTGGTTCATGAAACCGAAATATGATTAAACTCAACATTTATCGATAAAATGAAAAAAGTACTGTTTACAATTTTGACCCTCGCGATGCTTGTTCCTGGAACCAAGCTTTCAGCACAGGGAAAGTATGGCGCAGACAGCGCAGAGTGCATCAAGTATTTGTCTTATTATTCAGAGTATTACAAGCAGAAGAACTATGATGAGGCTCTTCCGAATTGGAGAAAGGCATACTCTCTTTGCCCTCCACAGGCCAGCCAGAATCTCTTCATTCACGGAGCTACTCTCCTGAAGAGAGCCATATCAAAAACCAGGGATGCACAGCAGCAGAAGGCAATTGTAGATTCTCTTCTTCATCTTTACGACCAGAGAGTACAGTATTACCCAAAGAATGCTGAAACTGCCCTCAACAACAAGGGTCTAGATATGTCTAACTATGTGAAGAACGATCCTCAGAGGCTTTACAACACCTATACTGAGATCATCTCCACTTTGAAGGAGAATACCAAGCCTTCAATCTTCGTATTCAATCTCAATGCAGCTATTGAGCTCTATCAGAAGGGTTCTCTCACTGAAGAGGATATTCTCAATATCTATCAGACTTCAGTAGAGTACCTCAATGGGGCTACACCTGACAAGGCAGATGAGAAGGAGCAGCTTGAGAAGGTTAAGACCGACGTTGCGTCTCTGCTTGCAAGCAGCGGTGCAGCATCTTGCGAGAACCTTATCAGCCTCTTCACTCCTCGCTATGAGGCATCTCCTGAGGATATCACCGTAGTGAGCAATATCGTCAAGATGATGGGTTCAGTAGAAGGCTGTACAAGCAATGACCTCTATTTGAATGCCGCTACCAGCCTCCATAAGCTCAATCCTTCATACACATCAGCATACGCTCTCTATAAACTCAACTCTTCAAGAGGTAATTTTGACGAGGCTGTAGCATATATGAATGAGGCTATCGCCTCAAGCGAGACCGATGATGTCCAGGATGCAGACTACTACTATGAGCTAGCAGTCTTCTGCTACAAGAGCAGCAAGGCAGCTCAGGCATTCGACCACGCACGCAAGGCAGCAGAACTCAACCCTTCTATTGCTGGAAAGGCATATCTCCTTATCGGTACTATCTGGGGTTCAGCAGGCTGCGGCGGTGATGAAATCGCAAGACGTGCTCCTTACTGGGTAGCAGTAGATTATCTCCAGAAAGCCAGGGAGGCAGACGAGTCACTCGCAGAGGAGGCCAACAGACTCATCAGCTCTTACAGAGCTTACTTCCCACAGACTGCAGAGGCATTCATGTATGACCTTACAGATGGTAATTCATACACAGTTAATTGCAACGGTCTCCGTGCTACCACTACCGTCAGAACACAGAAGTAATTCCTTTGAAAGGTCTGAAACATAGAATTAAGATGATAGCAACCGCAACAGCGGTTGCTTTCGTCGTCTTTTCTTGTAAAGGAAAACTTGCTGAGGCTGAGGGCCTTGACATATCCACTACTCCCACCCAGGTCATTAACGATATGTTCGCGGTGGTGTCCAAGAACGGTACAGTCAATATGAGACTGGAGGCTGACCTGATGGAGAGGTACGAAGATGATTCGCTTTCACAGGAGACCTTTCCAAAGGGTATTTCCGTTTACTCCTATACCTCTGAAGGTTTGCTGGAAACCTGTCTTTTCGCAGACGATGCCAAACATATCACCGAAAAGAAAAGCAAGAGGGAAACCTGGATGGCGTATGGAAATGTCGTTATCCAAAACACCATCAACAGGCAGACTATGGAGACGGATACCATTTATTGGGACAAAGACAAGGGTGAAATCTATACAGACTGTTATGTAAGGATTTATTCCCCTGACGGTCTGCTTCAGGGTTACGGAATGAAATCTGATGAGAAAGCGAGCAATGCCATTATCAGGACACCATTCAACAGTATAGCTATAGTAAAACAGGACTCAACTGTCGTAATGATTGATTCCGTAAACTTTATAGGTCCTTTTAGGAAGAGATAATGTTTTGGATTTGGTATAAAATTACTATCTTCGCAGCCTATTATCGATTACTAATTAAAATATTATAAAATCAAATGGCGGTTCTTCAAAAACTTCGCACAAAATTTGGCTTGGCGATTTCAATTATCGTCGCATTGGGTCTTCTTTCTTTCATTATCGACCCAAGCCAGATTCAGAGTGCCGTTCAGTCAATGTCTTCTAAATATGACGTTGGTTCAATCAACGGCAAAGCTATTTCATACACGGATTTCCAGGCAGATGTTGAACAATTCACCAGACTGCAGGAGATTATGACAGGTTCGTCTGTATCTTCTGAGGAAGATCAGAAGCAGGTAAGGGATGCCGCTTGGCAGACTCTCGTTGATAAATATCTCTTTGTAAAGACAGCCAAGGCTGCGGGACTCACCGTAGGTGAGGATGAGGTAGTCGACCTTACGACCGGCAGCAACATCTCTCCTGTCATTGCCCAGAATGCTATGTTCCTTGACGAGAACGGTAACTTCGATGCCAATCGCGTCGTTGAGTTTGTCAAGGCTATGGACAGCGACGAGTCCGGCAGCTACAGACTCTATTGGAATTATATCCAGAACACTATTTTCACACAGCAGTTCTATAACAAGTACGGCGCTCTCTTTACCGCCAGCAACTTCCAGAACCCTCTCATGCTTAACAGGGCCATCGCAGAGAACAACCAGACCGCTGATGTGGACTTTGTAATGGTTCCTCTCCTTTATTCAGAGGATTCTACCATCGTTGTAAGCTCAGACGAAATCAAGAATTATTACAATAGTCATAAGGACTTCTTCAAGCAGACTGCAAACAGGGAGATGGAGTATGTAGTATATGAAGTTACTCCTTCAAGCGATGATATCGCAGCTGTAAATACCACGATGTCAGACATTTATGATGATTTCGTCAATACAGAGAATATGAAGAACTTCCTTCTCAAGAATTCAGATAGAAGCCTTTCTTCATATTGGTATAAAACTGATGAGCTTAACAGCCTTTCAAGCGAACTCGGAGCATTTGTCAATGAGAACAAAGTAGGTGCTGTATCCCCTATATATCAGAATGGTAACAGTTTCTATGCTGCAAAGATAATGGCAGAGACCATGCGTCCTGAAACCATCAGCGTCCGCGTAATCCCTACCACCGAGACCGCAGTATCAGACTCTCTTGTTGCTGTCCTCAGACTTTCTGAGACAATGGATATGACCCAGAGCTATCTCATACCTGGATGCGAGTCTCTCTTCGATGCAGCTCTCAATGTACCTCAAATGGTGCAGAGTCTGCAGTACGGCACTCTGCTCGCAGAAGTTGTCGAGAAATCAGATCCTGTCCTCATGAAGCAGGTAGCTATCCTTGAGAAGACAGTCGTTCCAAGCAATGAGACATACAACAGCATTTACGCAAAGGCCAATAAGTTCGCCACCATCGCATCAGGCAGCTACAACAACTATAAGGCAGCTGTTGACTCAATGGGGGTATACTCATACACAAACAGAATTACTGAAGCTACCTCGGCGTACGGTGCAATTGACAATGCCAAGGAGGTTACCAGATGGGTATTCGAGGCAAAGGAAGGCAAGCCTTCAGAGGTCATTATCGTAAATCAGAACTACTTCTTCGTTGCAGTTGTTACCGGTATCCACAAAGAGGGTTATGCAAAGGTTTCTGAAGTTGCTTCAAGCATCAAGAGCCAGCTTTACTCAGAGAAGGCTGCAGAGAAGCTTGCATCAGAAGTGGCTTCCAAGATTCAGGGTCTCAATGATCTTGAGTCTATTGCAGAAGCTCTCAATACCACTGTAAGCTCACAGTCTGGTGTTACCTTCGCAGCTCTCGGTGCATCTACCCTTGACCCTAAGTTCATCGGTGCAATTGCCAGCGCTCCAGAAGGAAAGATCTGTGGTCCTGTTGCTGGTTCTATCGGTAGCTATGTATTCCAGGTTAAGGGACGTGATACCGGTTCATACTACACAGAGGACGATGCTGCCCTCTATGAGTCTCAGAAGAACCAGTACAATTCACAGATGCTTCTTTCTGTTATGATGAATGATGCAGACGTGAAGGACAATAGAGCACGTTTCTATTAGAATAAGCCCCGGAGCAGTAAAGCAAAAGGCTGCCCATACAATCATAGAAAGGCGACAGATAAGTGATTATCGGCCGCCTTTTTTGGTTCCTTCTTTATTGGAGGAGAAGGAAGGTTGAGGGGATAAGCATTT
The DNA here is from genome assembly GCA_022766385.1 of Rikenellaceae bacterium. Lineage (GTDB taxonomy): Bacteria > Bacteroidota > Bacteroidia > Bacteroidales > UBA932 > Cryptobacteroides. The sequence continues at coordinate 95,801 of JALEPJ010000004.1, forward strand.
GTTGGTATTTTTATTTTTCGAGCAAAGTCTTTAACTTTTAGGCATTGTTTTCGTCTAGTAGTTCAACTGACACCAAATTATTGACAATTATGAAAAGATTCTTCAGAATTGTGGCAGTCACAATATTATGCTCGACCATGGCTTTTTCACCTGAGCTTTCATATGCTCAGTCAAGAAGCACTGGTTCTACGAGCTCTGCTTCCCGTTCAGGAAGCTCAAGTTCATCATCGCGTTCCAGCAGTGCGTCTTCATCGAGTCGCAGCAGTGCATCATCGCAGAGTCGCAGCAGTTCATCTGCTCAGAACCGCAGCTCTTCCTCTACTGTCAGCCGCAGCTCATCATCCAGCAAACGAAACCCTACGGTAAGCAGTCAGCCTTCATCCCAAACCAGACAGTCTACTTCTGTGAGCCGCAATTCTTCTTCTCAGAATCGCAGTACCGGAGCACAGAATCGCAATGCAACATCTGCCAAGCGCAATACAAGTCCTCAGTCTGGTTCTAATGCCCGTCAGCAGAGCGGTGCAACTCGCCAGACAGCATCGCCTGCCAACATTGACCGTTCCGGACTCAGATCTGGAGGCCCTTCAAGAAGCACCCGCTCAGCAGCTAGCAGCAAAGGCTCTTCAGCGCAACAGGCAAGTCCTAGCGGAACAAGGGCTGCAAGTGCAGGCCGTGCAAGTCAGGATAATCTGAAGCAGGTGGCGCGACGTCCTATGGAACCAAGAGTGGCTCCAAGCGATAGAGCTTTCATTGAGCACGGTCACTCAGCAGTATTCTACCACGACGGTCCGCATTATTACGGATACCGCGTTCACACACTTCCTCCACATCACAAAATACATGTGCATTGGGGAATAGACTATTACTTCTGTGACGGCATCTATTACAGATTCTGGGACAATTGCTACCACATATGCAGACCTCCTTTCGGTATCTTCTTCGATCGTGCGCTCTACAATCTTGATTTGATTCTTCTTGATTTCGCGTATTACAACACTGTTTACAGATCTTATTCAAGAATCAATGATAACTACCACACAATCCAGGAGCAGAACGAAATCATTGCCCGAAACAATGCGGAAATAGCAGCACAGAATCAGATTATTGCCAATAGCAACAAGGCAGCGAATGCCTCTTACGATCTTGCAAGTCGCCTCGGCCTCTTCCAGAGCTATGCTGATGCCAATGTTAATTACTATTATGACGACGGTATCTTCTTCATTGAGGATAAGGGTGGGCAATATAAGACCATTGTTCCTCCTGCAGGAGCGCTCATCTCCGAATTGCCGGATGACTATGAAATCATCACTTTGGCGGGAGACGAGTACTACAAGGTTGATGATACTGTTTACCGAATGATTTTCAGCAATGGCAAGGCTTACTTCGAAGTCCTCGGCCAATTGGTTAACTGATCATAGCGGGCAATAATCTACTGATTATTAAAGAATTAAGCGAATGTCTTTATCTATAGTAACAAAAAGACATTCGCTTATTCATTGAGTATCAGGCACCCTAAGTGCCGGCTTCAAAACTCCTGCTGCTTGCGTCCCGAAATACAGCTCAAGTTATACATTAAAGAGGAAGTGCATGATATCGCCATCCTGAACCACGTATTCCTTGCCTTCAATGCCCATCTTTCCAGCAGCACGGACAGCAGCCTCAGTCTTGTAATTCATATAGTCCTCGTACTTGATGACTTCAGCACGAATAAAGCCGCGCTCGAAATCCGAGTGGATAACACCTGCAGCCTGCGGAGCCTTGTCGCCCTTTCGTATAGTCCATGCTCTGCATTCATCAGCGCCGGCAGTAAAGAAGGTCTGAAGCCCCAGAAGACGGTAAGCGCTCTGTATCAGACGTACCACACCCGACTCTTCAAGCCCAATCTCCTCAAGGAACATCCTGCGGTCTTCATAATCTTCGATTTCTGCAATGTCTGCTTCAGTCCTTGCGGCAATTACCAGAATCTCTGCCTGCTCGTCTTTTACGGCTTCGCGTACCGCATTGACATACTCATTGCCGCTGACAGCTGACGCTTCGTCGACATTGCAAATATACATAACTGGCTTGTTTGTAAGCAGATACAGCTCTTTGGCAAGGTTCTCCTCTTCTTCATTGGCCAGCTCTACACTTCTGCAGGACTTGCCCTCAAGCAGGGCGGCACGGTACTTTTCCAGAACTGCGCAAAGCTTTTTTGCTTCCTTGTCTGCTCCGACCTTCGCCTGCTTCGATACCTTTGCCAATCGGGCTTCTACCGTTTCAAGGTCCTTGATCTGGAGTTCGGTGTCGATAACCTCCTTGTCCCTTACCGGATCTACACTGCCGTCGACGTGGACAATGTTGTCGTCATCGAAGCATCTGAGAACGTGGAGTATTGCATCTGTCTCTCGAATATTGGCAAGGAATTGATTGCCCAGACCCTCACCCTTGCTCGCTCCTTTTACGAGTCCGGCAATATCAACGATGTCGACGGTAGCCGGTATGGTGCGCTTCGGCTGACAGAGCTCCGAAAGGGCTTCAAGGCGCTTGTCGGGCACATTGGTCGAGCCCAGGTTAGGCTCAATGGTACAGAATGGGAAATTGGCGCTCTGAGCTTTTCCAGAGCTTATACAATTGAAGAGAGTCGATTTTCCGACATTGGGAAGTCCGACAATTCCGCATTTCAATGACATATCAAAAATAGAGTTTTCGCAATCCCCGAAGGGATTGGCAATTAAGGTCCGGCAAAGTTACTCAAAATAATTGATACTTTTTTTATAGAAGCTTTTTATGATTTTTATCAAGCTCAGCTGAATTAGTGCCTATATTGGCAGCATGAAAGCTATATTGGCCATACTGCTGAGTCTTATCCCGTGTCCGCTTGCAGCACAGGATCCGGTTTTTCTGGCTATGTTTATGAATCTGGAGAATTTTTATGACTACAGGGACTCGGGTGGAGGAGATTCGGATACAGAATTCTCTTCTGGCGGGGAAAGGCACTGGACCAGAAAACGCTTCAGACTCAAATGTTCATCCTTTGCCAAAACCGTACTCTGGACGGCATCAGAGCAGGGCAGGCTGCCGGACGTGATAGCCGTTGCTGAGATTGAGAACTCTTTTGTGCTTGGAAACATACTGAGTTCCACCCTCTTGAGAAAGACGGATTACCGCTATGTCCATTATGATTCTCCGGACCCGCGGGGAATAGACTGCGCCCTCTTCTACCGCAGTTCAAGGGTGAAGTTGCTCTTTTCCCGAGCCTGTCGGGTGGAGGCGGAAGGCCTTCGTACCAGGGATATACTCCTCGCACAGCTCCTGAGTGCGGAAGGTGACAGTATTGCCCTGATGGTCAATCACTTGCCGTCAAAGTATGGAGGCGCTGAAGACTGGCGCAGAGAAGTTGCGGCCGGGAGATTGCGCTTTATCTCCGATTCATTGGCGCAGGAGGGTTGGGGCAATAGGCTGGCTTTGGGGGATTTCAATGATAGTCCCGACAGTCCGCTATTTGAGGTCCTTGAGCCCTCGCTCATTTATTGTCATAAAAGCGGTAAACAAAGGGGTAGTATACGCTTCAATGGACAATGGGAGCTCATCGACCTCTGTTTCGTTTCTCCCGAACTGGCTCCGCGCAGCGACTTTGAGGTACTGGTGCCTCCCTTCCTGATGACTGCCGATGCCACTCATTCGGGCGAGAAACCGCTGAGGACCTATTCCGGACCCCGTTGGATAGGAGGTCTCTCCGACCATTTGCCCATAATCGTGCGCGTGTATTAAAGATGAAAAGCCCGTTTCTCTTAATCATCAGGATTTTTTATTAGATTTGCTGGACATAAGAGAATACACATCTGCAATAACCAATATAAAATGAAAAGCTTAATCCAAAAGAAATTCAACGAGCTCTTCGGCAATGACGGAGAATTTTTCAAATCTGCAGGAAGAATCAATCTCATCGGTGAACATACCGACTATAACGGAGGCTATGTCTTCCCGGGCGCCATTGACAAGTGCATACTGGCTGAAATTGCCCTCAACGGCAGTGAAAAGGTGAAGGTCTTCTCCATTGATTGTGACGAATATGTCGAATTCGGTCTTAATGAGGAGGACAAGCCTGACCAGTCTTGGGCCTGCTATATCTTCGGTGTATGCCGCGAGACCATCAAGCGCGGAGGCAAGGTTGCAGGTTTCAATGCCGTATTCGCAGGAAATGTACCTCTCGGAGCCGGTCTTTCATCTTCAGCAGCCCTTGAGAGCACCTTTGCTTACGCCATCAATGAACTTAATGGCAATGGTATCGATCTGTTTGAGCTCGCTAAGATAGGACAGAGCACCGAACACAATTACTGCGGTGTAAAATGCGGAATCATGGACCAGTTCGCATCCTGCTTCGGCAAGGCCGGATGTTTGATCCGTCTCAATTGCAAGACTCTCGAATACAAATACTTCCCGTTTGACCCCGAAGCAGCTGGATACAAGCTTGTGCTTATCGATTCCTGTGTAAAGCACGAATTGGCTTCATCTGCATACAACAAGCGCCGTGAGTCCTGCGAGAATGCTGCCGCAGCGATCAGGAAGAATCATCCTGAAGTGGAGTTCCTTAGCGATGCCAAGAGGCTTTGGCTCGAGGAAGTGCGTCAGGAGATTTCCCAGGAGGATTTCCTGCGTGCAGAGTATGTCATAGGAGAGGTCCAGAGAGTGCTTGACGTATGCGACGCTCTTGAAAGGAATGACTATGAAACGGCAGGAGAGATGATGTACCAGACACATTTCGGCATGAGCCACCTCTACGAGGTCAGCTGCGAGGAACTGGATTTCCTTAACAAACTTGCCAGAAAGATGGATGTATCAGGTTCACGCGTAATGGGTGGCGGTTTCGGAGGCTGTACCATCAACCTGGTAAAGGAGGAACTCTATCAGCCTTTCATCGATGCTGCCGTGGAGCAGTTCACCGCACGCTTCGGTCATGCCCCTAAGGTATATCCTGTAGTGATTTCAGATGGAGCCTGCAGGGCATAAGCCATACTGATTCCATACGCAAGAGCCTGAAAAACAAGGCAATAAAAGGCTTATCTAAAAAAGCGGGAAAGCCACACCGCATCCACTCTTGTGAAGCCGGCTGCAGCTTTAGAGACTTCAGGATTGCGCGATACTATGCCGCGGCAGTCTTCGTACACATTGAAGCCTATTGCCACCATCTGCATCTCTCCCCCAACAGGATAAGCAAGTGTAATTTCATTGTCCGCACCGTCGAGTTTAAGGAACTTGAACGGTGCGGCATTAATTTCATCCGCGTGAGCCTTGTCTTTATCCCTGAGCTCCATTTTGGTAACGTACTTGCACAATTCAATCACGATATCGTCAAGTCCCGAGGCGAAAATTTTCACCTTTTCAATGAGCGAGCCTATGTCGGCAGTGAAACGGGCAGTATAGTCAGCCATCTCCTCGACCTTGGAGTATGCGGCCGCGATTTGAGTCTCCAATTCCTTTGAATCCCCTGTGGACCAAATCATTAACTTTTCAACCGGGTCGTGGTACAGGGTCTGGCTCTGAATAAGGTTCATGCTGCCGCAATGCGGGCATTCCCACATAAAGAGTGAGCCGTCCATGACCTTTTCCCTCAATTCGGGTGTTTCAGCTACATTGATGCTGCTGTATGCCGATATTTTATCTTTTTCGCCGCAATGGGTGCAGGCTGCCACAATTTCACGTCTCATATATGTCAAAAACTACATCTATCACAAAAATAAAAAAAATGATTAAATTTGTCGGTCTCCGCCTTGGCTCGTAGGAAAAAAACTACTTGAAAAGACATAGTACTAACATCTAAATCATATAGTTATGAAAGAGAATTTTAAATCAGAAGACTGGATGGCATGTTGGATCGGTTTCATTATCATCCTCATTGCAGGTATCTCAGTTCTGACAGGATGGTTCGACTTCTCTGCTCTGAAGTTCGGAACCTGGACCCTTGGCGAGCAAGGTGTTGAAGCCAAGAGCCTCTTCAGCCAGTTCAGTTGGGCTTTCTTCGGAAAGCTTCTGCTGACAGTTGCAGTTCTTCTTCTTGTTTTCGGTGCTGCAGTCAAGATTCAGGGCCACAAACTGAAGGAATTTGTGCCTGCCTTCTTGATGCTGTTCGTGATTGCCATCATCGTACGTCTTGTAAGTGCTGAGTACACACTCAACCGTTATCTTGAATGGGCTTTCTGGGCTCTTATCATAGGCCTGCTCATTGCCAATACAGTAGGAACACCGAAGTGGCTCAAGCCTGCTCTCCAGACCGAGTTCTACATCAAGGCAGGTCTCGTGATAATGGGATTCTCGGTCCTCTTCTCCAATATTGCAAAATTCGGTCTTTATGGCCTCGGTATAGCTTGGATTGTGACTCCAATAGTCATCATCTTTATGTGGTGGTTTGCCAACAAGGTGCTTAAAATGAATAACAAGCCCCTCATCATCACTCTTGCGGCCGCTACAAGCGTCTGCGGAACCTCTGCGGCGATTGCCACAGGTGCTGCCGCCAAGGCGAAGAAGGACGACCTCTCTCTCGCAGTATCCATCTCCATCATCTTCACAATCATTATGATGGTATTTGAGCCTATGCTCATCAAGGCCTGTGGAATGAGCCCTATTATGGGTGGTGCGCTCATCGGAGGTACAGTGGACAGCACAGGCGCAGTTGTAGTCGCTGGAACAGCCCTCGGTGGAGAGGCTCAGACTGCAGCCGTCCTTGTCAAGTCCATACAGAACATTCTCATAGGTTTCATTGCCTTCTTTGTGGCCATCTTCTTCGCTACCCGAGTTGACAACAGCGGTGCCCAGAAAGTCGGTGCTTCCGAGATTTGGGTACGTTTCCCTAAGTTCATCATCGGATTCTTCGTAGCTTCTCTCGTGGCTTCATTTATCATCCAGCCTCTCTGCGGAGCTGATCAGGTAAGCGCAATCAACAAGGTTCTCGACCAGTACAAAAACTGGTGTTTCGTACTCGCATTCACCAGCATAGGTCTCAGTACCAATTTCAAGGAAATCATCAAGCAGATGCAGGGCGGAAAGGTTCTTTGGCTCTACCTCGTAGGCCAGACTTTCAATATACTCCTCACCCTCTTTGCCGTTTGGTTCCTGCTCTCAGGCAAGATCTTCCCTATACCTGTTCTCAACTAAAGCGGAGAACTGAACTGGAGATTTTCTTTGCTGACAGTAGCGAAATGTCTGACAAAAAGAAAATATTCAAAGTGATCACCGTCATTCTGGCGGTGGTCATTTGTATTGCCGCTGTATATATTATGGCGAACGGGCTGGGGCTGGTGAAAGGGCTGGACTTCGGCGCTGGAGCCTATTACTATGCAGACATCCCCGGTTTCGACAAGTATGTCAGGGACGATGCCTACGATTCGCAGCTCCCCACATGGCTGGCAATAGTGCTTTTCCTGCTATGGGGAGCTCTGATGTATGCCCTTTGGAAATGGGTGGACAGGCATTAAAGATTGATGCTGAAAACGAATCCTATATGATGGTGTCCCTGTGAAGAGACGCCATTTTTCGTCATATCCGCCCACAATGAGCCACCGTTGAAGGAGTAAGTGAGGCCAATACGTGTGTCATACGGTATCCAGGCCAGATTGCCGAGATTCAGACACAATTCGCTTCCTACGCTGAACAATGACGCTTTGGCATATTTCTCGGACCCACTGTAGATTGCAAAGTCAAGGTGCGGTCTTAAATCCACGCTCTTTATGTATGCCAATCTTCCCAGTCCCGCCCAGTCAAGGTTCACCAGAGGCAGGTCGTAGTCCAGATTGAAAACAGCCTGGATAGGATATCTCGCCGAAAGATACTGGTTGAGTTCATATTCGGCGCTGAATCCGCGCGGGAGCACACGCAAGTAAGGGTCCTTGAATGCTCCCTTGAACTGGTACTGGCCGAGGAGGGCAAGCCTCATTCCGTGCGTATCCATCACTCCCGGCAGGTAGCCGTAGATATTGAAATACAGGTCTGGAGTAAAGTAGCTGCCAAGGGCAGGACGCAATGAGTATCCCAGCTCGCCACCAGCGCCGAAGCGCGGATACTTCCTGCTGCTCGGGGTGGTGAGAACGGAATATGCGCGTACACTGGCAGTTACACGTCCCAGTATCACAGCTTCTCCTGGGTTCAGTCCGTTGAACATCAGAGCGGCGCCCTTCTTCTCTCCCATCAGCTGAACCACCTTGTTGTCAATGATTGTGGTATTGATGAAACTATTCGTCAGTGAGGCCTTAATCTGAGGAATGAATCCTCTTTGCCAACCGCCTCCAGAAAAGTTGAACGGCACATATACTTTGGCGCTGAACGAAGCTGAAGGACGCTGCAACTCTTTGGATTTGAGAGAAATATACTTTGTCCCGCCGTAGCTGTAAGTATTCAGCATATACTGATAAGGATGGCTGTTCCCCAAATCTGCGCTAAGCTTGAGCACGGGGTAACGGCCCGTATAGGTAAATCTGGCGTGTACTCCCGGCCTCCACTCCTTGGTGTCTGTCAATGAGCTATATCGTCTTGTTGCCGATACTCCAAGGCTGCCGAAAGCCGTACCGAGTTCATTTTGGAAAAAGGCTGTAGCTCCCGCTCCCATGCTTGTGGTAAGAGTCTCGAAACTCAGGTTGGAGGTCTCGTCAAAATCCACGTAAAGTGGCAGCCATGAATGCAGCTTGATGAGATGCAGGAGTTTGTTGTATGAGCGTGCATCACTTATGGCAATGTCAGCGTCCGCTCCCAACGCAGCCTTCCCGTCCGCAGCCGCCAGTGCCGCTTCCTGCATAGAGAGGGTTTCCGCAATGGGGTGTTTGTAGAGTTCGCCGTAGTCAATCTTGCCGGGACCGTTTATTGAAGCCTTGTAAATTGCCCTTTCTTCAGCAGTCAGGGCAGAAAAGTATAAACTGTCGCCGCAGACCACGAAATCGGAAGCTCCAAGCCTGTTGTTGGAGAGCTGGACGACTTCCGACGCATTGAGTCTGTAGAGTTCATTCACTCCGGACCTATCGCTGACGAAATAGAGATTCCCGTCCTGGCTGCGGAGTTGCTTGATCTTGGCCTGACGAGGCTCAAGCAGGGTGCTGAAGCCTCCGCTTACGTCATATATTCCGAAACCGTCTTCCGACAAGCCGCTCGCGACGATTCTGTCCCCCAGCCATGCGCTTTCCACTACCTGGATATGGTCCGGAGCCTTGTATCTCATAGTTTCATTGCCAAAGAAACTGTCAAGCACGAGAATCTCCGAGCCGCCGTTCTGGGGATAGCCCGTCACCGAGAGGAGGCTTCCGTCGCCGTTCGGGGCAGGATTGTACAGCCTTCCCTTGCGGGTAAGGGTCCGTGTGGCACCGGTATTGGTCTCATAGAAGCATATGCGCGAGCTTCCTTTCAGGCTCCAGCGCCGGTCGGGAACCACTTCGCTCCAATAGATGCGCCCGTCGCTCGCCGAGGCCGTCAGGGCACTGGTCATTGACGCGAAAGGCCTGAGAGTGCTGACGCTGCCGTCTTTGCCTATGCGGACCAGATGATTGCCGTTGGCAATGCCTTTGCGTATCGAGTAAAGCTGCCCTTCGAGGGCTGTGGTGCCGGTATATTGGGTGAATCTCCTTGCTTCGGGGCTGACCCGCTCCCTTTGTGCGAACTCTCCTCTTGACGCGATGTCCTCCTTCCAGATGCTGTCCTGGGCCGCGGCTATCTCGTTCCAAACAGCCTTGAGCTTCTTTCCGGATACCTGCTTGAGGGTCCTGTTCAGAGCATCGAAGGCGAGTGGGAAGAACTTGCCGTGGGTATTGTCGAAATAAATGGCACTGAAGTTCGGCTCATCGTAAAGATAACGCGCTCCTCCCAGGGTCAGGTAGCCGATCTTGTAATGGTCGGGCGTGAAATGCCTGTATGAACCGTATCTCCATCTGTACCAGTTCCTGAAGTCGCCCTCGTCGAAGGCTGCGCGATAGTATTCCAGAAAGTCAGCCGACCTTCCGCGTCCCGAAGCCGTCAATCCCGTCTCGGCCACCACGGCATCACCCTCCAGGAACCAATCACTCGGATAAAGGGCGCTGAGAGCGGCTCCGAAAAGGTCTCCGCTGACAGCCCTGAAGCCTTTGAAGCCCTTGCTGCCGGCCAGTTGGAGCTGGGCTGCGTGGCGGGATTCGTGTATGGCGAGCATATCCTCCCAAGGTAATACGTCGGGCGAGAGGGCATCAGGCAGGGTATAGAAGTTCATCTCCTGTGGAAGCCAGTTCACACTGCCGTTCGAATGTGCCGTCTGGACGTGCAGAACAACGGGCAGAGGCCTGCGGAAGTTCTGGTTAGGGTATGCCCCGGCACTCCTGCCTACATCATATTTGTATTGCTCCAGCTTATAAGCATAAATCCTGGCCAGGGAATCTGCCCCGTTGGGATAGATCAGTTTGAAGTCTTCTGTGCGGATACTTTTCCAACGCAGGGAACCCTGGTCATTGCCTGCGGTATAGAACTGGGCTCGCGAAGCTATTGGGAGCAGTAGGCAAAGAGCCACGATGTAAGGAAATTGTCGCTTCATATATGACAAAGTTACTAAACTTTATCTAACCCGATTGCGAAACTCACTCAAAAATTAGTAACTTCACACGATTATTTCAGAAGCTCTGTCCGATGAAAAAGAAGACTGTCTATTTGGCTATCGTCATAATAATGGCGACAATAAGCTCCTGCGCTGGCTCAGGCAAGAAGGCTGTCGAGCCGCTTGTACGGACTTTTCCCCAGATTCAGCTGCCCTCAATGCTTGAAGGGGAGCAAAGGGTCGATTATGTAGCCGAGCACTTCTGGGACCGCTTTCTCTCGCAGGAAGGGGACTTCCTCTGCGACTCACTGACCGTTGCCGGCGTGAAAGCTGATGAGTTCGAGGGCAATTTCGCCACTTGGATAGGGATTCTGGGCAATATGGACGCCGCCCGGGCTCTGTCTTGCATCGACCGTCTCTTTCCACGCCTGGAGACAACAGAACAGGCTGATTCCTGCTCGAACATTTTCAGCCGTTTCAGCAGTCTGATGGAGAAATATTTATACGATCCCAACTCCCCTTACCGAAACGAGGACCTTTATGGCCACTACGCAGGCAAATTGGCTTCATCCGAGCTGACCGATCCTCTTTTGAAGCCATCCTATGAATACACGGCCGGCTTGTGCGCCCTCAATAGGGCAGGCAGTCCCGCAGCTGATTTCCGCTATGTCGATGCCGGGGGACGCAGCCATAGGCTTTATGACAACAAGGCTGATTACACCCTGCTCTTTTTCTCGAACCCCGATTGCTCGGCCTGCAAAGAAATCATCGCTCAGCTTCGCTCCATAGGAAAACTCGACAGCCTCATCGAAAACGGCAATCTGGCCGTCGTAAACGTATATATAGACGAGGACATTGCCGCATGGAAGGCCTTTTCAGGGCAATATCCCAAGAACTGGAGCAGCGGCTACGATCCTGAGTTCAGCATAAGGGAGAGCATCAGTTACAATGTGCGCGCCATCCCTTCTCTCTATCTTCTCGATGCCGAAAAGAAGGTGATTATGAAGGATGCCCCTCAGGAGAAAGTGCTGGGATTCATCAACTCAATGGAAGTAAAAAAAAAGTAAAACAAAATAAGGCTATGGATATCAAGAAGGAAGTCTGGGCTCAGACCCCGGACGGCAAAACTGTTTACAAGTACACTCTCACCAATTCCAAAGGTGCCAGCGTGACCCTCAGCAATATTGGCGCAGCCATTGTTTCCATTATGGTTCCGGACAGGGACGGCAAGCTCGCCGACGTGGTCCTGGGCTATGATGAGGCTATGTCCTATATGGGAGACGGTCCTTGCTTAGGCAAGTGTCCAGGTCGTTTTGCCAACCGTATTGCCAAGGGCAGATTCAGCATTGATGGAGTGGAGTACAAGCTTCCTGTCAACAACGGTCCAAACCATCTTCACGGTGGACCCGGGGGCTTCCAGAACAAGATTTGGGAAAGCCGTATCGAGGCCGATGCTGTTGAGTTCATGTATTTCTCTGAGGATGGCGAAATGGGCTATCCTGGCAATCTTAAAGTCATTGCCCATTATGAGTGGAGCGAGGACAACGAGCTCAAGCTCAGTTTCACAGCCGAGTGCGACGCTCCTACCCACGTAAACCTTACAAACCACGTGTATTTCAATCTGGACGGCGAGGGCAGCGGTAGCATACTCGACCATGTGCTCAAACTGAACTGTTCAGAATATCTTCCAACCGATGCCAGCCAGATTCCTCTTGGCGACAGCGAGCCCGTAGCGGGTACGCCTATGGACTTCGTCAATGCAAAGCCAATAGGCCGTGATATCCGTGCTGACTTCGAAGCCCTCAAAATCGGAAACGGCTATGACCATTGCTGGGTAATAGACGGAGCGGAAGAGGGACAGCTACAGGCTGCGGTCAAGCTTTGGTCGGAGAAGAGCGGCCGCCTTGTGGAAATCTTCACCACCCAGCCGGGCATACAGGTATATTCCGGAAACTGGCTCACAGGCTGCCCTCAGGGCAAGAACGGCCACAGCTACAGGAATAACGACGGTGTGGCACTCGAATGCCAGCACTATCCTGACTCTCCTAACAAGCCGGAGTATCCGAGCACGCGCCTGAACCCGGGCGAAGTATACGAGGAAGCTATAATATTCTCATTCAGAACCATTTAGCAAATGAAGCAATATCTTGACCTTCTCCGCCATATAAGAGAACACGGTACCGTCAAGACAGACCGTACAGGTGTAGGTACCCAGAGCATCTTCGGTTATCAGATGCGCTTCAATCTCCAGGAGGGTTTTCCTCTCCTTACCACCAAGAAGGTGCATTTGAAGTCCATTATCTACGAACTCCTCTGGTTCATTTCGGGAGATACCAATGTAAAGTATCTGCAGGATCACAAGGTGACCATATGGGACGAATGGGCAGACGAAAACGGCGAGCTCGGTCCAGTTTACGGGCATCAGTGGCGCAGCTGGCCAGCTCCTGACGGGCGCTCGATAGACCAGCTCTCGGAGCTAATCAATATGATAAAGAATAATCCGGACTCAAGGCGTATGCTGGTCACTGCCTGGAATCCGGGAGAGGTGGACAGGATGGCCCTTCCTCCTTGCCATTGCCTTTTCCAGTTCTATGTAGCAGATGGCCGTCTCTCCTGTCAGCTCTACCAGCGCAGTGCGGACACTTTCCTTGGTGTTCCGTTCAACATTGCCTCATATGCTCTGCTGACGATGATGATAGCCCAGGAATGTGGCTTGGAGCCTGGGGAGTTCATTCATACAACGGGAGATACCCATATTTATCTCAATCATTTCGAGCAGGTTGAGCTTCAGCTTTCGCGCGAGCCTCGCCGCTTGCCTAAGATGAAGTTGAATCCAGAAGTGAAGAGTGTTTTCGATTTCAAATACGAGGATTTCACCCTCGAAGACTATGACCCGTGGCCTGCCATCAAGGCTCCGGTTGCGGTCTGAAATACGTGACATTATGGAAAAATGCATAATAGTGGCCGTGGCCGATAATATGGCAATAGGCAGGGGCAATGACCTGCCCTGGCACATTTCCGAAGACCTGAAGCGCTTTAAGAGCCTCACCTCAGAGCATCCTGTGATAATGGGACGCAGGACCTATGAGTCCCTGGGCCGGCCCTTGCCGAAAAGGACCAACATCGTGGTGACCAGGGGCTTCGATGCTCCAGATGGGGTATTGCTGGCAGGCAGCCTGGAGGAGGCCTTCTCCATTGCGGAAGGCTTTGTTCCTGCGGATGGGCGCTGTTTCGTGATAGGCGGCGGCCAGCTCTATGCGGCGGCAATGGAAGGTGCTGACAGCCTGTTCATCACCGAAGTGCACACGACAATCGATGATGCGGATACCTTCTTCCCGGATATTGACCTGGCAATATGGAAGGCCGGAGAGAGGAGTGCTGTTCTGCACGATGAAAAATCAGGTCTCGACTTCGAATTCGTGACTTACACAAGAATCTAAACTTCAGCCTGATGCGCACAGGGTTGGATATTCGCATTTTTGGGGATATCTTGCGCATTCTTACCAAGTAGTAGTGTTCTTATTATGAGCCAAAAGATGGAAAGAGATAATTTCGGCAACCGCTTTGCCGTAATAATGGCCATGGCCGGGGCCGCGATAGGCCTGGGCAATATTTGGCGTTTCCCTTATATGGTGGGGGAGCACGGAGGGGCCGCTTTCGTGATAATGTATGTGCTTTGCACTTTGCTCATCTCGCTTCCGATATTCCTTGCCGAGGTCAGCATTGGTCGCAGAAGCGGAACCAGTGCATACGGAGCGATGGCCAAGCTTGCCCCCAAATCCCGTTTCTGGAAAGCTGCAGGAGTATTGCCGGTGATTATTCCTATAGTCATTGCGTCCTACTACAGCGTAGTCGGGGGCTGGTCCCTCGAATACCTTTTCAAGAGCTGCGGACTGGTCTTTACACGCAGCACTCCTGAGGAGGCGAGTGCCCTTTTTGGCGGCTTTATTACCCAAACCTGGACTCCGCTCATTATGGCGGCGCTCTTTCTAGCCATGACCGGCCTTGTCATTGCCGGAGGCGTACGTTCGGGCATTGAGAAATTCAGCACATATGCGATGCCTGCCCTCTTTGTCCTGATACTGGTCATAATGGTCTATTCCATCTCCCTCCCCGGTTCGAAGGATGGCATCAAATATCTCCTGACGCCTGATTTCTCGGCGATTACGCCCCGCTCCTTCGCTTATGCGCTGGGGCAGAGCTTCTACTCTCTTTCGCTCGGAATGGGCGCCATCATCACCTACGGCTCCTATGTCAGCAAGAAGGAGAATCTCGTGGCTTCCGGCTTCGGTTCCGCCACTTCTGACCTCCTCTTCGCCATACTTGCTGCTTTCGCCATTATGCCAGCTGTCTTTGCTGCGGACATAGAACCGGGAGCCGGTCCAGGCCTCATCTTCCAGACCATACCCTTCGTATTCTCGAAGATGGCCGTCGATATGCCTATCATCAGCTCCTTTGTCAGCATACTTTTCTTCCTGACCATAGTTGTAGCTGCCCTTACCTCAAATATGTGTATGTACGAGGTTGTTGTGGCCTATCTGGATGAAAACTTCGGCATAAAGCGCAGCATAGGTTCAATTATTACCTTCTGCGTAATCGGCTTCCTGGGCATCTTCAGTTCATTGTCCTTCGGACTGCTCAAGGATGTATCCATCTTCAACATGAGCATATTCGACCTTTTCGACTGGGTTTCATCCAATGTCCTGCTTCTCCTTTCAGGCTTCCTTTCCGTTGTATTCTCCGGCTGGGTGATGCCAGAGGAGGATTTGCGGGATGAGCTGACCAATGGCGGCAGTCTGAAATCCAATCTGAAGTGGTTCAAGCTGCTCCGTTTTCTTATGAGATGGGTGGCTCCTATCGCCATCCTCCTGATTTTCATCACCAATTTCATACTATAGCTAACCCTTATGGATAGAGGCAATTTCGGCAACCGTTTCACAGCCATAATGGCAATGGCGGGCTCGGCCATAGGTCTGGGCAATATCTGGCGCTTTCCCTATATGGTGGGGCAGAACGGCGGCGCGGCATTCATTATCGTGTACCTGTTTTTCGCCCTTTTCATCTGCATCCCCATCTTTCTATCAGAATCCGTCATAGGAAAGAGGTCCCAACTCAGCACCTTCGGAGCAATGGAGAAATATGCGCCCAAGGGGCAATGGAAGTGGCTCGGCCTGCTCACCGTCTTCACACCGCTGATCATCATTTCCTACTACAGCGTTGTGGGAGGATGGAGCATTGAATATCTGCTCAAGTCTCTCAGCTTCTCTTTCACCGACCCCCAGTTGAGCCGTGACGGTCACTCTGCCATCTTCCTGGATTTCGTCAGCTCAACCTGGAAACCCATCTTGCTCCATACTGCATTTATGGGAATAAACGCCATTATCGTAATGGCGGGGGTAAAGAAGGGCATAGAGAAGTTCACCAAGATAAGTACTCCCATACTCTTTCTCCTGGTGGTGCTGATCATGTGTTACTCCCTTACCCTTCCCGGAGCCAAGGCAGGAGTAATCTATATGTTGAAGCCTGATTTCTCGAAACTTACAGGCTCCGCAATGCTCTCTGCAATGGGGCAGGCCTTCTTCTCCCTATCCCTTGGCGTGGGCTGTATCCTGACCTATGCCTCTTACCTGAAAAAAGAAGAAAGCCTGCTGCATATCAGCGTCTTGACTTCGGTCTTCGATCTGTCTTTTGCGCTCATCGCTGGCTTCGCAATTATGCCTGCCGTTTTCGCTGCCGGAATAGAACCGGGAGCGGGACCCGGCCTTATTTTCGAAACCCTGCCTTTCATCTTCTCGACTATGGGACTTTCTGCTCCTTGGCTAAGCAATATCGTCGCCATCCTCTTCTTCGTGACCATACTTTTTGCAGCTCTAACCTCTTCGGTATCAATGCTTGAGACGGGTGTGGCCTATCTTGTGGATGAGAAAAAGATGAGTAGGCCTGCCGCTGTGGGCTTGCTTTTCGCCGGCTGCTGGACCCTGGGCGTATTCTGTTCTCTCTCTTTCAGTTCGCTTGCAGACTTCAAGATTCTTGGCAACAGCCTCTTCGATTTCTGCGACAAGCTCACCTCAAACTTCCTGATGAGCTTCGGCTCCCTGCTCTTCGCCCTCTTTGCTGGCTGGAAGATGAAACGCAGCGACGTTTACGACGAACTTACCAATGGAGGAACGCTCAGAGGCAGTGTAAAGATGTTCGGCGTGCTCTATTTCCTCATACGCTATATTGCTCCTCTTGCCATTATTCTCATCTTCGCCACCAACCTTATCCTTTAGCGCAAATAATTGATTAAATTTGCAGTTCAGGATAATTGAGATTGTACGATGGCCAAGGAAAAAGAAAAAAAGAAGGACGCGATGACCCCGATGATGAGGCAGTACTTTTCCCTCAAGGCACAATGCCCGGAGGCTCTGCTCCTCTTCCGTTGCGGTGATTTCTACGAGACCTACGGAGACGATGCTACCATAGCCAGCAAGGTTTTGGGCATAGTCCTCACCCACAGGTCCAGTGCGATGAGCGACGACATAGCTATGGCCGGAGTCCCGTACCACGCCATCGACGCATATCTTCCCAAACTCATACGCGCTGGCTACAAGGTGGCCATCTGCGACCAGCTTGAAGACCCCAAATTGGCCAAGGGCATAGTCAAGAGAGGCATTTCCGAGCTCATTACTCCTGGAGTAGCTCTGGGCGAACAGATGCTGGAGCAGAAGAAGAACAACTTCCTGGCAGGCATAAAGCTCAATGGCGCCAGCTGCGGAGTTGCCTTTCTGGATGTCTCCACTGGCACTTTCAGCGTGGCTCAGGGTTCAGTCCAATACATTTCCACTCTTCTGTCCTCCTTTGATCCCAAGGAGCTGGTCGTAATCCGCAGTCAGGAAAGGATGTTGAAGGAACAGATTGACACCAATGCCTATATTACATCCATAGACGAATGGGCCTTCGTGCTGGATTCTGCCGAGGAGAAGCTCAAAAGTCAGCTTGGGGTCAGCACGCTCAAGGGTTTCGCCATTGACACCTGCCCGCTTGGCATCTGCTGCGCGGGAGCCCTGCTCGTATATCTCGAACAGACCCACCACAGCGGCCTGAGCAATATCTGCTCGATTTCCAGGATAGACAGTTCGCAATTCGTTTGGATGGACCGCTTCACTATCAGGAATCTGGAGGTTTTCGCTTCGGCTTCGGGCGACGAAGGCCATTCCCTTGTGCAGGTCGTTGACCATTGCTCATCCCCTATGGGATCCCGTCTGCTGCGCCAATGGCTGGCAATGCCGGTGATGGATATTGCCGAACTGAATGCCCGCTACGATGTTGTCCAGTATTTCAAGGACAATGAGGACACCCTCGCGATCTTGCAGACTTACATCGGCAATGTCGGTGACCTCGAACGCATCATCTCCCGTGCAGCTACCGGCCGCATATTGCCCCGGGAAGTGCTTCAGCTTGGGAGATCCCTCGCGCAGATGGGGCCGATTTCCGAGCTGTGCCGGGCCTCCGGAGTGGAGGAGCTCTCGCGGATGATGGATGCACTGCAGGGCAGCGGGAACCTGCTTGGGGACATTGAACGCACCCTACTCGAAAAACCGGCAGCGCAAGTCGGAAAGGGCGATGTCATTGCCTCGGGCGTGGATGAGGAACTGGACGAGCTCAGACGCATACACAACGGAGGCAAGGATATAATGGACCGTATGCTTGAACGTGAGAGGGAGCGCACCGGAATCAGTTCGTTGAAAATAGGCTACAACAATATCTTCGGTTATTATATCGAGGTGCGCAACAGCCACAAGGACAAGGTGCCGGCAGAGTGGATACGCAAGCAGACTCTTGTCAATGCCGAGCGCTACATTACCGACGAGCTGAAGCAATACGAGGAGAAAGTTCTCAGCGCCGAGGGAAGGATACTCGAAATCGAGACCCGCATCTTCGCCGCCCTTGTCGCTGAAATCCAGACTTATATCAGGCAGATTCAGGGCAATTGCCAGATACTCGCCCGTCTCGATGTACTTTCGGGCTTCGCCCGCCTCGCAGCAGAAAGCGGATATTGCCGCCCTCAGGTGAACGGGGGCAAGGTTCTCGACATAAGGGACGGCCGTCATCCCGTAATCGAAAAGATGATGCCTGCGGGGGAGGAATATGTTCCGAATGATGTTTATCTTGACTCCGAACAGCAGCAGATCATTATTCTTACAGGTCCCAACATGGCCGGAAAGTCTGCCCTGCTGCGCCAGACCGCATTGATTGTGCTCCTCGCCCAGGCGGGCTCCTTCGTGCCTGCCCATAGCGCTGAAATAGGTGTTTTCGACAAGATTTTCACTCGTGTTGGAGCCACTGACAACATTTCCCGCGGAGAGTCCACCTTTATGGTGGAGATGCTTGAGACCTCGATGATTTTGCACAATCTCTCCGAGCGCTCTCTGGTGTTGCTCGATGAGATTGGCAGGGGAACATCCACATACGACGGAATGTCCATTGCCAGGGGTCTCGTGGAGTATCTGCACGAGCGAGGCAAAGGTGCCAAGACTCTTTTCGCCACCCATTATCACGAGCTTAACGACCTTGAAACCATATATCCGAGGGTGAAGAATTTCCACGTTGCCGTAAAGGAAGCCGGCAAGCGCATCATCTTCCTCAGAAAGCTGCGTGAGGGCGGTGTTGCCCATAGTTTCGGTATCCACGTTGCCCGTATGGCGGGAATGCCGAAAGAGGTGCTGGACTCTGCCGAGCGCACGCTGAAAAGCCTCGAGGCTGCTGCTGTGCCTATCGCTGCCCCTCAGGGGGAACTGGGAGTGCAGCTTTCTCTCTTCCAGCTTGACGACCCTATGCTGGCCGAAATTCGTGACAAGCTGAAGTCTGCCGATTTGGACAATATGACGCCTTTGCAGGCCTTCGACCTGATCCGCTCGATGAAGCAGGAGCTCGGCATATAGTTCCGGATGTCGGAGGAAAAAGCGAACGAACAGTTCCGATAATATGTTGATATACAGATAATTGATAATGAAACCAACAGTAAAACAGATACTCGTTTATTTGGGCATCATACTCTTTTTCCTGCTGCTCTCCTATGGCTTTATGCCCGAACTGCTTGGCGGGAAAGTCGTGAACCAGTCCGACATTACCGGCTATCAGGGTATGGCCAAGGAAATGCACGATTGGAACCGAGCCCATCCCCAGGATCCGACCTATTGGACGGACAATGCCTTCGGAGGTATGCCGACCACAACCTTCGCAGACCCCGAGAAGGGTGACCTTACCCAACTGGTCTATAAGCTGCTCCTGTTTGGCAAGAGACCGGCGAGCTATCTCTTCGTTTCGCTGCTGGGAGCCTTCCTGCTTATGCTCTCTCTGGGGCTGGACCTCGTGGTGGCGGTAGGCGGAGCCATTGCCATATCCTTCTGCTCATACAATTTTCAGATTATTCAAGTGGGCCATAATACGAAGATGCAGGCCATTGCCTTCCTTCCATGGGCTTTGGCGGCTTTGGTCTTCACCTATAGAGCGGCTCTGGGCAGATTGAAACGGAGCGGGGAGAAGAAGCGCGGCTGGCTGCCTCTCACCGTCCTTGGCGCCGTTCTGTTCGCATTGGCCATCAGCCTGCAAATCAAGGCAAATCACCAGCAGATCAGCTACTATCTGCTGATAATGATATTGCTCTACGCAGTGGTACTTTTTATCTGGCTGCTGGCTGACAAGGAGCGCCGCAAGGGTCTGGGGCGTTTCTTCGCGGCTTCCTTCCTGATGCTTGGCCTGGGCCTGGTAGGAGTGGCCACCAATGCCAACAAGCTCGTTCCGATAATGAAATATACGCCGCAGTCCATGCGCGGAGGCTCGGAGCTTCAGTCTGCCAGCAACGCTGACGGCGGCCTTACCATAGACTACGCCACCGCTTGGTCATATGGCTGGGAGGAACTTCCTAACCTGATGATTCCGAACTTCAACGGAGGCTCTTCATCCCAGGCTGTAGATCCAGAATGGTCCAAGACCTACGAGCTCTTCAAAAGTGCCGATCCTGCTGCCGCCAGGAATCTTTGCCAGTCGCTTCCTGCTTATTGGGGCCCCCAGCCTTTTACCGCCGGTCCTATGTATATGGGAGCCATAACAATATTCCTCTTCGTGCTCGGCCTCTTCTTCTGTCGGGGCAAGGAAAAATGGTGGCTTATAGCCTGTACCATATTGATGGTAATGCTCTCGCTGGGCTGCAACTTCATATGGTTCACCAAGCTCTTCTATAAGATTGCCCCTCTGTACAATAAGTTCAGGACTGTTTCAATGGCCCTGGTTGTCCTTCAGGTAACACTGCCTATGCTTGCCTGCATCCTGCTTGACAAGCTGCTCAAGGGCGGAATAAGCTTCAAGGAGTTCAAGTCCAAGGGCCTTGTCGCCTATCTTGTTACGGGCGGTGTCTGCCTGCTCTTCGCCCTCATTCCTTCGCTGGCGGGAAACTTCTCAGGCAGTGTGGATTCAGGTCAGCCGGACTATTTCGTTGATGTGCTCCGTCAGGACAGGCAAACCCTTCTGGTCCGCGATGCCCTGCGCTCCTTCGTGTTCATCTCCGGAGCCTTCCTGTTGCTTCTCTGGAGCCTGTGGATACCGAAATCTGCACAGAAAAGTCTTGCTCAGAATACGGAAATGGCATACTCACGCCGCAGGACGGCCATAATTCTGGTCTTCCTCCTTGTGCTTGGAGACCTTTTCTTCGCTGGCAAGAGATACCTGAATTCCAGCCACTTTGTGACTGAAAGGAATTTCAATTCCGTCTTCAACAAATACCCTTCCGATGAGGCAATACTCCAAGACAACAGTCTCTCGTACAGGGTACTCGACCTCAGCGCCGGCACTTTCAGCGATTCCCGCACTTCATACTGGCACAAATCCGTAGGCGGCTATAGCCCGGCCAAGCTCCAGCGCTATCAGGAACTCATCGAAAGCTGTATCAGCCCTGAAATAAATACTCTTGCCAGAACTGCCCAAAGTGCAGAGAGTCTGGAGGACTTCAATATTCCTATGGAGAAAGCTCAGATACTCAATGCGCTGAATACCAAGTATATAATACTTGCTCCTAATATGCAGCCTTACGAGAATCCTTATGCTTTCGGCAATGTCTGGTTCGTAGATAGCCTGAGGCTGGTTTCCGGTCCTGATGAGGCTTTGGCTTCTCTCCAATCGACTGCACTTCGCAGCGAAGCCCTGCTCGAACCTGCAGATGCGGCCATCTTTGCAGAAAGCGGACTCAAGCCGGGCTCAGCGTCAGATTTGGATCAAATAGAACTGGTTCACTACGCCCCGAACGAGCTCAGGTTCCGTTACAGATGCTCTGAATCGAGAGTGGCAGTCTTCAGCGAGGTTTATTATCCGGAAGGCTGGCACGCCTGGCTGGCAGACAGCGATCAGAGCTGCCCTGATGTGAATGCTTCCGCTGAAGTGAAGAGGAGAATGTCCGCCCAAGGCGAGCAGGTTCCGCTTTTCCGCGCGGATTGGATATTCCGTGCCGCAGTGCTTCCTGCAGGCGAGCACACTTTGATAATGAGATATGATCCTGAGTCAGTGATAGCCAGCAAGGCTGTGAGTACGTACACGTCCATTGCCCTGCTTCTCCTGTTGCTCCTGTCTGCGGGTGCGGCAGTTCTGAATATCAGGAAGGATTGATTTTTTAGCAATATGGAAGTAAGAGCAAAGAAGGCGCTCGGCCAGCATTTCCTGACTGACCAGAGTATAGCCAGAGCAATAGTGGATGCGCTTCGCAATGATCCCCAGGCCCCGAGGGATGTTCTTGAAATCGGCCCGGGTATGGGTGTGCTCACTCAATACCTCATCAAGAGGGATGACATAGACCCTATGATGGTGGAGATTGATACTGAGTCAGTTGAATATCTGCTTACCCATTTCGCCGGTATGCAGGGCAAGCTCATTGAGGGGGATTATCTTCGCCTGAACATTTCGAAGTTCTTCACTGATAAGTATAGAATCATCGGCAATTTCCCCTACAATATATCATCCCAGATTTTCTTCAAGATATTGGAGGATAAGGACAAGGTTCCGGAGGTGGTATGTATGATTCAGAAAGAGGTGGCAGACCGTATTGCTGAGGGCCCGGGAACCAAGACCTACGGAATATTGTCTGTGCTCCTGCAGGCATGGTATAATATTGAATACGTGCTTACGGTAGGTCCGGGAGCCTTTGCTCCGCCTCCAAAGGTGAAATCTGCCGTTATTAGGCTGGTCAGAAACGAACGTACGGAGCTTGCTTGCGATGAGAAACTATTCAAGACTGTGGTCAAGATGGCCTTCAACCAGAGACGCAAGACTTTGCGCAATGCCCTTAAGCAGATGACTCCGGAGGGTATGGATACAAGCGACCCTGTTTTTGATTTGAGAGCCGAACGCCTCAGTGTCGATGATTTTGTCGCGCTTACGAGGCGTTTCGAGCAGCTCTGAAATATTGTAAGAAAGGGTGACGATCAGCCGATCAGCCGAGCAGTTCGGCCAGTCGGGCGGCAATATCGAGGAAGGCGAGACTGTCCGCTCTGCTTCCGAGTGCAGCGGGTTCACCGCTGTCACCGTTTTCCCGTATACTCTGGACCAGAGGAATCTGTCCAAGCAGCTCCACCCCGAGTCCTTCAGCCATCCTGGCGCCTCCATCCCTTCCGAAGATGTAATACTTTTCATCCGGATGCTCTTCCGGGGTGAACCATGCCATATTCTCCACAAGTCCGAAAATAGGCTTGTTGATGCCAGGATTGCGGAACATATTGACTCCCTTTTCCACGTCTGCCAAGGCCACTTTCTGAGGTGTGGTCACAATGACTGCGCCCTCGACAGGAATGTCGTGCACCAGTGAAATATGAATGTCACCGGTTCCCGGAGGCATATCGATGAGCAGGAAGTCCAATTCTCCCCATTTAACCTGCAATATCATCTGTTTCAATGCATTGCATGCCATAGGTCCACGCCAGATAAGGGCCTGTCCGCGCTCTGCGAAGTATCCTACGCTCATCCATTCCACACCATACTTCTTCAAAGGGAGGAAGTAGTCCTTGCCGTCTTCCTGAACAGCTTCCGGGGCGAGGTCTTCTGTGCCTGTCATAGTTGGAACGGATGGACCGTAAACATCTGCGTCTGCAAGGCCGACCCTGTATCCCAGGCGCGCGAGAGCCACGGCCAGATTGACAGCAACCGTGCTCTTGCCGACTCCGCCCTTGCCAGAGGCAATGCCTATGATATGACGGACATATCTGAGCTGTTCGAGGTCCAGGTCGAGCTTGTTGCTTTTCTTTGGGGCTTCATCTACGATTATTGACTCCACCTTGATTTCAATGTCATTGCCCAGCTCCCTGACGAGAGCCGCCCTGGCGCTTCCGATGAGATATTCGCTGAGGGGGTCGCGGCGTTTTGGAAATGCAAGTGTCAGTTTGACTTCCTTGTCCCCGCATTCGACTGAGTGTACCATGCCGAGGGCGACAAGGTCCTTGTCGCCCTTTCCCGGATGGTGTACTTCTGTCAATGCTTTCAGAATGTTTTCCTTTGTCATTGCCATAAATGGTAATCCTGCCTTTGGAGGCACTATCTTACGATATTCATTTCATTGAGAAGATAGCCGGCTCCGCCGAGCTTGTCCATAGCGAGGAGGACATAGCGTATATCGACGCAGATGCATCTCTGGAGTTCAGGCTCAAACATTATGTCGCTTGACATTGACTCCCAGTTTCCGTCGAATGCGAGGCCGATAAGATTGCCGTCGGCATCGAGGACAGGTGAGCCGGAGTTGCCTCCTGTGATGTCGCAGTTGATGAGGAAGCAGGTCGGAAGTTCTCCGTCAGCGCTGGCATATTGACCATAGTCCTTGTTCTCGTAAATGGTCTTCAGGCCCGCAGGGACGCGGAATTCGTAATTGTCCGGATCTTCCTTTTCCATCACTCCCTTGAGGGTCGTGTAATGCTTGTAGAGCACTCCGTCCTTTGGCGAGTATGATTTGACAGTGCCATAGGTCAATCTCATAGTGCTGTTTGCATCCGGATATGAAGGCTCGCCTGCCTTCCACTCCAGAAGACCCTTGGTGAAGACCTTGTTTCCCTTTGCAATTATCTCTTCAGCAGCCGTCATTTCAGGGGTGAGTCTGACAGCAACAGTGGCTATGGCATTGTAGAGCTGGACGGCTGGGTCGTTTTTGATCTGATCTGTGCTAGTGATACCCTTGACCTTCTCAATGGATGTGAAGACGCTGTTCTCGAAGAGATAGTCCACATACTCCTCGACATTGTCGATATCGTGGCCTTCGATGACTATTTTATCTTCAGCTTTTACGTTTGCGAGGTAGAACTTGAAGAGAGCGACAGCTTCTTTACGGTCGAGATCGAGGCTGTAGTTTTTGAAATTGCTTTCCATCAAGGTCTGGATCATAGAGAAGATTTCGGTATCATCGGAACCGCCGCGCTTCATCAATTCGTATGAAGAGAACATACTCCGGCTAAAGCCTACAAGTTCGATTCTGTAGATGGATTCGGTGAGCAGAGCATAGGCCTTCTCGGCCTCGGTCGAAGCTTCAACTGCACTGCTGATGGTCTGGAGTGCGTCTCCATATTCCTCAACCCTCTTTTTCTTGGAGTTCACCCAGGAAGTGAAAGCCGCCTCCTTCTGCTCTTCGCGCTCAATGATATTAAGCTTGGCGAAGGATTCGCGCATTCCTATCCATTTCTTCCAGCTATTTGACGAACTTGCATACTTGCTTGCATACTGGAGGTTTACGACAGGGTCGGCCATTCTTGCCTCCCACATTACATCCTGGCGCACAGTCCTCGCATTTATGCGTATGTCATTTATTTCAAGCGTCTGCTTGAGCTGTGAAGCGGTCATAAATCTCTGGGTGCTTCCTGGATATCCCATAATCATAGCGAAATCACCGTCTTCCACTCCCTTGAGGGAGATGCTGAGGGACTTCACCGGGGTATAAGGAATATTGTCCTCGGAATACGCAGCAGGCTCATTGTCCTTTCCTGCATAAACGCGGAACATTGAGAAGTCGCAGGTATGGCGCGGCCACATCCAGTTGTCGGTATCGCCTCCGAACTTTCCGAGTGAAGTCGGCGGAGCACCAACGAAACGCACATCGGTGTAGGTCTTCGATATAATGAGATAATAAACATTGTCATTGTAGAAGCTGGTCACTCTGGCGCGGCAATGAGGATGGTCCGCCTCGGCCTTCTTTTGGAGGGCGTCGATCATTGCGTTTCTCGCAGCTTCGGCGATTTCCTCCTTGTTTTCAAAATTTTTGCTCTTCTTGAGAGCCTCATCATAGGCCTTGTTGAGGGCATCGGTAACGTCTGTCATACTCTGAAGGAAGGTAACTGACAGACCCTTTGCGGGGATCTCCTGCTTGCCTGTCATTGCCCAATAGCCGTCTTCAAGATAGTTATGTTCAGGGCTTGAAAGGGCCTGGATATAGCTGTATCCGCAATGGTGGTTGGTGACGATGAGTCCGTTGTCTGAAATGACTTCTCCAGTACAACCTCCGCCGAAATGGACTATCGCGTCCTTGAGTGACGAATGGTTGATGCTGTAGATCTGCTCCGGGGTGAGACGGCAACCGAGTTCCGCCATAGCTCCGGCGTTCATCTTCTGGAGAAGAGGCAGCAGCCACATACCCTCGTCTGCTCTTGCGGAGAGGGTGAGAAACAGCATAGTGCTGATGGTTAAAAGGATTTTCTTCATTCTTCGATATAATATAGTTGCTTTTTCTATGTTATTGGAACGGATTCAGAACAGAGTCGGCTCAAGTTCCTTCGGATGGAAGCTTTTCCTGTGATGGGGAGTGTAGCCGAATTCGCGTATCGCGGCAATGTGCTCTTTGGTAGGATAGCCCATATTCCTGTCCCAAGCGTACTGAGGGAAGGATGCTGCCAGTTCGCGCATCTTCTCGTCCCTCCAGGTCTTCGCCAGGACCGAAGCCGCGGCAATGCTGGCATAAGTCGCGTCCCCGTGCACTACAGTGGCGTAGCGGTAGCCGTCAAAGGGCTTGAAGCGGTTCCCGTCTATGAGCAGGAACTCCGGCTTTTGCTGCAGCTTGCGCACGGCCCGCTGCATTCCGGCTATCGAAGCATTGAGGATGTTCAGCCTGTCAATCTCTTCTGCCTCCACGGCTTCTACCGCCCAGGCTACAGCTTCTCTTTCAATCACTTCGCGAAGAATGTTCCTCGCCTTTTCGCTCATCTTCTTGGAATCGTTCAGCAATGGATGATGGAAATCCGGGGGCAATATGACCGCTGCGGCATAGACAGGACCGGCGAGAGGACCCCTGCCCGCCTCGTCGCACCCGGCCTCAAGCAGCCCTTCGTTCATATATTTCTTCAAATGGATTTCTCTCGGCATTGCAACAGGTTTCAACAATGCCACAAATTTAACTAATCCTCAGATAATAATAAGCATCAAGCGTCACTAAATTCAAGCCCGGCCTTATTTTTCGCCCAGTTGCTTCTGGAGCAATCCTATTATATCGTCCTTGGTCCTGATATTGTCCTGAAGCAGTTCCACTGTCAGCTTAAGGTGCTCGATTTCAGTGCGCAGTCTATCTATCTCGGACTGATATTCTTCCTGCAGTATGTTCATTTTCAGCTGCATTCTCTCCCTTTCTTCCTGGAGAAGCCTTCCATCCTCCTTGACCGGGATATAGCCCAGAACTATTTCTTCAGGACTCTTGCCGCAGAGTTCTGCAATCTTCGGTATCGCATCGCTTATCAGCTTAGTGCTGCCTTTCTCGATGTTGCGGTACGTGTTCCTGCAGATGTCCAGACGATCCGCCATCTTCTCCTGGGAAAGCCCCAGACTTTCCCTGATGTTGAGTATGTTCCGTTTGACCGTACTGTTGTCCATTGGCATTAATCTTGACTTCCGAGATACTGTGCAAATATATGTGCCAAGCTTGCAGTTTGGATGGTGAGAAAAAGTGTGCAATGAACAGTTAGTCTGTTCATTGTTGATTAAAAACAGACATTTTTACAAAAAAGATAAAAAATCACGTGATACCCCCTGCAAAACTGTTGCAGATATTTGAAATAAAACTCAGGAATGTGCAATTTCGTGAAAAAATGACAGGAAAATGTGTGCAATCGAAAAAGCTTATGAAATCTTCGGAGCCCTTATGACCGAAGAAAAATTATACCTGAACCCTTCGATAAAGTTCAAAACGTTGTGCAGTAAACTGGGAGTGGATCCTGCCGAAATGGACCGGAAACTTTTCAGTGAGCTTGGGTACAAGGGAGAAGAACTGATGGAGGCCTATCGTGAAGGCACGAGGCGGGCTCTTCAGGAGAAGTATGGCCTTGTTTTCTTTTTTTGAACTTGTAAGGTCAAACTATTGCTATTGGCTCAATAATTTTTTAGATTTGCGAACTGCCTTTTTCTGAAAGAGGCTGTTCAGACTGTATAAGTTAAAACGAAACAATAATATTAATATAACTAAAACTGAAATGAAAGAGTATTCAACCAAAGACATCCGTAATGTGGTTCTCCTCGGTGCTACCAAATCAGGAAAGACCACTATGGCAGAGTCAATCCTTTACGTCGGTAAGGTTATCGACAGGAAGGGTACCATCGAGGACAAGAACACAACATCCGATTACGAAGAAATCGAGAAACTCAACCAGAGATCAGTATATGCCACTCCAGTATATGCAGAGTTTGCAGGCTGCAAGGTAAATGTAATCGATGCTCCTGGATCAGACGATTTCTGCGGCGGAGCATTCTCAGCTTTCAAGGTCTGTGAAAACGGTATCCTCGTTGTCAATGCACAGCAGGGAGTCGAGGTTGGAACGGACATTTTCGCCCGCTATGCATCCAAGGCGAATCTTCCTCTCGTCATTGCAGTCAACCAGCTCGACGCCGACAAGGCAGACTGGGAGATGGTTCAGAATTCACTCAAGGAGAGCTTCGGAGGCAAGCTTGTGACCATTCAGTTCCCTACATCAACCGGCTCTGGCTTCGACGGTTTCATTGATGTACTCACTATGAAGTACTATCACTTCACGGATGATAAGGGTACACGCGAGGACCTCGAGATTCCTGCAGAGTATGCTGATGAGGCTGAGCTCTACCGCGGTCTCCTTATGGAGAAGGCAGCCGAGTACGACGACACTCTTATGGAGAAGTTCTTCGACGCAGGCGAGCTTTCTGAGGATGAGATCCGTGACGGTCTCCGCATCGGTATTGCAGCAGGTGAGTGCTATCCTATCTTCTGCGTATCCGCAAAGAAGAACATAGGTGTCAAGAGACTGCTTGAGTTCACAACCAGAGTGAGCCAGAAACCTTCTTGCGACGAGACAGGCCCTGCATCCCTCTTCATCTACAAGAACAGTGT
Source organism: Rikenellaceae bacterium (assembly GCA_022766385.1). GTDB lineage: Bacteria > Bacteroidota > Bacteroidia > Bacteroidales > UBA932 > Cryptobacteroides. Next base: position 124,657 of record JALEPJ010000004.1, read on the forward strand.
GGAGAAGAACCTTGGTGAGGTTTCATTCTTCAAAGTGATGAGCGGTGTTGTCACCACAGGAGTTGAGTTTGAGGATGCAGCCAGTGGAAACAAGGAGCGCTTCTCTGCCATCTATGCTGTGGCAGGACAGAAGAAAGAGCAGGTCAACGCTATCCACGCCGGTGACTTCGGCTGCGTTGTGAAGCTCAAGAACGGCAAGTCAAGCACCACACTTTCCGCCCTCGGTTCAGGTCTCAACTACGGAAAGATCGAATTCCCGGCACCTAAGTACCGTTGCGCTATCAAGGCAAAGGTTCAGCAGGACGAGCAGAAACTCGGCGATGCCCTCAAGAAGATTGCATCACAGGACCCTACAGTCATCGTAGAGTACTCAAGAGAGCTTCGCCAGACCATTCTCAGCGGCAATGGTGAGCAGCATATCAATGTAGTCAAGTGGCGTCTCAACAACGAGTTCGGTCTCGATGTAGAGCTCTTCGCTCCGAAGGTTCCATACCGTGAGACCATTACCAAGGTCGCTACAGCACAGTACCGTCACAAGAAGCAGTCCGGTGGTGCCGGTCAGTTCGGTGAGGTTCACCTCCTCGTTTGCCCTGCGGAAGGACCGCTCAACACCAAGTTCAATATTGACGGAAAGGAAACTGTCCTCAATGTGAAGACCTCCGAGAGCGCTGATCTTGATTGGGGCGGAAAGCTCGAGTTCTACAACTGCGTTGTCGGTGGTGCCATTGACCTCAGCTTCATGCCTGCCATCCTGAAGGGTATCAAGGAGAGAATGGTTGAGGGACCTCTTACCGGTTCATATGCTCGTGACATCCGCGTCTTTGTATATGACGGAAAGATGCACCCGGTAGACTCTAAGGAAATCGCCTTCATCATTGCCGGTAGAAATGCCTTCAAGGAGGCCTTCAGAAATGCCGGTCCTAAGATTCTTGAGCCTATCTACAATGTTGAGGTTATGACTCCTGCAGAGTATCAGGGTGCCGTTATGTCAGATCTTCAGAACCGTCGCGGTATTCTCGGAGACCTCGGTGCTGACAAGGGCTTCTCGATTCTCAAGGCCAGAGTTCCTCTTGCAGAGCTTTACAGATATTCGACTACCCTCAGTTCACTGACTTCAGGTAGTGCCTCATTCACCATGGAATTCTCTGATTACCAGCCTGTTCCTGGAGATGTACAGGCTAAGCTCCTTGCGGATTACGCAGCTTCAGAGCAGGAAGAGGATTAAAATTCCACGGACACTCGGGGACCTGTTCCCCACAGTAATAAGGATGATGACTCCCGGTTTTGCAAAGGCATTCTTCAAGCCCGGCAAGGCTGGGAGTCTTCTTTTTTGCTGAGGGTAAGGGTTTTCAACAATATTAAGGAAATAAATATCTATTTGTTAGGAGATTCACCGGAATAATTGCTATATTGGAAGTATTGGAAATAACAACGACAAAATGGAAAGGATAATCGAATGCGTGCCCAATTTCAGTGAAGGCCGTAACAGCCAAATCATCAATGCTTTAGTGGAAGCTGTCCGCAGTGGAGCCAAGAAAGCGGATGGATCCGGGACAGGAGTCAAGGTGCTCAATGTCGATCCGGGCGAGGCAACGAACAGGACAGTCATTACCTTTGCCGGTAATCCGGAAGCTGTAGTTGAAGCGGCTTACTCGGCCGTAGCCAAGGCCGCTGAACTTATTGACATGAGGCATCATCACGGTGCACATCCGAGGTCAGGTGCCACTGATGTCCTGCCTTTGATACCGATTGCGGGAGTCACTCTCGAAGAGTGCGCAGAGATGGCCAGAAAGCTCGCCGAAAGAATTGCCAATGAGCAGGGGATTCCTTGTTATTGTTATGAAGCGGCGGCGTACAAGCCTGAGCGCAAGAATCTCGCGGTCTGCCGTGCCGGCGAATATGAGGCCCTTCCGCAAAAAATGGCGGATGCGGAACGAAGACCGGACTTCGGACCGGAAGAGTACAACTCTACGGTAGCCAGGAGCGGAGCCATAAACGTAGGCGCGAGGGACTTCCTAATTGCCGTGAATTTCAACCTGAACACTACCTCAACCAGACGCGCCAATGCCATTGCCTTTGATGTCAGGGAGAAGGGCCGTCCTATGAGGGAGGGCAATACCCTGACGGGCAGGGTCGTCAAGGATGCCGAGGGCAATCCGGTGATGATCCCGGGAACTCTGAAGGGCTGCAAGGCAATAGGCTGGTATATAGACGAGTACGGCATTGCCCAAGTGTCGATGAACATTACCGACATAAATGTCACTCCTCTGCACAAGGCCTTCGAGGGGGTCTGCCGCGCAGCACAGGCGAGGGGACTCAGGGTCACAGGAACGGAAATAGTGGGCCTCGTCCCTAAGCGCAGCCTTATCGAGGCCGGAAAATACTTCCTCGAAAAGCAGCAGAGATCAACAGGCATATCCGAGGACGAGATTATAAAAATCGCTGTCAAGTCTATGGGCCTGGATGACCTTAAGCCTTTCAATCCTAAGGAGAAAGTAATAGAGTATCTGCTTGAAGATGAGGAAGACAAGGCTGTCAGGGAACGTCTTACCAGAATGAGTTGCAGGGACTTTGCTACGGAAACGGCATCGGAATCACCGGCTCCGGGAGGCGGTTCTATTTCAGCCTATATGGGAGCCCTTGCTGCGGCTTTAGGCACGATGGTGGCCAATCTTTCCTCACACAAGCGAGGCTGGGATGACAGGTGGAAGGAATTTTCTGACTGGGCCGAACGGGGCCAGGCGTTGATGGGAAACCTGCTCGCGCTCGTGGATGAAGACACGGCAGCTTTCAATCTCATAATGCAGGCTCTCTCTATGCCTAAGGGCAGTCCTCAGGAAAAGGCCGACAGGGCGGAAGCCCTCGAAAAGGCGACTCTCTACGCGACCAGAGTACCTCTTCGCACAATGAAGGAGACTTTGAAGGCCTTCCCTCTTCTGCGCGCAATGGCCACTGAGGGCAATCCTAACTCGGTTTCCGATGCGGGAGTCGGAGCTCTTGCGGCCAGAAGCGCCGTACTCGGAGCCCAATTGAACGTAATGATCAATGCCTCATCCCTCAAGGACAGGACTGTGGCGGATGAGCTGTGCAGGGAAGCAGAAGGCATTGCCGCGGAAGCCATTGAGCTGGAAAGGGAGATAATTGAAATCGTCAAAGGAAAAATCGCATAACAATATGGCAATAGAAATGAGCAGGGAGGAGTTCAAAAGGGACATACTCGCCGGGCTTCCTGAGCAGCTTCCGGAGCCGAAGCCTTATGATGTTTCAGTCAACCACGCTCCTCGCCGCAAGGACTTGCTCAGTCCAGAGGAGAAGGAGCTTGCTTTGAAGAATGCTCTTAGGTATTTCCCTGAGAATCAGCACAGTATCCTCGCTCCTGAATTTGCAGCAGAGCTTAGGGACTACGGACGTATCTATATGTATCGCTTCAGGCCGGACTATGCAATGTATGCAAGGCCTCTTGAAGAATACCCAGCTAAATGCACTCAGGCAGCGGCCATAATGGCTATGATACAGAACAATCTGGACCCGAGGGTAGCCCAGCATCCGCACGAACTTATCACCTACGGAGGCAATGGAGCGGTCTTCCAGAACTGGGCCCAGTATCGCCTGGCAATGAAATATCTGGCCACAATGAGCGAGGAACAGACCCTCGCTATGTATTCGGGCCATCCTCTCGGTCTCTTCCCGAGCCACAGGGACGCGCCAAGGGTGGTGGTCACCAACGGTATGGTCATTCCTAACTATTCCTCACAGGACCATTGGGAGAAATTCAATGCGATGGGCGTGTCCCAGTACGGTCAGATGACAGCCGGTTCCTATATGTACATAGGTCCCCAGGGCATAGTCCACGGCACGACTATAACGATAATGAATGCAGCACGCAAGCAGCTGGTTTCCAGAGGAATGGAGCCATCACGCGAGAATATGGGCGGAATGCTCTTCGTCTCTGCCGGCCTCGGCGGAATGTCGGGAGCGCAGCCTAAGGCAGGAGTAATCTCCGGTGTCGTCAGCGTCATTGCCGAAATCAATCCTCTCGCGACCCGCAAGCGCTATGAGCAGGGATGGGTGGACGAGATTCACGAGAATCTGGACGAACTTATACCGAGGATACGCAAGGCCTGCCGCGACAGGGAAGTCGTATCCCTTGCTTACCAGGGCAATGTCGTTGACCTTTGGGAAAGGCTTGCCGAGGAGGACATAAGGGTGGATCTTGGCTCCGACCAGACCTCGCTCCACAATCCTTGGGCAGGAGGCTATTACCCTGCAGGACTCGGCTTCGAGGAAGCCAAGACCATGATGGCCGGCGAGCCTGAAAAGTTCAAGGAGCAGGTTCGCGCCTCGCTCAAACGCCAGGCAGCAGCCATTGGGAAGCTCGCGGAGAAGGGTATGTATTTCTTTGACTATGGCAATGCCTTCCTGCTGGAGGCTTCGCGCGCTGGCGCAGACATATGCCTCCCTGACGGCCGTTTCCGTTATCCTTCTTATGTTCAGGATATTATGGGCCCGATGTTCTTCGACAGCGGCTTCGGCCCTTTCCGCTGGGTATGTATGTCCCAGAAGCCTGAGGACCTCGCCCTCAGCGATGAAATCGCCGCTAAAGTGCTGAAGGAAATTGCCCTCAGCGCACCCGCTGACATCAAAGGGCAATTGGAGGACAATATACATTGGATAGAAGAGGCGTCCCGCAATAATCTGGTGGTCGGCTCTCAGGCACGCATCCTTTATGCGGACTGCGAAGGCCGCACCCGCATTGCCCTCGAATTCAACCGGGCAATCAGGGAGGGCCGCATCAGCGCTCCTATAGTCCTGGGCCGCGACCATCACGACGTTTCGGGCACCGATTCACCTTATCGCGAGACCTCGAACATCTATGATGGTTCCTGCTTCACCGCCGATATGGCCGTGCAGAATGTCATCGGAGACGGTTTCCGTGGCGCGACTTGGGTTTCCATCCACAATGGAGGCGGTGTAGGCTGGGGCGAGGTCATCAACGGCGGTTTCGGAATGGTCATTGACGGCAGCGAGGCTTCGGACAGGCATATCAAGGAAATGCTGCTCTGGGATGTGAACAACGGCATTGCCAGAAGAAGCTGGGCCCGGAATGAGGCTGCAGTCAAGGCTATTAAAAGGGAGATGGAGCGCACTCCGCTGCTGGAGGTCACGCTTCCAAACTTCGCGGATAGCGAACTTGTAAAGAAGGCGTTGGAACTTTAGGATACTCATAATATGACATATAGCATTTCAAGCAAGAATCTGAAAATCAGTGAAATAGAACATATAGTCTCGGGAGGAGTCAAGCTTTGCATTGGGGAGGAGTCCGAGAAGGCCATAATCAGATGCCGGGAGTATCTTGACTCCAAGATGAAGGATATTGACCATCCCGTGTACGGAGTGACGACGGGCTTCGGCTCCCTGTGCAACATCACTATTGCGACGGATGAATTGTCCCGTCTCCAGCACAATCTCGTAATGTCCCACGCCTGTGGAACGGGTGAGACCGTGCGACCGGAAATCGTCAGGATAATGCTCCTTCTGAAAATCAAATCCCTCTCCTACGGACATTCTGGGGCGCAATTGGCTACCATTCAGCGACTTGTGGATATGTTCAACAATGACATCCTGCCCGTTGTCTATCAGCAGGGCTCTTTGGGTGCATCGGGCGATCTGGCACCGCTCGCGCATCTCAGCCTTCCTCTGATAGGACTAGGAGAAGTCATATACAAGGGTGAGAGGCGTCAGGTCACTGAATTGTGGAAGGAATTGGGCTGGGAGGCCATTAGCCTGAAATCGAAGGAAGGCCTGGCCTTGCTCAACGGCACTCAGTTTATGGCCGCCCACGCAGTATGGGCACTCATTCAGGCAGACAGGCTCTCCGAATGGGCTGACAGGATAGGGGCAATGTCCTTGGATGCTTTCGATGGCAGAATCGAGCCTTTCCTGCCCCAGACCCACAGTGTCAGACCGCACAAGGGCCAGAAGAAGACTGCCAGACGCTTCCTGGAGCTGCTTGAGGGCAGCGAAATCATTGCCGGAGAAAAGGCTCAAGTACAGGACCCTTATTCGTTCCGCTGCATTCCTCAGGTGCACGGAGCTACGAAAGACAGCATAGAATATGTGCGCAGCGTGATTGAGACCGAAATCAACAGCGTGACCGACAATCCGACTGTATTCCCGGAAGAGGATATGATCATTTCCGCCGGCAATTTCCACGGCCAGCCAATAGCCCTGCCTATGGATTTGCTCACTTTGGCCTTGTCTGAGCTCTCAAGTATCTCTGAAAGAAGGATATACAAGCTTATTAGCGGTCAGCGTGGGCTGCCTTCATTCTTGGTCGCCAAGCCTGGTCTGAACAGCGGCTTCATGATACCGCAGTACACGGCGGCCTCGATAGTCAGTCAGAGCAAGGGCCTGTGTTTCCCGGCCAGTGCTGACTCCATCCCTTCGTCCCAGGGACAGGAAGACCACGTAAGTATGGGCGCCAATGCCGCTACCAAGCTGATAAGGGTCGTTGACAATACCGAACGGGTGCTGGCAATAGAGCTCCTCAATGCCGCCCAGGCCCTGCAGTTCCGCAGACCGAAACGCTCGTCTCCTGCCCTGGAAGCCATTTTTGAAGAGTACAGGAAGGAAGTGCCTTTCGTTGAGAATGACTGCTATTTGTCCCCTCTCATCGCCAAATCCGTTGAATTCCTTAGAAAATGAAGACCCTGATTACCGGCATCGGCTGTCTCTACGGCATCCTTCCTCCTTCGGTACGCAAACTGGAGGGTGAGGCAATGTCCAGCGTCGGCAGTATTGAGGATGCCTATCTCGAAATCATCGATGGCAATATCAGCTCCTTCGGACCAAGGGAGAGTCTCAGCTCTTTGGACGCTGATAAAATGATTGACGCCCGCGGGGGCTTCGTGATGCCAACTTTCTGCGACTCACACAGTCATGTCGTATATGCCGGAAGCCGTGAAGGGGAGTTTCGCGACAAAATTGCAGGCTTGAGCTATGAAGAGATTGCCGCCAGAGGCGGTGGAATACTCAACTCCGCCGATCTTCTCCACGAAACATCGGAGGATGAGCTCTTCGAGCAGTCGATGGAGCGCGTCCGCGAACTTATGGCAATGGGAACGGGCGCTCTTGAAATCAAAAGCGGCTACGGCTTGAATACCGCTGACGAACTGAAGATGCTTCGCGTCATCAGGCGCATACGCGAGGCTGTGCCCATTGCCATAAAGTCAAGCTTCCTCGGCGCTCATGCTGTCGGAAGGAAATTCGGGGCAGACCGCGAGAGCTATGTGAAGCTGGTTTGCAATGAGATGCTGCCAGAAGTGGCCAGAGAGGGCCTTGCCGACTATGTTGATGTTTTCTGCGATGAGGGCTTCTTCACCCCAGAGGATACCGTACGCATTCTGAAGGCCGCCGCCGCTTACGGTTTGAGAGGAAAGATTCACGCCAATGAGCTTGCCCTTTCAAAGGGTGTTCAGGCGGGTGTGAGCTGTAATGCCCTTTCCGTTGACCATCTGGAGAGAACGGGAGAGGAGGAAATAGCCTGTCTGAAAGGCAGCGAAACTATGCCGACTATGCTTCCGGGCGCTTCGTTTTTCTTGGGTATGCCTTATGGCAGGGCAAAGGATTTTATCGAGGCCGGGCTTCCTCTTGCCCTGGCATCGGATTACAACCCGGGCTCGTCACCGAGCGGGGATATGAGATTCGTGATGGCCCTGGGCTGCATCAAGATGAAGCTGACTCCAGAACAGGCTTTCAATGCATGCACTATTAATTCGGCCTTTGCAATGGGTGTGGATGATATACTCGGCTCCATCACCCCAGGCAAGAAGGCTTCCCTGATCATCACCAGAAGGATGCCTTCATTCAGCTTCATTCCTTACAGCCACCATACACCTTTCATAGAAAAGCTGATTTTTCCTTAGTCCTTGACTTTTGTGAGCTCTAAAACGCGGCTTTGCATTGCGTTCTGAGTGAAGACGTTAAGGCCTACCTTCATCAAATAGTCTCCAGAGAAGACGCTAGCGTTACCCTCAAGTTCGGACTTTGTGCCCGGCATCAGGTTGATTTCCTCAATGAGGTATGATGCATCCGGATCGAGGCCCTGGAGTTTCAACCTGCGCAGAGGCTCAAGATAGCGCGGATGTATGTCATATGCGAAAAGCACGGCGTGGCTGCGGTCCGCATTTACATAGTCCACGGCCATATGGTTCTCTTCATAAGGCGAAACCAGGCGGTACTGCTCTCCGTCCAGGATGACATCCTGCAGACGCTTCCAATTTGAAACAGCTGACTTAAGGTATTCAAGCTCAGCTTCGCTCAAGCGGCTCAGTCCCAAGTCGAAGCCAAGCTTGCACATAGAGGCTACGTCTGTGCGGAACTTGATGCTGGCCCCTTTGTTCCAATCGGTTACGTGGGCACACATTGCCTTGGCCGGGAAGAACTGGCTGAAACCCCACTGGATGTAGAGTCTCTCCACCGGGTCGGTATTGTCCGAGCACCAGAATTCGGTGAAATATTTCAAGGCTTCATAGTCGCAGCGTCCGCCACCGCCGGAGCAGAGCATCATATTGACATTCGGATAATTCTCTTTCACGCGACGGAAGACATTGTACACTCCGTTCAGATGGTCGTAGTAGAGATTTGACTGCTTGCTGCCGAGATAAGGCGAATAGATATTGGTGATAGGGGAGTTGCAGTCCCATTTAAAGAAGGCTATGCGGCTGTCACCGTCAGGAGTCCCGTCACTGAGCAGGCGTTCCACCACTCCGTAAACATAGTCCTGCACCTCCGGATTGGCCATATCGAGAACCAATTGCTTGCGGTAAAGATAGGTCTTTCTGCCAGGCTGGGTAATCGCCCAGTCAGGGTGCTTCTCGAAAAGAGTCGAATTCGGATTGACCATCTCCGGCTCGATCCATATGCCGAATTTCACTCCGGCTTCTTCAGCTGCATCGCAGAGTGCAGGCACTCCTCCAGGGAGTTTCTTTCTGTTCACCTCCCAGTCTCCCAGTCCGGCATAGTCGCCGTTTCGTGCGTGTTCGTCATTGCCGAACCAACCGTCATCGAGCAGGAAGAGGTCCACTCCGAGAGTTGCGGCTTCCTTCATCAAGCCTGCCAGTTTCTCCTGATTGAAATAGAAATAGGTGTTTTCCCAATTGTTCAGAAGACTCATCCTTGGCTCCATTCCCGCACGCAGACGGTAGTGTCTTGCCCAACCCTGAAGGTCGCGGCTGCCCTTGCCCTTGCCTTCGCGGCTGAGGGTGAAGATGAAATCCGGTGTCTTGAAAACCTGTCCGGCCGGCAGCTGGTAATGTGAGTCGCTGGAGTTCATTCCCGCGAGCACCCTGAGCGCTCCCGCATTGTCCACCTCCAAAGTGTAGCGCCAGTTTCCTGTGCTGGCAATGGTGCCCATCAGCACTTCTCCGCTTTCCTCGCGGGCTTCAGCATCGAGCCCAAGCTCAAAGAAAGGATGGCTGTGCATCGAGGCGCGCGAGCCGAGCTTCGTATCGACGATTTTCTTGCCGAACTGCAGTTGCTGCGAACTCATTGCCGCTTCCCTGGCCCAGTCGGATGAGAATTCGGTCAGGTAGTAGCTGCCCCTTTTGATGTAGAGCATAGGGCTGTATGCGTTCCGAAGGGTGATGCCGGCGGCTTTCTCATTGTGGGAGATTTCGCTCCAGCTACAGATGACATTATATTCAGGGTAGGCGGCATAGTGGAGGCTGACCTCCACGGGATATAGCTCATCGGCCATATTGATCACCGTTTCCGTTCCGCCGGGTATGTCCCTGGTCCTGTGGTTCTTGTAAACCAGATATGTGGCCTGGCTCCCGTCGCTGTGGGTGATGGACAATGCCGGCTCGAAGTAGTCTTCACCTCCGGCGCAGGCGCTGACCTCCCAGCCCCTTATCGCTGCGGAACCGTCGGAACCGCTGTAGACGTTCCAGCTCAACTTCGAGTAGTCCGACTTATCCGCCAGGGCCTCACCGAACCAGATTTGATAGAGACGCTTGTTCGGACCCACCCTCAGGGCCAGGTCAGTGTTGCCGGCTTGAATCAATATGTCTTGAGCGGAAAGCGGAACTGTCGCCAGTCCCAGGGACAGTGCGAGAATAAAGGATTTCAACTTCATAGCAAGTTACTCTTTCAGTTTGTTGGGGAATTGGTTGCACTTTTGTGCAATTTAATAAAAAACTCCAGAAATGATAATGCACTTGATGCTATAAATTGCTATTTTTGCCGCTTGTAAAAGAATAATTCCCTTTAGGAAAACAAATAAAGAGCATCATATGTACAGAACACACAATTGCGGCGAACTCCGCTTGGAGAACGTCGGACAGAAAGTGACTCTCGCCGGCTGGGTACAGAAGGCCCGCAAGCTCGGAGGAATGACCTTCATTGACATCCGCGACCGTTATGGCATTACTCAGCTCGTTGTGGATGCGGCGGCACCGGCTGATCTGGTAGAGCTTGCCACTTCACTTGGCCGCGAGTACGTCATCCAGGTAACGGGAACGGTACTCGAGCGTCAGAGCAAGAACGCCAAAATGCCTACCGGAGACATCGAGCTCGGAATTGAGTCCATCAATGTTCTCAATAAGTCCGTAACCCCACCTTTCACCATTGAAGAGGAAAGCGACGGCGGCGAGGATATCAGGGCTAAATACCGTTATCTCGACCTGCGCAGACCGCCTCTCCAGAGAGCGCTTGCCCTGCGCCACCGTCTGGCACAGGAAATCCGCAGCTATCTCGACCAAGAGGGCTTTATGGAAATCGAAACTCCATATCTTATCAAGTCCACGCCTGAGGGAGCCCGCGATTTTGTCGTTCCGTCAAGAATGAATCCGGGACAGTTCTATGCGCTTCCTCAGTCTCCTCAGACCTTCAAGCAGCTTCTGATGGTGGCCGGTTACGACCGCTATTTCCAGATTGTGCGCTGCTTCCGCGATGAGGATTTGCGTGCCGACCGCCAGCCTGAGTTCACCCAGATTGACTGCGAAATGTCTTTCGTGGAGCAGGAGGACGTCCTCAATACTTTCGAGGGTATGATGCGCAGGATGTTCAAGAACGCTCTCGGTGTGGACATTCCTGACCCGCTTCCAAGAATGAGCTGGTACGATGCGATGGACTACTACGGTTCAGACAAGCCGGATGTACGTTTCGGAATGAAGATTCACGAGATTACCGACAAGGTTCAGGGCCACGGTTTCTCAGTATTCGACAGCGTTCCTTACGTCGGAGCCATCTGCGTCGACGGTGCTGCTTCATATACCAGAAAGGAGATAGACCAGCTTACCGACTGGGTAAAGCGCCCTCAGGTAGGTGCCAAGGGCCTCGTTTATATCAAGCTCAATGAGGACGGCAGCATCAAGTCTTCAATTGACAAGTTCTATTCGGCAGATGAGCTTGCAGCCATTGCTGAATATTTGGAAGCGAAGAAGGGCGATATGATACTCGTTCTCTGCGGAGCCAAGAGAAAGACTCAGAACCAGCTCGGAGTACTCCGTCTGGAGATGGGCTCACGTCTCGGATACCGCGACCCTAAGGTCTTCGCTCCGCTTTGGATTGTTGATTTCCCTCTGCTTGAATGGGATGACGAGACTCAGAGATTCTATGCTATGCACCATCCTTTCACTGCTCCTAAGCCTGAGCACGAGCAGTGGTTCTATTCGGACAAGAAGGAGGATCTCGAGAGGGTATGTGCCAATGCCTATGACTTCGTACTTAACGGAACCGAGCTCGGTGGCGGATCCATCCGTATCCACAATGCCGATATGCAGGCCAGAATGTTCGAAGTCCTCGGAATCAGCAAGGAGGATGCAGAGTATAAATTCGGCTTCATTATCAATGCGTTCAAATATGGCGCACCGCCTCACGGAGGTCTTGCCTTCGGTTTCGACCGCGTCTGCGCCCTCTTCGGAGGACAGGAGACCATACGTGACTACATTGCCTTCCCTAAAAACAATCAGGGTCGCGATGTGATGATTGACTCTCCTTCACAGATAGACCAGCTTCAGCTTGACGAACTTCAAATTGACGTTCGTCCTCAGAGCGCTGAGTAATTGCCTTGTGCAGATTCCTGCATAAGGGCGAAATAGACGACACTCCTTCCCATTGCTCTGCATTTGAAACAGACTTGGGGGAGTGTTGTTTTTTATATTCAATATCTTGCATAAAAAGCAATTATGTTTATATTTGCGAGGTTAGTTAATAGGTCTAATTATATCTCAATTATTGCAAAACGGATATGAATAGGATTTTTATGTTATGTATTTGCTTGAGTATGAGCGTATTGTCTTTTGCTCAAGGCAGGACGGTAAAGGGCAAAGTGCTCTCTGCCGAAGATGGAAACCCTATAGTAGGAGCATTCGTCCAGCTTATGGAGTCTAAGGACGTTGTTACCTCGACTCTGCCGGATGGAACTTTCGTCCTTTCGAATGTTCCGGAATCCTCAAGGACTCTGTCTGTATCTTTTATCGGAATGAAAACCGAAGAAGTAAAGATTTCAAACGACCTGGTCATATATCTTGAAGCCGATACAGAGCTTCTTGACGAGGTGATGGTGGTGGCCTACGGTACCGTAAAGAAGGCCAGCTACGCCGGTTCTGCCGCTCAGGTTCAGTCTAAGCAGCTCCAGGATCTTCCTGCAACGAGTTTCGAAAGCGCCCTCATCGGTAAGGTTTCGGGCGTAAACATCACTACAAGCAGTGGCCAGGCGGGTTCGGCACCCAGTATCCGCATACGCGGAAACGGCTCCATGAGCGCCAGCAACGAGCCTCTCTATGTGATCGACGGTATTCCTGTTATCAGCGGAAGTGTCGGACAGATGGGTTCGTACATCGCAGGTACCACTAACAATGTAATGAGCTCTCTGAATATGAACGACATAGAGTCCATCTCTGTGCTCAAGGACGCTGCCGCATCTTCTCTTTATGGCAGCCGTGCCGCCAATGGAGTTGTTGTCATTACCACCAAGCAGGGCAAGAGGGGCCGTCCTGTTGTCAGTTTACGCACTTCAATTGGATTTACCCCATCATGGGCGACAGCGAACTATGAGATGGCCGACACTCAGGATCAGGTAAACACCCTCTTCTCCGTTTTCTATGATTATGCCAACAGGTCTAAGACCGAGGGCGGACAGGGCAAGGACCCGGAAGCTGCTGTGTCTGCCGCCATCAGCAGATTGAACGGCAAGTTCAATAAGCACGGCTATGAGTTTGAAGCTACGGATCCAAGTGCCAAGTATCAGACTATCAATATCCTCGAATACGATGATTCAGGACGTCAGGGCCAGTACTTTGATTGGGATGACGTATTGTTCCGCACAGCAGTATATCAGGACTATGACCTCTCTGTCAGCGGAGGCAATGAGACCTCATCATATTTCAGTTCCATCGCATACACCAGAGACCAGGGCCGCGTAAGCGTCAATGACTTCGATCGCTTCTCCGGTCGCGTGAATCTTAACCAGAAGGTAGGCAAGGTGCTGGAATTCGCCACTGGAGTGAGCCTTTCAAGGACCTCCAAGAGCGGTTTCAATGACACCGTCAACACAGGTTCGAACTATTTCTATCAGTCCCGCAATATGTTCTGGGGCCTGTATTGGCCTACAGACTACAAAAGCGGAAAGGACTGGACTTCGAGATACGGAAGCTACGCATACAACCCTCTCTACTACAATAAGGAGTGGGAGAATCTCTCCATAAACACCCGCATCAGCGCCTCCGAGACCGTGACCCTGCATATACTTCCGGGTCTCGATGCCAAGACCATCCTCTCCTATGACAATACGGGTGTGCGTGACCACGTCTATTACAGCCCTAACCATTATCTGGGGTCAAGTGCCAATGGTAAGGTCAATGAGATGAGAACCACCTACGAGAAGCTCGTCTCTTCATCGACCCTGAATTACAATAAGTCCTTTGCCGGCAAGCATAGCATAGGCCTGCTCGCAGGTTTCGAAGCAGAAAAGAACAATACCGACTTCGTTCGCGCTTCGGGAGAGAATATGCCTTCAGACCAGCTTCACACAGTCAGCACGTCAGGAACCACCACTTCTGCAGGATACAATTGGGGCAATTCACTTGTTTCCATCATTTCCAAGGCTGATTACAATTACGACGAGAAATATTTCTTATCAGCATCATACCGCCGCGACGGATCGTCAAGGCTCAGTCCTAAGGTGCGCTGGGGTAATTTCTGGTCAGTTTCAGGAGCCTGGCGAATAATCAGCGAGCCTTTTATGTCGGGTGCAAGCTCATTCCTCAGTGACCTCAAGTTCAGAGCCTCTTATGGAGTGAACGGAACTCTGCCTACAGACAACTATGGTTACATCAACCTGATGTCCTACTCCAACAAGTATATGGGCGAACCTGGCAGTGTGCTGTCAACTCTGGCCAATCAGAATCTCAGTTGGGAGACCAGCTATACTGCAAACTTCGGTCTGGATTTCGGCTTCTTTAATCAGAGACTCAAGGGTAGTGTGGAGTACTTCAATAGAGACTCCCGAGATCTTATCCAGAACGTCCCGGTTTCGACTACCACCGGTTTCAGCAAAACTCTCCAGAATGTTGGTGTAATCAACAATCATGGTGTGGAGCTCAGTCTCTCAGGTGATATCATACGCAGAAATGGTCTCGTATGGTCTGCTGATTTCAATACATCTTTCCTCAAGTCAACGGTAAGCAGCCTCCACAACGGTGAAGACATTATCTGGAAGGATCCTACAGGCTCGGATGGCCGTGCCCAGTTCATATACAGGGAAGGCGAGTCCACCAGGGCCTTCTGGGGTTACGAATATGCAGGAGTCGAGACCTCGACGGGCAAGCCTGTTTATTATGTCAATGATTCTGAGGACGATCAGGCCGGCGACTTCATCTACAATGGCAGAGGTGCCACCTACGACTTCAAGAAAGCAAACTATACCATCATAGGCGATGCCATTCCGTTTATGAGCGGCGGATTCGGCACCAGTCTCAACTGGAAGAACTTCGACCTCAATGCCAGCTTCGTCTACAAAATCGGTGGCTCGCTCTACGATGCTGTATGGCAGAATTCCGATGACGGTTATTTCTGGGAGAGAACACACACCCAGTACTATATAGACAATTTCTGGCGTTCTCCGGAAGACAGCGATGCCGTTTATCCTGAAATCTCAGGTCTTGACAAGACCGATGCACAGCAGTTCAGTTCGCGTTTCATCAACGATGCAAGCTACCTCCGACTCAAGTCCCTCACTATGGGCTATACCCTTCCGAAGTCCCTTATCGCTAAGGTGGGGGTATCAAGTCTGAGAGTATTCTTTACCGGTTCCAACCTCTGGACCCTTGCAGCATTCAAACTTGCTGACCCTGAAGTGAATGACTACGGAACCCGTGGCTGGGAGACTCCTCTCGGCAAGACCTTCACCTTCGGAGTTGACATCAAATTCTAAAAGGAGGCTCAGTTATGAAAACAAGAAACATAATAATAGCGGCTCTCAGCTGCACTTTGACCCTCACGTCCTGCGAAGACTTTCTGAATATGCAGCCAAGCACGGCCGTGAATGCATCCACTGCCATTAGGACCGCTGATGATGCACGTACAGCCATCAACGGAATTATGAGGGCTATGAGTTCCTCAAGCTATTACGGCAGAAACTTCATCCTCTACGGCGATACCAAGGGCGGAGATCTCACCATTTACTCAGCCGGTCGCGGTCAGGATGCTCTGTATTCATTCAATCATTCCGCAACCAGCGGTTCGTATTCTGCCTTCTGGAGCCAGGGCTTCTACTGTATTATGCAGGTCAACAATCTCCTCGAGAATATCGAGAGACTGGAATCGGAAGGAAAGACTGGCTTCGATCAGTTCAAGGGCGAAGCGCTTACTTTGAGGGCTCTGTTCAATTTCGATCTCGTACGTCTCTATGGCCTGCCTTACAATTATAAAAAGGACTCTTACGGCATTCCTGACGTCACCACCACCCTCAGTGCCGATGCCAAGCCTCTCAGAGCGACAGTGGAAGAGAATTACAAAAGGATAGTGGAAGACCTTGAGGCAGCTGAACCTCTTCTCGAGCAGAAGCCTGCCAGCGGATATGTCAATTATTACGCGAACAAGGCCCTCCAGGCCAGGGTAGCCCTCTACAGGGAGGACTATGCCGCCGCTCTTGCTGCTTCCAGGGAGATCATTGACAGTGAAAGATACAGACTCTATTCAAACATCGAGTGGGTGGATTCTTGGGAGAAGCCTTTTGCCAGTGAGTCCATATTCGAGCTCGGTATGAATGAGGAGTCCGACCTCGGAACTTCTTCTCTCGGCTTCTATTATATGGCCAAGCACAAGAACGGCAATCAGTCTGCTTTGGGCTGGTTCCTGGCAAGCGAGTATTTCCTCACAAGACTCGGAGAGGATCCGAGCGATGTGCGTTGGGGTATAATGGGTGAGGACGAAGCTTCTACTGCTGATGCTCCACGCAAGGGAGCCTGCTACAAGTATATGGGCAGCGAGGCTCTGACAGGAGCAGGCAACAAGACAGCTACTGCTGTTAATATCAAGATAATACGTCTTTCTGAAGTATATCTTATCGCTGCTGAGGCGGCACTTCATACAGGAGACAAGGCTGCTGCAGCCGAGTATCTGAACGCCATACGTTCGCGCTCACCACAGCTCGCTCCTGCCACCGTCGCAAGCATCTCCGATGATATGATACTCGATGAGCGCAGCAAGGAGCTCTTCGGTGAGGGCCACCGCTTTTTCGATATGATAAGGATGAACAGAAGCATTGAGTTCAATGATGATTTCCAGGGAGTTCCTGTAAGCCAGCGCCCTAAGATTATCGACCGCAGTTTCGGCAAGATTGTCCTCCCGATCAGCAACGACGAGATAGTCATCAATCCTGCCATCAAGGAACAGCAGAACGAGGCCTACAAATAGATTAATGGGACAGCTGTTTTTCTCTTGTGTCAGCTAATTTTTTGTTAACTTTGTTATCTGAAAAGATAACGGATGCTGACTATAGAATATAATAAGGACCTGAGCTCCCTGAACACATTCTCCATGAAGGTGTCTTGCGCCTGCTATGTGGAATATGATTCACTGGAAGACCTGTTCAAGATAGATTTCGATTCGCTGCCGCAGCCCGTGAAACATATGGGCGGCGGCAGCAATCTTCTTTTTACCTCTGACTTCAAGGGTACGATACTTCATTCCGGCATCAAGTTCATTCGTCTGGATGCAGAGCACGATGATGAGTGCTTGATTGAGGTGGGTTCAGGTGTGACTTTCGACGATTTCATTGACTGGGCCTGTTCGATGCGTCTCTGGGGCACTGAAAACCTGTCCCTCATACCCGGCGAAGTGGGCGCTTCCGCAGTACAGAACATCGGAGCCTATGGAGTCGAGGTAAAGGATATCATAGTCCGTGTCAATTGCCTTGACAGAAAGATCATGGAGCTTGTCACCATCGAAAAAGCTGACTGCCATTACGGCTATCGCGAATCCTTTTTCAAAAATGAGGACAAGGAGGGTCGCTTCATCATTACCAGCGTGCTTTTCCGCTTGACAAGGGAGTACAGTCCGAGACTTGATTATGGCAATCTCCGCTCCGTATTGCAGGACCGCACCGTCTATGCTCCGAGGGATGTGAGAGATGCCGTCATTGCCATAAGGAATGCGAAACTTCCTGATCCTAAGCAGCTTGGGAATGCCGGCAGCTTCTTCAAGAATCCCGTTCTGACGCGAGGGCAGTTTGAGGCTATTGAGGCAATGAATCGGAGCGAAAACGGTCCCGATGCGGTATTGCCCCACTATGAAGTCGAGAACGGCATCAAGGTCCCGGCGGCATGGATGATAGAGCGCTGCGGCTTCAAGGGCTTGCGTCTTGGCGGTGCTGCGGTTTATGAGAAGCAGCCTTTGGTGATAGTCAATGCCTCAGGCGAAGCCACCCCGGAAGAGATCATTGCCCTGGAGCGGAAGATCATTGACGGGGTGAAGGCCAAGTTCGGAGTGGAGCTGCACCCTGAAGTCGAACATCTGTAATCCCTTGAATATTACATAGAAACATATGTCAACTTATATCATCGAAGGCGGACACAAACTGTCCGGAAGCATTACCCCTCAAGGCGCAAAGAATGAAGCGCTGCAGGTTATCAGTGCAGTACTCCTCACTTCCGAAGAAGTGGTAATATCGAATGTGCCCGAAATCCTTGACGTAAGGAACCTGATTGCGATGATAGGGGATATGGGCGTGAGCGTGGAGCGCCGCGAAAGGGGCGTTTATTGGTTCAAAGCCGATACCGTTGACCTGGATTATGTGCGCAGCGAGGCTTTTGTGCGCAAGAGTTCCGCCCTTCGCGGCTCGGTGATGCTGGTGGGTCCTCTGCTGGCGCGTTTCGGCACGGCATATTTCCCTAAGCCGGGTGGAGACAAGATAGGCCGCCGCAGGGTTGATACCCATATTGACGGTATGTGCAAGCTTGGCGCCGAAGTGAAATACATACACGAGTACAGAGCCTACCGCCTGGATGCTCCGAATGGGCTCAACGGCTGCTATATGCTTCTGGATGAGGCTTCTGTGACCGGAACCGCGAATATCGTTATGGCCTCGGTCCTCGCTAAGGGGAAGACTACCATTTACAATGCCGCCTGCGAACCCTATGTGCAGCAGCTCTGCCGTATGCTCAACTCGATGGGCGCCCGCATTGAGGGCATAGGTTCTAACCTCCTGAGCATCGAGGGCGTAGAAAGTCTGCACGGGACCACCCACAGGATACTGCCGGATATGATTGAGGTGGGCAGCTTCATTGCCTTGGCCGCTATTACCCAGTCTTCCATCACGATTAAGGATGTGTCCTTCGAGAATCTTGGCATCATTCCGGAAAGCTTCAGACGCTTGGGAGTGAAGCTGGAGAGGCGCGGGGACGACATATTCATACCTGAGCAGGAGAGCTATGAAATTGAATCCTTTATGGACGGCTCCATAATGACGCTCGCGGATGCTCCTTGGCCGGGACTGAGCCCAGACCTGCTTTCAGTGATGCTTGTCGTTGCCACCCAGTGCAAGGGCAGTGTCCTGATTCATCAGAAAATGTTCGAGAGCCGTCTCTTCTTTGTGGACAAACTGATAGATATGGGCGCGCAAATCATACTTTGCGACCCGCACAGAGCAGTCGTCATCGGTCACGACCACAAGCTCAGGCTGCGCGCCAACAAAATGACCTCGCCTGACATACGCGCAGGCATTGCAATGCTGCTGGCGGCAATGTCAGCCAAGGGGAGTTCCGTCGTGGACAATATTGAACAGATCGACAGGGGATACGAAAATATTGACGAACGTCTCAATGCGCTCGGAGCGAAGATTACCCGCCAATAGTCTCTTCCCTGTGCTCTAACTCCCTTGCCTCCCTGATACTGAGGGCTTTACCGTTCAGACTGGCGCTGATAAAGGCTTCGGTGAAACCCAGCAGCCGTACTCCATTGAGCTTTGCCAGCGCTTCCTCATAGCTACGGAAGACCCCGGCGCTGTAATTGTATTTCAATGACGTGCTCATCTTTTCGAAAAGCGGTTCAAGCCCCTTGAAAGCCTCCGGAGCCATCCTGTCCACAGCCGTCGCCAGCACTATTCGGTAAACGAGGCCGTCAGGCAAGCTGCTCTCCTGCGAGATTCTGCTCTCCTGCGAGCGGTACAGGCCCTCGCTAATGTCAGCGCCTCCGTTGTCATTGCTCCTGATAAGACTGTTGTCCGGCAATGATATTGCGATATCCTCGCCTATTGTGCGCTTTTCGAAAGGGAAGCTGTCCTTCGCGGGTTCAGAACTCTCCTTTTCTGTCATTGCTCCGCTACTGAGAAAATCCTGTTCTATCCTCTTGAGGGCCGCAGAAGCCTCATCGAGTTCCTTCTGCATACCAGGAAGCGCCTCTTCCTTGGTCCTGATGAGGTTCAGGTAAGCACCTTGCTCCCCGGCTGGAAGCTTTGCGAGATTCGCGCGCATCTCGTCGAGCGAGCGGGTGAAGGCATAGAGCGAGTCCCGCAGTCCGCGCACCCGGGTCATAACTGCTGAGTATGAGCCTATTTCAATGCCATTGCCCTTCTGCTTCTCCTTGAGAGCCTCATCGGGCGGGGTCAGGGCAGCGAGCCGTCGAAGCTCCTGCACGTCGCTGACGGACTTGCGTAACGGCATTACATCGTATTCGAGAACATAAATGCAGACACTGTCTTCAGGGCAATCGCGATTTGAGGCGAAGATACTGTAGAGGCCGTCGTCCGAATTCATGAAGAGGAAATCGTCATAAGGCGACGAGTACGGAAAGCCCATATTCATAGGTTCACCCCAGTCGTTCAAGTCCCTGTCCCATTGCGACATATAAAGATCGTAACCGCCCATACCGTAGAGTCCGCGGGAGGCGAAATAGAGATACCTGCCATCACTGCTGACCATAGGATAAATCTCATCTTTCCAGGAAGTAATGCGCTCTCCCATCAGCTTGGCTTCGCTCATTTCGCCATCCTCGGCAATGCTGCTGTGATAGATGTTGAGGATGCCGTTTCCGTCCCTCGCGCTGAAATATCTTTCCCCAGCCCCTTCCGGGAGATAGTTTGCCGGGGCAATGCTGTCGCGCACCCCATCTTCACCGCTTTGGGCCCGCCAGCTGCGGTCCTCCAAGGGGTAATGGAGGAAGAAATCCTTGAGATCCACCGTCTTCCTAGCAACGACCTTGGGATGCGTGCAATACTTCATCATACTCAGGCCGTTCCTGGCAAGATTCAGGCTTTCCCTTATCTCCTGCTCCAGTTCGGCATCGGGAGCTGAGTCGAGAGCCTGCCTGCAGATTTCAGCAGCGCGATGGAATTCATATGCTTTGCGCAATGAATCTGCTGTTGCCAGCAATTCAGCCGGGTCAAAGGCATTGAGTCCGGGCTTTTTCCCGGAGAGTGCGCTGCGGAGCGAGTCCACCTTGGCCTTCAGCTTTTCTTCAGCCAATCTTCCCAATGAGTCGGGCTCCTGTGCTGTAAAGAGGCTGTCGGGGA
>JALEPJ010000013.1 GCA_022766385.1 Rikenellaceae bacterium
TAGTGTACGACGGATGGTGTCGTGGCTTACCGGCTCGTCAAGAATGACTCTGGCCTTCTCCTCGAGAAGCCTTAATGTCCAGCGCGCATGTCCCTCAGGAACAGGCCCGCAGGCCAGGGCAATCAACTGCGCCTCTGCACGACCATCAACCTTGCGACGGGCATTGTCGGAATTAACATTGCGCTTGAGGGTCAGGCAGGAATCCAAGCCTTCCGTTGCAAACTTCTTGACAGTGTATGATACCGTGGCAATGTGCACCGCACAGCGCTTGGCACACTGTTCTTCGAGATACTGCTTTCCATGGGCTTCGTCCATATCCAGAAGTATCTGGCAACGGTTGCGCACAGTAAGTGTTGTGGCCTTGTTACGCATGACTGCTTTGAGTCGTTTTACTTGTTCATCTGAGAGTTTTACACGATATTTTCTTTCTCTTGGCATGGTATAAATAATTTGGATCCAACGTTTTATTTATACCGTAAATATAAGAATAATATTTCTAATTATCAATATTACATTACACTAGTGTCCATACTTTGATAAAAAAGAAATAAGGAATTCTGCTGTACAGGCCGGACCCGCCATAAGAAAAACAATGCAGCCCCAGGAGTCAATCCCGTGATCATCAATGCAACAGCAATGGGGATACTGTCAGCGGAGCAGATGTACATTGGGATGGATATGCATAGGGCCAGCAGCGTCTAGGTCCAGATGTTTCCTTTGAAAACAGTAAACCAGTCTTGCGTCACGAAGGCGGAAATCATAGCAGCCACAATCAGGCCGAGCACAAGCCACTGGTCTATCGGCTCTCGTCGCAACGTCCCTTGTAATAGAGTTTGACTTCGTAACCTTTTGACTTGCAGTACATATCTATCTGATAGTCGGACTCTCCAAGATCCTTTACGTAGATGTAGCTGCCCTTGTCGGCAAGTTCCGTTTCAAAATCGCCTCCCCAAGTCAGATAGAAGTGTTCCTCCTCATCTTCTTTGTCAAAATAGACACTATGGACATAATGCAGAGCGATGGTTTCGGCATAGACATCAAGAATTGACAAATCAATCTTTGTACCTATGAGGCTTTGGGAAAACTGTATGACCAGAGAGCCCAAAGGATAGTTTTCGCCAATGTCCGGCACTATGGTAACTCCGTCATTTTTATCATCATATTCAATGGAAATGCTTTTGAAAGATACATTCTCACCATTGATGGTCAGTTGGTTCTTGTATTCGTCATTAATCTCCTTATTGCAAGAGTTGAATGTTATCATTGCAATGATGGCAGTGAGGCAAATGCACAAAAAATTGATTCTGTTCTTCATATAAATCAAATTGCGCCGGTATATTCGGACATCGTCTGCAAAGGTAATGATTTTTGTTTTTCAAACTCACAATCTTCACAATACGGAAAAAGCTAAACTTTGAGCGTTCTGCGAACAACTTAATGCAGGATAATATTGAAGAACCAGCCGCTCAGGATGATGAACAGCGTCACCGTTCCAAAGAAGATTCCTATGAGTTTCCAGGTCATAACTTTCTTGAGCATCGTCGCTTCCGGGAGCGACAGACCCACAACAGCCATCATAAACGATATTGCGGTGCCAAGTGCGACCCCTTTCTGCACAAATGCCTCGACAAGCGGAATGATGCCTGCGGCATTTGAGTACATAGGCACTGCCAGTACCACAGCAAGAGGGACTGTCCACCACTTGCCTGAGCCTAAAGCGCCACTGAAGAAACCTTCGGGCACGAATCCATGAATGGCTGCACCTATTGAAATTCCAATCAGCACATAAATAAGAACGCCTCTAACTATCCCCCAGCTGTCTTTCAGAATATCCGGCAGACGCTTCCAGAATGAGGTATTGTCCGCTATCCAGCCTTGGGTCTCTGCAATGCTCTGCTGTTGAAGCTGAACTACCCAGGGCGAAAGGAAGCGTTCC
Organism: Rikenellaceae bacterium; assembly: GCA_022766385.1. Taxonomy (GTDB): domain Bacteria; phylum Bacteroidota; class Bacteroidia; order Bacteroidales; family UBA932; genus Cryptobacteroides. Next base: position 1,937 of record JALEPJ010000013.1, read on the forward strand.
AGGCGGAAATGGCCGAGACTGATTCCGCCAATCGTGCCCAGAAGAATGCCGGACAGTACATATATTGCCGTCACCTTGACTCCGAATGTTCCCAGGAACATAGCCACAGCCACCTCGTTTACCAGCGGAGATAAAATCAGGAAGGAGAATGTCACCCCGAGCGGAATGCCACCTTTGACGAAACCGATGAAGAGCGGGATGCTCGAACACGAACAGAATGGCGTGATGGCACCGAACAGCGACGCCAACAGGTAGTCAAGCCCATAGAACTTGTGGCTCTGCAGGAAGTTCCTGAGCCTGTCGATTGGGAAATATGCATTGATTACACCCATCACCGCACTTATCAGGAACAGCAGGATGAGAATCTTGAGTGAATCATAGAAGAAAAAGTTGACGGCCTGTCCTATCTTCGCGGCTGAATCCAACCCGAAAATGCCATAGACAAGCCAATCCGCGAATGATTGTATCATAGTATTATAATTAATTGAAAAACAACACTATAAGTTTTTTTCGCCGATTTCGGTCATATAGAAAACCTGCATCTTCAGTTTAATTTCGTCACGCACCCTGCGGAACTCATTCAGTATTTCATCTTCCTCTCCCTGAAAAGCATCCGGATCATCGAACCGGATATGTATACGCTTCCCCACCTTACCGGTGAACATTGGACACGACTCTTTTGCACCCCCGCAAACGGTGATGACGTAATCCCATTCCTGGTTAAGGAACCTGTCTATGTGCTTTGGATAATGAGTGCTGATGTCTATGCCTATTTCTGCCATCACTTTTATTCCCAGAGGATGAACCTCTGACGCAGGTTTAGTGCCCGCTGAATAGACATCAAGGTGTGGATCAAGGCTTTGCAGAATGCCCTGAGCCATCTGACTGCGGCATCTGTTGCCGGTACAAAGAACCAAAATGCGCTTCATCTGCTTAAAGTGCTTTAAGGATTGACATAACTTCCTCAACTGTAAGAACTTTGCCGACTGAAAGGACTTTTTCATCCACTACCAGCGCTGGTGTGCGCATAACTCCGTAAGAGATGATTTTCTCAATGTCAGTTACCTTCTCTACACTTGCATTGATACCCATAGCCTTAACAGCTTCTTCCGTGTTCTTTGTCAGGATTGCGCATTTGTTGCAGCATCCTGTTCCCAATACCTTGATTTCCATTTGTATTTGAATTAATTGTTTGTAATTCGTAGAATAGCAAACATATCTTGTCAAAGAAGAGGGACCTCAGTCCCCTATCCTACTCGCATTTGCAAGCACAATCATCTTGATGCTTGTTCCTGTTGCAAGGACACTTGGCAATGAACTCTTCAAACAGAAGTTTGCACTCTTTCCAACTTTCCTGGTCGATGCAGTAACGAGTTCTAGGGCCATCAATCTCACCTTTAATCAGCCCGGCATCTTTGAGTTCAGACAGATGCTGGGAGCAGGTAGCCTTGGCAATGGGCAGTTTCTCGTGCAACTGACCGAAGAAGCATTCATCCTGAGCCGCAAGAAACTCCATAATAGCTATTCGCGCCGGATTGCCCAAAGCCTTGGCGTATCTCGCCAGCCTCTCCTGCTTGTATGTGTATTCTTTATTCATTGTTTGCAAATTTGTTCGCAAATATACGAACAATTTACTAAAAAACACTATTTTTCAAGCCGAACAGACTTCAAGCTAAAACGCCTCCCGGCTACGGAGCGGTCTCATCTGCCTTCGACGCGAAGTAATAATGTGCATCTTCGTCTCCCCTACCTTGAATGATTCATATAAGACCTTCTTCTTGTCGATCTTTTTCGGCATCAGCTCCATAACGGCGGATGCGGTACGTCCTCCCATCTTTCAGCAGCCTCGCCCCTGTCTGATGGAAACGGAAAGAAACGTTTTTGGAAATACATTGGTCGCGAAGGTCAAGAATCCATTGATAATCACAGACTCTCGCGTCTATTCCCGATTCTCCGCCCGTACTGACCTCTTCGATATCATCATCCAGAAACACTTCCAGATTCAACGCAACATTTAATAGTAGCCCAAATGCCGATAAAAAATGTATGGCAATTGATTTATATCAATGTCTATCTGCCAATGGCATCATTATTCCGCACTGATAATCAGGGGAATTGATGTCTGTGCCACAGTACCACTCCATACAGCTGGAATTGTCCGCCCATTCGAATTCAGGGTGAGCTGGAAGCCATTCATCGTGGAATCTGGCAAACTGCTTCTGGTAGGCAGCCATTCCTCCCTCAAAATGAACCTTGAGCCAGTTACCGCTCTTGATTGGGAACAGCGACATACCGTCAGGCACGTTACCTCCTTTATATAATCCCCCTATCACGTATGTGAACGTCTTTGTATTGCAAGAAGTAAAATTCTTTGTAGCGCAGGTCCCGCAGTTGTGATTCGGAATGCTGCAGGTGCAGAGGCCGAACTCTCCTACATTATTCTCCACCGCCGCCTTCTGGAATTCATCCGGTTCCTTTCCTTCTACAAAAACAGGTTGCACGATTCGATTGAAATACTCGCTCCAGAACTTGGAACATTCTGTTGGATTATTGAAAGCTATTTCTTTTGACATGCCTATTACCTGCATATCCTTCAGTGTAATAATCTCGTGTTTCATTTACAAGTTTGTTTTAAGTTAGCAGAAGCAGTTTGGATGCAGTGAAAATATCAGTGCAACTGTAGTGATTAGATTATTGTTATTCTTAGTGTTCGTGATAAAACGCTACAAAGGTACGACAAAATTTTAAAATAGCACATGATATTTTATATATATTATTATTGGGGGCTCACCCCTTCCCGAGAGATTTGTACTCTTTGAATGATTAAGAACTGCCGCATTATTTCAGTAACATTACTTATCTTCGCACAAAGAAACAATAAAGACGACGCTATTATGGCAATGAGCTTTTTCAAAAGGTATATATGGCTGACTCTGCCGCTGAAATGAACAGGATATACGAGAAGAAATGAGAAATTTTGCGGCAATAGACTTCGAAACGGCGAATGAGCAGCCGTCCAGCGTATGTTCCGTAGGAGTGGTGATAGTACGTGATGGGGAGATTGTAGATTCCTTCTACAGCCTCATCCACCCCGAGCCCGACTACTACCAATGGTTCTGCCGGAGGGTACACAGTCTTGGGCCTGAGGATACTGAAGATGCACCGGTATTCCCATATGTCTGGGAGAAGATAGAGCCGCTTATTGAGGGATTGCCCCTCGTAGCGCATAATTCACGATTCGACGAAGGCTGTCTCAAGGCTGTCTTCCAGGTATATCAGATGGACTATCCCGACTACGAATTTTACGATACCCTTGCAGCGTCGCGGCGGTATTTCGGCAGAAGCCTTCCAAACCATCAGCTCCAGACGGTAGCTGCGGCCTGCGGATATGACCTCGTGAACCACCATCACGCCCTTTCGGATGCCGAGGCCTGTGCGCAAATCGCTATCAAGCTGCTTTGCAATGCCGTTATCCGCGACATACGGCCGAACGAGATGGAAGGATAATAGGTTCGGTTTGGACCAGGATAAAGGAAAGCAGTCGGTCGGCCTTTTCGGTCACGGCGGGGACACAGAGCCTGGGAGCCGGGATGAATAACTGTTATTTTTGATTTCCGTATTACACTTTTCAAATAAATTATTATCTTTGTCTTCCAAAGCAGCAAGAGATGGAAGACAAGAAAAGCAGAAGAGGCGGAGCGCGCCCAGGTGCCGGGCATCCCAAGGGTGACAGCAGGATGATATCTTTCCGCGCTCCGAGACCTCTGGCGGAGCAGCTGGAGGGAATGGAGAACCGCACGGAGTTCATTCGGAAGG
>JALEPJ010000024.1 GCA_022766385.1 Rikenellaceae bacterium
GGAGCGGACTGGAGGACACAGTCTCCCATACAATTTTTTGTTATTTCTTTTGACGCATTTTGCATAGTTCTGTATTTATAGGGCAGAAACAAATTAAAACAGTCATGAAACTTGGAAGATTATTTGCGATTATCGCTGTGGCGCTTTCATGTGCGCTGTTTTCTTCATGCACGAAGGAAGAGAGTGGACCGGCGTTTGACAACGTGCTATGGACGGGAACCTATCCGTCCCGGATGTTGAACAATGATACCAAAGAATGGGAGGAGTGGACTTCGTGTATCTCATTGCAGTTCTGTCATGTCGGGCTTGAGTGCATTGTCGATACAGGCATTGTGGGACTGCTTGCCATCAACAGGAGTATCTATGAAGTCAAGTGGCACTCAAAGGAAAGCTTCACTTTGTGCAAGACCAATGGCGGGCAGACCATCCAGTATTACAGCGGAACTATCAATGGAGATAAGATGTCGTTTGAGATTCTGAGCTGTGATAAGGTTGAAAGGACGATTGAGTTGGAGAAGGTTGAACTTTAAAAGTATAAATCAGCCATGAGAAAAGTATTAGTTCTTATTATGTCAACCGTATTGATGGTATCATTGACAGGTTGCGAGATAGGTGAAGGAGTGGAAGTGGATTGGGCTCCAGTATCAATATTTCTTAGAGTTGTTGATTCAGAAGGGACAGATCTCTTGAATCCGGAGAATCCAAACAACGTGATAGACGGTACCAGCATCACCTTCAAGGGAAATACATACAATGCGAGCCGTCAATGGTATGAGACTAGGAATCCTTTTGAGATGCCGGCAACCAAGGCTATCTTCGCGCCGCTTTATGGTCTGTTTCTCGTCAACGGAGAGATGTTCAGCAATCATTCTGAAACAGCGGGCTTCAGTCTATTCTTCGGCGAGATTGATGGAGCTATTGACATGGACGAAGACCTCGTAGTGACTCTTTCGAATGGAATGACGGGCACGATTCACTACCATTGCTCCAATCACAATGAGAGAAAACTCCGCTGTGACAGAAGTTGGAAGTTCAATGGTGCTAAACATGAAGGGAATATCTTTACCTTTGTCGTGTCAAAGTAAAAACGGAGAGTGTATCGAGGACTGGATGAACAGAGTTTGGCCAGACTTTGTTCGGAGAATGACAGGCGTGCGCAAGAGGAACTGTATACAAGGTATGCGGGAAGGCTCTTCACACTCTGTCTCCGCTACTCGGATAGCCGGGATGAAGCCCGGGACCTGGTACATGATTCGATACTCAAGGCTCTCGGGAAGATTACCTCATTCACATATAGAGGCAGCGGTTCGCTTTATGCCTGGATCAGCAGGATTGCCATCAATCTGGCTCTGGCTCAGATAAGCAGGTACAAGTTCCGTTTCAGCAGATTGACGACATCGGTCTCAGAAGAGCTTCCCAATCCGACAGACGATGAGTTTGCAAGGATTCCGCAGGAGAAGCTGCTGGAGTTCATCTCAGGACTGCCGGACACTCAGCGGGCGATCTTTAACCTCTTCTGCATGGATGGATACTCGCACAAGGAGATTGCGGATATGCTCGGCATAAGCGAGAGAGGCTCGACAAGCATGCTGGTAAAGGCAAAGCACACGCTAAGAAAACAGATTGACGATTATATCAAGAAATCGGAATAGATGAAACAACTGGAAGATAGAATCAAGGATAGACTTGAGGGTTACGAGAGCAAGCTCCCGGAGGGTGACCTAGCCGAGTTCAAGGCATTGCTTGACGCCTCTGCCACGGCTGGCAAGAAGCGGAGTCCTGCTTATCTCGCTTGGTTTGCACCGGTAGCAGTAGTTGCCGGTTTGGCACTGTTCTTTTTGTCTGGACTTGGTCCGCAGCAGGATATGATCCATGTGGTTGATGGCAGTTCCCTGGTGGCTGACGTTGTTGAAGCACAGCCGGAAGTTGCTGAAATGATGGAAACAGCTCAGGTTGCAGAAGCCGCCACTGTCAAGACATATCCGTCGACTTCAAGAAAAATAAATTACCATGATGCTACAGTGGAAGTGAATGAGAAGTCCGAGAACCGTGATTCAGCTTCTTGCGTTTCTGAGCGAAGTGAATCTGAAAATCTTGGAAGCAATCAACAAACTGGTCCTGCCGAACAAAATGGTAAGCCGAAGCGGAATAATGATGACACATCGTCAGGTAGCAGTTCAGGTTATTCTCCATTCGTTCCATCAGGCAGCAGTCGGAAACCGGTCAGCGTAAAAGTGGGCCAGGCCACTGCTGGCGTTCTTGGTGGAACAGGTGCATTGGCTCTGGCAAGTGTCATTCCATCTATCATGAAGAGCGATGATGCATACAATGGCAGCATATCCGATGACTCTGTCAACCCTGGAGGTAGTCTAACCGACCCTGATGCGCCAGTTGATGGCAGAATCGGAAATGATACTCATTTTATGCCGCTTCGTGCAGGGCTCTCGTTACGTATCCCGTTCACTGAAAGGTGGTCGCTGACGACAGGCCTAGACTATTCATGGTATGCATCGAATCTGGATTACTCACATTCAGGAGTTCATAGGCAGGACGTACATTATCTTGGCATTCCTTTGCGAGCCGATTTCACGATTGCAAGAAACAGATGGATGGACGTTTATGTCGGTGCTGGCGGTTCGGTGGACTTCTGTGTGGCTGCTTATGACGCCGGACAGAAGATTGAAAAGGATGGTGTTGGATTCTCAATAATCGGTGCCGGTGGCATTCAGTTCAACATCAATAAGAATCTC
>JALEPJ010000053.1 GCA_022766385.1 Rikenellaceae bacterium
GTAGCGGGAGTGGGGCATGATCCCACGACCTCCGGATTATGAATCCGACGCTCTAGCCAGCTGAGCTACCCCGCCATTTTTTTTAAAACGCCGGGGTAGCTAAAACTAATCATTCCCCGGCCTTCGGAACTCCGTTCCTCAAAATTCTGATAATTCGGGAAGTGAGCGAAATCTGCGCTTAACTCCGTAATAGCCAAATTATCAAATAATTGGTTGAGATAGAAGGATTCGAACCCTCACTGACAGAGCCAGAATCTGTAGTGCTACCATTACACCATATCTCAGAGTTATGTTGATCCCCTTTTCGTTTTGGGATTGCAAATGTAAGAAACTTTTCTTAAAATACAAAATTTTTCTTTAGAATTTTTAGATATCAATAGATGGCCCGAACTTCTGCCACAGGCTCTCTTTGAAGATTCTAAAATTATGCCTATTTTTCGGAATCGAGAAATAGCAAACACTTTTGAATTATGGCCAACATTACTGAAATTATCGCTCAACAGGTAGCGGTAGCAGCAGGTAAAGTGGAAATTCCTGCTGACATCAAGGAACAGGTACTCAACGGTCTTTCTGATTCCATACTCGGCAGTCTCAAGCAGACAGCGACCTCTCCTGGCGGAATAGATGCGCTTAAGGGCCTGTTGACAGGCAAGAGCTCAGCGGCAAGCAGTCCTGTTACTGAACTTGCAGGAAAATTATTCTCAAACAACGTACTCGGCAAGCTCGGCCTTGGAAAGAGCAGCCAGGGAGCAGCGCTTTCGGCACTCATTCCTATTGTTATGGGCAAGCTTTCAGGCATACTCCAGGACAAGGACGGTGATGGTGACGTTGACCTCAATGATATACTCCTCACCTTGCAGGGAGGCTCTTCTAAAAAGGCAGGAAGTGGCTTGCTCGGCGCAGCCACCAGCATCCTTGGCGGTATGCTCAAGAAATAAAGCGCTGCTACTCTATGAGAAAGATTTTCATTATCCTTCTTGCGGCTTCGATGCTCTCTGGCTGTGGTCTCATTGCCAATACCAGCTGGGATCAGCAGCGGCTCTCATCTGCAGCGGGCAAGTTTATGACTGCAACTACTCTCACGGATGAGCAGATAGTCGAGCTGTGCAGTCAGTCCGTGCAATATATGGACAGCCAGAACAAGATTGAGACAGGAGCCTATGCGACACGCTTGAATAGACTCACCAAAAACTTCAAGGTGGAGGGCTTGGCTCTGAACTTCAAAGTTTATAACAATAAGGAAGTCAATGCTTTCGCTAGCGGAGACGGTTCGGTGAGAGTGTATACCGGCCTTATGGACCTGATGACTGACGACGAAATTGTTGCCGTTCTCGGCCACGAAATCGGCCACGTGGTTCACAAAGACTCCAAGAACGCAATGAAGAAGGCTTATATGGCCTCGGCAGCGCAGGATCTGGTTGGAGCTGCAGGCACTCTCGGAGCTATCACCTCCGCCACCCTCGGCAATATTGCCACTGCATATCTTAATGCGCAATATTCCCAGAAGCAGGAGTATGCTGCTGATGATTACGGCACCGACTTCGCTGTCAGCGTCGGCCGCAGCAGCTATTCAATGTACAATGCTCTCATCAAGCTTGCCAGCCTTTCCGAGGGCGATGCATCTTCAGTGCTTGCACAGCGCTTCGCGGACCATCCTGACAACAGGCAGAGGGCAGAGAGACAGAAAGCCAGAGCTGAGAAATACGGTAAATAATTGACAATAAAGCAATGAAAAGATTATTGGTAAGTATGCTGCTTTTCCCGGCAGCGATTGGTGTCTTGAACGCTGAAGAAGGGCGTTTGCTCCGTTTCCCTACCACTAACGGACAGGATGTAGTCTTCTCCTACGCAGGCGACTTGTACAAGGCGCCTATCAGCGGAGGCCAGGCCGTGCGCCTCACCTCCCACATAGGTTATGAAATGTTTGCCAAGTATTCTCCTGACGGCAAAACCATTGCCTTTACTGCTCAGTACGATGGCAATACCGAAGTGTACTCCATTCCTGAAAGGGGTGGAGAGCCTCAACGCTTGACCTATACCTCGACAAACAGCAGAGACGACCTTGGCGACCGTATGGGCCCGAACAATATTGTGATGGGCTGGTCCCCTGACGGCAGGAACATCATCTATAGAAACCGTATCGGCGACGGCTTTATTGGCAAGCTCTGGACCATATCAGCCAAGGGAGGAATGAGTGAGGAACTTCCTCTTCCTGAAGGCGGCTTCTGCTGCTATTCTCCTGATGGAAAGAAACTTGCGTATAACCGTACCATGCGCGAGTTCCGTACTTGGAAGTACTATCGCGGCGGTCAGGCTGACGATATTTGGATTTACGACGGCAAGAGCGTGAAGAACATTACGGAGAACGAGGCTCAGGATATTATGCCTATGTGGATAGGTGATGAAATCTATTTCATCTCAGACCGTGACCATTGGATGAACATCTTCGTCTATAACACCAAGAGCGGTGCCACCACTAAGGTTACCGACTTCAAGGAATATGACGTCAAGTTCCCAAGTACGAACGGAAGGCTTATCGTCTTCGAGAACGCAGGCTATCTATACAGCCTCGACCCTGTGAGCAAACATTATCAACGTATTGATATAGAGCTGAATGCCGAGGGTATATATGCCCGTGGCGAGAAGATGGATGTCAGCAGGGACCTCAGTTCGGTGAGCATCTCTGAGAAGGGTGACCGCTTTGTGGTGACTGCACGTGGCGAAGTCTTCAGTGCGCCTGTGGGCAAGGGCGTGGTCAAGAACCTCAGCCGCACCCCGGGAGCCAATGAGCGTGGAGCTGTGCTTTCCCCTGACGGTCAGTACATTGCATATATTTCTGACCGCAGCGGCGAGACTGAAGTATATCTCCAGGATGCCGATGCCATCGAAGCAAAGCAGCTTACCAGGGACAGTGACACCTATATCCGCAGCCTTGCTTGGGCTCCGGACAGCAAGTCTTTGATCTACACTGACAGAAAGAACCGTCTCGTTCAGCTCAGCATACCTGACGGAAACAGGAAGCTCGTCCTCACAAGTGCCAGCGGTGAGTTCAGCCGTCCTGTCTTCTCTCCGGACAGCAAGTGGATCAGCTACACCAGAACAGAGACCAACGAGATGAGTGTCATTTATGTGTGCAATCTCGAAACGAAGAAGGAGTTCGCTGTGACCGAAAAATGGTACAGCTCTAACGGCCCAATCTTCAGCTCAGACGGCAAGTATTTGATTTTCAGCTCATCGCGTGAATTGAATCCTATATATAGCAATATCGAGTGGAATTATGCCTATACCAACATGAATGCTCTATATATGGCCATACTCGCCGCCGACACTCCATCGCCGCTGCTCCCGAAGGACGGCAAGAGCGCTTCCTCAATTGCCAATGACAGCAAGAGCGCTCCTTCAGGGAAGGACGGCAAGGCGGTTTCCGCTTCGAAGGAGGAGGGTGTGAGCGTTCGCATTGACCCTGAAGGCATCTTCGACCGTATCATCAAAATTCCTGCAGCAGGTGCTTCGAGGGCGATTTATTGTGATGGCAAGAGCATCTTCTTCGGCGGTCGCGGTGGCACCAGCAGCTTCGACTTCGAAAGCGGCGAGGTTAAGAATGTTACCGATGGCAATCTCAGCGCAATAGTCGGAAAGAAGGCACTCTTCTCGAAGGGCGGACAGTACTTCATTACCGATGCTCCTCGCGGACGTGTAGGCCTCGACGGAGGCACAGCTATCAGCGGCCTTATTGCCGATATTGACTACTCTCAGGAGTGGGCTCAGATTTTCGATGAGGCCTGGAGGGCATTCAGGGACGGTTTCTACCTTGAAAACATGCATGGCATAGACTGGAAGGCAATGAAGGCCAAGTACGAGCCTCTTCTTCCATATGTCAAGTGCCGCCTCGACCTGAATTATGTCATAGGTGAAATGATAGGCGAACTTACTGTCGGTCATGCTTATGTCAACCCGGGCAACTACGCCAAGGCAGAAAGGATCGATATGGGCTTGCTCGGAGCCAGAATCAGCCGCGACAAGAGCGGATACTACAGGATAGACCATATCTTCAAGGGTGCGCAATATTCAGAATCGCTCAGGTCTCCTCTCAATATGCCTGGCCTGGATGTTAAGGAAGGCGATTATATTGTAGCTATCAACGGTATCCCTACCACGACTGCGGACAACATCTACTCTATGCTTGTCGGCAAGGCTGGAGTTCTTACGGAGCTGAGTATCAACAGCAAAGCCTCTGAGAATGGCTCCCACAAGATTGTCGTCGAGCCTATTGCTGACGAATATGGCCTCTACCACTACGAGTGGGTTATGAACAATATAGAGTATGTCAACAAGAAGTCAGGTGGCAAAATCGGCTATATCTACATCCCTGATATGAGCGCTGACGGTCTCAATGAGTTTGCCCGCTACTATTATCCTCAGCTGGACAAAGAGGCATTGATCATTGACGACAGAGCCAATGGAGGCGGTAATATCTCTCCTATGGTCATTGAACGTCTGCTCAGAGAGCCATACCGACTTACAATGCGCAGGGGTTCAGACCTTATCGGCACCATTCCGGAAGGTACCTTTGTAGGACCGAAAGTATGCCTTATCGACAAATATTCTGCATCCGATGGAGATCTCTTCCCTTGGAGCTTCAGGGCAACAGGACTTGGTGAGCTCATAGGAACACGTACTTGGGGTGGCATAGTAGGTATCAGCGGCTCACTTCCATTTATGGACGGGACCGACATCCGTGTGCCTTTCTTTACAAACTATGATGCCAAGACCGGAGAATGGATAATTGAAAACCACGGTGTTGACCCTGATATCTGGGTGGACAATGATCCTATCAAGCAGCAGGCCGGCATAGACCAGCAGCTTGACAAAGCTATTGAGGTCCTTCTGGAGAAGCTTAAAACACGCAAGCCTCTTCCTGGAGTTCCTGCTCCTCGCGATTTCTCTTATGAGCAATAGTGCTCTGTGGAAAATGAGCTATTGAGTATTAATGGTTTAGATAATAGGATGGCTGATTGTTGTCAGTCGTCCTATTTTTTTAAAGCCGACGCTCGGAGTCAGCTGCTTGCTTATGGTACAGGGTCGTAGCCGGAACCGCCCCAAGGGTGGCAGCGCAGTATGCGTTTCAGTGAGAGCCAGAAGCCTTTGATGGGGCCATATTTGCGAAAAGCCTCAAGGGCATATTGCGAACAGGTAGGTGTGAAACGGCAGCAGGAAGGCTTGAGCGGGGAGATGCACAGCTGGTAGAATTTTATCAGCAGAACGAATGGGGCATTGATTATTGCCTTCAGGCTTGATTTTCTTGTCATTTTGTTTTTGCGGCTACGGCTTCCAGAACCTTGGTGACATTGCCGCGTATGGTTTCCGAGTCGAGGACTTCCTTGCTGTTGTAGAAGAAGAGAATATCCGCGTCGGCGCTGGCTGGGAGAAGCTTTTTCTGGGTACGGTAGCTCTCGCGCAGGCGTCTTTTCAGCAGGTTACGTTTTACGGCGCGTTTGAAATTGCGCTTGGGCACGGATACCATTATCCTGTTGCCTTCCCCGTCCTTTCTGAGCAGCCAGCAGTATTTCAGGTTTTCACACACTCCCCAGTGCCCTTGGTTCATAAGGACATTCACGGCATTTTTGCCGGAAATGATTTCGCTTTTCGAAAGACCGTTGTCCATTGTATCCCTTTGGGGAGTCCCGAGGGTTCCGGAACTCTGTGAGTTATTGCTGAACTGCCTGCGGCTAAGCGATGTTCTTCAGATAGCACTCGATAGCGCTGGCGACAGATGAGCAGTCAGGGTTCGGTGCTTTGATTACTGCTTCCAGACCTGCCTCCTCCATTGATTTTACCACGGTCTTTCCATAAGTGATGAATTTGGTATTACCCTGCTGGAAGTCCGGATAGTTTTCGTAAAGCGACTTTATATCATAAGGGTTGAACACTACGACCAAATCGTAGGCCTTTATGTCCATATCTTTTACGTCCTGTGACACCGATTTGATGAAGGCTGCTGCCTTATACTCCAGACCGCTATTTTCGAAAAGGCTGGTGTATGCTTCGGCATTGCCTGAGTCAGAAGTGGTTATGAGGAATTTTTCTTCCTTGTGCTTGCTGCCTATTGCGTCTATCACAGACTGTGGGGTGCCGTTTCCGAAGAAGATTTTCCTCTTTCTGTACACTATATGCTTCTGGAGGTAGTTTGCCACGGCTTCGGTCGTGCAGAAATATTTCATGGTCTCCGGAACCTTGATGCGGAGCTCTTCGCAGATATGGAAGTATGCGTCAATGGCATGTTTTGAAGAAAAGACAACAGCGCTATAATCGAGAACGTTGACTCTCTGTGCCCTGAATTCTTTTGATGAGAGGGGCTCCACCTTAAAGAACTGCCTGAATTCTATTGCTACGTTGTACTTATCCTGAAGTGTGGTATATGGTGCAGGGTTAACCGGGGTCTGCTGCGAAACAAGAATCTTATTAATGCTCATTTTTTGTATCACTACTTAATGCCCCAACGGCGCTATAGAAGTATTACTCCGGCTATCAATGCGCCCGTAGGTACTAATTCGAGGGCACAAAGATACAAAAAAGTGCGAAATGGTTTGCAAAAAGACCTCAAAATTTGTGATTTACATAAAACTGCAAGAGCGTAAAGGGCTATTATTTCCCACTTTATTATCTGCCGGGTAAGCTCTGGATCGATTTTGAACACGGTAGCAAGACTCGCGGTGAATACGGTCAGAAGCCCTGTCAGTATCCAATAATTGAAGAATGAACTGTGGGCGGTCCGGAAGAGTTCGAGCTTCTTGACCCTTGTGCTGAGCAGCAGGAAGATGAGTTGCCTGAACAGGAGGACGAGGAAGATGAGAGCGGTGACGGCCAGTCCGTGGTAGGCCGGAGGAATCGCATCCATTGCTCCTATTTCAAGAATAGCATATCTGTCAAGCATCAGCGCAATGGAAATGGTGTAAAGCAGGCCGAGCATATTCCTGTCACTCTTCTCTTGAAGGCTCGCGTCTATGTTCAGGCAGACCTTCCATCGTGTCAGGCTGTTGAGCAGCTGCGGCAGGATATTGAGCATACGCCTCAGGGTGATGATGGCGATGAAAGTGAAAACCATCAGCAGTATGTAGTTGGCGGGATAGTCGCTCCATGAGAGGGTCGGTTCGCTCAGCACGCGCACAGCCTTTTCCGACAGGTGCAGGGTGTCGGAAGAGAAGGCCTCCTCAAGGGGGAGGACCGTGCGTGTTGAATCAATTATCGGCATCAATTGCCCCGTTTAGCTTTGTACCCCAGGTCAATGAGAAGTTTGGTCACCTTGTCCCTCAGGTCTCCCTGTATGGCGATTTCTCCATTCTTGACACTTCCGCCGACTCCGCATTTCACTTTCAGGGTCTTCCCGAGGGCTGCCAGATCTTCTTCCTTGCCAATGAAACCCTTTACCAGAGTAACCTGCTTTCCAGCTCTGCCGCTCCTGTCAATGGTGACGATGAGCTTCTGTTTGCCCGCTTCGAGAGTCTCCTCCTCTTCAGGAGCGGGTTCTTCTGAAAACTTGAATGAGGGGTCTGTGGAATAGACTACCCCTAGTCTTTTCTTCCAATCGTTGTCGGCCATCATTTTGAGCATTGTTATTGCAAAGATAGCGAAATCGTTTGTATCTTTGTAGAATTATGGACAAAAAGAAATTCAATCTTTGGAACCGGATTGCTGCCCTTGCAGCCTTACTGATATCCGCTTTCACCTACCTTTCCACTATAGAGCCTTCAGCCTCATTCTGGGACTGTGGCGAGTTCATTGCGTCATCATACAAGCTGGAAGTGGGACATCCTCCCGGAAACCCTGTGTTCCAGCTCTTCGCGAGGATATTCACCCTTTTCGGGGACAATATGCATGCTGCGATTCTGGTGAATGCAATGAGCGCCGTATGCTCCGCTCTGACCATTATGTTCCTTTACCTGACCATAGTCTTCTTCGCCAAGAGGCTTGCCGCAAAGGATGAGAACGGAAACTATGGCCTGAGCTCGTCCATTGCCATAATCGGCAGCGGTCTGGTGGGTGCGCTGGCGTATTGCTTCTCCGACACTTTCTGGTTCTCGGCCGTAGAGGGTGAGGTCTATGCGATGTCCTCGTTGTTCACGGCAATGGTCTTCTGGGCAATGACAAAATGGTACGAGCAGGCGGACGGTCCATATGCAAACCGCTGGATAGTACTGATTTCCTTCCTTATGGGCCTATCGATAGGAGTACACCTGCTGAACCTCCTTACCATACCTGCCCTGGTATTTATGTTCTATTACAAGCAAAAGGAAAACAGCCATTTCTCAGCTATTGACCTCATAAAGGTATTCTTGATTTCAGTAGGCATCCTGGCTTTGATACTCTTTGTCATAATACCTTATCTTCCGAAACTAGCGGCATATACCGACCTTCTTTTTGTCAATGTCTTCAACCTGCCGTACAATTCGGGCGCGGCCTTCTTCCTGCTGGCAGTCTTTATCCTCTGCTTCTGGGGGCTTTTCGCAAGCCTGAAGAAGGGCAAGGTGTTCCTGAATACGCTTATGCTCTGCCTTACGACCATCATCATAGGCTTCAGCATCTTCAGCATAGATATAATCCGCTCCTGCGCCAAGACTCCGACCAACGAGTATCAGCCGGACAATGCCTTTACGCTCGTGAGGTATCTCTCCCGTGAGCAATACGGCACCACTCCGCTCGTGTACGGTCAGTATTACGGTGCGCCATATGATATCTTCGTGCCGAAGTACTGGGCGCCGCTGAATGGCAAGTACGTACACGTAGACGGTACGATGGATGTGAAGTACAGCAGCTCAGGAAAGATGCTCTTTCCGCGTATGTACAGCAGCGACCCGCGCCATATACAGTTCTACGAGACTTATACAGGAGGCAAGGGCAAGGCTGTCCAGGGCTCGAGGTACAAGAAGCCGACTATGGGTGCAAATCTCGCCTATTTCTTTGATTATCAGATGAATTGGATGTATTGGCGCTACTTTATGTGGAATTTCGTAGGCCGCCAGAACGAGATACATTCCCCAAGTCCGGGCGAACTTTTCTATGGCAATTGGGAGAGCGGAATAGGCTTCATCGACCACCTGCGGCTCGGAGACCAGAGTGATGCTCCAGCCATCCTATCCGAGAACAAGGGCAAGAACCACTACTATTTCCTGCCTCTCCTCCTCGGTCTGCTGGGTCTCTTCTACCAGGCCGCCAAGGACAAGCGCGGTTTCTGGCTCGTCAGCCTCCTCTTCTTTATGACGGGTATAGCCATCGTGATGTATCTCAATCAGACACCGTTCCAGGTACGCGAGCGTGATTATGCCTATGCGGGCTCTTTCTACGCTTTCTGCATCTGGATAGGCTTCGCTGTGATGGCCATCCACTCTGCCTTGAATGATATTGCCAAGGGCAAGAGGACTGTAGCCATCGCGGCTGTTTCGACTGCCGCCTGTCTCGCTGTTCCTGCGCTTATGGCATCAGAGAACTGGGATGACCACGATCGCTCGAACCGTTCTACCGCGGTCGAGATGGCCAAGAACTATCTGAATTCCGTAGGAGAGAATGGTATCCTCATAACTCACGGTGACAATGATACCTTCCCTCTCTGGTACGCCCAGGAGGTTGAGGGCTTCCGTACCGATGTGAGAATCGTGAATACCTCACTGCTTGGTACTGATTGGCACATAGACCAGATGAAGTATGCCGTAAATGAGTCCGCTCCTCTTCCTCTTACCGTCGGTCAGTCCCAATATCTATATGGCACCAATGAGTGGATACCTATCAATGATACGAGGAACCAGCCTGTGCTGCTTTCAGATGTGATGACCGTGTTCAAGCATCCGGATGCTAAGCTTACTTATCAGAACGGCCTCAAGACGGATTATATTATGTCACGTCAGCTCGTTGTTCCGGTAAATAAAGAAAACGCCATCAAGAGCGGCATCGTCAGTCCTAAGTTCGCAGACGCCGTGCCTGAGTATATAGTGCTTCAGATTCCTGAGGACAAGGACCATATTACCAAACCGGAGCTCTTTATGCTCGACCTTCTGTCCAATTATCAGTGGGACAGACCTTTGAATATGCTCAATATGGGCGGTGACCTGGATATAGGCATTAAGGAGTACCTTATGTCAGAGGGCGTGTCTTCCAAGTTTGTCCCATTCAAGAACAATATATCCAGCCTTGATGTAGGCTTGGCAGATACGGACAGGCTGTATGAACTTATGACCGAAAAGTTCAGCTGGGATGCTCTTGCCAGGGATGACTATTTCATTGATTATCAGAATCTGTATACCTTCCTTGGGGTAATGTCCCAGAGGGGTCTTTTCACCAGCATGGCACATGCCTTCGAGAAAGTGGGCGAGATGGACCGTGCGGTTGAGATGCTTGACAAGTGTCAGGAGGTGATGAAGAACTATCCTCTTGAGACTGTTTGCCTCGGATTCTCAAGCAATGACTATATCGTTGTGGAGATGGTTTCGATGTACTACAGGCTCGGACAGCCTGAGAAGGCCAGAAATCTTGCTGTAAACTTATTCAACAGCCTGCTGGAGTCTGCCCGCTTCTATCTGGAGTTCTATGAATTCGCACAGGATGAGTTTGAACTCTGCGGACAGTACATTTACTTCCTTCAGGACGAAGTCCGCAACGGAGGTGATGCGGATCTGGCCAAGAAGATTGGCAACAGCTTTGAAGCCCTGATTGACATTGCAACGGGCGGAGCTGCTGCATCTGACGGGAGTGAATCCTGATGGGTGTTACGGACTAATGTGAGCGCCTTCTCAGGCGTACATAGATTGAAAGCGGGAGGGCTTTGCCATAGCGGTCACGCAGGGCGAGCTCTCCGCTTTCCATTTGGAGCTCGATGTTTTCAGCTTTTGGATTTGCCTGTCCTGCCTTGTTGACCTTGGAAAAGGCTTGCTGTACGACAGTCTCGCCGAGAAGGGCGGAGAAGCCATTCGAATACAGGTTCAGGACCATAAAACTGTCTGTCGGGGCAAGTATGGAAGCGACGCATTTCATCATCTCGAAGAGCAGTTCGTCGAGTTTCCACTTCTCACCGTCCGGGCCGTGTCCGTAGGCAGGAGGGTCGAGTATTATGCCCTGATATACATTGCCCCTCTTGGCCTCCCTTCTGGCGAATTTCATTGCGTCCTCGACTATCCAGCGTATATTGTCCAGTCCGCTGTTTTCCATATTCTCCCTGGCCCAGGTCACTACTTGGCGCACTGAGTCGAGGTGGGTGACGTCAGCTCCGGCCGCTTTTGCAGCCAGTGATGCAGCTCCAGTGTATGCGAAGAGATTGAGTATCTTCGGCGCGGGCTTGCCCTCGGCGCGGGCTTTCTCTACCAGTTCCTTGGTATTGGCATAGATGTATTCCCAATTTGAGGCTTGCTCAGGGAATACTCCGACGTGCTTGAAGGAGGTTAGTCCGAGACGCAGACGGAAGTTGAGGCCGGATTGGAGACCGTTGTAGCTGATGAGCCATTGATCCTTCATTGCCTTCATTCTGGTCCAGGTGCCGCTGTCCTCCTTGCCGGCCTTGCCGAAGCCTGCGCCGGGGGTGAAGCGGGTGTGTATCATCCTGTTCCATTCAGAATCACTCAAACTCTTGTCCCAAAGTGCCTTGGGCTCAGGGCGGGCCATAATGAAACTGCCGTAGCGTTCGAGTTTCTCGCCATTGCCTGAATCAATGAGTTCATAGTCCTTCCATGATGCTGCCGGGTATTCTATTGCCATAAATAAATCGATTGAGTTGCAAAGATAATCAAAAATAGGCCTATGATTGGTTAAGATGTCCGTTTTTTTAGTTAAATTTGTCATCCTGTATTATTGGGAAAATCAATCCTTTATTTAGGAATCAATTGTTAAAACTATACGTATTATGGCATCAAACATCAACTCTTACGATTTCACAGGTAAGAAGGCTATTGTCAGAGTCGACTTCAACGTTCCTCTTAAAGAGGGCAAGATCACTGACGACACCCGTATCCGCGGCGCCCTCCCTACACTCAAACTTATACTCGAGAAGGGCGGTTCACTCATTATTATGTCACATATGGGAAAGCCGAAGGGCAAGGTTAAACCTGAACTCTCACTTTCTCAGATAGTTGACGCAGTAAGCGAGAAGCTCGGTGTTCCTGTACAGTTCGCTCCTGATTGCCAGGCTGCTGACGAGCAGGCTGCAGCTCTCAAGCCGGGTGAGGTGCTTCTTCTTGAGAACCTCCGTTACTATCCTGAGGAGGAAGGCAAGCCTGTAGGAATCGAGAAGGATGATCCTGCATACGAGGCTGCCAAGAAGGAGATGAAGGCAAGACAGAAGGACTTCGCCAAGAAACTTGCTTCTTATGCTGATTGCTGGGTAATGGATGCATTCGGTACTGCACACCGCAAGCATGCTTCAACCGCTGTCATCGCTGACTACTTCACCCCTGAGAACCGTATGCTAGGTCTTCTTATGGAGAAGGAGGTAAAGGCTGTTGACAATGTACTTAACAACATCCAGCGTCCTTTCGTTGCTATTATGGGCGGCTCGAAGGTATCTTCGAAAATCGGTATCATAGAGAATCTGCTCGGTAAGGTGGACAAGCTCATCCTCTGCGGCGGTATGACCTATACCTTCGCCAAGGCTCACGGCGGTGAGATCGGTACCTCAATCGTGGAGATGGACAAGCTTGACGTTGCTCTCAATGTCGAGAAACTTGCCAAGGAGAACGGTGTGGAACTCTTCCTCGCACCTGATGCTGTCACTACAGACGGTCTTGACTTCGCTACTATGACAGTTAAACCTGGTTCTAGGATTGAGGTTCACGATGCATTGAACATCCCTGCAGGACTTGAGGGTGTTGACGCAGGTCCTAAGGCTCAGGAACTTTTCGCAAATGCCATCAAGGGCTGCAAGACCATACTTTGGAACGGTCCTGCCGGCGTATTCGAGTGCGATGATTTCTGCGCTGGTTCAAGGGCTATAGGCAATGCTATCGCTGAGGCCACAGCCGAGGGTGCTTTCTCACTCATCGGTGGCGGTGATTCAGTGGCTTGCTGCACCAAGTTCGGACTTACCGACAAGGTATCCTATATCTCTACAGGTGGCGGTGCCCTTCTCGAGGCTATCGAGGGTAAGGAACTTCCTGGCGTAGCTGCTGCTCTTGCATAAACGCTTCTGAACTGCATTTTCGTATCATAAACTATTGATACGAAGAAAAATAATGACGGAGATTTTGCCTCTTTTGGTGAAGTCTCCGCGTTATTTTTGATACAGCTTTTTATAAATAATAGCTATATTTGCATTTTGTAATTGCAATAGAAGACACAATGGATTTTCTTTTTATAAATTGGCACGTCAATCCTGTGCTGCTTCAATTGGGCAGCTTGGGAATCAGATGGTACTCTCTCCTCTTTGTATCCGGATTCATACTCGGATGGTTCATTTTCAAGTGGTTCTTCAAGAGGGAGGGCATATCTGAGAATCTTCTCGACTCGCTGCTTTATACCTTGCTCATCGCGACTATCGTTGGAGCGAGGCTAGGTCATTGCCTCTTCTATCAACCTGACTACTACCTCGGCAGTTGGCAAGGATTTCTGGAGATTTTCATGCCTTGGAAGGGCGGGCTTGCGAGTCACGGCGGCGCCATTGCCCTGCTTCTGGCGATGTGGTGGTATGCTCGGCATTACGGCCGGAAAAATCATTTCGACTATCTCTGGATAATGGATCATCTCTGTATTGCAGTGGCCTTTGCGGGTTGTTTCATCAGACTTGGAAACCTTTTTAATTCAGAGATTTACGGTGATGTTACCTCCCTCCCTTGGGGTTTCATTTTCGAACTTCGCGGAGAAACCGAGCCTAAGCATCCTACTCAGTTGTATGAGGCTCTGTCTTACCTGATTCTTGGCCTCTCGCTTTTGGGACTTTACTGGAAGAAACTTGACAGACTTCCAAGAGGCTTCTTCTTCGGAACTTTCCTCATCGGCTGTTTCGGTATGCGTTTCCTCATCGAATTCATTAAGGAACCTCAGGTAGGTTTCGAGGAGAGTATGGCTCTCAATATGGGACAGATTCTATCCATTCCTTTTGTGCTTGCTGGAATATGTATGCTGGTTTATGCATACAAAAAGAAGAAGCCTGCATCCGCATTGCAGCCTGAAGCCCCGAAGAAGCAGGTGGAGACCCATTATGCCAAGCCGCTTTCAAAGTGATTTACTATCAAAACATACAGATAAACAAATTTATTCAGTATTATGCGTAAGTTAATTTTTGCACTTTCAGCAGCATTGCTGCTTGCTTCCTGTTCAGGAAAGTCTGAACTGGTAATCAATGGAAAGACCGACCAGGAGGTCGATATGGCATACGTAATGTCAGGAAGGGATACTCTTGCCTCAGCTCCTGTGCAGGCAGGTGCTTTCACCCTCACAGTTCCAGTTGACCAGCACGAGCTTGTATATCTCGTAGAAGGAGACAAGTCAAGGTCTGCTATCGTTTGTGAGAAGGGTAAGATCAAGTATGAAATGTCAGAGGGTTTCGCAACTGTATCAGGAGCAAAACTCAATGACAGCTATATGAAGTACCGCGCTGCTCAGAAGGACCTCACAGATCAGTATATGAAGGCTTATGAGGCTGAGGACCAGGAACTTATTGATTCTCTCTATGAGCAGGCTGAGCAGATTGAGAAGACTTTCTACGAGGAGAATGCATCAAACTACCTTGGTCTCTATATGCTCAGAAGTTCTCTCCAGTACGGTATGGACGCTGATGAGCTTGAGGCTGCTCTCGCGAAGCTTGACAATGAAACAGCTGAGTACGATGATGCCAAGTCTCTTGCCGAGAGAGTTGAACTTCTCAAAAAGACCGCTATCGGCAATGACTATATCGAAATCAATCTTCCTGACAGGGATGGCAATCCTATCGCGCTCTCAAGCGTAGTAGGTGAGGGTAAGTACGTTCTCGTTGATTTCTGGGCATCTTGGTGCGGTCCTTGTATGAGGGAGCTCCCTTATCTCCTCGAGGCTTATGCTGCATATAAGGACAAGGGTTTCGAAATCTACGGTGTTTCACTTGATTCAACCAAGGATGCTTGGACCAAGGCCATCGATGATAATAATATGAGTTGGATTCACGTAAGTGACATCAAATACTGGCAGTGTGAGGCAGCCAAGGAGTATGGTGTGAATTCCATCCCTTCAAACTGGCTCGTTGGTCCTGACGGAAAGTTCGTGGCATCGAATCTCCGCGGAGAAGGTCTCATCGAGAAACTCGCAGAACTCATAGGAGAGTAATTCTCCAATTGCCTGTATATTGCCATTATGCGTCCCAAATATGACGTTGATGGTGAATGGTAATACTATTACATAAGTTAAGAAGACTCCTCAAAACCGGGGAGTCTTTTTTTGTTTTCCCTTTTCGGTATCCGTGAAGACGGGTCGCTTCTTGTGGGGCTCCTCGGCTGACTCTGGTTGTGAGACTTCCTCGGCTGACTCTGCTCATAGGGCTTCCTCGGCTGGCTCTGGTTGTGAGGCTTCCTCGGCCGACTCTGGCCGTGGGGGATAAGTACCTGGTAGTCAGTGAATTAAGCACTTGTCTATGGTAATTTTTGCCCATAGACAATTAGCTAAAGCATTGATACACAATGGGTTATCCCCCACGATAACCGCGGCATAAGGAACCACGCGGCCGTCTCGTGTTCTCCTGACAGTAAAGATGGTTTACAATTTGATTTCGCAAAAGCCTTCTTGGGCATCATTCTGGAATTTGGCTTAGATTAATCGTTTTAGCCAGTCTTGGATGGATCAGATTGAGTCTAGTTTTCGGAATCTCGCTTTAGTCAACTTAATTTTGTTATTGTCTTTTCTATTGAGAAAGTCTTTGTCGAAATATTGAATTAAGTCTTATTTTGTAATTCAAATATAGAATGTATATTTGCCTTTAGCAACTCTTATCTCATTACATTATGAAAAAACGTTTATTTTCGCTATCTATATTATTATCATTGTGCGGATGTGCAAAGGAATTAGTTTATGATACAATCATAGATGAAGTTCCTGTTGTGGATAATACTTTTGTTAATTCTAATGCTATTCAGAAATATGCACAGGCGAGTTTCCCTCTATCCAAGTCTGATAGTCTTGAATTTAAAATTGAGGCGATCACAGATTTTGCAGGTGACACTCTAATGTATGTTATTAATTTCGCTAATGGAAACGGTTGGAAGATAATTTCAGCTGATACTAGAACTCCATCAATATTAGCAGAGGGGGACTATGGCTCATTTTCTCTTAATAATGCTTCACCTTCTGTTAATGTGTGGCTTGATAGTGTTAAAAGAAATATGTCGTTGATTAGAAAGTCATCTTTAGAAAGTCATCTGATGAAGCTCTTTCTTTTTCTGTAGAGTTGATTCATTCTTACAAAAGTTTTTGGAATCAATTTTCCTCGTATGCATTACAAAAACCGATGGATCCTGAAGAAAATGGAGATTGGTTTTCCCATACAGATATTGAAATAATTGTAGATGAAACTGTTGATCATCTCGTTGCTAAGTGGGATCAAAAGCATCCTTATAATACTTATTGTCCATATATTGATCAGGAAACTGGCATACGAGCTGTCACGGGATGTGTAGCAATAGCTGCGGGACAGCTGTTGTACTTTCTGCACGATAAATTGGGGATTCCGTCCCAGATGGTTTCTTCTGGCTATTGCGTTGGTGATATTGATAATTATAGTAGAGAATTTTTCAATTACTCTACTGCGGCCTGGTCTTATATGTCAAAGAATTACGCAGGGGCTTATGGGAATGCAAATTTTGAAGCATTAATGCTTGGCAACATTGGTGCTATTATCAATATGCATTACCGAGAAAAATACTCTTGGGCGATTCCGAAAAATATAATGGATGATTTACTACCGTATTATGGTTTGACTTGCGAAAGAGATGACTATGATGAGGGTATTGTTAAGCAGTCTTTGGAAGAGAATATGCCTGTCGTGGTGTCAGCAAGTGATTGCTTGATTCCGGTTGATGGTGATATCCATTGTTTTGTAATAGATGGTTACAGAAAAACTCACGAAGAATATACTACGTATCACTACTGGGTTCCTGATGATGGTGAGCCTGATTTTGATCCCGATCATCAAAGTTACTATACAACATCAAGAAGTGACACTGAGATAAACTCGATAAAGATTAATTGGGGATGGTCTTCACAATGGACATCAGGAATAAATGATGGTTGGTATACTCTTACTGATGATTGGCTTACCACTCTGAATAATGACACACAGACATGGAATCATCATCGAGTAATATACCATAGTTTTTCTTTGTCAACAGATTAGTATACATTACTTATGAAACGCTTGCTCATTGCTATAATTGCTTTACTCACTGTAACTTGCTCTTTTGCACAGCCTCGTGCACTTGGCGGCTATGTCTCCATTTTTAGCGATGGTGTATATTACCAACATACTATTGCCGAGAGCGTTTTTTTCGAAGCTCAGTTAGGTCTGGACAACAGTACATTTGTGAAATTTGGCCCTGGTGCGGACTTAAGTGTAAACATCAACTTCATTCTTGCCAGCGTTCCCAAAAATAACAGAACAACGAATTTTTGGTATGGAATAGGTCTTCATGGTTCATATGGAGTAACAGGCTTGTATCACCCTGCTAATGATACAAATCCATTTGTCGGTATTGCCCTGAATCTTGGTTTTGACATATCATTCAATAATCATCTTCAATTCTATACTAAATGGAGCCCGAAATTCGGAAAGACTTGGGGATTAAGTAATGAATATGAGGGTAATCCCACATCAAAGATGGTCTCACAATTTGATTTCGCAAAAGCCATCTTAGGCATTATTCCGGAATTTGGCTTAGCTTATTCGTTTTAGCTAAACCTTCTCTTGTGGGGGCTTCCTAGTCTTGCTCTGGCTGTGGGGCTTCCTCGGCCGACTCTGGCTGTGGGACTTCCTCGGCCGACTCTGGCCATGGGGGATAAGTGCCTGGTAGTCAGTGAATTAAGCATTTGTCTATGGTAAATTTTGCCCATAGACAATTAGCTAAAACATTGATACACAATAGGTTATCCCCCACGCGAACCGCAGCATAAGGAACCACGCTAACTGCGGCAAAGGGAACCACGCTACCCGCGGCAAAAGGAACCCCGCTAACCGCGGCAAAAGGAACCACGCTAAGTGCGGCAAAAGACCCCGCGTACCCGCGCTGCTGAGTCCATTGAAGTTCTGCGGAAACCTGCATCAACCCACGAAGGCCAATGAAACCCTTCAGAAGGCCAATGAAGCCCTTCGGAAGTCCGCTGACATCTCGAGGAAGCTCACTGTCAGTCCCTATCGCTTTTCTCTTTCTTTGAATTCACGGTGTCAGTCATAATTATTTCAGGCCTGAATCGTAAATGCTAATAAATAGGTACGAATATTGTATATAAATAACACCTGTTGTTTTATCGAAGAAAAAATGAAGAAAGGTTTATTATTGTTGATTTCCTCACTTCTCATCGTACCTGCCAATGTGTTTGCACAGTTCAGGACAGACCTGCCCGAAGCTTCAGTCGAAGAGCAGGAAACAGAGCCTGCGCTTGTCCTGACACTGGAAAAGGCTATAGAAATTGCCTTGAGTGAAAATGCTGCGGTGAAAGTGGCGGATATGGAGATTCAGAGAAGCTCCTATGCTTTGAAAGGCTCTTACGCTTCTCTATTCCCGTCTATTGACGGATCTGCTTCTTATTCAAGAACTATCAAGAAGCAGGTGATGTATATGGATTTTGATATGAGCGCCCTCGGCGGTATGGGTGGCGGACAGGGTTCAGGCGATACTGAAATACCTGATATGGGTGATACCTCAGCCCCTGAAGGGGCTCCTTCTTCGGGAGGCGGTATTGAGGTGGGCCGTTGGAATACCTATTCTGCAGGTGTTCAGGCCACTATGCCTTTGGTAAATGCCCAACTTTGGAAGAGTATCAAGATTTCAGCCCAGGATGTGGAACTGGCAGTTGAAAAGGCCAGGTCATCAAAGCTTGAAACCGTGACCCAGGTAAAACAGGCCTTCTATGGTGTTCTGCTTGCCAAGGAAGCCTTTAACGTATACAAAAGCGTTTACGAGAATGCGCTTGACAATTTCAAGCAGACCGAGATGCGCTACAACGTGCAGAAGGCTTCGGAGCTTGAGTACCAGCGCGCGAAGGCTACTGTCCAGAACGCCATACCGAACGTTTATGACTCTGAGAATTCGGTGATACTCGGTTTATGGCAGCTCAAGGCTGTGATGGGCATTGACCTTGACACTGAGATTGACATTGCCGGAAGCCTCAATGACTATAGCGAGCATATGTTCCGCGATATGTACGAAGGCAGCGAGATGGGTCTCGAGGGCAATTCCACCCTCCGCCAGCTTGCTATTCAGGCTGAGGAGCTGGCCAATGCCGTCAAGCTTCAGCAGTACGCAGCTCTTCCTTCGCTCGGACTATCCTTCTCGTACAGTATGAATGCGATGACCAACGACTTCAAATTCAGCGAGTACCAGTGGTCTCCTCATTCAGCTGTCGGCCTCAGCTTGCAGATTCCGATATTCGCGGGCGGAAAGCGCTCGAATGCTGTTCGCCAGGCTCAGACTCAGTACAATCAGATGAAGGTGCAGCAGGAGAATACCGAGAGGCAATTGAAGATTGCCATTCGCCAGTATCTCTCGCAGATGGAGACGAGCACGAAGAACTATTACGCTGCAGAGGCGGGAGTCGAAACTGCTCTCAAGGCCTTCGATATTGCCCAGAAAACCTACAACCTCGGCAAGAGCACCATCACTGAGCTCAATGACGCGAGACTCGCGCTTACACAGGCTCAGCTCGGCCAGTCTCAGGCCATCTACAATTTCGTAACCGCGAAAGCCAATCTCGAACAGACTCTCGGATGTGATCTTACCCTACAATAAACAACCAAGCAAGAATATGAAATACGGAATCAATTCATTTGTTATAGCAGGACTTGCCTTGATGGCGTTATCCTGTGCTCAGAATTCATCAACAGGAAATGCTGATGTAAAGATGCCACAAGTTGTGAACAATGTGGAAGTGGCTACAGCTGTGATTAAGGAAGTGCCTCAGGATGAAACATATACAACTACCGTTCAGGCCTATGTTACTAACAATGTCGTGCCTCAGAGCGGCTCGCGTATCAAAAAGATCAATGTCGAAATAGGCGATTTCGTCAGAGTGGGCCAGGTGCTCGCCGAGATGGACCAGGCCAATCTCCAGCAGACACGTCTCAAACTGGCCAATGACTCCACCGAGCTTGGCCGTCTTAAGGAGCTCTATGCCCAAGGAGGTATCTCAAAGTCTGATTTCGAGCAGGTTCAGCTGGCATACAATGTATCCAAGACCCAGTATGAGAACCTCGTTGAGAATACGATACTCCGCTCTCCTGTAAACGGTGTCATCACAGCACGCAACTACGACGCTGGCGATATGTATGCGATGTCATCTCCTATTTTTACAGTCCAGCAGATTACTCCTGTCAAACTCCTCGTGGCTATATCTGAGACCGATTATACCAAGGTAAAGAAGGGTGATTCGGTTCAGGTGACCGCGGATGCTCTCCCTGGAAGGACTTTCACCGGCAAGGTGGACCGCATCTATCCTACTATCGATCCGGCTACCCATACCTTTACAGTTGAGGTGGTGGTTCAGAACTCTGACAGGGCCCTCCGTCCGGGAATGTTTGCCCGCGCCCACGTGACCTTTGCCGTAAACAAGAGCATAGTTATTCCTGACAGCGGCATTATGAAACTTCAGGGCTCAGGCCAGAAGTCTGTATTTGTACTTAATTCTGACAATACGGTTTCCAGCCGTGTCGTCACTGTCGGAAGGCATTACGAGGGCCAGTACGAGATCCTTTCAGGCCTTAGTGAAGGTGAGCAGGTAGTAGTCAAGGGCTTCTCATCCCTCAAGAGCGGGTCAGAAGTCAACGTAATCTCAAAATAGCAGAATCAAATGAGCATATATAGAAAAGCGGTGAATAATCCGGTCACGACGGCGCTCGTTTTCGTCGCCTTTATGGTGTTCGGTATATTCTCCCTTATCAAAACCCCTATTGCCCAGTTCCCGGACTTCGACGCAAACGTCATTATGGTGATGTCATCGTATCCGGGTACGAGTGCAGCCGATATCGAGACCAATCTTACCAAGACTCTCGAGAATACTCTCAACGGAGTGAGCCACCTCAAGGAACTCAACTCCACCTCGAGGGAGAATATGTCCCTCATTATGCTACGCTTCGAGTATGGCATTGACATTGACGATGCCACCAATGACGTACGTGACAAGATAGATATGGTCAGCTCTGCACTTCCTGACGGCGCGTCAAAGCCTGTCATAATGAAGTTCAGCGCTGAGGATATGCCTATTATGATCATGTCGGCGACGGCAGAGGAAAGTCTTCCGGGACTTGAGAAAATCCTTGATGACAAGCTTGCCACTCCTCTCGCACGAGTATCGGGCGTCGGTACCGTATCCATCACCGGAGCACCATCACGCGAAATCCAGGTTTATTGCGACCCAGTGAAGCTTCAGGCTTACGGCTTGTCTGTCAGCACTATATCCCAGATAATTGCATCGGAAAACAGGAATATTCCTTCCGGTAGCATTGATATTGGTTCGGAGACTGCGTCCCTCAGAGTCGAGGGAGAATTCTCTGATCCTTCCGAGCTTCTGGACGTGGTGCTCGGTTCCTTCAACGGACGAGTGATCTATCTCAGGGACGTGGCTGTTGTACACGACGGTTCACAGGAGAAGGAAGTGGAGTCATATACCGACGGTATACGCTCAGCACAGATAATCATCCAGAAGCAGAGTGGTGCAAATACCGTAAACGTTATACGTAACGTGAAAAAGACTCTTGCCGAGGTTGAGAAAACCCTCCCGTCGGATATAGTCGTGACTACAGTGGTGGATTCATCCGGCGAGATTGTCAATACCATCAACTCATTGAAGGAAACCATCATCATCACCTTCCTGGTGGTTATGCTTGTGGTCTTTGTCTTCCTTGGCAGGTGGAGAGCCACCTTCATCATCGTGCTTTCCATCCCTATTGCCCTGCTCGCATCTCTGGTATATCTATTCGCGACCGGCAATACCCTGAATATCATTTCGATGTCAGCGCTTTCTATTGCGATAGGTATGGTCGTCGATGATGCAATCGTGGTGCTGGAGAACATTTCCACCCACCTCGAGCGCGGAGAAAAGGCCAAGGAGGCTGCCGTTCACGGTACTTCCGAAGTGGCAATTTCCGTAATCGCTTCCACCCTCACTATGCTCTGTGTGTTCCTGCCTCTCACAATGATGACAGGTATGGCGGGCATTATGTTCAAGCAGTTGGGCTGGATAGTCAGCATCATTATGATAGTCTCAACGACCGCAGCTCTTACCCTCGTGCCTATGATGTGTTCGAAGATGCTTAAGGCCGGTCCTAAGACAGGAAAACTCTATACTATCATCTTTACACCTATCAACAAGGCTCTCGACTGGATTTCAGCCGTCTATGCAAAGATTATTTCTTGGGCTGTAAGTCATCGTAAGACCGTGGTACTGAGTGCGTTGGCTATTTTTGCCCTTGTGCTTGGCCTGCTCGGACCGAGAATCGAAACCGAGTTCTTCCCTCACGGGGACAGCGACCGTCTTACTGTCGAGATTGAGCTTCCGGCAGGAACCAATCAGGATGT
This sequence comes from Rikenellaceae bacterium, assembly GCA_022766385.1. Lineage (GTDB taxonomy): Bacteria > Bacteroidota > Bacteroidia > Bacteroidales > UBA932 > Cryptobacteroides. Next base: position 22,725 of record JALEPJ010000053.1, read on the forward strand.
GACAGCTGATTTCGCAAGGCGTTTCTACGCTCACGTTCTTGAGGCTGTTCCGGAGATTCAGATTTGCAGCTACAACTACGGTCAGGCTGATGCTGACAATGCTTATGCAAGTATGAGGTCGAACGGTTCGAACGTTATGTCAATGAATATGAACATTGGCAGTTCGGAGAATCGAAAGCGTACTTCTGCTGAATTGGCTGACGTGATTCGTGACGTGATGAATTCCTATCCGGAAATCAAGAAGGGAACTGTCAGCGAAGGAGGGGGCGGAATGGGCGGCGCTTCTTCAGTCAAGCTTGAGATTTACGGCTATGATTTCGCCACTACCGATATGGTCGCAGCTCAGTTCAAGGAGATGATGCTCGAGAATCCGGCATTCACTGAGGTGATCATCAGCCGTGATGAGTATACTCCTGAGTACCAGATGTCTTTCGACAGAACCAAGCTTGCCGTAGCCGGTTTGAACTCATCTACAGCAGCTGCTGCTTTCAGCGCTGCAATGAGCGGATCCGTAGGTTCCTTTTACCGTGAGAACGGTGATGAGTACAATATCCGTGTCAGATATGCACCTGAGTTCAGGACCAGCATAGAAGACATTGAAAATATCGTTGTTTACAATAATGCTGGCAAGGCCCTGAGAATGAAGGATCTGGGAACGGTTGTCGAGGCAGAGGTCCCGCCTTCGATTTCCAGAAAGGACCGCGAAAGAGTGGTAACGGTCACAGGAGTTGTGGCTAACGACATTCCTCTTGGACAGGCAGTCAAGGTAACTCAGAGTTTCATTGACAGTGTCGAAGTCCCTTCCGAAGTGTCTTTGGAGATAGCCGGTGACTTTGAAGACCAGCAGGAGATGTTCGGCGATATGATAATGCTGATGGTACTCATTGTTCTGCTCGTATATATGGTGATGGCATCACAGTTCGAGTCATTTATGAGTCCTTTCGTAATTATGTTCTCGGTTCCATTCGCATTTGTGGGAGTGATACTCGGTCTTTCGTTGACAGGAACCGCTCTCGGAATGATGTCAATGGTCGGAATCATTATCCTCTTGGGTATAGTAGTAAAGAACGGTATTGTGCTCATCGATTACACCATACTTTGCCGTGAAAGGGGCATGAGCGTCATAGACTCTACCGTTGCCGCTGCCCGTAGCCGTCTCCGTCCTATCCTTATGACCACCCTCACCACCGTGCTCGGTATGCTTCCTATGGCTCTCGGCACAGGCGAAGGTTCGGAAATGTGGCGCTCACTCGGTATGACGGTATGTTGGGGTCTTTCAATATCATCCCTCATCACTCTCATACTCATTCCTACTGTTTATTGCGCCATTGCGCTCCGCCAGGAACGCAAAAAGGCAAAAAAGGCACTCAAAGCATAGTACAATATGAAAGCAATATTCGTATCATACAATCAGGCATACAACCAGGAGATAATCGAAGTTCTTGAGAAGAACGGACAGAGGGGCTTCACTAACTGGGAGGATATCCAGGGACGCGGCTCTGTTGACGGGATACCGCATTACGGAAACCACGCCTGGCCGGAGATGAACTTCGCCCTCCTGACCGTGGTTGAAGACGGAAAGGTCGATTCAATTCTGAAGGACCTGAAAGCCAAGGACGAGAACTATAAAGATTTGGGACTCAGGGCTTTCGTCTGGAACATAGAACGACAGATATAGGTCTCGGCCTGCTATTTGATATCCAACCATAAATTCATATATTTGTGGTTGGATTATTTTTTTTAAACTAAAGATATATGGCAAAAGTCGTAAACAATTCAAATATCGCTGAGATACTTGCAGGTGACAAGCCTGTAATGATTGATTTCTGGGCAGTATGGTGCGGACCATGCAAGGCCCTGTCTCCTACTGTTGACGAAGTGGCGGAAGAATATGCAGACAGAGCAGTCATTGCCAAGTGCAATGTGGATGATGCTGACGATTTGGCAATGCAGTACCGCATCATGAGCATACCTACCCTGCTTTTCTTTAAGAACGGAGAAGTCAAGGAGAGACTTGTCGGTCTTGTGTCGAAGAAGGAGATCACTGACATTCTTGATAGACTCGCATAATTCTGTCCGTCTATGAGAAAACTGGCCGCACTTTTGGCGTCTTTGATAATTTGTGCTCCTCTTTCGGCTCAGAATACCTCAGGAGAGGGACCTTCTATGTTGAGCGTCGGCTCGGCCGCATTCCTTGGCGGTCTCGGTACCGCTGCTCTTCTCAGCCATGGCGAATACTCCAATTTTGGTATCATTGCAGGCTCGACCTCTTCAAGTACTTCCTTGAATGATCTTAAGACGGCGGCGGTGAATCAGTTCCACTTAGGAGTGGTAGCCAGGATTCCTCTTCCTCTGGGTCTTGCCCTCCAGCCGGCGCTGATGTACAATGTGAAGGGTACGCTCGTTGATGGTAATATCCAGAATGCCGGATTGGATGCTACAGTGGGGTATTTGGAACTTCCTGTACAGGTTCAGTGGGGCATCAAAGTCGGTGTGCTGCGTCCTTTCGTACTTGCGGAGCCTTTTGTGGGATATGCGCTCAATACCAAGGGTGAGTTCAGAATCAGCGAGGAAAAGATACCGGCTTCCGAATTGATTAATCATCTGGAGTATGGTTTAGGTCTTGGCGCCGGCATAGAAGTGGGCTTTATCCAAATCAACGGAAGATATTTCTGGAATTTTGGCCAGCTTGTTGCTAACGATGGAGTGGATCTTGACCGAATCAACGTGTCGATAAAGGACGCTATTACCCAGAGGAATTCATTCAATGGATTTTCCCTCTCTCTGGCTATCTTCTTCTGATAGGGAGACTGCTGTTTTGACGAAAGGAAGCAAAATGGATAAAAACGCTATTCTGAATTACTTGGGCGAAGACTGGTCCAGGGTTCTTGGCCTGATTTCTTCTTCCCTGAGCAGTGATGTGAGCCTGTTGAATGATACCAACACCTTCTTCCTGGAACACTCGGGCAAAAAGCTCAGACCGCTTATTGCCCTTATTGTAGCCAAGACCTGTGGAGGCGGTAAGTTGAATGAGGACAGTCTTCATTATGCCGCTGCGTCCGAACTGCTGCACAATGCCACTCTCCTGCACGATGATGTTGTGGATGGCAGTGAGACTAGGCGCGGAGTTCCGACTGTTGCCTCTCTGTTAGGCGGAACGGCTTCCGTGCTGATTGGCGATTTTTGGCTTGCCAAGGCTGTGGAGACAATGTTTGCGACCGACACTATGGACGGTAAGGTGGTGAAGGTGTTCACGAAGACCCTGTCCGACCTGGCCGAGGGCGAGATGCTTCAACTACAGAAATCAGGCAACGGAGATACTTCGGAGGCCGATTATTTCCGTATCATCTATTCGAAGACAGCATCGCTCTTTGAAGCGGCCTGTGTTTCTGCGGCTATTTCTGTCGATTCCGCTCCTGAGATAATTGAGGCGGTGAGGGAGTATGCGGTGAACATCGGACTGGCCTTTCAGATTAAAGACGACATACTGGACTATTCAGGAAGTGATATAGGAAAGCCGACCGGAGCAGATATCAAGGAGCAGAAAATCACCTTGCCCCTGCTGGGAGCTCTCCATAGGCTTGATCCAGCAAAGGAGAAGACTGTCAGAAAGGCGGTTTGTGACATTGCCGAACATCCAGAGCAGGCAGAAAGCGTGTTTGAACTCGTGAGGGAGTATGGAGGAGTGGAGTATGCAACGGAAAGGCTGCACGAATGCTGCAATAAGGCAGTGATGGCCCTGAAGGTCTTCCCAGACTGCGAAGGCAAGAGCTATCTTGCTGATATTGCGGAGTTTATTGCCGATAGGAAAAATTGACAAGGACGATGATTTTCGATGATATCATAGGCAATGAGGATGTGAAGCGCGCTCTCACCGGTATGGTGGGCTCTGGCCGCATACCCCATGCCCTGATGTTCTACGAAAATGACGGTTGCGGAGCCATTCAGTTTGCGCAGGCTTTTCTGGAACTGCTGATGGGCTCTCAGAAAATCGGAAAGATGATACATCCTGATGTGAAATACATCTTTCCTGTTTCCAAGGGAAGCAAGGTTTCTACCGACAAAGTTACTTCGGAAGCCTATCTTCCACTTTGGCGCGAGCTATACTCCGAGAATCCGTATTTCCTTGAAAATGAGATGAATGAAGCCTTCGGTATAGAAGGCAGGTCATCCCTGATTGCCGTTGCCGAGGCCAAAACCGTGCTCGACCTCCTGTCGATGACGGCTCTCGAAAAGGGCTATAGGGCTGCAGTCATTTACCTCCCGGAGAAGATGAATCAGGAGACCGCCAATAGACTGCTCAAGTCAATAGAGGAGCCGCCCGAGCTCACACAGCTCATTTTCATTACCCATGCTCCGGAAAAGGTATTGACCACCATCTCATCCCGTTGTCAGGGCATAAGGCTGCTTCCTCTGTCGAAGGAAGAAGTGGCAAAGGTGCTGGTGGAGCGTTTCGGAAAGGATCCTGAAACGGCGGCAGCGGCTGCGGAGGTCTCAGGGGGCAGTGTCGGACAAGCATTGTCCTGGCTCTCGATGACCGAGGACACTGACGAGGAGTTCAGAATATTCAGGGATATGATGTCTGCTCTCCTTTCGCGCAATCTCTCCGCGGCTCTGGATATTGCCGATACTCTCGGTGCAATTGGCTCAAGAGAAAAAGCGAAAGCCTTCTGTCGCTATGTTTCCGAGGCTTTGAGAAAGATTTTTATGCTTCAGCAGGGATTGGAGGCCCTTTCGGGTGTGAGCGCCAGGGAGGCCGAAGTTTATGCTGAATATTCGAAGCGCTGCAAGAGGAGTTTTCCGCGTATGGCTTTACCTTATCTGGATAGGGCCGTAATGCTGATTGAGCGCAATATTAATATGAAAATAATGTTCTGCGACCTGGTCGACAGACTATATGTGCTGGTTTGATGACAGTGCACAGCAAGGAATAACAATGAACAACGAGAACTTTGAATCAAGATATTTTGACTGCAACCGCGGTTGCACTACGACCGCGGACGAGGAAAGTGGCGAGATAATGGTGAACTACCGCCCTGGCTGCTGTAAGCTGCAGGACTACAACGTATTGGCCGGCGTCTTGCAGCCGGAATACCGAGACATCTTCGAAGTGAGGTTCAAGAATACTCGCAAGGGATTCTATACCAATGCTTCCGGCCAGAATGTCAAGGTAGGCGATTTGGTGATTGTGGAGGCTGTTACAGGCTACGATCTGGGTATCGTGACCCTTGAAGGACCTATCGTCGGGCGTCAGATGAAGTCCCGCGGCATATCTCCCGACGGAGAATTCAAGAAAATATACAGAAAAGCCCGCCAAAGCGACATAGTCAAGTGGCAGGAAGCAATTGCCCGTGAGCAGGATACAATGGTGAAAGCCCGCCGCATTGCCGCAGAAATGGGTCTGGAGATGAAGATTGGCGATGTGGAGTTTCAGGGTGATGGCTCGAAAGCCATTTTTTACTACATCGCAGACGGACGTGTGGATTTCCGCCAGCTTATCAAGGTTTTCGCTGAGGAGTTCCGCATACGTATCGAGATGAAGCAGATAGGTGTGCGTCAGGAGGCCGGACTCATAGGTGGAATAGGTATCTGTGGACGTGAACTCTGCTGCGCCAACTATATCACGAATTTCCAGTCCATCACCACTTCGGCGGCTCGCTGCCAGGACCTTTCCTTGAATCCTCAGAAGCTTGCTGGCCAATGCGGTAAGCTTAAGTGCTGTCTGAATTACGAGGTGGCTACCTATCTTGACGCCCAGTCCCGCATACCCCGCGTGACGGAGCCTTTGGAGTTTGAGGACGGCCAGGCTTACCTGATGAAGACAGATATTCTGAAGGAAGTGATGTACTTCTCTTATGACAAATCTTCTATGGTTAAGCTTTATCCACTTGATGCAGAAGAAGTTAGGGAGATTATCAAAATGAATAGAAATGGCATCAAGCCGGAGTCGCTGCAGGATGAGCCGGAGCCTCGTATGCCTGAATTCGTGACAGCAGTAGGTGATGACAGCATCACTCGTTTCGACAATCTCGAGCGCAAGAAGAACAAGCGCCGCCGTAAGGGCAATGCCGGAGCCGGCAATGACAAGCCTAAGCAGGAACTCAAGCCCGTGCAGAAGGAGGAAGCAAAGCAGGAGGCCAGGCATCCTGAAGGAGAGAACAGGGGCGGCAACAATGCCCACTATAACAGGAAGCACAAGCCGAGGAACCCTAAGGCAGCTCCGAAGAACGAACAGTAATGTCTGAGTGGCGTCACATATTGATACCCGCTCTGTTTGCGGCTATAGCTCTCTCGCTGTTCTCCTGCTCCGAGCCTCAGTCATATGAGGAATTCGTGCGCACGGGCAGCAAGGACGAGGACGGAATGTACCGCTTTACCCTCAATATGAGTGATAGCCTCGCCGTTTACGACCTAAGCTTCTACTCGCGTATAGAGTGTGGCAATGGCAAGTTGGCGGAATTGAGGGACTTTCCCCTCGACATCACGCTGCAGTCTCCAAGCGGAAGAAAATATTGGGAAAAGGTATACTTCCCCGTACACCGGAGCTCAAAAGGCTCAAACTTCTACTCGCATCAATATATAATGCCCTACCGCAGTGGCATCAGACCTGAAGAGGCGGGGGAGTGGGAACTGGCGGTGCGCATTGATGCGGACGAACATATTCCGGGCTTCAGAGGCTTGGGAATCATTTTGAAGAAGAAAGGATGGGACATAAGAAACTGAAAAAATTCGCTGAGAACGAGACCTTCAAATGTCTCCTTCAGCCGTCCGCGGAGGAATTGCTCGCGGACGGATATTTCAATTTGCGCGACCACGAAATCAAGGGACGTTGGAATGAGCTGATGTTCGAAAAGGACCAGCCCATTATTCTTGAACTTGGTTGCGGCAAGGGAGAATATACCATAGACCTGGCCCGCCGAAATCCCCAGTTCAACTACATAGGTGTCGATATCAAGGGAGCCCGTCTGTGGAAGGGAGCGAAATATGCCAGCGAGAATGCTTTGGGCAATGTTGCCTTCCTGCGCACGCGCATTGAGTTCATCACCGCCTTCTTTGCAGAGAATGAGATTTCGGGCATATGGCTCACTTTCTCGGACCCGCAGATGCGCAGCGAGAACAGCCGTTTGACCTCACCCCTCTTCCTCGAGCGTTACCGTTCCTTCCTGAAAGCCGGGGGAGTGGTCCATCTAAAGACGGACAGCCGCTTCCTATACGAGTATTCCCACGCTGTGGCAGTGCAGAATGGGCTTGAGATAATTGCTTCAACCACAGACCTTTATGCTACTCCTCCCGGTGAATTGACACTTGAGTCGGGACAGGAAGGGCGGCTCTCCGAAGATGAGCTGAATGCTCTTTATGAGGTGCAGACCTTTTATGAGAAGCTCTTCCTCGAGCAAGGCTACAGCATCACTTACCTGGCCTTCGTCATTGACCATGAGGGCCGCTTCGAACATCCGGAAGGCTTTGACGAGGAGTATTGGCGTTCGGTGGAGGGCCCGCGCAGCATCTTCGGGCACGATACCGCCGAGACCCGACGCCAGAAACTGGCAGCAAAGGAAAAACAAGGAAATTATGCCGAAAGCAAAAAGTAGAATACAGATAAACAACCGCAGGGCTTCGTTCGATTACGAGTTCCTGGAGACCTATGATGCCGGAATAGTGCTCGTAGGCTCGGAAATAAAGTCCCTGCGTATGGGCAAGGCCTCATTGACGGACGCTTTCTGCTATTTTGTCAATGGGGAGCTCTATGTGAAGGGTATGAACATATCCACCTATTTCTGGAGCTCATGGAACGGTCATGAGCCGGCAAGGGACAGGAAGCTCCTGCTTACCAAGAGGGAGCTCAGGCATCTTCAGCAATCCGTGAAGCTGAAAGGACTCACCATCGTTGCCATACGCGCATACATTGCGGACAATGGCTATGCAAAGCTGAAGATTGCCCTGGCCAAAGGAAAGAAAGAATACGATAAGCGACAGTCCATCAAGGAGAAGGATATGCGCCGCGAGCTTGACCGCAGCTGAGGGAGGATATTGCTATGCCGAAATTGAGGATACCGCTTGCGGCCGAATTGCCGCAGCCTGAAGAAATTGATGTTGAGGCCATAGTCAGCGGCTATCGCAATGGCATCATCGATCTTGTGTGCGTCCTCGGCCCTACTGCGTCCGGGAAGACCAGATATGCTGTGCAGCTCGCGCGCCGTATCAATGCTCTTATGGGCGCTCCTCTGGTTGAAATCATTTCCGCCGACTCGCGGCAGGTGTACAGGGGTATGGACATCGGCACGGGCAAGGATCTCTGCGAATACGGCGAGATTCCGTACCATATGATAGATATACAGCCTGCTGGTGCTAAGTATAATGTTTACGAGTACCAGAAGGATTTCGTTAAGGTTTATCAGAATATACTCGGCCGTGGCTGCTTCCCTCTGCTCTGTGGAGGCACCGGGCTTTATATTGAAGCAGCGACCTGCGGCTATGATTTCAATAAGGAAACTCCGAGTGTAAATCCAGCAGAGCTTCCGCATAAGTGCTTCTATATAGGTACTTTAGTGGATAGGGAAACCCGCAATGCCCGCATAGACGCCCGTCTTGAAGCCCGTCTTGAGGAGGGCCTGATCGAGGAGGTGAAGGGCCTCCTGGACAGCGGTATCAGCTCCGAGGATCTTATCTATTACGGCCTGGAGTACAAGTTCGTAACCCAGCATGTACTCGGAATCTTGAGCTATGATGAGCTCTTTACCCTTCTTTCGAACGCCATTCACCAGTTTGCCAAAAGACAAATGACCTGGTTCCGAGGAATGGAACGCGATGGCGTCGTCATTCACTGGACCCAGGTCTGATGATTCAATATTTCTTATAGCCTTTTCAGCGAGAGTTGTCAGAGTGAGAAGGCCTCGCGTATAGCATCCACTGCGTCAAGTTTCTCCCAAGCGAAGAATTCAACTTCGCGCTGCACTTCCTGTCCGTCACGTATAAGAGTGAGTGTCTTGGTATAAGGCTTTTTTCCGAAGTGACCGTAGGCTGCAGTGGCCCTGAAAATAGGATTCTTGAGGCCGAACTTGCTGATAATCGATGCCGGACGCAGGTCGAACAGATCCTTGACCTTGGCAGCGATGTATGCGTCGGTCGCTTCACCCCTTCTGTCTGAGATACCGTTGGTCGAAGGCGCGCTTACGTGAGCTGAACCGTAGGTGTCCACAAAGACGCTGACTGGCTCAGGTACTCCTATGGCGTATGCCACCTGAACGAGACATTCGTCAGCAACGCCTGCCGCTACGAGATTCTTGGCAATGTAGCGGGCCGCATAAGCCGCGCTCCTGTCCACTTTTGAAGGGTCTTTTCCCGAGAATGCACCACCGCCGTGGGCACCTCTTCCGCCGTAGGTGTCGACGATGATTTTCCTTCCGGTAAGGCCGGTGTCGCCCGCAGGTCCTCCGATGACGAACTTGCCCGTAGGATTGACGTGGAGTATAAAATTGCCATCAAACAGCTTGGCTGTCTTCTCCGGGAGGGAGGCTATCAGTCTCGGTATCACGATGTTGCGTACGTCGCTCTCGATTCTGGCGCGCATTGCCTCATCCGTATCGAACTCATCGTGCTGGGTGCTCAGGACTATGGTGTGCACTCTCAGAGGCTGGTGTCTTCCCGAGAATTCGATGGTGAACTGGGATTTGGAGTCAGGGCGGAGATAAGGCATCAGCTCCGGCTCATTGTGCCTGATGTCAGCGAGTATCATCAGGATTCTGTGCGAGAGTGAGAGGGCGAGAGGCATATAGTCGTCCGTATCGGTGCAGGCATAGCCGAACATCATTCCCTGGTCGCCGGCTCCCTGGGCATCGATGCTGTCATTGCTCTTCTCGGCCGTTATGGCGCGGGTCACTCCTCTGTTGATGTCCTCGCTCTGACCATGGATGCGGTTGATGATCTCGCAGGAAGCGGCATCGAAACCGTACTCCTTCCTGTTGTAACCGATATTGTCAATGACCTCACGTATGGTCTGCTCTACGTTGATGTCAGAGCATATTGAGCTGGTCTCACCTCCTACCAGCACAAGGTCTGTGGTGCAGAATGTCTCGCAAGCTACCTTCGCGTCAGGGTCCTGGCGGAGGTAGGAGTCGAGTATGGCGTCCGATATCTGGTCCGCTACTTTGTCCGGGTGTCCTTCTGACACCGATTCACTGGTGAATAAGTAATTCATTGTCTTGATCAAAAATAAAAAAACTCCTGCATGAAATGCGGAGTTTACCTGAAGCTTCTATATAGCGTCAAAAATTCTGTATGGATTTTTTAGCATTTTTTAAAGTGGTTGCAAGCAGGCAAATCTTTCCACATTCTCATTGTGACTGCAAAGATACTCTCTTTTTCCCTATACTCCAAAAGGAATGTTAAAATTTTGTTAAATACTGATAATTAAATCGTTGTAGTTTTCCGTACCAGCATTTTTTGCTATATATTTGTTTTTGAAACAAGCAATTTAATTGGTTTACTTATGTCAAAATCCATCAGAATTGCGCTGACTCTTATATCAGCGCTGGTGTTTGTCCTATCCGCAAACGCCCAGGTGACCACTTCTACCATCAGTGGTAGGATTACTGATAACGCCGGTGCAGTTGCAGGTGCGCCAATAGTTGCCACCTACAATCCAAGCGGCGTCATTTATTATGGCATCTCCGACAAGAACGGAGCATACCGTATCAACGGCGTTAATCCGGGCGGTCCGTACACCTTGACTGTTGATATGCTCGGATACCGCAGCATTACCATTACTGACGTATATGCTTCCCTCGCGGAGAACAATGTCATTGACTTTATACTTGAAGAAGAATCCATAGGCCTCGAGGCTGCGGTCTTCACTGCTGATGCCCTTGATTCGAAAATGAATGTCTCACGTTCTGGTATCGGAACCTCCATCAATTCTTCAAAAATGTCGTCAATCCCGACTGTCAGCCGCAGTATGAACGACATTATGAAACTCACTCCACAGGCTTCGACCACCACTGCAGGCTTCGCTGTCGGCGGAGGCAATTACCGCGGCTCATCAGTGACCGTCGATGGAGCGGCTTTCAACAACGCTTTCGGTATCGGTTCCAATCTTCCTGCCGGCGGTTCGCCAATCTCACTTGACGCCATCGAGCAGATGAGCATCAATGTGACTCCTTTCGATGTGCGCCAGTCCGGTTTCCAGGGCGGTGCCATCAATGCCGTTACCAAGCAGGGTACCAACGAGTTCCACGCTTCAGCCTACAATCACTACACTTCTGACAAGGTCAGGGGAGGTATGGTTGCCGGTGAGGAAATCAAGAATACCAAGACACTCAACAATACCATCGGCTTCACGCTTGGAGGCCCTATTGTCAAGAACAAACTCTTCTTCTTCCTCAATGCGGAGTATACGATGGACGAGATTCCGGGCTCTTCATACATTGCCCGCGAAAATGCCGGCGACCCTTGGGCATACTCTCCTGACGGTCCGAAGAACGTAAACCGTCCTACCGTGGCCCAATTGTCAGAAATCTCATCTTTCCTTTCGAGCCAGTTCAACTACAATCCTGGACGTTATCAGGGCTATTCGCTCAGTACTCCTGACTACAAGCTCCTTGCCCGTCTCGACTGGAATATCAATGCGAACAACAAGCTCAATGTGCGTTTCAGCAATACCCATACCTACGGCTCGAACCCTCCTTCATCGTCGATGTCGCCTATTGGCGGAACAAACTCCAGCTACAAGAACATCAACGGCGACAAGGTCTATCTTAACCGCTATTCGGCAGGTCGTCAGTCGCAATATGCAATGTACTTTGAGTCAGCACGTTACTTCCAGGAGGCCAACTTCCTTTCACTTGCTGCCGAGCTCAATTCACGCATCTTCGACTCCAGGGGAAACAATACTCTCCGCCTCACCTGGTCTCACCAGTATGAGCCGCGTTCATATGTGGGAGACTACTTCCCGACTGTGGATATCCTGAGCAATGAGGCTGTGAGCGGTTCTGACACCTATGCGCACCTCACCACTTTCGGAGTGGACCCTTTCACCTATGGCAATCTCCGTGATGTCCAGACAGTTATTGCTACCGATGAACTTTCCTATACTCTTGGAAAGCACAACCTCATCGCCGGCGCCCAGCTTGAATGGAACAAGGCTGTCAACGGCTTTATGCAGGGAGGCGCAGGCTGGTATATCTATGATTCTTGGCAGAGTTTTGTCGAGGATGTCACCAAGCCTTCGACCAGCACCGGTCCTGTGGCGTTTATGATTACCCACGCCAATCTGGACGACCCGTCCAAGCAGACCTTCCCTGCATTCAATTATACCCAGGCCTCCCTCTATGCGCAGGACGAGCTCAATCTGAGCGACTACTTCAAACTCACTGCAGGTCTCCGTTTCGAGCTGCCTTTCATCACCATCCCTACAGACAATAACAACAAGGAGTTCGCAAATCTCGGTTCACTTGAAAAGAACAAGGACAAGTATGCCGGAAGCTCATTTGACGCTTTGCGCACCGATATGGTTCCTAAGGCTTCACTCAGCGTTTCTCCACGTATCGGCTTCAACTGGGACGTATTCAAGGACAGAAGCATCATAGTACGCGGAGGTACAGGAATTTTCACCGGCCGCATCCCTAACGTATGGCTTGTTTCGGCGATAGGAAACTCCAACTGTCTCCAGTATCAGTACATCAACAAGAATGTAGTGGGTTCGGGAGCCAATACAGCAGGCATACATTTCACCAACAACAGGGATGAGATTATAAAGCAGCTTTATTCCGGCAATGCCTTCCAGAAGCAGGACCTTGCAGCTCCTACCGCCACTACTATCATTGCCAATGACCTCAGGATGCCATCGTCATGGAAGTCTTCGGCCGCCATTGACCTTAACTTCCCTGAGGGCGTAAAAGCTTCATTCGAAGGTGTTTACAGCTATAATTTCAATGAGGTTTACGCTACGTCTCTGGGCTATAGGAAGGAAGGTACACTTGCAGCTCTCCCTGGAGAGCCTGGCTCACGCGACAAGTGGGTTGACGAAGGTATCGTGAACAGCACTGGCAGCAAGATGCACGGCTATTATGTCCACAATGTGAAGGACCTCCACGGCCGTTATTATTCCCTCACCGCCCAGCTCAGCAAGGACTGGGACTGGGGCCTCAGTGTAATGGCCGCATACACCCACTCTAACTCCCTTACCGCTTCCGACGGCAATGGAGACCAGATTTCAGAGTTTGCGAATATCTACACCATGAACGGCTGCAACTCGCCTGAACTCGGATACTCAAGCTATGTCACTCCGAACCGCGCTATTGCCAGCATCAGCTACACCATCAACGAGGGCAGTCACGCCGCTACAAAGCTCGGTCTCTTCTATGAGGGTTACAATATCGGTTACTACAGCTCTTATTCGTACTCAAGGATGTCCTATCTGATGAACAATGTCAGCGGTGCGGGCTCTGCGTCACAGCTCATTTACATCCCTACCGACGAAGAGGTGGACAAGATGCCTTTCGCTGTTCTCAAGACGGGAGCTGACAACAAGACCTACTGGGAGGACGCTCCTCAGATGGCCTCCGAGTACAAGGACTTCCTCGGAAGTGACAAGTATCTCAAGAACCACAGGGGCGAGTATATGAAGAGAAATGCCATAGCCGCTCCTTGGCTCAACAGATTCAACCTCAAGCTCGCTGAAGAGTTCTATTTCAACATTGCCGGAAAGAAGCACACACTTGAACTTTCCGCCGATATCAGCAATCTTGGCAATCTCCTCAATGACAATTGGGGTGTTTACAAGCAGATCAGCACCACCTCCATCCTCAGCTATCAGACCGATGCTACCGAGAAGGTCAGCAAGTACACCTTCACCAGACCGGAGTGGAGAAATCTCACCAATCTGGCTTCGACCTGGTCGGCGCTTTTCAGCGTCCGCTATAGTTTCTAAGCGGACATGACTTAAGAAGGGTAGCATCCGTGCCACCCTTCTTTTTTATAAAAAAAAGATTCTGACAGGCAATTACTTTGGAAAGAAGTCGGATTAGTGCTATTTTTGTTTTTTATAATACACTTATGTTTTTTAATTTTTAACTTATGTCCAGTTCAATCAAAAGATTTTTGACCTCGTGCGCCGTTCTCTTTATGGGAATTTTGGCTTTCGCGCAGGGAACAACTTCTTCAATGACCGGTGCCATAACAGACAGCAACGGTAACGCCATCGTCGGCGCTGTCGTTGTAGCTGTTCACACACCGTCAGGCTCCCAGTATCACGGAATTGCCGGAAACAACGGTTACTATACCATCAACGGTATGCGTCCAGGCGGCCCTTATGTCGTTACTGTGTCAACCCTTGGCTTCAAGAGCGTAAGATTCGAGAACCTTACTCTTAAGCTTGGCGAAACTTCCAATCTCGATGCATATCTCGAGGAGGATACCCAGATGCTCAATGAGGTTGTAGTCGTAGCTGATGCCGCTTCACGTTTCACAACCGAGAAAACAGGCGCATCAGTCAATGTTTCTAACCAGGATATGATGAATGTGCCAAACGTAAGCCGCAGTATTTCAGCGATTACCAAGCTTTCACCATATGCAAACGGTATGAGCTTCGCAGGAGGTGACGGCCGTTCAACCAACTTCACAGTTGACGGTGCGAACCTGAACAACAACTTCGGTCTTTCATCAAGCCTCCCTGGTGGCGGTACCCCTATCTCGCTTGACGCTCTCGAGGAGATGCAGATTGTAGTCGCTCCTTATGACGTACGTCAGAGCAACTTCGTAGGCGGAGGTATCAATGCCATCACCAAGTCAGGTACCAACTCATTCCAGGGCACTGCCTATACTTATTATGCTGACGAGAACTTCCGTGGCAACAAGATCAACGGTGAGGATCTCGGCGAGCGCAAGATGGAGCAGGACAAGACCTTCGGTTTCACCCTCGGCGGACCTATCATCAAGGACAAGCTCTTCTTCTTCGTAAACTTCGAGACACAGAAGAAGCCTCAGCAGGTAATCGAGTATCAGCCTTCTAAAGACAAGCAGGCAGTGCTTGAGCAGATCAGCCAGAAGCTCCAGAAGGATTATGGCTACAACCCTGGTTCATATACAGATTTCCCTGGTGGAACAGACAATATGAAGATTCTTGCCCGCCTCGACTGGAATATCTCAGACAACCACAAGCTAAGCTTGCGCTTCAACAAGACCAACAACCAGTACTGGTATGCTCCAAACGGAAACTCTTGCGATGACAAGTTCCGCAACAAGGGTTTCAACCGTTCAAGTGAGGTCTCTCATCCTTTCTCAAGCAATATGTACTCACAGATGAGCAATGTAATGTCGTTCGCAGGTGAGCTCAACAGCCGCTTCGGCTCGAAGATTGCCAACCGCCTACTCGCTACTTACACCAACATCAACGACCAGCGCGGCAGCAACTCCGATATCTTCCCTCACATCGACATTATGACCGACGGTGACTATTCAAGCGGAAACTTCATTCCTTACACCTCTCTCGGTTACGAGCTCTTCACTTACAACAACGGTGTGCTCAACAAGAATCTCCAGATTCAGGACGACCTTAGCTTCTATCTTGACAATCACACAGTTACAGCAGGTTTGAGATTCGAGATGATGGATGCCCTCAACTCTTATATGAGAAACGGAACCGGTTACTACCGTTATGCAAGTGCCGAGGATTTCCTCAATGGCGCCCTTCCTCTCTCATTCTGTCTCACTTACGGTTATGCCGGAAATGAGAATCCTGCAGGTGAGGTTAAGTACAATCAGTACGCAGCATATGCTCAGGACGAGTGGAAGCCTGTACGTAATTTCAAGCTCAGCTATGGAGTACGTGCCGAGCTCATTTCCTTCGACAACTCTGCTATTGTGACCAACCCTAACATCCTGGCTATTGACTACAACGGAAGACATATTGACACAGGCGCTTGGCCTACCAGCCGTGTGCAACTCTCTCCTCGCGTAGGTTTCAACTGGGATGTCAATTCTGACAAGAGCCTCATCGTACGTGGCGGTCTCGGTCTCTTCCAGGGCCGTCTCCCTCTCGTATTCTTCACCAATATGCCTCAGTACTCAGGTATGATTCAGGGTGGATATACCGCTTCAGCCCAGATCAAGGACGGCAAGCTTGTTTACTCTGATGACGTTAAGGCAGCTCTTGAGAAGCTCACCGCAGGCGGCAAGTTTATGACTGATGTCAATGAGATCGTCAAGACCCTCAATCTCCCAACTTCTCCTACCTCTGAAAGTGCTGGTTACGGTTCACAGTCCTATATCAGTGGTGTTGACCCTGATTTCCGTATGCCTCAGCAGTTCAAGACTTCTTTGGCAGTTGACTGGAAGCTTCCTGTAAACTTCCCTCTCACTGTTACTGCAGAGGGTATGTACAACAAGAACATCTGGGGTATTATGATGGAGGACTGGGCTCTTGACAACAACAGCGCAAATCTCAAGTACTTCAATGGCCCTGACAAGCGTGTGATGAACATCAACGACAGCAAGATTGACAAGAGAAATGCATATGTAATGACCAATACCCGCAAGGGCTATGGCTACTCTGCAAACCTCAGCGTTAATGCTGAGCCTGTCAGAAACCTCCGTTTGATGGCTGCATATACCTATACCGAGTCAAAGGAGCTTTCAGGTATGCCTGGCTCTGCTGCAAACTCTGTATTTACAGGTCTTCCAACAGTGAACGGTGCCAATATGACTGACCTTCAGAGAAGCCAGTATGTTGTTCCTCACAAGCTTATGGGTAGCGTGAACTACACCATCCCTTCAATTAACCTCCACCTCAACCTCTACTACTCAGGTTCATCTGCTCAGGGTAACAGCTATATCTACTCTAACGATATCAACGGCGACGGTAACGCCACTGACCTTATCTACATCCCTGCCTCTAAGAACGAGATCAACTTCAAGACTGAAGCTGATGCGGATGCATTCTGGCAGTTCGTTGAGGCTGACAAGTACCTCAGCAGCCACAAGGGCCAGTACGCAGAGGCATATGCAGCACGTTCTCCTTGGTATCACAGATTCGATTTCAGCGTTTCTAAGGATTTCAACTTTACCATCGCAGGAAAGACTCACGGATTCCAGCTCAGCGCTTCAATCGACAATATCGGTAACCTCCTCAACTCAAAGTGGGGTACCCGCAAGATGTCTGCTTACCAGACTTCTCTTAACGGAACCATTGCTCCTCTCAAGTATGAGGGTGTTAATGCGAACAACGAGCCTGTATTCTCTATGAACAAGGCAGCTGATGTGCTTCCTGTTCAGAACTATATCAAGACCTACATCAATTCTTCAGAGTGCTGGCATGCACTTATCGGAATCAAGTACTTCTTCAAGTAGTCCTGATACATAGTTTTTCAAGAGGGCGATCAATAAGCGATTATTGGTCGCCTTCTTTTTTTGTTGTATCTGTCTTTTTTAGTCGAAAAAGTGCTAAATTTGTATTTTTATTAACGCACACATATTATATATCATACAATTAACAATTATGTCCAATTCATTCAAACGAGTTTTGGCCTCATTTGCCGTTCTTCTGTCAGGAATAATGGCATTTGCACAGGTCACAACATCTTCAATGAGCGGTAAAGTCACTGACGCCAATGGCCCTGTAGTCGGCGTGGTTGTTACCGCAGTTTATGAGCCGACTGGTTCACAGTTCTATGCAGTGACGGGCAATGACGGTTCGTACCGTATCAACAGCATCACTGCCGGCGGACCTTACAAGGTCAGCTTCACATCTCTTGGATACAATGACCTCAGCTACACGGGAGTAACCGCTCCTCTTGCTGACAATGTTGTACTGAATGCAGTTATCACAGAGCAATCTATGGCCCTCGAGGGTACCACCGTGGTTGCCGAAAGAAAGATTACAAACATGAGTTCAGACAGAGCGGGTACTATGACTGTCCTTTCAACCGAGGACATTATGAACGTGCCTACTACTTCGAGAAGCCTCAATGCTCTCATCAAGCAGACTCCTCAGGCTACTGTCTCTGGCTCAAACGCTTACATCGGTGGCGGTAATCACCGTGATTCTTATGTCACCATCGACGGTGCTGCCTTCAACAATGCATTCGGTATCGGTTCAAACCTGCCTGCAGGCGGTTCTCCTATTTCTATGGATGCACTTGAGCAGATGTCCATCTCAGTCACTCCTTTTGATGTGCGTCAGTCAGGTTTCACCGGAGGTGGAATCTCAGCTACCACAAAGTCAGGAACCAACACTGTAAAGGGTTCCGTTTACGGTTACTACCGCAACCAGGATATGAGGGGCTACAGAGTCGGAGTTGATGACTACAGAGGACGTTATATCGACAAGTCCCTCCTCGAAAGCAAGACTGACTCACGCTACTTTATGTACGGAGCCACTGTCGGTGGACCTATTATTAAGAACAAGCTCTTCCTCTTCCTCAATATCGAGGCAGACAGGAGCATCTCTCCTGGTCCTACCACACTTCTCGCTAACGGTACCATTGATGCCAATGGAAAGATAGTTCCTGGTGACAAGGTTTACGACTCTAAGAACAATGTCGCACGTCCAAATGCTGTCGTTCTCGATGCCCTTTCACAGTATCTCAATGACAAGTATGGATACAATCCGGGTATGGTAAGAGGCTATAACACCGAGACCCCTTCACTCAAGGTTCTCGCGCGTCTCGACTGGAACATCAACAACAACCACAAGTTGAACCTCCGCTACTCCCTGACCAACTCGAAGTATGCAAGTTCGCCTTCTACTTCAGTCGGTGGCCTTGATCATGACCCTACTTCAAACTCAAACAGATCAAGCCGTTACGCTGCTTACTTCCAGAATGCACGCTACTATCAGGAGCAGAATTTCTACTCTTTCGCGGGTGAGCTCAATTCACGCTTCCTTGACGGCTCTCTTAACAATGTCTTCCGTGTTGCTTATTCGCATCAGTTTGAGCCACGTTCAGTGGAGGGCGGCTACTTCCCATTCGTCGATATCATCGTAAACGGTGATAACGACAAAGCATATGATTACACATCATTCGGTTACGAGCCATTCTCTTATGGAAACCTTCGTGACGTAAGCACCACCACCATTACAGACGAGCTTACCTGGAACATTGGCAAGCATACCATCCTCGCCGGTGCTCAGTATGAGCTTGACCTTACCAAGAACGGTTTCCAGCGTTTCGGTGCAGGTTACTACGAGTTTGATTTCGACTCAGAACAGGCTCTCTACGATGCTATCAAGGCAGGAACCGTGTTTGACAATCCTGTACAGTTCGCCATTACTCACGGTAACAACAAGACCTTCGCACAGGAATATCCTCACTTCACCTTCGGCCAGGCTTCCGCATACATTCAGGACCAGATCAATGTAAGCAACAACTTCAAGCTCACCGCAGGTGTACGTTTCGAGATGCCTAACTATCCTTCTCTCGAGGACAATTTCAACCAGAGAGTGGCAGATGCTACCTTTGCTCCTACACTCAGCAATCCAGAAGGAAAGTACGATACCAGAAATCTTCCTCGTACAAGGATTTCGGTATCTCCAAGAATCGGTTTCAACTGGGATCTCGCAGGTGACAGAAGGTATGTCCTTCGTGGAGGTACCGGTATCTTCGTAGGCCGTATCCCATTCGTATGGATTGTCGCACAGTCAGGTGATGCAGGTGTGCTCCAGACTACCTACACCACTACCCAGAACATCCCTACCATCTCTTCAGACCGCAATGCTATCCTCAACCAGCTCTATCCTGGCGGTTTCACACCGGAGGCTGCAGGTTTGAACATCTCTTCAATCTCGCTTATGGATCCTGAGCTCCGTAACCCAAGCTCATGGAAATCATCACTCGCTTTCGATGCTGTTCTTCCAGCTGACATCAAGGCAAGCATTGAGGCGACATACAAGAAGGATATCAACCCTGTTACTGTAAAGAACATTGGTCTCAATGCTCCTACCACCCTCTCTGAGGCACAGTTCGTAGCAGCGCGTCCTTACTACAACAATGGTTACAGGGACAGCCAGATTACCAATGCATACCTCATCTACAATGTAACAAATCCTAAGCTCTGGGGTGATTATTTCTCACTTACCACCAGCCTCGAAAAGAACTTCCCATTCGGTATCAACGCGAGAGTTGCATACACATATGCTAACTCGAGGGTTCTCAACAATGGCGTAGGTGACCAGGTATATTCAGTATGGAACGGCCTTACCAGCGTAAGGGGAGCCAACAATGCCGAGCTCGGTTATGCCTCATTCGTGAACCCTCACAGAATCATAGGCAATATCAACTGGCACAAGGATTATGCTAAGTACTTCGGTACCAGCATCTCTCTTGCATATTACGGAGGTATCAGCAGCAGAACCCATATGACTTACAACGGCAATATCCTTGGAGACGGTTCATCACTCTCGAATCTCATCGATATTCCTACCTACGAGGATCTCTATGGCAATGTTGACGGAAACGGCGCTGCATACGGAAACGGTAACTGGACCTTCGAGCCAAGTACCTACAAGGAGGATGGCGAGACCAAGACCTATACTGCTGAAATGCAGGCTAGGGACCTCGACAACTACATCAACCAGAACAAGTACCTCAAGACTCACAGAGGACAGGTTATGGACCGTTACGGTATGATGGGCAAGTGGCACAACACTGTCGATCTCAAGATCGAGCAGAACTTCTACTTCTACACCGGTGCAAACCACAAGAAGCATACTATCCAGCTTGGAGCTGACATTTCGAACTTCGGTAACCTCCTCAATCCATACTGGGGCAATGGTATTTCAACCACCGGTACCGGTATGCTCAAGCTTACCAATGCAAAGCAGGTTTACACTGAAGGCGCTCAGCCTAAATTCCAGGTGCAGACAAACAACGGTGAAAGATACGAGCATATGTACTACACCTCTATCAGCTCCGGTTGGTCTGCAATCTTAAGCGTCCGTTACACCTTCTAATCTGAATCACAATGAAACTTAAGAATATTTTGATTGCTATGGCATCAGTCCTTGCGGCTGCAAGCTTTTCAGCCTGCTCGGTTGAGGATGCCGTGCAGTTCCCTGTCATTGCCACAAAACAGGCCGTATATGAAGTTCCTGCAGAGGGTGGCGAGGTGACTGTAGCTATTGAGTCCAACGTAAGTTGGACAGCTTCAATGGCAGCTTCCACATCAAAGGATGTTATCGATGATGTAAAACTGCTTACTGAGAAGGGCACGTCTGCCACTAAAGATCTCAAGCTCTCAATGGGAGCAAATACAGGTTATACAAGAGGAGTAATTGTAACCCTCACTGGTCGTGATGTTTCTACAGCGGTTCTTGTTAAGCAGGCCGGTTTACTTGGTGAACGCCTCGATGCCATTACCATTGCAGAGTTCAATGACCTTCCTGTAGATGCATCCGTTTACTATCAGATCTCAGGTACAGTAACCAAGATCACCCAGTCAAGCAAGTACTCAAACTTCTACCTCAATGACGGTACAGGCGAGATTTATGTCTATGGCCTTTATGACGGTAGAGGCGGCTCTCAGTTCACTGACGGCTGGCTTGACAGAATGGGCATACAGGTGGGCTATACTATGACCATCGGCGCTACAAGAGGCGTTTACGGAACTACCAAGGAGGCATTGTACGCATATCCTATTGAGTTCGCTCCGCCTACCACTCCTATCATCACTGCCAATACGACTGAGCTCAGCGTGTCTGCAAAAGCCAAGGAGGCCAAGTTCACCATTTCGGTAATGAACCTCAAGGGCAATTGGACTGTATCCGCTGCAGAGGCCTATGATTGGGTTACCGATTATACCAAGTCGGGCAGCGAGTCCGGAGACATTGTCATTGCCCTCACAGAGAATGAGAGCACCGAAGAGGCGAGGGTGGCGAAGTTCACCGTTGCATCTGAGGGAGCTCAGCCTCTTGAGCTTACCCTTACCCAGGAGAAGTCAACCGGTCTCCTTGAGACCATCAGCATCGCTGATTTCATTGCCCTTCCTGCTGATGACACAAACGTATATCAGGTTGCCGGCATCGTTTCGGGTGTCAAGACTGACGGCTCCGACAAGTATGGCAATTTCTATATCTCTGACAAGACCGGAAAACTCTATATTTACGGCTTCGTTGGCGCAGAGGGCGGTGCAACCAGGAACTTTGTGAATGTTCAGGCTGAGATGGGCCTCAAGGACGGTGACTACATGATAGTCCAGGGTGCTCGCAGCGTATACAAGAACAATCCTCAGCTGGTTAACGCTTGGTATATGAAGCACTATCCATACAAGACCGCAGCTGAATTCAATGCCCTTGAAGACAATGATGAGGTATTCTATACGGTTTCCGGCAAGGTGAAGAGCATCGCCAATGAAACTTATGGCAATGTTTACATCGAGGATGAGACCGGTGAAGTATACATCTATGGAATACTTAATTGGAACGGAGAGTCAAGGAAGTTCAGTGAGCTTGGCATCAAGGTCGGTGACAAGATTACCGGTTACACCATCAAGACTTCTTACAAGGAGTCAAGTCAGGCTAAGAATATGCAGATTGTCCTCATTGAAGCTGCCGGGGATGAAGGAGGCAATGAAGGTGGCAATGAAGGTGGCAATGAAGGCGACACCACTGGCGACTATACTTCGAATCTCAAATTCACTGTGAGCGCTGACAATGCTTCATTTGATGATTCTGCAGTCAGCATCAACGGCACTGAGAATGTGTATAATGTAAAGCTTGGCAGTAGTAAAAAATTCGGATCCGCTACTGCGACACTTCCTGCCGGCACCAAGAAGGTCAGCTTCTACAGCGTGGCTTGGAAGGGCGCCCCTGCTTCCATCAAGTTCACTATCGGTGACGTGGAGAAGAGTTTCGATGTGGCTGCCAACACGAATGCTTCAGGCAGCGGCCCTTTCGAATTTACTCTCACCGCTTCTGACAAGTATGAGCTGGTTCTCGACAGCGCACTTGCCGAGGCTACTGATATGAAAGTGGAGACCTATGCTGGCAACAACACCGGCTATCGTGCTTTCATTATGGCTGTAAAGGCTGAATAGTGGCAGCGCAATAATTCCGCAAATGGAAATCCGCTCCTGCTGATGGAATTCCATTTGCTGCATACAATTAATAAGAAGGTGACTGATAAGTGTTTATCGGTCACCTTTTTTGGTGGGTGGTCAAGTCCTTCATTGGTCGGCCTTACATTTGACGTTTCACCAACCCTTTTATCCGTCTCACCCCGATTCTACTTTGCTTGCCTTGAAATTAGCCGTACATTGCAGCTACTTTGCAAACATATGATGCGAGCCTGTGGTGCCTGAGCTAATGAAAAATCCCTGATCCCATATATAGAACCAGAAAACAGCTTGTTCCCCACCTCCATCGCCTTCTTGTTGTGGGATACCCTGGCAGGTCCTCTTTCTGCCCTTTGCCACGCGAGCCGTGGGGATTGCCGTGGGTTGTGGGGCCCTGTTGCCGTGGGTTGTGGGGGCTCTGTTGCTGTGTGTCGTGAGGCTTAACTCATTGTGTATCAACGCTTTAAGCCTTTATCTATGGGCAAAATTTCCCATAGACAAATGCCTAACATGCTGTGTGTCAGGCACTTATCCCCCACGCTTGACCAGAAGGGAAAGCCAAACCCGCTGGATCCCCACGAGTATCTCCTACAATCACCGCTTGAAGGAAAGCCCAGGGAGACTAAATGAATTTGAAGGACTTGCTCTTGGGAGAAAGGAACTAAAATTCTAAATTTGCAGTATGTTGGAATTGCCGATGAAAAACATTCGACTGCTGCTTATTTTGATACTCTCTGTTGTCTCTATGACAGCAGTCCGTTCTTTCGCACAGAACAACAGCCTGAAGATTGACGATTCTTGCTATCCTTCTTACAGACAAGCAGATTCTCTTGTGGGTACTGACAGTTTTCCGGCTCTGATTCAAGAGTTTGAAAACAAAGCCATTTCCGTTGATGACAAAAAAGCCCAGGTGCTGGTATATGTCCTTAAACTTAGGGATGCCAAGGCGACGGGACCAGATGAGAAGGTGGATAAATACTATGAAGACTTGAAGGAAGTAGCCAAGAGGCTGGATTATCTCCAGTATTATTTCTTCGCCTACCACCTCAGGGCCATCTATTATTATAACCACGGCTTCCAGGCCAAGGCCTATAGAATCAGTGAGGAGATGCTGGATGAAGCAGTGGCTATGGACAATGAATATGGCCGCTGGTTCAGTGCCAGAAATATTGCAGACCTGTATATGGACAGCTACAAGCTATCCAGGGCAAAAGAATATCTGCTTAAGGCGGTTGAGATTTATGAGAATACTGAAAACAGGACCATCAAGGTTCAGGCTATGTCGAAAACCTATATGGACCTGGCCAGATGTGACGAGTTCGGCACTCCTGATTTTGAGAAGTATCTGGACAAGGCTCTTGCAACAGCCAAGGTTTCTACCGATACTTTGACCGTATATTTCTACAGAGCATGCAATTCAGTACTGAAAAAGAACATCGCCGAATACAACAAATACAAGGAAATCTGTCTGAACAATACACAACTGAAGAGGGTACGTGCCCAAGCAAGTGTGGACTTTATGATGGCGGACGCCGCTGTAAGTGGCGATTGGGACTACTTCCTTGAGGCCTTGAAGGGCCTGAACCATCACGAGGATTTATCATTTGTTACCCAACTGGCTGCAAAGTACGGTAATCTGGATGCGGTTGCCGAGTGCTATCAGCGCCATATTATGCTGATATACAACTCCCGTGATCACGAAGTCCAGCGTACTATCGAGCAGTTGGAGCTTAAGGTGGAGAATGAAAAGCTCAATCAGACCATAATACGCCAGAAGGAATCAACCAACAGAATTCTGATTGCCACATCGATTCTGCTTCTCTTAGGAGCCCTTTTCATATCTGTATCATCACTTTATTATATAAGGCGGCTGCGCAAGGCCAAAAAAGATGCAGAGGCTGCCAATACTATGAAGACCCGCTTCATTCAGAATATGAACCACGAAATCCGCACCCCTTTGAATGCGATAGTGGGTTTTACACAGCTGCTTATTGCCGATGATGAGCTGAATGAGGAAGAAAGGCAGCGCTATGGCAGGTATATCACCAACAACTCATCCCTGCTGATGATGCTGATTGATGACATCCTCGATATTTCCGATGTGGATAATGGCAAATACCGCTTGGCAATAGGCAAGTGCAATGTGGAAGAAATCTGCGTCAATGCGATGAATACAGTCGAATCCAGGGTTCCGGCCAGAGTGGCGTACCGTTTTGAAAATTCTACCCCGGAGGGCTTCTCTATTGTGACTGACGGTCGCAGAGTTCAGCAAGTGCTCATCAATTTCCTGACTAATTCCTGCAAGCATACGATTTCCGGAGAAATAGTGTTGAGCTGCAGCCTGACTGAGAGGGATGGCTATATCAGCTTTGCCGTGAGGGATACCGGGGAAGGTGTGCCGCCAGAATCGGCCGAGGAGATTTTCAATCGTTTCTCCAAGCTGAACGATTTCAAACAGGGCTCAGGTCTGGGCTTGAACATTTGTCGAGTAATAGCCGGGAAACTTGGAGGAGAAGTGGATATAGACCTGACTTACGGACGTTGCGCATCAGCCAATGCTAAGGGTGCGAGATTCGTATTCCATCTGCCGTTGAAGAGCGAATTCAAGTCTTAGTGTATGAAAGGCCGTTTCAGAGTTATTGTTTTTGTTTTTCTGGCGCTTTGCCCGCTGGAGAGAGGCATTTGCATTGCCCAAAACAATCCTTATGAAATCGCTGACAGCTGCTATCCGGCATATGTGAAAGCCGAGTCACTGGTAGGAAAGGCTGATTTTGATGAGTTTCTTGGCGAATTCGAGATTCTGGCGCGGCAGGCGGACGACCCGAAGGCCATCACCCTTGTCGATGTATTGCGCCTCAAGGATGCCATCAGGCGCAACGATCCGGCCCTGACAGACAGGTGTTTGGAGCTTACTCTGGCGAGTTCCCTAAAGAGCGGCTACCTCCAATACTATTTCTACTCCTATTATCTGGCGGCATTGTCTTATTTCAATAAGGATATCAGGTCCAAAACCCTCGAAATCCTGAGAAAGATGCGTGAGGATGCTGAGCTGATGGACAATGACTATGGACGCTGGTACTGTTCTGCCACCCTCGGGGACTACTACCAGGCCTCATATAAGCCGGAACTTGCCAGAAAGCACTTCCAGGAGGCCATAGATGTCCACGGGAAAACTCTTGACGAAACCATCAAAAAGCAGCCTGTCAGCAAGTTGTATGCATCCGTAGCATCGACTTATGACTATGGTTCTCCTGAGTGGGATGAGAATATGCAAAAGGCCTATTCTACAGCTTTTTTTGCATCAGACAGCATTAGGGTTTATTATTTTGCCTTGTGCAATGCCGCCCTGAACAAGGATATTCCTCAATATGAGCATTATAGAAGCCTGTGTGCAGGCAGGAGCGAATTGGGAAAATCCCACCGCAATGCCGTCATTATGGTCCAGCTCATCGATTGCGTTGTAAGGGGCCACTGGGAGGAGTTTTCCTCCTTGCGGCATTTTATCACCAATATGGAGGACTTGCGCTTTCTGACCAGCCTCACAAGGACTTATGGCAATATCGACGCCTGCTCGAAATGCTATTCCCAGATTTTGGGTAAGGTCAATTCGATGAATGACAATGAGATACGCTCAATACTCGACGAGTTGTCCATGCAGATGGAAAATGACAGCTTGAGCCAGCTCGAAATCAAGCAGAGGGAGAAAACCAACAGCATCCTGGCCATCACTGTCACCATCCTTCTTCTGACTGCCTTCTTGATAGGGTTTGTTTTGTATGCGTATTTGAGCAAGCTTAACAGAATCAAACGCAGGGCGGTAGCCGCGAACAATACCAAGACCCGCTTCATCCGCAATGTCAATCACGAAGTCCGTACTCCTTTGAATGCCATTGTAGGTTTCACCCAGCTCCTTCTGAATGATGACGAACTGACCGAGGAGGAGAGATGGCGTTACGGCACATACATCACCAACAACTCCTCGTTGCTGATGATGCTTATTGATGATATACTCGACATTTCGGATGTGGACAATGGTGATTACCGCCTGACTATGGGAACCTGCAGTGTTGAAGAAATCTGCAGGAACGCAATGAATACCGTAGAGAGCAGGGTGCCCGCTGCTGTGCAATACCGTTTTGAAAACAATGCCCCTGAAGGCTTCAGTATCCTGACCGACAGCAGAAGGGTGCAGCAGATACTCATCAATTTCCTGACCAATTCCTGCAAACATACATCCAAAGGCGAGATAGTTCTGAGTGTAGGCTTGGACGAGAAGCCTGGCTGTGTAAGTTTCTCGGTCAGGGATAGCGGTGACGGAGTGGCTCCCGAATCGGCTGACGAAATCTTCCACCGTGATGCTGCCTTGGAGGAGTTTAAAAACGGCTCAGGCCTGGGCTTGAAGATTTGCCGGGTGATAGGAGAGAAGCTGGGTGGAGTCGTTGACATTGACCGCAATTATGGCCGCTGCGCCTCTCCCGATGCCGTAGGCGCGAGATTCGTATTCCATCTGGCATTGAAACAGGCATAATAAGCTGATAAATGAGAATTATTTCGTATCTTTATCCGCTTATAATTGCCTATCATATAATTTAGAATTATTGAAAATGAAAAGCATCAGATTCATTCACACTCTGTCACTTCTGGCTTGTGCTACAGGCTTGATGCTCTTGGGTGCGTCCTGCGATAATAGAGGACCTTCAACTCCTGTAGTGTTGCAAATAAGCCTGGACAGCAATGAGCTTCCGGGCCAGAAAGCCACATATCCTTTGCATGTATCAGCTGAGGGCTCGTGGGTCATCAGCGTGGAAGCAGACGGAGCGTCTACGGACTGGATCAGAGTCTCTCCAAATGAAGGAAAGAACTCACAGGACGTAATCATTACTGTACAGAAGAACAATACCAACACCAATCGCTCCTGCTATCTGGTCATCAAGAATGACAAGACCAGTTCAAGGTGCAAGGTGACCCAGCTTAGCAGCAGTGAGATTGATGCTCCTGCATGGCTGGAACTTCCGGCAATCAAGAGCGATGACAATCATTTCTTCGTCACTCACGACTTCGAGGACAATGGCAAGACTTTCAGAAATTACGCCTTCCTTTTGAACAAGGAGGCCAAGGTTTCCGAGTGGGTGGCCTATCCTCTGAATGACGATATCAAGGGCTCTGGTTCCAGAGAGGATGCCTGGGGATCTCCTGAAGCCCCGAATCTGGATCCTAAGGTGCCGAGAGAGTATCAGGCTGTACTCTATCGCTCTTACACGGATAACAATATGTATGACAGAGGCCATCAGATTCCTTCTGCAGACCGCTATCGCGGCAACTCCAACGCAATGACCTTCTACGGTACCAACATCACTCCTCAGAAAAAGAATTTCAATCAGGGAATCTGGGCAGCTTTTGAGGGTAAGGTCCGCAATTGGGCGAGCAAGTCCGACACCCTCTATGTTGTGACAGGCTGCACTGTGGAAGGGTCTGAGAAATTCACAAGCGACAATGATGGAAAGCAGATCACTGTGCCGACAGGCTACTACAAGGTACTCCTTTCCTACAGCAAGAACAACAATAAGAACAACAGCAGCAAGAAGATTGACGGCTATACTTCCATTGCTTTCTACTTCGACCATAACAAGACTTACTCTTATAACGCAAACAACAAGGAAGAGACAACAACCACCATTTTCAATCAGTCTATGACCGTTAACGAGCTCGAAAAGAAGCTGGGAATCGACTTCTTCGCCAGCCTTCCTGACCTGATAGGAAGCGACAAGGCTGAAAAGGTGGAAAGCCTCGAAGACAACTGGTTCAGAAACAACTAATTGATATGAAAAAGATATTCTATTGTGCAGCAATGGTACTGACTATGACAGCATGTACTGGAAATAATACTTCCAATCCCTTCCTTGAGGATTGGACCACCCCTTATGGAATTCCTCCTTTCGACAGAATAGAGTTGAGCGACTATCTCCCGGCAATTGAAGCCGGAATAGAACAGCAGAGCGCTGAGATCGAAGCGATCATTGCCAATGACGAAGCTCCTGATTTTGATAATGTTATCGGAGCGATGGAACTCTCAGGAGAGATACTCGGCAAGGTTCAGGGAGTGCTTTTCAACCTCTCGGAGACCGAAAACAGCCCTGAGATGGAGGCTCTCATCGAGAAGGTCACCCCTATGCTCTCGGAGCATAGCGACAATATCTATATGAACAAGGAACTCTTCAAGAAGGTGGAGACCGTCTATAATGCTGACCAGTCTGGCCTCAGCCGCGAGCAGCAGATGGTCCTCAAGAAGGTGTATGACGCTTTCTTCCGCAACGGAATTGCCCTCGACGAAGAAAAACAGGCCCGCCTCCGCGAAATCAACACGGAAATGTCTCTCAAGGAGAACAAGCTCAGCAGCAATATTCTCGCCGAGAACAATGCCTTCAAGGAGAAGTTCGGAGTATCGATCTCCGCATATCCTACGGCAATGACCACTACTGAGGACAGGTCGCTGCGTGAGGAGATGTTCAAGGCTTACTCGAACCGTTGCCATAATGGCAATGAGTACGACAACCGCCAGCTCTTCCTCGAACTTATGGCGCTCCGCATCGAAAAGGCAAAGATTATGGGCTACGAGACCCCTGCCGACTTCATTCTTGAACCGAAAATGGCACACGATGCAGTTACCGTAGAAAACTTTTTGGGCGATATCATGAAGGCTTCCGTTAATAAGGCTAAGGGTGAAATCGTTGATATGCAGAAGGTTATGGATAAGGATATAGCTGCCGGAATCCTCCCTTCAGGTTCAAGAATCGAGCCTTGGGACTGGTGGTACTATGCCGAGAAGGTGCGCAAGGAAAAGTACGACCTTGACGAGGAACTCACCAAGCCATACTTTGAAATGGAGAACGTGAAGAAGGGTGTCTTCGAATGCGCTCATATGCTTTATGGGGTAAACTTCGAGAAGCTTGAGGACGTCCCTTCATACAATGATGTCACCGAGACCTACAAGCTCACATACGATGACGGTTCGCTCATAGGAATCTTCATCTGCGACTACTTCCCTCGCGACAGCAAGAGAGGCGGTGCATGGATGAACAATTTCCGCGACCAGTACAGAGATGCCCAGGGCAATGACGTCCGCCCTATCATTGTCAATGTCGGCAATTTCAGCACTCCTGACGAGAACGGCATCGCCCTTCTCACTGTCGATGAGGTGCAGACCGCCTTCCACGAGTTCGGACACGCCCTCCACGGATTGCTCAGCAAGTGCAATTACAAGTCAGTCAGCGGAACCAGCGTACAGCGCGACTTCGTGGAGACCTTCTCCCAGTTCAATGAAAACTGGGCCTTCCAGCCTGAACTCCTGGCCAAGTATGCCAAGCATTATCAGACAGGTGAGCTTATTCCTGAAGATCTGGTCAAGAAAATCAACAATGCCCTTAAGTTCAATCAGGGCTTTATGACCACTGAACTTACAGCCGCTTCAATACTCGATATGAAATGGCACGAGCTCTCAAGTGTCGAGGGCATAGATGTGGATGCTTTCGAGGCTGAGGCTTGCAAGGAAATGGGACTCATTGACGAGATTATTCCGAGATATCGCACCACCTATTTCAATCACATTTTCTCAAGCGGCTATTCAGCAGGCTATTACGGTTATCTCTGGGCTGAAGTGCTCGACAAGGACGCTTTCCAGGCTTTTGAGGACAATGGCGTTTGGGACCTCGAACTTGCAAAGAAGTTCAAGGAGACCTTCCTCGAGAAGGGTGGTAGCGAGGAGGCAATGATCCTCTATCACCAGTTCCGTGGCAAGGATCCCGACACAGCTCCTATGCTTCGCGGACGCGGCTTGCTTTGATGCCAGGGGATAATTAATCGACAATAGACAAAATATAATAAACATTAGATACAAGAAATGGACAAAAAAGTACTTTTGATGATTCTCGATGGTTGGGGAGAGGGCAGACAGGATAAATCCAACGTAATCTATACCCAGGGAGCTCCTTTTATCGAGAAGCTTCGCAAGACCTATCCTTGCAGCAAGCTTCATGCTTGCGGCGAATATGTAGGACTTCCTGACGGACAGATGGGAAATTCTGAAGTTGGACATATGAACCTCGGCGCCGGCCGTACCGTATATCAGGACCTCGTAAAGATCAATATAGCTTGTCGCGACCATAAGCTTCTGGAAAACAAGGAGATAGCCGAAGCTTACCGCTATGTGAAGGCCAGTGGCAAGAAACTCCACTTTATGGGCCTCGCTTCAATGGGTGGCGTACACTCTTCACTTACTCACCTCTATGAGTTCCTCCGTGTAGCCAAGGAGGAGGGCCTCGAGAAGGTTTACGTACATTGCTTTATGGACGGACGCGACACCGACCCGCGCTCAGGCAAGGGCTTCCTCGAGGATATCGAGAAGCATATGGCAGAGAGCACAGGCAAGATTGCCACAGTCTGCGGCCGTTTCTATGCAATGGACAGGGACAAGAGATGGGAACGCGTCAAGGAAGCCTATGATATGCTCGTTGAGGGCAAGGGCAATACCGCTGGCTCAGCTATCGAGGCTATCGAGGCTTCATATGCTGCCGATGTGACCGACGAGTTCGTAAAGCCTTGCGTAATCACCGAGAACGGACAGCCAATTGCTACAATCGAGGAGGGAGACGCTGTAATCTTCTTCAATTTCCGCAATGACCGTGCTCGCGAGATAACCGCTGCCCTTACCCAGACCGATATGCCTGAGGCTGGAATGCACACCATTCCGCTTCATTATTGCACACTCACTCCTTACGATGCATCATTCACCGGTCTGCACATCCTCTTTGACAAGGAAATTGTGACCGACACCCTTGGAGAGACCGTTTCTAAGGCGGGCAAAAAGCAGCTCCGCATCGCTGAAACCGAAAAATATGCTCACGTAACCTTCTTCTTCAACGGAGGCGGAGAGCAGCCTTTCGAGAACGAGAGCCGTATACTCGTGAACTCACCAAAGGTTCCTACCTATGACCTCAAGCCGGAGATGAGCGCACTTGAAGTGACTGACAAACTGCTTGCGGCAATACGCTCCGAGGAGCAGGATCTCATCATCCTTAACTATGCCAATGGCGATATGATAGGCCATACCGGTGTGTACAGTGCCATCCGTTGTGCAGTATCCTGCATCGACGGCTGTGTAGAAACCGTTGTTGGTGCAGCCATTGAGCACGGCTATACCGTCCTTATCACCGCCGATCACGGAAACGCCGACTACGCACTCAATGAGGACGGAACACCTAATACCGCCCATTCTCTCAACGACGTGCCGTTCATCGTTGTCAATGCCGGTGAGGAGGTCAAGAGCGTGAAGGACGGAGCCCTCTGCAATGTGGCACCTACCATCCTCAAGCTTATGGGTATCGCTCAGCCTGAGGCAATGACAGCAGAACCTCTTGTATAATTCAGCAACAAAGCAGAAGCGAATGATTTCTCAACCGCTGAGATTCCGCCCCATACTGAAGAGTCTGGTTTGGGGCGGTGATAAAATAGCTGCCTTCAAGGGCATACAAAGTGACAGTTCCCATATAGGCGAAAGCTGGGAACTGTCTGCCATTAAGGGCAGTGAGACTGTGGTTGTTGAAGGGGAATATGCTGGCCTGGACATACCCAAACTATCTGCACTTTTCGGGGAGGACTTCCTTGGCAAGCACGTTGTCGAAAAGTATGGGTGTGAGTTTCCCTTGCTGGTGAAATTCATTGATGCTGCCAGCGACCTCAGCGTCCAGGTTCATCCTGATGACGCATTGGCTTTGCAGCGTTGTGGAAAGAGGGGCAAATCGGAGCTGTGGTATGTGCTCGAAGCTGCAGAAGGCGCCAGGCTTCTGTCCGGTCTCTCGAAGGAGTTCAGCAAGGAACGTTATGACCAAATCGCGGGCGGTCCGGAGATAATGGACTACCTATGCCAGCATATTGTCAGCGAGGGAGATGTGTTCTTCCTTCCTGCCGGCCGTATCCATTCTATAGGAAAGGGCTGTTTCGTTTTGGAGATTCAGCAATCTTCCGACATTACGTACAGGATTTATGATTACGGCAGGCCCGGTTTGGACGGCCGTCCTCGTGAACTTCATACAGCTGAGGCCAGAGATGCGATAGATTATCGCCTTTACCCTGATTACAAGCTTGATTATCAGAGAACTGAGAATCAGGAGAACGTACTTGTCTCCTGTCCTCATTTCACCAGCTCCTTCTTCAAGCTGACCCGGACTGTGACCAAGTCCGTATGTGAGCTGGACTCCTTTGTGATAGCAGTCTGTGCGGAAGGGGAGGGCAGCGTAAACGGTCTCGCTGTAAGAGCTGGAGACAGTCTCCTCATACCGGCTTGTGCGGAAAGGCTTGTAATGAGCCCCGGCAGCCCTGGGATGACGATAATTACTGCCAATTGTTGACATTGGCATAATAAGCAATAGTATGAAAATCAGGATGATAACAGTGAGCGCTTTGCTCTTGACCGCTATTTTGGCGGATGCCCAGCGCCCAATGAAGGCTCCTGCGGGAGGCAAAAGAATCAGCAATGAGCTGATAGGAATTTTCTTCGAGGATATCAGCTATGCGGCTGATGGTGGGCTCAATGCCCAGCTCGTACAGAACGCTTCCTTTGAGTACGACCTTTCCGAGCAGGATGGTTGGGGACCGGGCACAATGTGGAGCGTAGCCCATCCGGGACATGCCATAGGACAGCTCGAGATACGTAAGCAGAATCCGCTCCATCCTGACAATCCTACTTATATGCACATCCAGGTCGAGCGTTTGCGCCACTATTCTGACTATGACGGACGCCTTGGTTATGGCCTTCAGAATGCAGGCTGGGAGGGAATGAATGTGAAGGAAGGGGAGGAATATGATTTCTCTGCCTTTCTGCGCAATTCCGATGCCTCTCCGAAAAGCATTGAGGTCGTTCTGCTCGACCCTTCGAAGCCTACTCAGCCTCTTGCACTCTCCAAACTTGAATGCAGATCAAGCAGTTGGGAGAGATTGGAGTGCTCGCTCGTTCCTGAGAGCAGCTGCAGCAATGCGCTTCTTCAAGTGCTCGTGCAGAGCGAAGGCGGCATTGACATTGACAATGTATCCCTGATTCCTCGAGATACTTATCACGGACACGGCCTGCGCCGCGATCTGGCTGAGGCTCTCGAGGCCTTGAACCCCAAATTCATGCGCTTCCCTGGCGGCTGTGTCGTTCACGGCGGTCCGGATGGCTTCGCTGCTACCTACCGTTGGAAAAGCACCGTCGGTCCTAAGGAGCAGAGGAAGGGCATTAAGAATCCTTGGGGTTATCACCAGTCAATGGAACTGGGCTACTTCGAGTATTTTCAGCTCTGCGAAGATATGGGAATGGAGCCCGTTCCGATATTGCCTTGCGGATTGAGCTGTCAGGGCGCGGGAGGAGCTTGGGGGCTTCCGGAACAAGCGCAGGAGGCCGTACCTATGTCCGAGATGGAGGAATGGGTGGAGGATGCATTGGACCTCATTGAGTGGGCCAATGGCGCTGCCGACAGTGAATGGGGCTCTGTGAGAGCAGCTGCCGGTCATCCGGAGCCGTTCAATCTCAAGTACTTGGGTATTGGCAATGAGGAAAAGATAACACCCGAATTCGAGGAGCGCTTCCGCTATATGTATGAGAGAATCAGCGCCGCTCATCCTGAAATCGTCATAATAGGGACCGCCGGTCCGGGTTCGCATCAGGGCAATCCGGATTATGACAATGCCTGGAGTTTCGCCAATGAGCTTGGCCTTCCTGTCATTGATGAACACTATTACGAGCCTCACGAGTACTTCCAGAACAGCCGCCAGTACGACAGCTATCCGCGCAATCGCAAAACCAAAGTCTATCTGGGCGAATACGCCTCCAAGGACAAGAAACTCGTCGATGCCCTGTCTGAAGCGCTCTATCTGCTTCATGTTGAGCGCAATGCCGATATTGTCATAATGACTTCCTATGCTCCTCTCTTCTGCCGCAAGGGCACTCATAACTGGGACCCTAATCTCATCTATTTCGACAACGAGAGAGTCATTCCGAGCTGCAGCTATTATGTCCAGCAGCTTTTCGGCAATTCCTCAGGCGATTATTACTACGGGGATTGCGTCGAAATTAAGGACAAGACCCGACTTCAGGAACAGTCTGTGGTCCTTAATACGTCCACTCGCGAGCTCTTTGTGAAGATATGTAATGCTTCTTCAGAAGCTAAGGAGTGCACTGTCGATCTTCGAAGATTCAAAGGCTTGGCTTCAACTGCCGAACTGACTGTCCTGAGCGGTGACCCTATGGCTGAAAACAATTTCGAGCAGCAGCCGATAGCCCCAAGGAAGGAAGAACTGAGCATACAAAAGAAAATGTCCCTTACTGTCGGAGCCAATAGCCTGATAATGTTCAGGGTAGCTCTGAAGTAGGGGACATGTGGGCCTGAGACCGCTTAGACGGTAATAATCTCTTTTTCCTTGGCTGCAACGACCTCGTCGACTTTCTTTATGTTCTTGTCTGTGATCTTCTGAACTTCCTCCTCGGCCTCCTTCTCGGTGTCCTCGGACATTCCTTCGCTCTTCATAGCTTTCTTCAGGAGATCCACAGCGTCGCGTCTGGCATTTCTGACAACCACCTTTGCATTCTCACCCGCAGCCTTTGCCTTCTTGATGAGTTCCTTTCTTCTCTCCTCTGTGAGAGGAGGTACCATACAGCGTATCACCTCGCCGTTGTTCTGAGGGTTGAGACCTACATTGGCATCAATGATGGCCTTCTCGATTTTCTGGATCATATTCCTCTCCCAAGGCTGGATGGCAATGGTCTTTGCATCAGGGGTAGTGATGGAAGCAACGTTCTGTAAAGGGGAAGGTGTTCCGTAATAATCCACGAATACACTGTTAAGGATGGCCGGGCTGGCCTTTCCGACACGATATGACTTGAGGTCCTCTTCGAGATAGTTGACGGCCTCCTTCATCTTGGCATCACATTTATTGATGATTTCTTTTGCTCTGTCTGTAAGCATAGTCAGTGAAATAATTATGTTACTTATAAGTGTACTAGGGTTCCGATTTTCTCACCCTTGATGAGTTTCGAGAGATTGCCCTCCTTGTTCATATCGAACACAATGATAGGCATATTGCCCTGCTCGCAGAGGGCGAAGGCGGTGGAGTCCATTACTTTCAGGCGGTCGCTGATGGCTTTCGCGAAGCTGAGCTCCTCATATTTGACGGCGTCAGGGCATTTTTCGGGGTCGGCATTGTACACACCGTCAACTCGTGTGCCCTTCAGGAGAGCGTCTGCGCCGATTTCCAGGGCTCTTAGCGCTGCGCCCGAGTCTGTGGTGAAGAATGGATTTCCTGTACCTCCTGCAATCAGTGCTACTCCTCCCTTTTCCATTACCTGCACAGCATGCTCGCGCACATAGTAACGCGCTACCGGTTCCATCGGGGTGGCTGTGAAGACCTCAGCTTCAATCCCCTGGGACCTGATGCCCATCGCGAGGCCGAGAGAGTTGATCACAGTAGCGAGCATTCCCATCTTGTCTCCATTGACACGGTCAAATCCCTTGCCGGCACCTTGGAGTCCGCGGAAGATATTGCCTCCGCCTATGACAATGGCGACCTGAAGGCCTTCCTTTACGGCATCAGCTACCTCTTTCGCGTAGGCGTTCAGCCTGTTCTCATCAATTCCTTTGCCCGAAGGGCCGCCCAAGCTTTCGCCGCTAAGCTTCAATAAGACTCTTTTATACATATTGTGCTCTTTCTTTGGATTAACAAATTTATCGGAAAATTATGAAACTTGCAAGAAAGAGTCTATATTTGCAGCCTAGAACAGACCCCTTTGATTAAATCAGTTAAAGATATGTTTATTTTCAACTCTTCAATCGGAAAGAAATTCGTTCAGAGCGTGAGCGGTGCTTTCCTCATCATTTTCCTTCTCCTTCATGCTACTATCAACTTCTTTTCAGTAATCGATGCTTTCGCAGGCAAGTACGGAGCTGTTGCTGCAGACGAGAAGCTTTTCTCTGCAGGTGACGGTCTTTTCAAGCTGGGTTGCGACTTTATGTCTACTCCGGTCATTTCGATTATGGTCCCTGTGCTTGCTCTCGGTTTCCTTGTACACATCATCTACGGCTGCTGGCTTTCTTGGCAGAACCTCAAGGCCCGTGGTCCTCAGAAGTATGCAGTGGCAAGCAAGGCCGCAGCTGATTCATGGTCAGCAAAGAATATGCTTGTTCTCGGTCTTGTCATTCTTGGAGTGATCTTCTTCCACCTCACCCATTTCTGGGCCAAGATGCAGCTTCCTGAGATGTTTGGAGTAGGTGAGTTCGAAAATAACCCATATCTCCTTCTTGGCGCTACATTCGGAAAGTGGTGGATACTTGCTATCTATATCATTTGGTTCGTGGCTCTCTGGTTCCACCTCGTACACGGTTTCTGGAGCATGTTCCAGACTGTGGGCTGGAGCGGACAGACCTGGTTCAAGAGAATCAAGGTTATCGGTGTGATCGTTGCCACTGTCATTTGCCTTGCTTTCATCGCTACGGCAATAACAGCCTTCGTGATGGCTTAATTTCTTCATTTGAGAAGATAAATTTGTTTAAGAAATATATTTTGAGTACATTTGCGGTCCCTATTTTGTGTAGGGATCGCAATTTTTTATAGTTAAACCATTAAAGATCAACACAATGGACACACAAAGCTACAAAACAGTATCGCTTAACAAGGCTACTGTGAACAAGGAGTGGGTCGTCATTGATGCTACAGATCTCGCACTTGGTCGCCTTGCTGCAAGAATTGCTCTTGTCCTCCGTGGCAAGAACAAGCCTGGCTTCACTCCTAACGTTGACTGCGGTGACAATGTCATCGTCGTTAACGCAGAGAAGGTTGCTCTCAAAGGCAAGAAGATGACTGACCGTGTTTATACACGCTACACAGGTTATCCGGGTGGACAGCGTTTCACCACACCAAGTGAGATTCTCGCAAAGAGACCTACTGAATTGGTCAGGATGGCAGTAAAGGGTATGCTTCCTAAGACCCGCCTTGGTGACAAGATCTACGGAAACCTCCATGTTTATGCAGGACCGGAGCATCCACATCAGGCTCAGAACCCTAGAACTATTACGTTGGACGAAATTTAAACAGAGCAAATGGAACAGATTCACGCCCTTGGAAGACGTAAAGCAGCTGTAGCTCGCGTTTATCTCGTAGAAGGAACAGGCAAGATTGTCATCAACGACCGCACTCTCGAGGATTACTTTGCAGAGGATGCTCTCCGTTACATCGTCAATCAGCCTGCTGCAGTTACCAAGACTGAAGGCCAGTTTGATATCAAGGTTACCGTCGTTGGCGGTGGTATCAAGGGTCAGGCTGAGGCTATCAGACTCGGTATTGCACGCGCACTTTGCGAGGTGGATAAGGAGGCATATCGTTCTACTCTCAAGGCAGCAGGATTCCTCACCCGCGATGCTCGCGAGGTCGAGAGAAAGAAGCCTGGCCAGCCTGGTGCACGTAGACGCTTCCAGTTCAGTAAACGTTAGTCAATACACAACTGTTTTACAATTGCACAGTCCGGTTCAGAAATTCTCAGATCTTTGGAAGGATGCGAATCCGACCAGGCTACCGGAGGATTGCCGCGACTGCGGAAAAGACGGGAGATTGACGAGGTCACTGCTCCGGTCTTGATGAAAAGAGTAAACAAAAAAACAACAAAACAATGTCAAGAACAAATTTCCAGGAATTGCTTGATGCAGGTGTTCACTTCGGTCACTTGGCCAGAAAGTGGAATCCTCGTATGGCTCCTTATATCTTCGATCAGAAGAACGGAATCCATATCATTGACCTGCACAAGAGCATCGTCAAGATAGACGAGGCTGCTGAGGAGATGAAGGAGCTTGCAAAGTCAGGCCGCAAGATTCTCTTCGTAGCTACAAAGAAACAGGCAAAGGACATCGTTTCAGAGAAGGCAGCTTCAGTCAATATGCCTTCTATTACTGAAAGATGGGCAGGTGGTATGCTTACCAACTTCCCTACAGTCCGCAAGGCCATCAAGAAGATGAGTACCATCGACAAGATGAAGGAGGATGGTACCTTCGACAAACTCGCCAAGAGAGAGCGTCTTCAGGTAGACCGTCAGAGAGCAAAGTTGGAGAAGAACCTCGGCTCTATCAGAGATATGAGCCGTCTCCCTTCAGCACTTTTCGTTATCGACGTCCAGAAAGAGGCAAATGCCATCAAAGAGGCTAACCGTCTCAACATTCCGGTTTTCGCTATGGTTGATACTTGTTGCGATCCTACACCGATTGATTACGTAATTCCGGCAAATGATGACGCTGCAAAGTCTATTGAATGCATTATGAATATTCTTTGCAAGGCCATTCAGGAGGGATTGGACGAAAGAAAGCTCGAGAAGGACAAGGAAGCTGCAGAGGAAGAGGCAGCTGTTAAGCCTACAGGAAAGAAGCTCCGTGCCCGCAAGGGTGCCAAGCCAGTTGACGTAGAGGCTGAATCAGAGGCAGCAGCGAGCGCAGAATAATAGCTCTGTCCAAAAATAATGGCCTGTGCGTACTTTTGCCTGAAACAAAAGTCTGCATAGGCCTTTTTACATTAACAGAATTAAAAAATCAAAGATATGGCAGAAATTAAAGCAGCTGACGTAATGAAACTGCGCAAGATGACCAGCGCAGGTATGATGGATTGCAAGAAGGCCCTCACTGAGGCTGACGGCGACTTCAACAAGGCAATGGACATCATCCGCGAGAAGGGCAAGCTCGTTGCAGCCAAGAGAGCTGACCGCGAGACTTCAGAGGGCGCAGTCAAGGCTAGAATCAATGGCAATAGGGGTATCCTCGTTTGCCTTGGTTGCGAGACTGACTTCGTTTCAAGAAACGAGGCTTTCCAGGCTCTTGCAGAGGCTATCGCAGATGTAGCTATCGCCAACTTCCCGGCAGACCTCGAGGCCCTCAAGGCTTGCAAGATGGCTGATGGCCAGACCGTAGCTGAGGCTGTTGAGGCTCAGACCGGTAAGACCGGTGAGAAGCACGTTCTCGCTTCTTACTCATCTATCGAGGCTCCATACATCAAGGAGTATGTTCACAAGGTCAATGGAAAGCTCGGCGCTATCGTAGGATTCAACAAAGAGATTGACGAGAATGTTGCCAAGGGTATGGCTATGCAGGTGGCTTCAATGAATCCTGTTGCTATTTCAGCAGAGGATTGCCCTGCAGAGGTCGTTGAAAACGAGCTCAAGGTCGCTACTGAGAAGACCAAGGAGGAACTCGTGAAGAAGGCTGTAGATGCAGCACTCTCAAAGGCAGGCATCAACCCTGCACACGTTGACAGTGAAGCTCACATCGAGTCAAATACATCAAAGGGCTGGCTCACTCCTGAGCAGGCTGACCAGGCTCGTCAGATTATCAAGACCGTAGGTGAGGAGAAGGCAGCAAACCTTCCTATGCAGATGGTTGAAAATATCGCTAAGGGACGTCTCCAGAAGTTCTTCAAGGAGCAGACCCTTCTCGAGCAGGAGTACACTATGTCTGACGACAAGAAGAGTGTAAAGGCTGTTCTCGCCGCTGCTGACAAGGATGCTAAGATTGTAGCTTTCAAGAGATTCTCTCTTAACGACTAATATCAGCATCATAAACGATATCAAGGGGCTGACCGGAAGTCTATTGGCTTTGAGGTCAGTTTCTTTTTTTATTGTCTGGGCGCGGGGATCCATCTGACTGGCATCCCTTCTGGCTGAGCGTGGAAGATAAGTTCCTGATACTCAGCAAGATAAGCCTTTGTCTATAGGAAATTTTACCCATAGGTAAATGCTTAAAGTACTGATACACAACGCGTTAAGCCCCATGGCGAGGATGCTGCGGAGACAGCGCTGCAGAAACCGGCATCCCCCACAGCCAGCATCTGGGCTGCTGTGAGAGGAAATTGCACTCATCAGATAGGAGGTAAGGAACTCACGGGAGCGATGCTTGTCGCCGGTTTTCGCGGAGTCCCGGCGAATACCTTTCCGCCTTTCCCTGTCTTATTGTACAAAATCAGTAATTAATGTATAAAACCGAAAGCCTAATAACGCTTTTTTGCACGTTAAGCAAATAGGAATTGAACCTCTTTTTTATAGATTTGCATATCAATTGACACAACTAATCCAAATTAAAAACATGAAACGTTTAAGCGCAATTTTCCTCGGCCTTGCACTTCTTGCAGGCTCAGCAAATGCTCAGGAGCTCGCCAACTTCAGCCGCGGTGCTGCTCAAGTTAAATCTCCTGAA
>JALEPJ010000002.1 GCA_022766385.1 Rikenellaceae bacterium
TAGTAAAGAAGGAGGCTGTAAAGACGTCTAGTGGGTATGCATGTTCGTGCTCTGTTTCATATACTATAGAGTAATAAATTTTGAAGAAGAACTATGATTTGGCAATTTAGGATGACACATTATGATAAGGTGAAATCCTAATTTTTTTACGGTTGCGACACATCAGTTCATCATCTTGCTTTTTGGACATCTTGGAACGCTGTCTATGAGGCACGTATTACGAAAGTCCAATTCATCATTACGATATACTTCTTCGTGCACAAGTCAAAAATACGGGGCATCCATTAGTTAACATAAGATAAATTGCGTAAATACTAATTAGTGTAGGGGAGAAGGCAGACTGCGCTCACTGGCCATTGACGGCTGCGGCGAGTCTGTTGAGGGCTTCCTGGATGGTACTTCTTGGGCAACCTATGTTCATTCTCATAAAGCCGCTGCCTTCTTTTCCAAACATAGCTCCATCATTCAATGCAAGGCCTGCTTTGTTGACAAAAAGGTCTACGAGTTCATCGTGATTCAAGGTCTTGCAGACCCTCTCCCCTTCACGCAATCCGGCTCCGCTTTCCGCCCTCGCGTTTTCTGGCAATGAAAGCCCTCGGCAGTCGAGCCAAACAAGGAAAGAGGCCTGAGGCCGGATAGGCTTAATGCCGGGCAGATTCTCGCGGCAGAATTCTTCCACCATCTCGACATTGCCTTCGATATAATTTATGAGCTGCTGTCGCCATTCCTCGCCCTGGGTGAATGCTGCAACTGTCGCTATCAAAGAAAAGATAGGCGCTTCGTTATATTCATTTGCTTTCAGATAGCCGAAGAACTTATCTCTGAGTGTCTTGTCCGGGACAATTGCATAAGAGCTCACGATACCGGCGATGTTGAAAGTCTTGGACGGCGAGCCGAAGGTGATACTGCAGCTGGCAGCTTCTTCGCTGACGCTGGCAAAAGGTATGTGCTTATTGCCGAAAAGGGCCATATCGCAGTGGATTTCGTCACTGATAACGATTACTCCCCTTTCGTGGCAGAAACTTGCTAGCTTCTGAAGTGTCTCTCTGTCCCAGACGATTCCTGCCGGATTGTGTGGATTGGAGAGAATGAGCATCTTGCATTTCGGGTCGCAGACCTCGGCAAGGTTATCGAAGTCCATCGTATAGCTCCCGTCGGCATTGCATATCAGAGGATTGTAGACAAGCTGACGTTTATTGCCCTGAGGCACGAGCCTGAAAGGATGATATACAGGCGGTTGAATGATAACTTTCTCGTCATCGGCAAGTAACGCATTGATAGCCATACCGATACCTTTTACGATGCCGGGTATATAGGTCATCCATTCCGTCTCTACTTCCCAGCCGTGATGATCCCGGATCCAGTTTTTAACCACCGGCCAGTACTCAGGCGGTTCAATGGTATAGCCAAATATTGGATGCTCAAGCCGCTTGCGAAGAGCCTCAACTATGAACGGAGGCGTTTCGAAATCCATATCAGCCACCCACATAGGCAGTAGCCCGTCCTTCCCGAATACCTCCTTAAGGGCGTCAGTCTTCAGCGCCCCAGTTCCTCGCCTGTCCACCAGGCGATCAAAATCATACCTAATATTCAATTCTTCCATCTTATTCAATAATTCACTTTTCTGCAAAAAACCTGGTATTTCTATCGTATCACGCTTTCCAGGAAGGCTTTAAGGCAATCATAATACGCCTCGTCATCCTCCGGAACGCCGAAAGAGGATGAGACAAAATGTTGATCGCCATCCACAACATAGCGCTCCAGTTTATCGGTGGCAATTTCCGCAGCGGCAGTCAAGCGTTCAAAGCAAGCGTAAGGAACCTGGCTGTCCTGACGGCTATGCATCATCAGCGCCGGCCTTCCCTTCAGCTGTGAAATTGACCTAAGCGGAGACTCCTTGAATGCATTGACCCCGAACTTGAAGCTGCTGTAAACACTTGTTGGCCATTTGAACAGCCACGCAAGAGGCCGCGAAATGACATTGCCAATATAGCCGCTGAGCAGGTCTTCAACGCTCGTAAAGGCAGAAACGCTCACAAGAGCATCGATATCGTCATTGCTCCCGATAGAATTTATGGCAATGGAGGCTCCCATCGACAAACCCATCACGATGAGAGGTATATCAGCGTATGTGCTTTTTACATAATCGCTTACAGCCTTTACATCAGCTCTTTCTTGATAGGCCAGACAGATTCGGTCACCATCACTGAGGCCGTGTCCTCTGACTTCAGGCATCAAGGTAACTAAACCAAGCTCACGGAAAAGCCGTGCGTGACCGTAAAAATAGGTCACTGAGGGGCTCTCAATACCGGTAAGGCATATGATTGCGCCCTTTGGAGCCCCTTCAGGCTTAGTTTCAAGAACGTGAATGCGATAGCCGTCATCAGACTTCAGCCAATGCGTGTCGGAATCAGGCAGGCCGGCTTCTTCAGAAGTGAAGACTCGGCTGTAGTTTACGTGTTTGTTGCTGAGAAAATTGAGCGCTACAAGCGGTCCAATCAGCACAGCGAGCAGATAAAGGGCAAGTATGCTCAAAAAGCTATATTTTAATATCTTTTTAATTCTTTGCTTAGCCATAGCACAAAACAACAAACTCAAAGTTAAGAATATATTATATTTGCACAAAAAAATAAAATGACAGGTTCATTCAAATATGCATTCTTTGACTTCGATGGCACCGTTTGTGACACAGAAGGCCAATATACCCTGTTCTGGGGAGAAATAGGAAGGAAATACCTTCCGGAAGTACCCGGTTTTGAACACATTATCAAAGGAACTACACTGAAGCAGGTATTTGAAAGATATTTCCCGGACAAGAAGTTGCAGAAAACAATCGAGGAAGCTCTCGATGAATTTGAAGGCAATATGAACTACAAGCTTTTCCCGGGAGTAGAAGAGTTTATCGCCAATATCAAAAGCCAGGGTGTAAAATGCGCAATAGTCACATCTTCCAACCTGATCAAAATGGCCAGCGCCCGCAAAAGCATCCCGGAGTTTTTCGCGCTCTTCGACAGAGTGTTTACAGCAGAGGATTTCACTGCCTCAAAACCTGCACCTGACTGCTACCTCTATGCAGCCCGCACATTCAACGCCAATCTGAAGGATTGTGTAGTATTCGAGGATGCCTACAATGGACTTGAGGCAGGAATGGCCTCGGGTATATTTACTGTAGGAATAGCAAGCGGCCATAGTCCGGAAGAACTCGA
The DNA here is from genome assembly GCA_022766385.1 of Rikenellaceae bacterium. Classification (GTDB taxonomy): domain Bacteria; phylum Bacteroidota; class Bacteroidia; order Bacteroidales; family UBA932; genus Cryptobacteroides. The sequence continues at coordinate 3,207 of JALEPJ010000002.1, forward strand.
AAACAAGTGCAACTATATCATAACAGATTATAGCACAATAGATTACAATACTATAGCCAAAGCTTTGACACGATAACGATGAATCAAATCTTTTCGACCCAGGATGGCCTTTCAGTGGGCTTTACAGATGATGATTTCGCTGAGAAAATGATAGTATTCAAGTACAATAAGGAATTGGGCAAACTCGGTATAGGCCTATTGGACGGAGATAGGGTCCTCGGCAAATTTACCTTGGACCCTAAAACCTGCTGCAAAGTGCTTGCCGACTATCTCGACTCCGTAGGAGCCTACGACAGGCACGTTCATCCGGAAAACGAAGATTAGAGAATCTCCTGACTGGCTGCCATACTCGAGAAGCCTCCATCGTGATATAGGTTCTGCATTGTGACCTTTCTGGTGTAATCACTGAAGAGCATCACAAGGAAGTCAGCACAATCAGCGGCGTCAGCATTGCCCAGAGGAGAAAGCTTGTCGGCGTACTCGAACATCCTGTCCATTCCGGCTATTCCCTGGCCGGCCGAAGTCATAGTTGGAGACTGGGATACGGTATTGATTCTCACTCCATTGCGTCTTCCGTAAATATTGCCGAAGCTGCGGGTTATCGACTGCAGAAGGGCCTTGGCGTCGGCCATATCGGAATAACCGGCTACAGTACGGTCAGCTGCAATGTATGTAAGTGCCACAATCGATCCTGCATCGTTAAGAGCATCCTTGGCATAAAGCACCTTGATGAGCTTATGGAAGGAAATGGCTGATATATCGAGGGTTTTTGAGAGGAAATCGTAGTTCAATTCCTCGTATGGCACGTTCTTTCTGATATTCGGAGACATTCCCACGGAATGAAGTACAAAATCGAATTTGCCACCGAAATGCTCCATCGCGCCTTCGACCAGATTGCTCAAATCCTCAACGTTGGTTGCATCCGCTACGATTACAGGAGCATTGCACTTTTCTGCAAGTTCATTTACCGTTCCGAAGCGCATTGCCATAGCTGTATTAGTCAACACTATGGACGCCCCTTCCCTGACAGCTGCTTCAGCTGCCTTCCAAGCTATGGATTTATCATTGAGAGCACCAAAAATGATACCCTTCTTTCCTTCAAGTATTCCCATATAAATAACTGTTAATCAATTCATCAGCCAATCATACCGCCGCAGCAGTTGATGACCTGTCCTGTCACATAAGAAGAGAGATCGGAAGCAAGGAAGAGAGCCACCTTCGCCACGTCCTCAGGCTGTCCTGGACGACGTAGAGAAATTCTGTTCTTCCACTCCTCTACTATATTCTCCGGGATTTTCTCTGTCATCTGAGTCATAATGAAGCCTGGTGCAATACAGTTGCACCTGATACCCCTCGGTCCCATTTCCTTCGAAAGAGAATTGGAGAAGCCAATGAGACCGGCCTTCGCAGCAGCATAATTGCACTGTCCGGCATTGCCCCTTACTCCTACGACACTCGAGATATTGATGATGCTGCCACTCTTCTGACGGAACATCTTTGGCAATACAGCCTGGACTGTGTTGAAGGCAGATTTCAAATCTACCCTGAGCACATCATCCCAATCAGCCTCGCTCATCCTGAGAAGCAAGCCGTCGCGGGTAATTCCTGCATTGTTGACGAGGATATCGACACCTCCGAGTTCCTCTACAGCCTTAGGGAGCAGTGCGCTCACTTCTGCATTGTCAGAGACATTCAATTTCAGGGCAATGACCTTGCCTCCAAATGAGCGAAGGTGCTCTAACTCTGCGCTTGACGATTCAGGTTCGCGGGTAGTAGTCAGAAGCAGGTCTGCACCAGCCTGAGCAAAGGCGTCGGCAATTGCATAGCCAATTCCTCTGACTCCTCCGGTAATGATGGCTTTCTTGCCTTTAAGCATTTCGTTATAACTCATAATCAAACACTTATACTGATTGTTTTGTCAGAGCCACGGAGAGTTTAGCTGAACAACAGAGCTGTCCGCGAACTGTGGCCTTGGATTCTATTATGCTGAGATTTGCTTTTACGCAAAGCAGCCTTGAGCGAGCCTCAACAATATCGCCCGGGTGTACAGTGTGCTTGAAACGCACGTTCTCCATACCCACGAACATAGGAATGGATTCACCGTTAAGCTGGTCAAGAAGAAGAAGTGCCGCGCCCTGACCCATCATTTCACAAAGTACAACACCAGGGACAATAGGCATGGACGGGAAGTGCCCCTGAAGGAAAAACTCGTCTCCTTTCACTTCGTATCTGGATACGCATACATCGTCTTCCATATGCATTTCGTCTACAAGAAGCATAGGCTCCCTGTGAGGCAACACTTTCTTGATTTCTTCTTTGTTCATATTCAGTTCAGGCTATGTAAGTTTATTGAATTTTCTTAAAAACGATAGCGGCATTGTGGCCTCCGAAGCCCAATGAATTCGACATTGCGAATCTGACGTCCATTTTACGCGCTTTCAGCGGAGTGTAATCGAGGTCGCATTCAGGATCCCTTTCTTCAAGACCAATGGTAGGAGGTATCATACCTTCCTCAATGGCAATGGCACAGGCTATTGCCTCCACAGCGCCTGCAGCCCCAAGCATATGGCCTGTCATTGACTTGGTCGAACTGATGGCCGCATGGCGTGCATCATCCTCTCCGAGGGCGATTTTGATGGCTTTGGTTTCACTCGAATCATTGAGATGAGTTCCAGTGCCATGGGCATTGATATAAAGAGACTCCCCTGCTTCGTATCCGGCCTGTTCGAGGGCAATTCTCATAGCTCTTGCCGCCTGCTTGCCTTCCGGTGCCGGAGCTGTGACGTGGTGCGCATCACAGGTATTGCCATAGCCTGCAAGTTCTGCTATGATGTGCGCATTCCTCGCTATCGCGTGCTCATATTCTTCAAGGACAATGATGCCGGCACCCTCACCCATTACGAATCCGCTTCTGCGCGAATCGAAAGGAAGACAAGCCTTGGAAGGATCGGTCTCGGTCGAAAGAGCCCTTGCGTTCTGGAATCCTCCCAGAGCAAGAGGGTTAATCGCCGCTTCGCTGCCGCCCGCGAGTATGACGTCAGCATCGCCTCTTTGAATAGCCAGGAAAGCCTCACCTATAGCATTTGTTCCTGTAGCACAAGCAGATACCTGAGTAAGGCAAGGGCCTTTAGCGCCTATTCTGATCGCAACATTAGCTCCCCCGATATTAGAAATCATCATCGGAACGAAGAGAGGTGAGACCATTCCGCCGCCATTTTCAAACATAATCTTCGACTGCTGGATAAGAGTGCTGATGCCACCGATTCCTGAACCTACATATACTCCAACCTTTTCTGAATCAATGTTTTCATCCAGTTTGAGACCACTGTCCTCCAATGCCTGTAATGAAGCTGCAAGTGCAAATTGACTGAACTTGTCACTCCTGCGTACTTCTTGAGGAGTCAGTCCATGTTCAGTCGCTTTGAAATCCTTGACCTGGCCGGCTACTCTGACATTGATACCTTCGTATTCCTTTCCTTCACCCAACTCCAGTTCAGTGATGCCACAACTGCCTGACAGAAGCGCATCCCGAAAGGCACTGATGCTGTTGCCTATAGGGGAGATAACTCCCATTCCCGTTATTACTACACGTCTGTTCTTGTACATATAAAATTTAATTTTGTATCTTTCGGGGATAAATGTGTACTGCCCGAAATGATGGAAATGCCTAAATACCTGTTATCGAAGAAATTCCTGACCCTCTCGGTCGTGATTATCTTCCTATTCTCCATACCTTTCCTTCTGATATACAAGCCTTTTTCAGCTACTATCTGGCTTGGCTTTCACCCTTTGAGGAATTTTCTTTTCACCTGCATATTTTATGCCCTTGCGATTTTTGCTATGTCTTTGAGCAAGGTAGTGATGTACCACTACCAGATGAAAAGGGAGCTTTCTGCAGGACGTTTTATCCTTTGGGCCCTGAGTGAGTATCTTTTGATTGCCCTCATTTATCTGAGCCTTACCCCAAGCGCGACAGGTGATGTCCTCCATATCCATCCGCAACTCGTGCTTAAGTCTTCGCTCTGTGTAGGTCTGATACTCGCCATACCCTACGGCTATTTGTGCCTCGTTGCGGCCAATAGGGCCCTCAAGGAAGAGTATGAGGCTCTCAAAGCAAGCTTCAATTCAAACGGCAAAGCCGGCAAGATTCTTTTTCTGGACTACAAGGGCGACCCTTCGATCGCCCTTGACCCTACTGACATTTATTATATTGAGTCTCAGGACAATTATGTCCAGATTTATTACGAATCAGATGGAAAGCTCCACAAGTATATGCTGCGCTGCCCTACCCAGAAATTGGAAGGAATGTTGAAGGGGACCCAATTGGTCAGGTGCCATAGGTCCTACATAGTCAATCTGTCCCATTTGTGGGAGTTCAGACGCGGCCATAACTGCGCAACCATTGTTCTTGACAATGCAGAAAAAAAGGAAATTTCCGTTTCAAAGAGCTATTACAAGCAGACGCGTGAACGTCTGCTTGAACTTAATCCTTCACAGGACAAAATGGTTAAACATACATAAAACGTTTGATGCTGCCCTTAGGAGTCTTGGCGAAAGGCTCGAAGCGGAGCTCATAAGAGCTTACTGCCGAGTACTTAGGAATCTGTGAGTTAAGGTAGGAGATATTCTCATCCATAATCGCATTCATTGTATTGGCATCGATGCCGTTCTCGGCCATAGCATTGCCGTCCGGTACGATTATGGAGTGGAGATTGCCATTCCTCATCACCACAAGCGATTCTGCTACATACTGCAGTTCATTCAGAACTGCCTCGATTTCCTCAGGGAAGATGTTCTGTCCGTTGGTCGAGAGCAGCATATTCTTGCAACGTCCGGAGAGGAAGAGTATATTTTCCTCATCGAGTATACCTATGTCACCTGTTCTAAGCCAACCGTCTTCAGAAAGCACTTCCTTCGTAGCCTCAGGGTTCTTATAATAACCAAGAAAGACAATGTCACCCTTAACCATAACCTCTCCAGGAATACGCGAAGGCTTGCTTGAGTTGATCTTCACATCGATGTAATCCTTATATACCATTCCGCAGGATTTTGCCTTATAATGGCCTACCGGTCCGAGAGAGATTACAGGTGCGGTCTCGGTCATTCCGTAGCCGGTAATGAATGGAGTCTTGAGCTTGAATGCGAGCATTGACTCTATTTCAGACGGAATAGCGGCTCCTCCGGTTGCGAAGAGTTCCAGACGTCCTCCCATTGCATCTATTACCATTGCCCTGAGTTCATCGCAGAATTCCCGGTTATTCTCGTAGTCGTCGAGTTTGAGACGGTTTTCCTCTGATTTGAGCACATCACTCAAGACATAGTCGACGAACTTGCTGAGGATGAGCGGCACTGCGAAGAAGACTGCAGGCTTGAGATCCTGGAAAGCCTCGTGAAGTGTGCGTGGGAGAGGAATTGTGCCGAGAATACAGAGATGCATACCTATGCTGAGTGAAGTGACAGCATCGACGGTAAGGCCGAAGATATGAGCATATGGGAGCACGCTGAGATGGTTCTCACCGCGACGCATAGGGATGTGATTTACTATGAAATGTACATTTGCGCTGAAATTGCGTACGCTGAGCATCACGCCTTTCGGGTTTCCAGTCGAGCCTGAGGTGTACATTATCGCGCACATATCGTCAATTCCTGGCTTATGCGACTGAGAAATGCGTAACTCGAAATCTGACTTTGAGTATGAGTTCGGATACTTGGCGTCAAAAGCGGTATATCTGTCATGATAGATATCCTCAAAACCGTTTCTTGAAGCGAGAAGCTCGAATGACTCGGTATCTATGACAGCAAGGAGTTCAGGCATCTCATCGAAGTTCATCTGAGAGAATATTGCCTTTTCTGTATATAGGATGCGGCTATCCGAGTGGCATACGAGTTTCATCGTATCTGCCGGTAGGAAGCCGTTAAACAGCTGCACGCTGACATAACCGCCTGTAACTGAAGCCATGAACAGTGTCATCCAGTTCACGCTGCTTTTTGCATTGATCGCAATCTTGTCGCCTGGCTTGAGACCAGCCTTAGCCCACATATCCTGCAAAACAGCTATTTCCCTTGCAAACTCGGAATATTTCAGTTCCTTAACCTTATACTGTGAAATAGCCTTGTTGTCCCAGCACTCTGCGACAGACGAATGAAATAAATTGATGAATGAATTCATAAAATAAATAGATTCGGATTTTTTTCGCTGGCAAAGTTCCCTATTATTTTCAAAGAAAAAGCTACGAGAGGGCCCTTTGTGGCGAACAGACCCTCGCTTTGTGGCAGAAAAGGCTATTTTGTAGTGTGATTCAACTTTCAGTGGCAGAATAATCTTTACTGATTTCACCACATAGAGACCAGAATATCGCCACATCAAAGAAAAAAATGCACCATATCTGGTACCAATAAAGACAGCTCAATAGCCGTATCGTTTCCTGAAACCAATTATCAATGAGATAGTTAGAAACAATGAAAGTAGCTCCGCCACATTGACGGCCACCCAAATGCCTTCAATGCCGAAGAGCATTGGCAGGATAAAGACGCAAGCGAACTCGAAAACCAGGGTTCTTACAAAGGCTCCGATGGCTGAGATAATGCCGTTATTGAGCGAAGTGAACCAGGCTGAGCAGAACATATTGAAACCGCAAATCAGAAAACTGAGCATATAGACGCGTGTTGCATATGCTGTCAAATCACGCAGTTCGGCATCATAGCCCACAAAGATGTCAGCTATGACATCTGCGCTCAACTCAGCAAGGGCAGTGATGACCACCCCGACTAAGCCTATGATGACCAGACTCTTTTTCAAAAGACTGCGGAGTTCAGGCTTGTTTCCAGCTCCGTAATTGTAGGCAATAATCTGGGATACCCCCATATTGTATCCGATGAAAATGGCGGCGAAGATGAAACCAAGATACATAATGATGCCGTAAGCAGAGACACCGTTGGCGCCAATATAGCGCATCAGCTGCCAATTGTAACACATACTGACCACACTTAAGGCAATGCTGCCGACAAACTCCGAAATACCGTTGGAGCAGGATTTCAGTATCTTCTTCCAATCGAGGCGGGTAGGTACGAAGCTTAGCTGAGTTTTATTCCTCTTTGAGGAGAAAAACCATATGGGAATACCTGCATTAAGCAGTATACCTGCACAGCTCGCGAGTGCCGCTCCCGTAAGTCCCCAAGAGAAGACTGCGACGAACAGTGCATCCAATATGATATTGGTCACACCGCTGAATATGCTCAGGGCCGTACCGAAATGAGGTCTTTCGGCGACCATAAAGAAAGGCTGGAATGCCATTTGGAGCATATATGCCGGCAGGACAATTATAAGGATGCGTCCATACAGAATGGCGTGGGGCATCATTGCCTCATCTGCACCAAGAACTTTAGCGAGCCATGGCATAAGAATGAAGCATATGGTTCCAAGAATTACTCCTGCGATAACAGTCAGACGTATCATCATTGTGAATATGCGTCGGGCTTCTTCCGGATGGCCCTCTCCGAAAGTTTTGGAAACCAGGGCACTGCCGCCCGTTCCTACCATCAGGCCAATAGCTCCTACAACCGCTATTGGAGGCCAAATGAGGTTCATTCCTGCGAAAGCATCGCTGCCGGCCCAGTTTGATATGAAATAACCGTCTACTATACTGTAAACGGAAACAATTATCATCATCAAGGCCATAGGCAGAGTTGCCTTTATCAGTCGTCCATAGCCATAATGTCCTGAAAGTTCTATTGTCATAAATCTTATTATTGATGAGGGGCCGCGAAGTTAAGGGAATTTTCTTATATTTGGACACAAAACAAAACAATATAATTTACAATGAAAAAGACAATTCTTATTGCAGCTGCGATGCTTTTCGGCCTCTCAGCTTCCGCACAGCAAGCTCTTTGGGGTGGTCAGGGTGTTGTTTCCCCTGAAATCAATGCTGACGGTACAGTTACTTTCCGTTACGTTGCTCCTAAGGCAGTTAAAGTTCAGGTTACAGGTGACTTCCTTCCAACACAGAAGGTCACAATGAAGATGGGTGATAGGGAGATGACCCAGGAAATGCCGGGTGTAGCCGACCTCAAGGAAAACAAAGGCGTTTGGGAGTACACCACGCCAAGCCCTGTAGCACCTGAGATGTACACTTACACTTTCACAGTGGACGGAAAGAGCGGTCTTATCGACCAGAACAATATGTGGGTGAACCGTGACGTATCAACACTCGCCAGCGTCCTCCTCATCGGTGGCGGACACGCTGAAGACTATCTTATCAAGGACGTACCTCACGGAACAGTATCCAAGGTTTGGTATGACAGCCCTTCTGCAGGCTTTGACCGCAGACTGACCGTCTATACCCCTGCAGGTTATGAGAAGAACATAAAGACCAAATATCCAGTGCTTTACGTTCTACACGGAATCGGTGGTGACGAGGATGCCTGGGTGACTCAGGGCCGTGCCACTCAGATTCTTGACAATCTCATCGCAGAGGGCAAGGCAAAGCCTATGATTGTTGTTTTCACCAATGGCAACATTTCCGAGGAGGCTGCACCTCTCGAGAACTCAACAGGTTATGTGAACCCTACTATGGGTCTTCCAAAGACTATGGAAGGAAGCTTCGAGACCTCTTTCCCTGAGGTTGTGAAGTTCATCGACAGCAATTACCGTACTATCGCCAAGAGGGACAGCCGCGCAATCTGCGGACTCTCAATGGGCGGTTTCCACAGTCTCTACATCTCTCTGAACAACCCTGATATGTTCAAGTATGTCGGCCTCTTCTCCGCAGCAATAGGAACAGGCAGTGAGAAGAACCCTTCTCCTATATATCAGGATATGGATGCAAAGCTTGCAAAGCAGTTTGCAAAGTCTCCTTATTATTTCATTGCAATCGGAGACTCTGATTTCCTCTATGCTGCAAATACAGAATATCGCAAGAAGCTTGATGCTGCTGGATACAAGTATGAGTATATGGAAACTGACGGCGGACACATCTGGAGAAACTGGAGAAAGTATCTCGATTACTTCGCACAGAAGCTGTTCTAATCCGGATTTAGAATCATAGAGGCTGATCCGAATGACAAAAGAGGGCGACTAATAAGTCAATTTGACTTTTTAGTCACCCTCTCACTTGTATTTCAGGACTGCTACTGAACCTCGATCTGACGTACCTTAGGTTCGGTCACGATCTGCTCCTTCTTTGGCAGCAGGATGTTCAAGACTCCGTTCTCCATCCTGGCTGTGATCTTGTCCTCCTCGACCTCGTCCGGAATCGTGAAGCTCTGTGAGTAGGATGCATATGAGAACTCTCGTCTGAGCCACGTGCCCTTCTTCTCATCCTTCTTTCCATCCTCTGTCTTCTTCTCCAGATGGATGACAAGCTCATTGTTATCATTGATGCTGATCTTGAAGTCGTCCTTGGTCATGCCTGGAGCGGCGATCTGAATATCGAACTGCTTGTCCTGCTCGATGATGTTGACGGCTGGTGTAGCGAACTGTCTGTTTACTGGGAAACCCATGAATTCATCTCCGAAGAAGTCGTCGAAAATTGATGGAAGCCATGCGTTGGCATTCTCATTCCTCTTTGAATTTCTAAGAACTGGTAACATAACAAATACCTCCTAATTGTATTTTAGTTTGCCCCCATATGGAGACTGGTATTCATCCGCACCATTGCGGGTTCGATATGGTATATGGCAAAGCGTGTGCCCATGCCGGAAAGTGGACTTTTTGTCCATCTTTTATGACAGGATGGCACCATGACTGACAACCTCCGATTCTTGATTTATGTATTACGTTTTTCAATAGAATTGCATATCTTTGCAGGAGCAAGCAGAGTCAACTACCCACAAACTGAAGATTTCTGGGTTTTCTCGGCCATCACATTACAAAAAAGATGGTGACTGCAGGAAAACTAGAGGACATTAACAAAGCATCGTAAACACTAATCAAAAAAAGAGCATTTGCAAGTCATTTAAGTAGTTGACATTAGAAGTATTCTTTATAAATTTGCAGTCCGTATGAAACACGGATTTGATAATAACAAGTATCTAAAGATACAGTCTGAACACATCAAGGATCGTATCGCCCAGTTCGGAAACAAGCTTTATCTTGAGCTCGGAGGAAAACTTTTCGATGACCATCACGCAAGCAGAGTTCTACCAGGTTTCCAGCCTGACAGTAAACTGGCAATGCTTCAGCAACTCAACGAGCACGCAGAAATCGTGATAGTAATCAGCGCGCTTGACATTGAAAGGAACAAGGTGCGCCAGGATCTCGGAATCACTTACGATGAAGACGTACTCCGTCTTCGCACCGAGTTTATGAAAAGAGGCTTCCTCGTAAACTCAGTTGTCATAACGCATTACAATGGTCAGGGCAGCGCTGATTCTTACAGGCAGAAGCTCGAAAGGCTCGGCATCCGTGCATACTACCACTACACCATCGAAGGATACCCTAACAATGTATCGCTCATCGATTCCGATGAAGGTTTCGGAAAGAACGACTACGTGGTAACAACACGTCCTCTTGTCATTGTTACCGCTCCAGGCCCTGGTTCTGGAAAGATGGCTGTCTGCCTCAGTCAGCTCTATCAGGAACACAAAAGGGGTATTGAGGCCGGATACGCCAAATTCGAGACTTTCCCTGTATGGAATCTTCCATTGAAACATCCAATCAATATTGCCTATGAGGCCGCTACTGCCGACCTCAATGATATCAATATGATTGACCCCTTCCACCTTGATGCCTACGACAAGGTTGCAGTCAATTACAACCGTGACATCGAGATTTTTCCTGTTCTGAACGCTCTCTTCGAGGGTATTTACGGAGAGAACCCGTACAAATCGCCTACCGATATGGGTGTGAACATGATAGGTTTCTGCATAGAGGATGACGAAATCTGCTGCAAGGCATCAAAGGATGAAATCATACGCCGTTACTACACTTCACTCTGCCGTTTTGCCAATGGAGATTGCGACGAGAGCGAGGTAAACAAATGCTCATTGCTCCTCAAGCAGGCTCACATTTCCACCGAAGACAGGAAAACAACAATTGCCGCAAAAGAGAGAAAAGAGCGTTCCGGCAAGGCCTGTGCGGCAATCGAGCTGGAAGACGGAACTATCATCAGTTCTGAGACCAGCGATTTGCTTGGGCCAAGCGCTGCAATCATCCTCAACGCCACCAAGCATCTGGCAGGCATACCGCATGCTACCAAGCTCATCCCTCAAAAGATGATTGAGCCTATACAGAAGACCAAGGTGGAGTATCTCCACGGAAAAAATCCTCGTTTACACACAGATGAAGTCCTTGTTGCCCTCTCGATGGCCAGCACCTATGATGAGAACTGCGAGAAGGCTCTTGCAATGCTCCCTGCATTGAAAGGATGCCAGATGCACTCAACCGTAATGTTGAGCGAAGTCGATCAGAAGATCTTCAATAAGCTGGGAGTCGGACTGACTTGCGACCCTATAAAGAAGCGCTAGAGAAAGAACATTGCCACACCCACAAGGGAGACAATAGTACCTATCACTTCTTTGAAACTGATTTTCTGCTTGTAAATCAACGAGTAAGGCAAAATAATGAAAGCCGGTGTCAGCGCCATCAAGGTGGATGCGATACCGGCTTGAGTGTATTGCACAGCCATCAAAGAAAGGGAAACACCGATGAAAGGACCGGTGATAGTCGCAAGAGTGACGAGAGACATTGCCCTCCTGTCCTTGAGGCCCGCCCTCAGCTTTCCGAAGGATTTCGTCATAGCCATAAGGGCAATGAAACCGATTCCTCCGATTACCGCACGGATGAAGGTCGAAGCGAATGGCATCATAGCCTGGAATGAAGCAGGAGCATCTGCCGGCACACAAGCCTCATAAGCATTGAGGCCTATCTTGCTCAAAACAAGACCGCCACCCTGCCCTATTCCCGCGCCAATGCCGAAAAGTATGCCCTTGAGAGGAAGTTTGAGAGTGAACTTGCCTGAACTTGAGTTTCTTGTAATAATAGATATGGCAATACCGCTGAGAGTTACGGCCATTGCGGCAATCGACTTAAGTCCAAGAGCTTCGCCAAGGAAGGCCCAGCCAGCAACGGCAGCTACAAGAGGCGAAAGCGTCATGAACAACTGCCCCGAGCGCGAACCTATGATCACATATGAATTGAAAAGGCAATAATCACCGAAGACATAACCGACAAAGCCCGACAGGGCAAGCCAGAACCAAGTCTTAGCGTCTGCATAAAGGGGATATGGACTTCCACTGAATATCCATAGCGTCAATGCGAGCATCAGCAATGACAGCAGCATCCTTATCACATTGACAGTCAGTGATCCCAGTCTTTTACTGGCTTCATCAGCGGCAAGTGCGGTGGCGGTCCACGATATTGCCACTGTCAATGAGAGTATCTCTCCAAAGAAAGGTATCATTTCTGAACAGATGGAACTTTTCGAGCATTGATTCTCTCCCACCTCTCACGTGCAAGCTGCTGCATATCGCGAACAGTATCCTGCTCGTCAACGATTTCACTGCCAAGAAGGGTTTCGATTACATCCTCAAGCGTCAGAATACCCTGGAAGCTGCCGTACTCATTGATAATTGCAGCTATTTGCTCATCTTTACTCAGCATCTCGTCCTTGATATCGTCCAATTGCGCATCTTCGGAAAAGCTTGGGATTTCTCTGCGTATCGAGCCTAAAGTTACCTCATACTTATCTTCTGCCATCAGCTGGAGTGCCTCCATTCTGAGAACATAGCCTGTGATATACTCATCATTATCAGCATAAACAGGGATGCGGCTGTGGTGCATATAACGTTTGTCCTTATAGAAGACTTTAAGCGGCATTGACTCGGGTGCAATGGCGCAAACTACTCTCGGTGTCATTGCATCCGCAGCAGTAATCTCATCCATATTGATAAGATTCTGAATGATGGTATTCTCGTCTTCCTCTATCTCACCGTCTTCCTCGGCAACATTCGCCATTGCACTGACTTCCTCACGCGATACACCCGTTTCCATTTCCTTAGGAGTAATGAGGCGGGTAAGGTATTCCACCAGTACCACCAAAGGATACATTACGAAAACCAGCACGTTCAAGGCCTTGGTACAAAAGCCCATCAACGACTTCCAATAACAGGTGCCTATGGTCTTCGGGATAATCTCTGAAAAGATTAGAATCAATATTGTGGTTATTGCACTGACCAGGCCGAACCATTCTGAGCCGAAGATGATGGTAGCCTGCTGACCCACTCCAGCAGCTCCGATAGTGTTCGCTATCGTATTGAGACTGAGTATAGCGGCAATAGGCCTGGAACTGTCCTGTTTATACTGCTTGAATTTGGTGGCAGGTTTGTAGCCCTCCTCTTCTTTCATAGTAATGTATGAAATGGGAGTGGACATCAAAGTGGATTCCAATATTGAGCATAAAAAGGATACGCCCAAAGCCAGGAAGAGATATACCAATAGTAAATTGATCATTGTTTATCTGTTTGAGCCGGCGATACTCGCAGACGGATGAAGTCCCTCTTCAATCTGCTGGGCAATAGACTGCCAGTGGGTTTTTGTCACAGAATCCGATGACTTCGCTTTCCTTGCACGAGTTTCAATTTTCTTAAGTTCGGCAAGAATCAGGGCTCGTCCGTCCGTTAAAACATTGTCCTTATTGTTCACAACGGTAAGGGCAACTGAGATGAAACGGCGCTGCAGGTATCTACGGTAGCTGTCAACAGTCTGTCTCTTATCCAACTCACTGAATATCATAGAGGTAAGATCTGAGAGATATTCTTCCGGTTTATAATTTGAAGGATCAGCCTGAGCAAATTGGCCCATCCTCGTGAGTTTGGCAATGTTCAGGAGGTTTGAAGTACTGACAACATTGTTCACAACAGAGTGCAGATAATTGTCCGGCTGGTCTGTGATGTTGTATATGTAAGGCAGGTCTACCAACCAGGAAGGTCTGGTGAAAACGTTCCTGTTGAAATAGTCGAGTGCAGCCTTCTGTTTTTCCTTAGGAACAGGAGCATATACAGGGCCTGGCTGCTCAATGCTCTTCTGTGTAACATACCTGCCTCCGATATTTGTACCTACATGTCCAGAATAACGGTTGAACTGGCTGATTACACCCTCATACATCCTCTTTACATTCTTGTACATATCAGCCTCTTCAGCATTCCATTCAGGAATTGCTGCGACTACACGCTTGAGGTTCATAATACCATAATCACTTGCCTTGACAGAGTCATCTCCAAGATCCTCTGTCTGGGAACGTGGATCGGAATTACCACCCTCACCACCAAACCAGAGGCGAGGATTCTTCTCAAGACGGTCGATTATGACCTTGTTCCAATATAGGTGGTCCTCCTTGACATCATCGATATAGCTTGGCTTGTACCCGAACTCTATAGCCCATTTATCATACTCGCCTATGCGCGGATAAAGGCCAGACTTACCGATATTGTCCTCAGGCTGAGCGACATAATTGAATCGAGCATAGTCCATTATCGAGATAGTGTGGCCGTTTTCCTCAAGCCATTCCTTGTCGCGGAGCTTCTCAACCGGAGTTTGCGCGCTGGCTCCCATATTGTGACGCAAGCCAAGAGTATGTCCCACCTCGTGCGAAGAAACAAAACGGATGAGATCGCCCATAAGTTCCTCGTCGTATTTTATGCTGCGGGCACGCGGATCCACAGGGCCTACCTGAATCTGATACCAGTCGTGAACGAGAGACATAACATTATGATACCAACCAACGTGACTTTCAATGATTTCACCGGAACGCGGGTCGTGGACATTCGGGCCATAAGCGTTCTGGGTAGGTGATGCCAAATACCTGATTACGCTAAAACGTGCATCCTCAAGGCTCATTGTAGGATCATCCACCGGCCATTCCTCACCGCGTATTGCGTTCTTCCAGCCCGCAGCTTCAAAAGCCACGTTCCAATCATTGACTCCGGCAATGAGATAAGGTACCCACTGCTTTGGCGTTGCTGGATCAATATAATATATGATAGGCTTAACAGGTTCAACCAACTCTCCCCTCTTCTGTTTCTCTACATCTTCAGGTTTAGCCTCAAGACGGTAACGGGTAATGAACCTGAAGTCATCAACACTCTGCTGGTCATCGGAAAACTCAGTGTAGCTGTCTGCAAAGAAGCCTACCCTCGGGTCAAACATACGCGGCTGCATTGGAGTCTCTGGAAGGAGCACAAAAGATGTGTTCATCTGGAGAGTCACCAAGCCGGTTTGAGCTCCGGCCGGAAGATATGACGATGAGCCATTGCCGCTCTGCGAACTGTAGCTGTAAGTCTTGGTTACTGTTACTTCGGTATTGATAGGATAGGTGCGTATGCTGCTGATGAAGGTAGCGTCCTTCTTCAACGAACCGAGTCCCATTGAGCGTTTGCCACTTGGTGTAAACGAGAATACCTGGGTGTCATCCTCGAAAAGGGAGCTGACCTTGATTCTGGTATTGCCCGCACCCGCATCCTTCTCCGGCTTGAATGATGCTATTATCGGGTTCTCGGAACTTACATCAACGGCCTTGCTTATAGCCTGACCCTCGTCTGATTTGATGGTGAGAACATCAGCGCGAAGGAGAAGATTGCCGTTTATTGCCTTCTCCCAATATACCATAGACTCATTGATTTCCTCTCCACCATATTCAGATGCGCCGGGGGTGTTGGTCACATATCTGGTGACTGCAAGTATGCGGCGTCCAAGAAGGCTGTCCGGAATTTCGAAATACCAGTCCTTCTCCTGCTGGCTTACAGCGAAGAGACCTTGGCTGAATTCAAGGGCAGGAGCCGTCTTCGTAGTATCAGACTCGGCTTTTTTCTGGTTTTTCTGAGCTCCGGCAAGTGGAGCAAAAACAGAAGTGATGCTAACAAGCAGCATCGTTGCAATTAGGGTCAATGACTTTCTATTCATATTAGAACTTTATTAACATACAAATATAGTCAGTTTTTACTTATCTTTGTCTATACATCGACCTTTTATGAAGAATAGCCTTGACGTTTTGCCCCTAATGACCTATGAAAGAATCGATTACTAACCCATAATCATTATTATGACAAACAAAAGAAAATTGGCGCTTGTCGCCGCCGTAGGATTGCTCATTGGAGCCAATCTCAACGCACAGGAGTCCATCTCCCTGTCAATGAGACGCACTGTCGTCTCTCCTGAAATCGGAAAGGATGCTATCACTTTCAGGCTCAATGCCCCTCAGGCTCAAACAGTCAACATTGCAGCATCCTGGCTCGGTCACGACCCTTCAAAGGGAGCAATGTCCAAGGATGAATCCGGTATTTGGAGCATCACTCTCCCTCTTCCAAGTCCTGAACTTTACACCTACACGTTCATCGTAGACGGAGTAAGCACCCTCGATCCTTCAAATGTATTTGTATCAAGGGATGGTTCACGCTACACAAACGGTCTGCTTATCAGCGGCGGAGTTGCTGATGAGTACAAAGAATCGGATAAACCGGGAAACGTTGAGCACGCGTGGTACTACTCCGCTGAGAATGATATGACCAGACGCCTGTATGTTTACACCCCATACGGATATGACAAGAAGGACACAAGCAAGAAATATCCTGTCCTCTATCTACTCCACGGAGGTGGTGGTGACGAAGACGCATGGTCGACACTCGGACGCACCTGTCAGATATTGGACAACCTGATAGCAGCAGGCAAGGCTGAGCCAATGCTTGTAGTAATGCCTAATGGCAATCCTTCGCAGTACGCCGCACAGACACTGCTGATACCGGAGAAGACCATCAAGACAAAATACAATAGCGGTTTTGACAATTACACCTCGCTTGTTAGCGACATTATTCCTTTCATTGAGAAAAACTACAATGTAATAGCAGACCGCGAGCACAGGTCAGTTGCGGGACTGTCAATGGGTGGCGGTCAGTCATTCTATGTTGCTTTCAGGAATGTCGATCTGTTCTCTTCTGTTGGAATTTTCTCATCAGGACTCATTGGTTCTTCTGCAATCGGAGGTACTCCTTTCAATGCAGAAGAGCAGATACCAGGTATGCTTTCTATGCCTGCAGCATTCAACCGTTTCGATGTCATCTATCTCTCTTGCGGAGAACAGGATGGAAGAATAGACGGAATGAAGGAATTTAATGACACCCTCAAATCTAAGGGCTACAAAGGAGTAGTATGGGAAACTTTCGAAGGTGGACACGAATGGAAAGTCTGGCGCAGGAGCCTTAGTTCCTACGCCCAGAAAATCTTCAAATAGTGTTTGAACTGAAGGAGGATAGCCCGAATCGTCACGACTCAGGCTATCCCAAACGAATGATACTTACTAGCATGATAGTATCTTTCGCCTGAAACAATTTATTAAACAAACACTTTAGTTTTCCAAAAAATCTGATGGCAATTAGACCATAGGGACGGTAACAATGCCCTCAAGGCTGATGAAGATGTCTTCAACGCCCTCGCCATTGCCTTCACCACCATCAATGCCACCCCTTCCGGTGATGACGATGTTCCTTATGACAATCTGATCAGGGTCCTCATTAAGAAGAGTATTCACCCTGCTGTCATCAACGTTCATCACAGCTCTGTCTGCGAATGCAGGAATAGTGTTGTTAATCTCGATTACTTCTCCGTCGATTACAACCTCACCCTTGAAAAGGAGGGAGGAAGACGAAGTGTTAGTACCGAGGAGTTTGAGCTCAAGCTTAAGGCTGCCACGAGTCTTAGGCAAAGTAGAAAGATCAACAGTGATATCACCGCCGAGCTGATAACCGTTGTTAAGGACACCTGCATTGACAGTAGCACTTACTACGTTCTGTGCCTCTGGCTGAGTCAACTGTTCCTCACCAAATTTCTCTGTCGAACACGATGCAGCAACAAAAGCAACTGCCATCAAAAGAATAGCACCATACTTACGCATAAATTACGATATTGAGTTATATAAAATTCTAATCAGGAATATCTGCGGGACTAACGTCGAATCCGCGATGCAAAAATAGAAATACTTGTAAAGACGACAAAACAAATCAGTTATATCTTTCACAAAGAGCGTCAACTTTTCGATAAAAAAAGTAAGAAAGTATTCAAAATTTCACAAAAATCACGAAAACGCCATTTTTATATAGTCCTCACCGAAGGCTTTCAGTTCTTTTACATCCTTAAAACCTATTGACAGATAATAATCGCGAAGCCGCGGTTTATCCTTGCTGACAATAAGAGTTACTTTCTTGTAACCCTGCGCCAAGCCCCGGTCAATACCATCTGTCAGCAGAACTTTTCCTATAGAATTTCCCCTGAAAGACGGCAATATTGCCATAGAATCGAGATAGTATTCACCCGGCTCAGTTTCACATTCCGTATCGGTGCCATCAAAGCCGAGAAGCCCGAAGGTAAGTTCCCGAGCTGCGATATAGTTGTCACCAGGGTAAGAGACGAGGCAACCTATTGCTGTCTCCCCTATGAAAACAACTCTAGAATTAGCATACGAATAAAGGGTATCTGTACGGCTGCAAACCTCTACCATTTTCCTATAAAAATCTTCATTCTCAGGTACGAGAAATGAAAAATCATATATTCCAATTGCCGCCATAGTGCATCTCGCCACCAGCGGAGCATCCTCAATGCTTGCGTTTCTTATAATAACATTGGCCATAATCAACTGTCAATTATCAATCATTCTTCATCGATAAGCCGTCATATAGGGCAATAACCCTGTCGCACCAGCTATCGAAGTCGGGATCTGGCTTCTGAAGTTCAGGATGCCTCATAATATAGTCGATGGTCTTCCTTACTCCCTGCTCATAACTGTATACCGCTTTGAAATCAGGAGCGGCAATCCTTCTTAGCTTCGAATTGTCAAATACAACAGTATTCGCCTTGTCCCCCAGCAAGCTACCCTTAAGGTCATATTCTTTGCCTGCCTCAGCCAGAAAGTCAGATGCTATATGCTTGATTTTCAGCTCTACTCCAAGAATCTTCGCCACCGTCCCATAAATATTGTCCCAGGTCAATGACTCATCGGAGGTAATATGGAAAGCCTCGCCTATCGCAGCACTGCAGCCCATCAGAGGCACAAAGCCCCTGGCGAAGTCACTATTGCGGGTCATAGTCCAAAGGGACTGGCCGTCACCATGGACAATGACCTCCTTTCCTTCGATCATACGCTGGAGTACCTGCCAGGACCCGTTCTTTCCGTGTATCCCGACAGGAACCGAACGGTCTCCGTAAGTATGGCTGGGCCGGACAATTGTCACAGGAAAAGCCTCTTCGCGCCACTTGCTGAACAAATACTCTTCACAGGCCTTCTTGTCGCGAGAATATTGCCAAAAAGGATTATCGAGAGGAGTCTCTTCCGTGATATGGAAATCGCGGACAGGCTTCTGATAAGCAGAAGCCGAACTGATGAAAATATATTGCTCGGTACGACCGGAAAAAAGACGAAAATCGCGCTCCACCTGCTCAGGTTTAAAGGCAATGAAATCGCAAACGCAATCGAAATGAAGATCTTCGATGCCTTGAAATACAGACTGTTCATCATTGATGTCGGCAATGATGCAATGTACGTTTTCTGGAAGTTCGTTACGACGATTGCCCCTGTTAAGCAACCAAAGTTCCCAACTGTCATCTCTCGCAACAAGCTCAGTCACAGCTGAACTGATAGTTCCTGTGCCGCCAATGAATAGCGCTTTGCGCTTAGGCATCAAATTATTACTCTCGCAGTCCATATCTTTCCAATACTCCAGCATTCTTCCTTGATTTATCATACTATGCTTGGATGCCTGTCCTGACTTTTCATCAGGCTTTTGTTCTTTAGCTCCTGATAGATCCAAAGCATACTTCGTGACTGACAAAAGGGCAAAGGCCACAAACTGGAGTCATCAGAATGCGGATTTGCAATATACTACAAATTTTTAAATATAGCAAAGCAGTTCTTGTAGGTATGGCTCTTGAGAGGGCTCTTTGAGTTAATAATTGCGCCTCAGCGCGAGTTTTCCGCTTACACGTTACCCCCTGGCACTTCGCACGGAATCCCGCACGGCACTCCGCCTGGCTCCTTGTCTGGTTCCTCGCCTGGTTCCCCGCACGGAATCACGGGCCTTTCGTGGGGGATAACGTGCTGGTACTCAGCAATTTAAGCATTTGTCTATGGAAAATTTTCCCCATAGACAAATGCTTAAGTCATTGACATACAATGGATTATCCCCCACGGTCTCCGCACTCTCAGCATTGCCCACACCCATCTTCCTCTCCGCCTCGACCATCAGCAACAAAAAAAGCCCAGTCCTGCGACTGAGCTTCTTTGCGGTGCGGACGAGATTCGAACTCGCGCTGAAGCGCGAGTTTTCCGCTTACACGTTACCCCCTGGCACTTCGTGCCATCCCCTCGGGGGACAGAGGTCGCGAGTTCGAATCTTCTGCTTCCCTCAAGCTTTGTCAACAAAAAAAGCCCAGTCCTGCGACTGAGCTTCTTTGCGGTGCGGACGAGATTCGAACTCGCGACCTCCGGCGTGACAGGCCGGCATTCTAACCAACTGAACTACCGCACCAATTGGAAAGGATTGCAAAGATAGTCATAGTTTTCCTATTTTCCAAATCTTTTAAATACTTTTTC
>JALEPJ010000011.1 GCA_022766385.1 Rikenellaceae bacterium
TCAAGGCATTTACGATAGTAGGCTCCATTGCTAATCCGACTCACATGGAGGAGATTTTCAAGGAGCACAGGCCGGAATATGTCTTCCATGCTGCTGCCTACAAGCACGTTCCTATGATGGAGGATAATCCCGCTATGGCCATACAGAACAATGTCTTCGGTACCCGCGTGATTGCCGATTTGGCGGTGAAGTACGGAACGAAGAAGTTCGTGATGATTTCAACGGACAAGGCAGTCAATCCGACCAATGTGATGGGCTGCTCGAAGCGCATATGCGAGATTTATTGCCAGAGCCTCAATAAGGCCATTGCGGACAATCTTGCAGCCTCATCTGAGGGAAATGCTGCTGCGACTGAGAATGCCGCCGTTAGCGAAGAATTGAGGCAGAAACTGCTGCAGGTAGATGGCAGTCCGGCTGTGACCCAATTCGTTACGACACGTTTCGGCAATGTGTTGGGTTCCAACGGTTCAGTGATTCCGATTTTCGAGGAGCAAATCAAGAAGGGAGGTCCCGTCACCGTTACCCATCCTGACATCATACGCTTCTTTATGCTCATTCCTGAGGCTTGCCGTCTGGTTCTCGAGGCCGGTACTATGGGCAATGGCGGAGAAATCTTTGTCTTCGATATGGGAATGCCTGTGAGAATCGCCGACCTTGCCCAGCGCATGATACTGCAGATGGGCGCAAAGAACGTGGAAATCAAGTATACCGGGCTGCGTGACGGAGAAAAGCTCTATGAGGAAGTGCTTAGCGAGGATGAGCACAATAAGCCTACAAACCATCCGAGAATCATGGTCGCTTCAGTGCGCGAGTATCCTTTTGCCGATGCTCTGCGCAATGAAGAAGAACTCTACAACATAAGTTTGAGCTACGATGATATGGCTATAGTCAAGAAGATGATGGAAATCGTACCTGAGTACCATAGCCAGCACTCAAAGTACGAAGTCCTCAATTCATAAAGAGTTACTTTACCCAGATTTCATCGATAAAGATAAAACCTTCGCCGCCGTGTCCCGGATGCCATTCTGGAATGGTCCCAAAATTCTTGGCGAAGACTTTAATATATCGGATTGCAGAACCATCTGAGTTAGAAAGACTTAGACTTATGTCGTGAGTCTGTACCTCATAGTCCTCAGGGTCTGTGCTGCTATCTATACGTCCTACTTTCCGGAATTCCTTATCCTCAGAGGCTACATAGAACTCCACATATCTTGGCATCCATATCCAAGAGCGCGCATCCTGGCAGAATCCGGCTCCTATAAGGCTGATGTCCTTGACGCTGCCGAGATCGACTATGGCTGTGAAGTCAGTGTCCTGATAGCCTTGCCAGCCTCCTGTGCG
Organism: Rikenellaceae bacterium; assembly: GCA_022766385.1. Taxonomy (GTDB): domain Bacteria; phylum Bacteroidota; class Bacteroidia; order Bacteroidales; family UBA932; genus Cryptobacteroides. The sequence continues at coordinate 1,342 of JALEPJ010000011.1, forward strand.
CCAGTTTTCGTTACCGCGGCGACCGTCAATGAGGCCCTCGTCGCCCCCGGCGTTATACTGCGGATTGTATCTTGACTGTATGTCTATGCTCATTTCACGCTTCACTCTGCTGATGTCGGTGCGTGTCATTGCGCTGAGCTGTCCATTCGCGACATTGTGCGCGAGAATGGTACAACTCTCGTCAATGGTAAAAGAGTTCCTGTAGCGCTGGAGGTTCACTCCCGTTCCGATTTCTCCGGCAATGAGACGGTCAGCCTCCTCCGTGCTCACGATGGCGTATTCAGAGTATCCTCCCCAAGTAATATTGTTGATTCTCACCGTGGCAGGGCCGTTTATGACATCGTTATCGATGTCAATGCTCGGGGCGGTGATTATCCATTGCTCCATCTTCGATACAGGTCTGTCCTCTTCCGCGATGCCGAATGCACGCGAGCTGCCGTCGCTGTTCTTTACTGCTTTGTCCGAGAGCTTGAATATCAATGACTTACCGGCCATAATATCGGAGTGGTCAATCCAGCTCTTGCTGTAGGCATTGCCATCGAGGCTTGCTGAACTGATGTAGAGCTTGCCCTCAGCTGCTCCAGGGGCGGAGATGCTGAAGTCCTTCCCGTTTTCGAGGTGGATGACAGCATAGTCAAAGAGAGGCGAGGTCAGGGCAAGCTGGCCCGAGCCAGGACAGACATCGTAGATGCCCAGCGCGCTCATCACATACCAGGCTGACATCTGGCCGCAGTCCTCATTGCCGCAGAGCCCGTCCGGAGCGGAGGTATAGAGTGTTGTCAGTATCTCACGGACACGCTCTTGCGTCTTCCATGGCTGGCCTGCGAAATTGTACAGGTAAGGGATGTGGTGGCTTGGCTCATTGCCGTGCGCATACTGTCCGATAAGTCCGGTGATGTCGCTCTGGGTGCGTCCCGTGGTCTGGCTGTTTGCAGTGAAAAGTCCGTCGAGGCGGGCAATATATTTCTCCGGGCCTCCGAGTGCCTCGATGTGGCCGTAGATGTCCTGAGGGACGAAGAAGCTGTATTGCCAGCTGTTGGCTTCGGTGAAGTGGTTGTTTACTTCGCGAGGTTCGAAAGGTGTGAGCCAGCGGCCGTTCAGGCGAGGACGCATAAAGCCCGTAGAAGGGTCGAAGACGCTGCGCCATTGCTGCGCATAAGCATAATATTCATCGGCAATGATGTCGTAGCTGTCGTTCTGGCCGTATTGCTGTAACTGATTGGCCATACGCCAGATACACCAGCAGTCGTAAGCGTATTCGAGGGTCTTGGACACTGATTCGTGCTCGTGGTCCGCGAGAACTGCACCGTCACGGTAGAAGCTGTCGAGACCGAATTCATGCTTCTTTGATGACTCTACCATCGCCTCGAACATCTTCGCATAATCGAAGCCGTCAATGCCCTTCACGAAGGCGTCCACAATGACAGAAACGGAGTTGAAGCCTATCATACAGTTGGTTTCGTAGCCGTTGAGCTCCCAAATCGGCAGTTTTCCGCCTTCGTCATAAATGCTCTGGAAGGTCTTCAGGAAGTCAAGTGTCCTATCGCGCTCGATAATTGTGAAGAGCGGGTGCAATGCCCTGAAGGTGTCCCAAATGGAGAAGACGGTGTAACGGTCGAATTTTCCTTCAGTATTGTGAACCTGCCCGTCCATTCCCCTGTATTCGCCATTAGCGTCAGAGAGTAGTGATGGATGGATAGCTGTATGGTAAAGCGCTGTGTAGAAGGTAGTAAGCTGCTCTTCGCTGCCTCCGCTGACCTCAATTTTGGAGAGGTAGGAGTTCCATTCGGCCCGCGCCTGTTCGCGCATAAATTCAAAGCCCGGCATAGCTTCTGCTCTTGGGGCAATGCGATTGATGCTCGAGGCTGCTCCCTCCGAGAGAAGGTTCTCACGTGCATTGTCCTCGCTGACAGAGGAGAGGCTGACGCGGGCAGTGACGGTATTCGACTTGCCTCCGAAGCTGATCAGCGCGCCTTCGTTGCCATAAGCCTTGAACTCGCTGATAGGCTGGTCGAAGAGGATGAAGAAGTGCTCGTGCTGGTTGTCCGCCCAGCTTTTCGAGATGCGGTAGCCTTCGACGCAATAATCATCTACCTGGGCAATGCGTGAGCCGCGAAGCTGGTCGCGGTGTTTGAGATCGATTATCAGCTGCTTAGAGCCCTCCCCTTCATAGCTGTATTCGTGGAGTCCTATTCTGCGTCCGACGGTCACGCGTGCGCTTACACGAGGGGTATCAAGAAAGATTTTATAAAACCCCGGCTCTGCTGTCTCGTTTCCGTGCGAGAAGCGGGATCGGTAAAGGCTGTTGTCGAGTCCTCCTTTATAATCGCGTACCGGCATCAGCAGTATGTCGCATAGGTCGTCGCAGCCTGTCCCGCTGAGGTGGGTATGGCTGAAGCCATAGATATATTCATCAGAGTAATGATAGCCGGAACATCCGTCCCAGTCCCCGGTTTTCGGTCTGGTGTCAGGGCTGAGCTGAATCATTCCGAAGGGGTAGGCTGCTCCCGGGAAGGTGTGGCCGTGGAAGTCAGTGCCGACCATAGGATTCACATAGGATGCGTAGTCTCCGCCTGTCGGGGCTGCAAACAGTTCATTGCTTTGAAAGTGGAACAGTACTGACGAAAGCAGGGCCGCTGCTGCGATTTTGCTTGTCAATTTTTTGGCTATCAATAGTTTGGTGTTCATCTCTTTATCTTTCTTCTGTATAGAATCTGATAATATCTTCAAGTGCGTCCTGACAAACAGGGCAGAAGTCAGGATGTTCGTTGGTGCGCATACGGCAATTCTCCTGACCCCTCCATACTCCGCGCGACATATAGCCGCCGCCTTCTATGAGTCCTGCCTTGCCTTCGTCGATGAGTTTCTGCCATTTTGTGGTGAAATCCACCTTGGTGGTGATATTCTTCTCCCAAGGCTCTACCTGGTCATTGTAGAGATTGGTATACTGATCATCGTAGAAGTACTCGTCGGCAAGTCCTCCGAAGCTGTGGCCGAACTCGTGAACCACTACCGGTCTGAACTGTTTGTGATGAGCCGTGGTAAGGGTGTAGGAGTTCAGGATGCCTCCTCCTCCATAGGTGTCGGTGTTGGCGAGTATGATTATGTGCTCGTAAGGCACGCCTGCCAGACAGTCGTGTAACTGCTTGAGCCTCAATGTGGTGAGATATCTGTCTGAGTAGAAAGTGTCGAAGTGTGAGCCTGCGGCCGTGCTCTTCCAGTCATTCTCGTGCGGTACGCTTACTCCGCTGTCTTCGGATGGAGCTGCGACCGCAAGTATATTGAACCTGTCCTTGAAGCTCTTGAAGGGTTCGTGCGAGAAGAGGGCGTCGGCTGCTTCTTGAGCATCAGCGTAGAAGATGTCCATCTCGGCCTCGGTATAGCCTTCTGCGAGTATCACTACGTCTATGCATTGCTCGCTCGGTCCGCTGTGGTGGATGTATCGGCTCGGATTGTCATTGCCCTTCGGTCTGATCAGTATGTCCTCGGGGTCAACGGGGTGGGTGAGAGCGGCTGCTACCTTGTTGTAGAAATCATAGAGCTGGACGGTAATATTGACCTTTACTGAAGGCATGGGGAGGAGGAAGACATTTTCGAAGCTTTTTCTGACTCTGGTGGCTTCTTCCGTTGCCTGCCATTCTTGGAAGAGGGTGCTGAAGGAGTTGCGGTAGAGGGTGTCTCCACTGCAGGCTTCGGTCATCAGTATCTGGCCATTGCCCCTGAGTGGAACGTCCTTCATATTGGCGCGTCTGCCTGCCCAGCCCTCCAGGCTTTGAAGTTCATCAACTGCAATAATGCATTCGCTGTCTGTTCCGGAGAATACATAGTCTATGCGCAAGGTCTTGTCTGTGAGTCTGGAATCAAGACTCTGAGCTTTGACCGGAATGGAGAGCAGCGCGAGGATGGCAGTGATGAGGATTATGTTCTTTTTCATAGTTCATCTGATTGATAAATCTTGGACAAATATAACAATCTCTTCTGAATATACTGCCAAAAAAAACGATGGCCTCCGATTCACATCGAAGGCACACCAGGGCATTATAGTATTATGAAGGGAAAAATGCTGATAAAAAATCAGTTTTCTTTTTATTGCCACAAAATTAGTAAGCTTTTTGACATCTGCAAAATTTTTGAATAAAAATAACGGGCTTAAGTGCCTAAATATGACCAAATTCAATGATATGAGCAAAAAAATGAATGAATTATGTTATGAAACACTTGTTTTATAATTATTTCCTTCCTACCTTTGGAATTGGGAAACTGCAGGGGGATAGCTCCTGTACTATTGAGTAATTAGGGTATTATATATGAAAAAGTATTATGAAAAATTGGGGCTGGCCCCAATTGATGTTCTATTGGAGAACTCTGTTCTCGCTGCCAGCATTCTGGTTGACAGGACTGTCACTGTCGAAGAATTCAAGTCCGGTTTTGAAGGAGATACTACCTTGGAAAATCCTGGTATTGTTGACATTACGTTTAAATAACAGGAGGAATGATTATGGGTAGAATTAAGATTTTGGTCACAGCTGTGACTGTAGGCATTCTCGCCGCATCCTGCGTCAATGGAATTGAAGAGAATAACTCCGGCAAGGATATTCGAGTGACTGTCAGCGCTAACCACGGTCTCTCCATGAAATCCGCTCAGAGCTCTTGGAGCATCGCGGAAGATTCTGAACTTAACGTAGCCGACATGAAGCTGACCTTCAGCGCAGAGGCTGCTCTTAATGAGGTGAATCCTTTCGCTCCGCAGACCAAGGGTACTGTCATTACTTCCGACAATATCAGTGAGACGCTCAGTTCTTTCAAGATGTATATCCCTGAGGCCGACAAACTTCAGAATGTAGTCGTTTCCACCGACGGCGATAACAATTGGACAGTCGAACCGCAGGCGGGTGTGAAGGCTGAATGGCCTGAAGCCAAGCCGGGCGAGTACATTGACTTTTTTGCTTATACCGATGCGACTCTCGATAAAAGTGACAAGCAGAATTTAAAGCTTGTTTATTCCGGTGCATCCACCGTCGCATCCCAGATGAAGGATCTGCTTTATACTAAGGTTTCAGCGAAGGAGAATCCTGTAAAGATCAATTTCTATCACGCGCTCGCTTCAGTACGTTTCGTGGTTGGAAACCTGAAGTCTGAATATACTGTGAAGTCGCTCTCTATCAAGAATGTATATAATTCAGGAATAGCTACTTACAATGGTGGTATAGATTTCGGCTGGGACGTTGAGGGTCAGACCAGGACTACACTCTCGCAAGAATTCAGCGGCAGCAACCATACCAAACTGGAGTATTTTGACAGTGAGGCTGCCAGCACCTTCTTCGTAGTCCCGCAGTCAGTTGAGGGTCTGAGTTTCGAAGTTGTGATTACTGATAATATAGGTAATGAGTATCCGGTTGAGGTCAGCGTTCCTGCTCTCGAAGGAGGTTGGAAGTCAGGCTATTACTATACTTACAGCATCTCAGGTGGTGACGGCAATGTCAGCATTGACATAAATGAGACTTTCGAAAATAATGTGAAGTCTGATATCAAGGCTCTCAATG